>CAJTOL010000018.1 GCA_910577645.1 uncultured Lachnospiraceae bacterium
TTCTTCCGGAATATGGCATTCTTTGTACAGCTGTGCAAAATCTTCCCCGAACCATTCCTGCGGAAGGTAAAGTTCACAGTCCACAAGGCCGTACCCGTTGTCCCCCGCAAAAGCAGGGAATACGCCGGACTGGCAGTTTTCCGTTTTGCCCAGGCGGCCGCAGTACTGGCGCTTCACCCCGGCGGAATGTTTCCCTTTTTTCACAAAACACGTATCATCTACGGACAGCATACCAGGGGCCTGCCCAACCTGTTTGGAAAGCAGTTCCTGGTAAATATCCAGGAGAGGCTGTTCCTCAAAAGGGGAGCGTGAAAAAAACTGCTGCATGGGGCGGACATACTTCTCCCCGGAAAAATGGAGTGCAACCGGTTCGATGGATTTACGTTCCAACGGGCTTAACAGACCCGTTATAAATGTTTGGAACAGTTTTCTTTGTGGCTCTGACCGGAAGCAGGGAAGATAATTCTGAAAATATTTTTCCAGTTCTGTTTGAAGCAAAAGACTGTTTTCATCATCGGAATACCAGTTTTCTAAAGCAATCGGATCAAACATGGTTGGATTCATCATAATACCACCCCTTTTCTTTCATTATATCAGAAAAAGAGGGCGCAGGCCATCAAAAGTTCGCTGTAGTACTAGCGGGGGTTATGTCCTGTTGTATGTGGCGGCGTGGTGCATGGATATTTGATTGAGAAAAAGAAAAGAGACGATGACATATAGAAAAAATAAAAATATAAATTTCATTTTGAAGTTTATAAAAGCCCAATCAAAAGAACAGCCGCCAACGAAAACGATATATAAAAAACGTCGGATAGGTGGCTGTTCTATTCACGTGCCCCAAACGAAAACGAACACTAAACGATGGTTTTGAAACAATGGCTTAAAGGCAGTTAGTCGTGCTCCGCAGTTCAGCAAGAGATAGGCAGTTATCTGAAAATAGAAAAAATACGAAAAACTCACAGACAGATTTCTGTTTGTGGTTTTTTGTAGGATAAATTGTGCTATACTTATATTGAACTTGGAAATAAAGTGATTATTGGGATTGATGAGGCAAGAGTGATTAAGAGGGGTGACCCTCAAAGTAGTTAAAACTTATAGAGCCACAGAAAGTAGCAGTCTATTACTATCCTAAAATTTTATTGGAAAATCAACAAGATTTCCAAATTTGGATAATTCATTAGTATTATTATCAGGTGTTCTTTTTAGTTGGATGCGCCAGCTACCATTGTTAGGAGCAAATTTAATCATAGACGAATAGTAGCTTTTTCCAAGATAGTTGATTGTTATATTCTTTTCTTTTGAAGTATTCTCAGGAACGATGGCAAAGAATTCTATGTTGCCATACATTTTACTGGACTCAGTATATTCATATGGTGTACCTGCCACATATTCCGTTTCGATTTGTCCTAATTTAGATAAATCGAGAATATTTTTGGTACTTTCAGTTCTTTAAACATTAAATTCGATTACCAAATAGATAATTACAGGCGAAATATGGTAATAATGAGCCTATAATGGTGCTGATTCTAATTGTGAATTATCATAAATCATGGTATCATTATCAGAATAAAGGTGATTGGAAGAAGAATAAATAAAAGTATTGCCGGACCAAAGAAAAGCAAGGAGTTGGAGAAAGTATGTATACAAGAGATGAAAAACAGAGGTTTTCAAACGTTGCAGAATCTTTAAAAAAGTATAGAAGGGCAGATTTATTAGATTCAGACGGTAAAAGTGTATTAGATAAACTGTATGTCGATTTACTGGATGGCAATGTGATTTTAAATAAATGTTTGCTAGATAATACTACTTTTTTAATTGGACGAAAGGGAACAGGAAAATCTACGATCTTTTTGAAATTAGAAAACGAATATCGAAAAGAGAGGGGATACTTACCATGCTATGTTGATGTAAAAACGGTATATGAATCGTCACAAGCGCAAGCAATTAATCAACAATATTTGTCTGAATATTTTGATAGTAGCCAATTAAAAAAATATTTAATGGGAAGAAATTTTATTCAGAGTATTTTGGAACAAATTTACAATGAAATTGATAAACAGTGCAGGGGAGTAATAGATACATTACGTGGTCTAATTACTGGAAATACTAATGAAGAATTAAAAGCACAAATAAAAAGTTTAAGAGATAATATTGATGATAATTTAAATTTTAAGCAAATTGAGATTCCGATTTTACAGCAAATAAAGTCAGTATCGAATGTATCAAATAAAAATTCTGAGCAAAATGGTATAAAATATGGAGCTTTATGTGAAGTTTCTAGTGAAAATTTTGAAGTAAAGGCAAATAGTGAGGCTGGAATAACCAGTTTTGAAGAAAGTGTTAAAGGTAGAGAGATTGAACTGACAGATATTTATCTTAAAGTTTTTGATATAAAGAATGTGATTATCTTGATTAAAGATATTTTAAGTAAAATGCAGATTAAACATTTGATTCTTTTATTGGATGATGTATCAGAGATAGATGGAGATGCGCTTAAATTATTTATCGACACAATAGTCTCACCATTAAATAATTGGTCTGAAGAATTTATTAAATTTAAAATAGCTTTTTATCCAAGTAGAATTCATTATGGAAAAATTGATCCAGGAAAAATAGATATAATTAATTTGGACTTTTACGATTTATATTCTGCCTTTGATATCAAGAAAATGGAAACAAATGCAATAGGCTTTACTCGGCGATTATTAGAAAGTCGTTTTGAATATTATACTTCAGGAATTGGCAAATATTTTGATTTTAAAGTCGGGACGAATGAAATATATGAATTGTTTTTTAAAGTTTCTATGAATGTTCCAAGAATAATGGGATATGTTCTATCTTATTTGCACCAAAGTGTCATTATTTATGATAAAAAAATAACGCGAAGCGATATTGAGAATGCTGCAGAACGGTATTATGATGAAAAAATAGATGCATTTTTCAAAGCAAGTACGTATTGCTTATTATCAATTGAAGAAAAACGTAATATAGTTCAATTGAAAAAAATAAGAGATGCTGTCGTAAATAGATCCAAGGAAATAAAAAAACAGATTGTAGGCGGTGAGCTGTCTGGAAGATTGTACCAAAAGGAACATCCGTACTCAAGTCATTTTCATGTTTTAAAAGAATCTGATAAGTATATTGATTCTTTAGAATTAAACCATTTTATTACAAAATATGAGGAACGTGCCAATAGAGATGGAAAGCTAACCAATATTTATTGTCTTAACTATGGATTGGCAAAGAAAAATAATATTTTATGGGGTAAGCCTAAAGGGAATGAAAATAGGACATATTTTATTGAAAGACCTTTTGACTATACAAGTCTAATATTAGAACAAATAAAAGAAGTAAAAGTGATTCGATGTAGTAGTGAGGCTTGTGGTAGAATATTTAGTGAAGATGATTTGGTGGGATTGAATTTCACTGGTTTTAAATGTCCTGATTGTCATGGAAAGGTGATTGTTGAATCAAAGGTTGACAGTGAAATTGTGAAAGATTTAGAAAAAGCAGAGAGGCTGCCACTAATTGAAAAAGCAGAATTAAATATTTTAATAGAATTATATTCTCAAAATAGACACGTTCTAGCAAAAGATATTGCGGAAGAAGTTGATATGAATTCCCACAGAGTAGCAAAGATATGTAAAAAGCTTGACGAAGAAAAGGGCTTGGTTATAAGAGATACACAAGCAAATCCATATAAATATGCAATTACAGAACAAGGAAAGAAGTATTGTGTGTTTAGAGAAAGTTAAAATACAAGCTTTTTCACCAACTTAGTGAACGGAATTACATACAAACTAGGAGAAAATACCCTACAGGTATACCTGCGCGCCTAAAAGCGGGGCAATAAGGAGGAAACAGCCATGGATAAAGAAAACAGCGGCAAAATTATCAAAAGCGAGAGAGGAAGCTTTTCCGGAAGGATGGGCTATGTGCTGGCTGTGGCCGGTTCTGCCGTAGGCCTAGGAAATATTTGGAGATTCCCCTATTTGGCGGCCAAATACGGCGGGGGAATGTTTCTTTTGGTTTATCTGATTCTTATGCTGACCTTTGGCTACACTTTGATTGTAACAGAGACAGCTTTGGGACGTATGACCAAGAAAAGTCCGGTAGGAGCTTTCGGGGCTTTTGGAAATAGTTTGCCGTTTAAGCTGGGCGGCTGGATGAACGCGGTGATTCCCATGCTGATTGTACCTTATTACAGCGTAATCGGCGGCTGGGTGGCCAAATATCTGTTTGAATATATCAAAGGAAATGTGGGAGATTTAGCTGTCGACGGATATTTTTCTAACTTTACTTTAAATGCGGCCAGTATGGAAATTTGGTTTTTGGCATTTTCTGTTTTGGTAATTGTGGTAATTTTGGCTGGTGTAGAGCATGGTGTGGAGAAGGTTTCTAAAATTATGATGCCCTTACTGGTAATCCTGGCAATTTTTGTAGCCATTTATTCTGTGACCCGACCTGGTGCCATGGAAGGGGTCAAGTATTTCCTTTTGCCGGATTTCAGGCATTTTTCCTGGATGACTGTGGTGGCGGCTATGGGTCAGATGTTTTACTCCCTGTCCATTGCAATGGGCATTTTATACACATATGGTTCCTATATTGGAAAAGATGTAGACATTGAGCAGTCTACTAAACAGGTAGAGTTTTTTGACACCGGTATTGCCATGCTGGCAGGATTGATGATCATTCCGGCGGTATTTGCTTTTTCCGGCGGGGATGCCAGCACCCTGCAGGCCGGGCCGTCCCTGATGTTTATTACCATTCCCAAGGTATTTGCCAGTATGGGGATGGGAACCCTGGCCGGAATTATGTTTTTCCTTATGGTATTTTTCGCGGCATTGACCAGTGCGATATCTCTGACCGAGACCAGTGTGTCTACACTGACGGATCAATTCGGATTAAACCGTACAGCAGGCTGTCTGCTGATGGGAGGAATTATGATGGGACTGGGTTCTGCATCTGCTCTGGGCTTTAACGTTTTGGATTTTGTCAAGCCGCTGGGAATGTCTGTATTGGATTTCTTTGACTTTTTGACCAACTCGGTGATGATGCCTCTGGCAGCTCTGGCTACCTGCGTGCTGGTTCTTCGGGTAGTGGGAATCAAACAGATCGCAGAAGAAGTGGAGATTTCGTCCGGATTCCGGCGGAAGAAGATGTACAATTTCTTTATCAAATATCTGGCTCCGGTGTTTTTGATTATTATTCTTTTAAGCTCTATTGCCAATGTGGTGGGCTGGATTAGCCTTTAAGGAAATAGTTTGCTTGAATCCGGCAAGCGATGTCGGCACGTTTTGCCGGATAATTGGCAGCAAATATACGCCTGTCCGTTTACTCGGTCAGGCGTATGTCGCCGTAAGGGAAAGAATGAAGACTTCCATCTGCCATGCGGCAGGTCAGGCTGCCATCGAATTCAATGGTCAGGGCTTTTGCTGGCTGAGTATGTCCGTCCGGCCCGGTAAGAAGAACATCCTGTCCAAGCACAAGATTATGGCTGCGGTAAATTTCCGGTACAACGGTGCAGTCAGCAAGCTCTAAGAAACGGCAGCGGATTTGGGCAGCTAATTGGCTGCGGTTAACCGGCACACCATCCGCAGTACGGCCATCCGGGGTAATGGCTCCCATTTGCCGGGAGATGGCAGATGGAAAGCCGCCGTCCGGCTCTCTAAGGTTCAGCCCGATTCCTACAATGACAAATTCTATCTCTCCGGTTTCAAAGCTGGAAACAGCTTCGGTCAGGATGCCGCAAACCTTTTTCCGGCGAAAATACAGATCATTGACCCATTTTATATCCAAATCGATGCTGCAAACCTGAGACACAGCGGTATAGACGGCTACGGCGGCGGCAGCGGTAATCACCCGGCTTTGACTTACATAACGTTTGGGATGGTACAGGATACTGAGATAAAGGCCGGTATCTTTGGGAGAGTAAAACCCCCGGCCCAAGTGGCCCCGCCCGGCGCTCTGGGATTCTGCCAATACCATGGCTCCGTCAGAAAGAGGGCAACCCTGGCCGTCAGCTTCCAATGCTTTCTGACGGAGCACCAGATTAGTGGATGTGACCTCCGGATATACCCATACGGGTGCCAAACAGCCGTCAGAATAAGCCAGAATAGCTTCGGAAGAGAGAAGATTGCTGTCCGGCTCTAAAATATAGCCTTTATTGGTAACGGCATGAATAGGATAGCCTTCTTTCCGGAGGGCAGAAATAGCTTTCCACACTGCAGCACGGGAACAGGAAAAGCGTGCAGCCAGATCCTCCCCGGAAACATAAACGCCTTTTTGCATTTCTAACAATCCCAGAACCGACGATTTTACAGACATTTCTATCTCCTCCTTTTTCTGCTTTGATGATACACAAAAACCGAAAGGATTGTCAAGACACAGCCAATATTCAAACCTCTTTACTTGACTTTTACAGGAATAGTAGGTAAAATGAAACTTAATTATGTGTAGTGAGTATTTATTCACATTCCACCGCACCAAAGAAACAGGGAGGAATGACAATGGTCAAGTATATTTTAAAGAGAATAGGCGCAGGCATGCTGTCTGTGTTTGTTCTGATTACAATTACGTTCTTTTTGCTGCATATCATTCCCGGCGGCCCTTTCAGCCCGGCGGAGAACCGAAATGTACCGCCAAAGATTCTGGAAAAGGTTTCTGAGCAGTACGGGCTCAACGATCCAATCCCGGAGCAGTATATTCGATATCTGAAAAATCTGGCCCAAGGTGATCTGGGTACCTCCTTTAAAAAGCAGGATACAACTGTAAATGAGTTGATTGCTCAAGGCTTTCCGGTTTCCGCCAAGGTTGGCCTCTGGGGCGTTTTGATTTCTCTGGCTGTAGGCGTCCCTCTGGGAGTTATTGCAGCAGTAAAACGGGGAAAATGGCCTGACGGAGCGGCTATGGTTTTTGCTACCATAGGCGTTTCTGTACCATCCTTTGTAATTTGTGTACTTATGATGTATTTCTTCTGCGAAAAATGGAAGATTTTCCCGTCCTATGGGTTGACCTCCTGGAAGCATTATGTGCTGCCGGTATTTTGCATGGCTTTCTCCCAGATTGCCTATATTACCCGCCTTATGCGTTCTTCAATGCTGGAGACTATGCGCCAGGATTACATCCGTACTGAACGGGCTAAAGGAGTGCCGGAATTTACCGTTATCAGCAGGTATGCAATGAAGAATTCCCTGCTGCCTATCATTACTTATGTAGGCCCAATGGTAGCGGCCCTTTTAACTGGCACTTTTATTATTGAGAAGCTGTTTTCTGTACCGGGACTTGGCCGGTATTTTGTGTCTGCCATCAATGACCGCGATTATTCCGTAACCCTGGGCCTGACTTTGTTTGTGGGTACCCTGATTATTATTGTCAATATTATCGTGGATATTATGTATGCGGTAATTGATCCCAGAGTAAAGATCGATAAATAGGAGCGTTTAACATGAAGAAAAAAACAATGGTTCAGGCTGCTGCCGTGGAAACGGCCGGGGCTTCCTACGCCATGACAGATATCATTCCGGATGATCTGCTGGAGCCTCTGGCGGAGTCAGATCGGGAGACAGAAAGTATTGAGAGGGAAAGTATCTCCTATTTACAGATGTGTTGGAGAAGGCTGAAAAAGGATAAATTGGCAATGTTCGGTTTGGTGGTAATTGGGATTATGACTTTTCTTGCCATCTTTGCCCCTATACTTTCCCAATATACCTATGATCAGACAGATTTTGCCCACATGCTGGAGTGGCCCAGCAGGGCCCATTGGTTTGGCACAGATAAGCTGGGAAGAGACATTTTTGTCCGTACCATGTATGGGGCAAGGATTTCTCTTACCATCGGATTTACTGCTGCTTTTATTAATATGATTATTGGCGTGCTGTACGGCGGTATTGCCGGTTACCTGGGCGGCAAAACGGATATGATTATGATGCGTATTGTAGACATCCTGTGTGGGATTCCCAGTTTAATCTATCTGATTTTAATTATGATGTATCTGGGAAATACCATGAAGAGTATTTTAATTGCCATGTGCCTGACCTACTGGATCACCACTGCCAGAATGGTAAGAGGCCAGATTCTTACTCTGCGGGAGCAGGACTTTGCCTTGGCCGGAAAGGTCTGTGGCTTAAGCAAATGGCAGATTTTGATTCACCATCTGATTCCCAACAGCATTGGGACAATTATTGTTACGGTAACCTTTTTGATTCCCTCCGCGATTTTCCAGGAAGCCTTCTTAAGCTTTTTGGGTATTGGGATCGCGGTGCCAAAAGCAAGTTGGGGAACCCTGGCTAATGATGCCATTGAATATTTGTTTTCTTATCCTTACCAGATGTTTTTCCCGGCAGTGGCCATCAGTATTACCATTTTTGCATTGAATTTTATCGGAGACGGCCTTCGGGATGCTTTGGATCCCAGACTGAAAAAGTAGGTTTGAGGAAGCCGGGCGGACCATATTGAATGATTAGGAGAACCAAAGATGAGCAACACGGAAAATAAGGTATTGCTGAATGTGAAGAATCTTCACACCGGTTTTGCCACAGACGACGGGCAGGTGAAGGCTGTCAGAGGGATTTCCATCCATGTAGATCAGGGCGAGAGCCTGGGGATTGTGGGGGAATCGGGCTGTGGAAAATCGGTAAGCATGCTGTCGATTATGCATCTTCTGGCAGATAACGCCAGTTTGACAGCAGATGAGATCAACTTTGACGGCGAGGATTTGCTGCACAAATCCGTTAAGGAGATGAGGAAATATCAGGGAAATGATATTTCTATGATTTTTCAGGATCCTATGACCAGCCTGAACCCTTTGTTTACCATCGGAGAGCAAATTTGCAATCCCCTGATGCGCCATAGAAAGCTGACGAAAAAAGAGGCGCTGGAAAGAGCCGTAGAGGTTTTGGATCAAGTAGGCATTCCGGATCCAAAGAAACGGTTAAAGCAGTATCCCCATGAGCTTTCCGGCGGTATGCGTCAGAGAGTCATGATTGCCATTGCCATTAGCTGCGATCCGAAACTTCTGATTGCAGACGAGCCTACAACGGCTCTGGATGTGACGATTCAGGCCCAGATTTTGGAGCTGATGCAGAAAATGAAGGAAGAGTATCACATGTCCTTAATTCTGATTACCCATGATTTGGGAGTTATTGCCACCATGTGTACCCGAGTGGTGGTAATGTACGGCGGATTGATTATGGAGGAAGGGGCTTTGCGGGATATTTTCTACCGCACCGGCCATCCCTATACTTTGGGACTGATGGAGTCTATTCCCAAAAATGACAAGCAGCGTCTGATACCTATTTATGGTACACCGCCGGATTTATTAAATCCTCCTAAGGGATGTCCCTTTGCGGCCAGATGTAAGTATGCCATGAAGCTGTGTAAGGAACATTTGCCGGAGCTTACTGAGATTGGGGAAGGCCACAGAAGCGCTTGTTGGCTTCATAACCCTTGTGTAAAAGCCAGAATGGGGGAGGTGAAGCTGTCATGAGTATTAGCAGCAGCAGGGAAAACTGCCTGGAAGTTCAGAACTTAAAAAAATATTTTGAGCTAAAGGCCGGATTTTTTAAAAAGCCCAATATTTTAAAGGCTGTGGATGACGTAAGCTTTTCCATTGCAAAAGGCGAGTCTATGGGACTGGTTGGCGAGTCAGGCTGTGGAAAGACTACCATTGGACGTACCGTGCTGAAGCTTTATGAGCCTACCGACGGAAAGATTCTGTACCAGGGGGATGATATTACAAACCTGGATGACAAACAGATGGTTCCTTACCGGAAAAAGATTCAGATGATTTTCCAGGATCCTTATACCTCACTGGATCCCAGAATGAATGTAGCTCATATTATTGGAGAGCCTATTCGTTTTATGAATCTGATGCAGGGCAAGGATGTGATGGATCGGGTAAGAGAGCTGGTGGAGCTGGTTGGACTAAAGCCGGATCATTTAAATCGCTATCCCCATGAGTTTTCCGGCGGTCAGAGACAACGTATCGGCATTGCCAGAGCTTTGGCAGCGGAGCCGGAGTTTATTGTGTGCGATGAGCCTATTTCTGCTTTGGATGTGTCTATTCAGGCGCAGATCATCAACATTTTGGAAGATTTACAGAATAGGTTTAATTTTACCTACTTGTTTATTTCTCACGATCTGGCTATGGTACGTCATATTTCTAATCAGGTGGGAGTTATGTATCTGGGCAATCTGGTAGAATATGCAGAGGTTGATGAGCTTTATGACAACATGCTGCATCCCTATACCAAGGCTCTGATTTCAGCAGAGCCGGTGGCTGACCCGGACAGGGCGGAGGCAAGCCAGAGAATTGTTTTGCAGGGGGATGTGCCATCTCCTATTAATCCGGAGCCAGGCTGTCCGTTCCGTTCTCGCTGCCAGTACGCTAAAGGTGTCTGCGCCAGTGAAAAGCCCTGCTTAAAGAAGATAAATGATAAACATTATGTGGCCTGCCATTTGTATGAAACTTAAGCATGCCAAGGGGGTATCTCTGTTGGTATGACATATTGTTGGTAACCGTTTTGCCTTTGGCAAAAATGATTATAAAAAGCCTTTTGGGCAATAAAAAAGAGGAGGAATGATTATGAAAAAAAGATGGATAAGTGGAATTCTTGCATCTGTAATGGCAATGTCCCTGCTTGCAGGATGCGGCGGCGGACAGGCTTCCACAGGAGACACTACCACAGCTGCTGGCACTGGTACTGAGGCAGCGGCAGGCAATGAGACTACCGGGAACGCGGAGGCAGCGGGCAACGTCCTGCGCTACGTTATGACCGGCGAGCCGGAGACCCTGGATCCCAACATGAATAACTATGCAGAATCTTCCAATGTACTGTTAAACCTGTTTACCGGTTTGTATCAGTACTCTACGGATGGCACCAGCGTAGAGCCGGGATGTGCGGAGAGCCATACCGTATCGGATGACGGTCTGACTTATACATTTAAGCTGAGAGAGGGCTTAAAGTGGTCTGACGGCTCTCCCTTAACCGCAGCAGATTTTGAGTATTCCTGGAAAAGAGAATTAAAGCAGGAGACCGCTTCCACTGCAGCATGGCAGTTATATTACATTAAAAACGGGGAAGCCTACAACAATGGCCAGTGTGAGGCTGACGAAGTAGGCGTTAAGGCGATTGATGACACTACTTTAGAGGTAGTATTAAATAACCCTACCCCCTATTTTGTAAATCTGACTGCTGCCAACAACTTTGCGCCGGTTAAGAAGGAGGCAGTAGAGAGTGCGGAGGCGTGGACGAAATCTGCAGATACTTATGTGTGCAACGGCCCCTTTATGATGGCTGAAATTAAGCCTCAGGAGGGATATTCCTTAGTAAAGAACCCTAATTACGTATTTGCGGATACCGTAGCATTGGACGGCGTTGAGATGATCTTCATTGAGCAGGCTGAGGCAGCACTGTCTGCATATAATGCAGGCGATGTGGATGCTATGAGCGGTAAATCAATTGAGACTCAGGCTATGACCCAATACGACGGCAGCGAGGAGCTTCACAGCTATGATTTAATCGGAACCTCCTATTATGATTTCAACTGCGAGAAGGAGTATATGACTAAGGAAGTGAGAAAGGCTTTGGCTATGGCAATCAGCCGTGATACCATTAATCAGGTAGCCGTTCCTTCCAAGCCCAAGTCCGCATATGCATTTGTTCCCTATGGAATTCCTTATGCAGAGGAGACAGAGGACTTCCGTACCAAGGTTGGAAATGATATGATTATAGAAGATGTGGAAGCTGCAAAACAGCTGCTGGCAGATGCCGGATATCCGGGTGGAGAAGGCCTTCCCACTTTACAGCTGATTATTACCAATACCAAGGAGAACAAGGATAAAGCGCAGATTCTTCAGGCAGTCTGGAAAGAGAATCTGGGCGTAAATGTTGAGATTGTTACTTTTGAGTCTAAGGTTTATTGGGATGAGCATGGCGCCGGTAATTTTGACGTTGCATTTGACGGCTGGACCGGCGATTATCCGGATCCAAACACCAATTTAAGTATTTTCAACAAGAGCCGTATGGAAAAGGAGTGCCGCTGGAGAAGTGAGGAAGCGCTTCGCTACAATGATTTGCTGGAAGAAGCAGCAACTTTGGCAGACAACAATGCCCGTATGGATCTGTTTGTTGAGATGGAGCAGATTCTCATGGATGAGATGCCGGTAATGCCGGTATACTTCCGAAATACTATGGCATTGGTAAAACCGCATGTTCAGGGCTTTACCTGCGACAACTCCGGACATCCGCTGTTCAGAGCTGTATCTATGGAGAAATAATCAACAATGATATATCCAAGAACCTTACATGCCGGGGGCTGCATTGCAATTGCCGCCCCGGCATTTCCTATGGGAAAAGAACGTTTGGAAAAGTGTGTAAAGCGCTTAAAAGACCTGGGCTATCGGGTGAAGACAGGGCAAAACCTGGCAGAGGGAAAGAATTTCCACGGCTATTTATGCGGCAGCGGAAGAGAGCGGGCCGCAGATTTGTGCAGCCTGTTTGCAAATCCGGAAGTAGATGCCATTATCTGTATCCGCGGCGGCTACGGCAGCGCTCAGATGATGAAGTATCTGGATTATGATTTGATCCGAAGGAATCCTAAAGTGTTTGTAGGGTATTCGGACATTACCAACTTGCTTAATACTTTTGCCCTAAAATGCGGTTTTGTTACTTATCACGGTCCCATGGTCAGCTCCAATATCCTGGAGAATTATGATGAATACACACAGGTCAGCTTTTTAAAGACCATCGGCGATTGGGAAGAGCTGGAGTTTGTAAATGATATACCAAGGCCGGCTGGCGGCAGCGGTACTGGAGATGATTGCAGAAGGACAGAAAACAGCAGTCAGGAAGAGAATACGGGCCGGGAAGAGGAATCCCGGACGCCTAAAACACCGATTCCGTTTCGGACTATTACCGGGGGCAGGGCAGAAGGCCGGTTGGTTGGAGGAAATGTAACGGTAGTGGGCCGCATGATGGGAACTTTCTACCAACCGGATTCCAGAGGAAAGATTATCTTTCTGGAAGATGTGGATGAACATATTGCATCTCTGGATATGTATATTACCCAGATGGAAAACGCCGGATTTTTTGATGAAGCGGCAGGGATCCTGTTGGGGGATTACTCTGGCTGCATTAATAAATACGGAGAAGACTATCTGATTGAGAAATTTTTAGAGGATAGATTTGCGCCTTTGGGTATCCCCGTGCTGGCCGGACTGCAAGTAGGACACAGCACGCCCACCGGAACTCTGCCAATCGGCGCGTGGTGCCGGTTGGATGCAGATAACAAAAAAATTACCTTTGTAAAAAAATGATAGAGACGAGACAGAAGCTTTTAGAATATAGAAGAAAGATTCTGCCTCGTTTTTAATTGGGAAAGTTCGCTGCATAGAGAGACTCGTCCCTGATGATTTTTTGATATTCTTTGGCAACATACAGCAAGTACCGAAGGGGTATATTAGGGCTGTAGCTGGATTGGTGTTCGTAAAGGTTTAACTGGAAGTCAATGATAAACGCCAAGTCGTTTTTCAAATTCGTAACAGTTCAGCCTTGCATCTTCTTGCCCGCGATACGCGGACAAGAAGCGTGAGGCGTCCGCCTTATAAAGATTCAAAGTAAAAAATTCTTATGAAAACAAGCTTTCAACACATTTTTTACTTTGAATCTTCGCAAGGCTGAACTGTTACTCAAATTCATATAAATGGCATTTTCCAAAGTAACTACCTCTAAATCCTGCGGCTCCTTATAGGCAGTTCCGTTTACTGCATTAAACAGACTTAAAAGCGCTTCCTTGTTATGAAACAGCATCCGAAACAATGTATCTTTGTGGTTGCGCTTAACACCAAGAGGCAGATGATCCTGAGTCCGGTCTTTTTTCTTTTTCTTCATTTCTTCCTCCTCTGCAGGAGAACGGTAGAAAATCTCCTGCTTTTTCATTTAAAGTGGAAAAGCATAGATTTTCTGATAGAGATAAAGAATATCACAGATGGCCATAAGGCCGGAATATTAGAAACATATGCTTTATGTAGATTGTGTTCTGACTACTGGACAGGTAAAACACCTAGTCAAGTGTTTATATTATACCATAGAAAAAACAAAAAACCCCTCCGCAGACATTTCTCGACATTAATAGACCTTATGGGGAGAAAGCCTTGCAAAGGGGTGATGGAATGTATGAAATTTTGAAAAGCAAAAAGAGCTACAGAGCTAAGTTTTCTTTAAGCTCCCCTTTTTCCACAACTAATGCCACAGCCGGAGTTTCCTGGCTTAATACCACCTGATAGCGGTCAGCCCAGGCCTTCTTTCTGGTAACATCGATTTCCATAACCGGGTAAGGAGAAAGGACTTTTCCGATAGCATCAATGCTTCCCGGATATTCCGGACTCCAGAAGCCTAATACCACAGGGGTTTTGCTTTCAACGACTCTTTCCCGGAAATAGTCCATATCCTCGATATAACGCTCTGCGGCAGTAGCGGCTACGGCACCGTCGGAGATAGCGGTGGAAACCTGACGCAGGTATTTATCTCTTACGTCGCCGATGGCGTAAACACCGGGGATATTGGTCTCCATCTGTTGGTTGACATGGAGCCAGCCACGGGAATCTTTGTACAACTCATCCGGGAGCCATTTAGTCTCCGGAATCATGCCCACAAAGAAGAACACACCATCACAGGCAAAGTCCGTGATCTCCTCGGTTTTCATATTTTTAATCTTTACTCCGGTAACCTGATCCTCACCGCAGACCTGAGCCAGAACACTGTTCCACACAAAATCCATTTTGGGATGGGAGAGAGCCTTTTCAGCCGCCTGCTTATTGCAGTCTAAGACCCCTTCCTCATGGAGTACAATTACAGTAACCCGGCTGGCAAATTTGGTGATAAACATCCCCTCCTCAATGGCCTGGTCGCCGCTTCCCACTACCACAACATGCTGATCCTGAAAGAACTCTGCATCACAGGTGGCACAGTATGCTACACCCTGACCGGTTAGCTCACGCTCTCCGGGGATCCCAAGGATTCTGGCAGAGGTACCGGTAGCTATTACAACGGCCTTGGCACCATATTCATGGCGTCTGGTTTTTACTAATTTTACATCGCCGGATACATCCATGGATTTTACCGGCTCCCTTTTAATCTCTACACCGAAGCTTTCCGCGTGTTCCGCCATTTTTTCTGTTAAATCCGGGCCGGAAGTAGAGGGAATCCCAGGATAGTTTACAATCTCTCTGGTAGTGTAAGCCCGTCCGCCTACAGTACTTTTTTCCAGAATCAGGGTGTTTAAATGGGCCCGTCCTCCATAGATTCCAGCAGCCAGGCCGGCTGGCCCTGCGCCAATAATAATTAAATCGTACATTGCATCCATGCTTGTTTCCTCCGTTTTTTATACTATAAAAAGCTGCGGGGCATTGACCCTTGCGGCAGATACCGGATGTGTATGCAGGCATGCCCATCCGGCTTTTTGCCTGTGGGAATAAACTCACAGATAATTCTATTTTAACATATTTTTCTGAAATTACTATAACATATATTATTGTCCCAAGACAGATTTCATGGTATACTTAAATAAGATTTAAAAACAAGACAAAGGAGGCACAATTTTATGAAAAAATTGAACTCACGGGCATTTGAAGAGTATATTGAAAATGACGGCGAGACCTGCCTGGTGATTTTTTCCAGAAAGAGCTGTCACGTATGTAAGGGTGTCCATGCAGTGCTGGAGGATTTAGAAGGCGATTACAAGGGGAAAATGCCGTTTTACGAGGTAGACGTAGAGGAAGAGGCAGCGCTTTTTGAGAAAATGATGATGAAGGGCGTTCCGCAGGTTATAATTTTTGACAACGGCGAGCCGGTAGAGAAGCTGGCCGGCAACCACGAAGAGGACGATTACATTGACGCTATTGAAAAATACATTTAATCATTATCCGGCATCAGCCGGTTAATAAAAAGGAGGTTATATCATATGGGACTTTATAATGTATACCCGATGGGAACAACAATTTACAACCCGGAGAAAGCCTGGAATGGTTACACTCTGATGCAGTGTCAGGGTATCGGCGCTGTTCTGGTAGACATGAACGGCAATGTAGCAAAGGTTTGGAAGGACGTTCAGGGATTCCCCAACAAACTGCTTCCCGGCGGTTATGTAATGGGCAGCTTAGGACTTCGTGATCCTAAATTCGGATATCAGGATCAGACGGATCTGGTTCAGATTGACTGGGACGGCAAGGTTGTCTGGAAGTTTGATAAGAAAGAGCTGGTAGATGACGAAGGAGATAAGAGATGGATTGCGCGTCAGCACCATGATTATCAGAGAGAGGGTAATCCGGTTGGCTACTATGTACCCGGTATGGAGTGCAAGACTGACAGCGGCAATACATTGATCCTGTGCCATGAGGATGTTTATAATAAGAAGATCAGCGAGCACCGTCTGTTAGATGATGTGTTTATTGAAGTAGACTGGGAAGGAAACATTGTCTGGGAGTGGCATGCCAACAAGCATTTTGCAGAGCTTGGCTTTGATGAGATTCAGAAGAACGTATTGGCACGCAATCCAAACAATCATGAGAATGGCGGCGGACAGGGCGACTGGATGCATATTAACTCCATGAGCGTATTAGGCCCCAATAAGTGGTATGACGAAGGGGATGAAAGATTCAATCCTGAGAACATTATCTGGGATGCCCGTGAGGCCAACATTCTGGCTATTATCAGCAAGAAGACCGGCAAGATCGTATGGCAGATTGGACCGGATTTCACTAAGACAAAAGAACTTCGCATTATGGGACAGATTATCGGACAGCATCACTGCCACATGATTCCCAAGGGACTTCCCGGCGAGGGCAATATTCTGGTATTTGACAACGGCGGCTGGGCCGGCTATGGTATGCCCAGCAGAGTCAGCAGAGAAGGTACCAAGGCTGATATCCGTGATCATTCCCGTATTTTGGAATTTGATCCGGTTACCTTAGAAGTTGTTTGGGAGTTTAAGGGATTGACATTCGGCGGTATGCTAGGTCTGGTTGCAAACTCCAAATTCTACAGTCCCCTTATCAGCTCCGCACAGAGACTGCCTAACGGCAATACTCTGATTACCGAAGGCTGCTATATGCGTATGTTTGAAGTTACCCCTGAGAAGGAAGTAGTCTGGGAGTACATTGCCCCGTTTAAGGGCATGAGAGAAATGGTATATCGTGCATACCGTTATCCCTACGATTACGTTCCTCAGTTAGAGAAGCCGGTAGAGACTCCGGTAGAGAGACTTGACTGCCATGACTTCCGCGTACCGGGAGCAGCAGAAGGCACCATTAAGGACATGACTCCTGTAGAAGGAACCTTAGGCTACAACAGTAAGATTGATGCCTGCGTAACAGACGGACAGGTTTAATCCATCTCCTGCAGGTTTCCTAACGGATAAGAGTACATAAAAACAGAGGATGCTGCGAAATGAAATTAAGAAGGCTTTCTATTGCCGGAAGGTTTCATTTTGCAGTATCCTCTGCTTTTTTATTACCCTATCCATTTGTCTAAAATGTATGAAAAAATCTGCTACAGGACGAATCTCCCTTCCAGAGCCAGAAACTGATCCAGCATCATTCGGCTGATTCTGGCGCCAAATCGGGTGGCCGGGTGATTCGAATGGTACATCGGATCGCGAAAGTCTTTATGCATCATCACAATCACATAGGGGCCATAAGGGGTGTAGACGATGCCGCCGTCATTCCGGCACTCATCCATGCTGCCGCTTTTGGAGGCTACCTGGATAGAATTCTCCTCTCCATTGTCTTCCCCGTCCATGTAGTATACCGGAAACTCCCCGGTAATCATGGAGTTATAATGCTGTTTCTTGAAAATCTCAATCATAGCCTGATCCGCCCTGGGATTAATCAGAGCATGCTTTGCCAGTCTTGCAAAAATACTGGCATAATCCCTGGGAGTGGAGGTCCCAAGCCGTCCCAGTCCGGGGCTGTCAAATTGAAGGAACCGGTGAAGCTTAGTGGAAGCACAACCTAACCTTTCAATACAGGCGTTGATGGTGTCAAGGCCCAGATATTCAATGATCATGTTGGTGGCAACATTGTCGCTGACGATAATCATCAAAGTGGCAGCGTCTTTTACCCGAAGAACAGCGCCCAAATCCAGGGAATGAACCAAACCGCTTCCGGAAACCTGATGCTGTTTCCGGTAAGTTAAAATATCTTCCAGGCTGGCCTTTCCCTGCTCAACCTGGTCAAAAAGGCATACCAGAATATAGGTCTTAATAGTGCTGGCAGTTTCAAAATCTTCGTCTCCGTTGATGGAAACTACATTGCCTTTAAAATCATCTGCATAGAAGCCTATGCGGCCGTCGTAGCTTTTTAACTCGGCGGCGATCCGCCTCTCCAGTGTAAATTTTGGATCCATAGAAAACTTCTCCTTTGTATAAAAATAATGTATTCCTTTTGCGGAAGGAAGGGTTAAGGGGCCGGAAGCTTCTCCAAAAGCTGAACCAGCTCATCGCACATATGGTTTAACTGATCCGTGCCGGGGATCTCAATGCCGTGAATCAAATAATTGCGGACTCCTAAAAGCCGTAAAAAGATTTGAAAGTCTTCCCTGGAAAAAATTTTTGTACGCTTGACGCTGCCAGGCTGAAGAGCATCTCCCCTAGACTTGGGAGTGGGACGGATTTGCCGGTTTAAAGAAGATTCCAGAACCACCCATAAATCTACAAAATGTCCCAGAGCCAACCGCCGGTCCTGAGGCATATTTTCTGCCAGGGGATGGAGCTCCAGATATAAAGCGTACCGTTTGCTGTTTCCGAGAATTACCCGGTCGGTAAGCTGCTGACATACGGTGCGCCGGTCATTTTGCAGCCGTAAGGCTTTTAAAATATGCTCCAGTTCCCGCGGGCGGTCCAGCTTCAGCCGGTTTAGCAGCCGGAGTAACAGCTCTACATTGCCTATCCGTACCTTGATATCCGGGGAAGGCGGATAATTGTTAAGGTGGTTGTAGAGATAAGCAGCCAGATCGTATTGATTTTCAAAAGAGGAGGAGGTACTTTGAATTCGCTTGTTGCCGGCGGCCTGGAGACGTTCCAGGGCGATCTCGCCTGCAAGCACCAGGCCGTTTAATTCATCTAAAATGGCCAGCTCTTCGTCAGACAGAGCGCCCTGAAGAGGCTTGTAAATCAAATCATGTTCCACCTCAGACCAGGCATGCATGAGAACCGACGCCACCTGGATTTCCAGACGGGCGCGGGAATACTTTTTTTGCTTGTTTTCCAGGGTGTCCTCCCTCATCTGCACCCGATAATGATTGGCCCAGTAGCCGGAAAAACGTTTGTTGTAGCTGGGGGGCTTGGATTCAGTGGGAAAACGGCGGATTTCGCTGACAGAAAAAAGAGTATTAATGACCCGATCCGCCTTATCCCGATCGCCGGGGAAGTAGAGGGATACCCGGATACCTGCCAGGTCCGCAATGTCATCGTAAATTTCGGTGAGATTCTGATAAGGAGTTTCCAGGCTTTCGGCCCGTTTTGCTACCTTGACTTTTAACCGGGCCGGATTTTTGGCGCGGGAAATTACCATGGCGCGGATACCGGAGGAGCGCAGGGCCTCGTCTAAAAGCTGGGCCCCCAGCCGGGCTGCCATGTCATAGTAGCTGATTCGCTTTTTATAGTGTTCAATAAACTGGTTGATTACATCCATGAAGTGATCCTTATCAAATAAATTCAGAGAGAAAAACGATTAAGTAAGACAAAAGCCTCACAATCTTTCGATTGTGAGGCTTTCTTTAAGCGCGCCAGAGAAGATTCGAACTCCCGACACTACGGTCCGTAGCCGTATGCTCTATCCAGCTGAGCTACTGACGCACACCACTGCAAGTCCACCTAAAAGGTTTCTTTAACAGCGCAAAAATAATTATAAACGAGACTTCTGGAAAAGTCAACAGTTTTTTGGAAAAACTTTTACAAAGGTGTAACCATTCAGAGAGGCATCGCCGGCCCGCTTTGCAGAGGAAGTGAAGCTGAATTTTGGTTGCAATTTCTGGTAAGAGTGCATATAATTGGAGGCATGAATACATTGCCAATTTACCGGGAAACGGTAATCGAAGTAGATTTAGACAAAATTGCGTATAATATGGAACAGATTCGGGCCATGGTCGGAAAGGACGTAAAAATTGCAGCCGTTGTGAAGGCCAACGGTTATGGGCACGGGGCAGTGGGAATTGCCCCGGCGATTATGGAACATGGCGGCGACCTGCTCTGTGTAGCGACTCTGACAGAAGCCATAGAATTAAAAGAAGCTTATCCCCGGTATCCGGTATTGATTATGGGGCTGACGCCAACAGAATACTTTCCGGCTGTGCTGGATTACAATATCCTTCAGACCATTGACACTCTGGCCCAGGCGAAAGCCCTGGCGGCCCTGGCAAGGGAACGGGGAGCGACTGCCGGTATCCATATAAAATATGATACAGGGTTTCACCGCATCGGCTTTCCGGACGCTCCAAAAAGTTACACAGCTATTGAGGAGATCAGCCGGATGGAAGGACTTAAAATAGAAGGGATTTTTTCCCATCTGGTTCTTCTGGACGACGAATCCAATCGGCAGCAGTATGAAGCTTTCAGCCGGGCTGTCAGGACATTAAAAGAGAGGGGAGTAGCCCTTCCCTGCTGCCACCTGGCAGATTCCATTGCTTCTGTTGATTACCCCCGGTACCGGATGGATATGATCCGGGCAGGAGCGATTATTTATGGATTAAAAGGCTTTCACAAAGGCAGCCTGGATGTAAGGCAGGCCCTTACCTTTAAAACCAAAATCAATCATATTACGGAAATAAAAGCCGGGGAAGGGGTAAGCTATGACTTTGTGTGGCGCTCAGATCGGGACACCCGGATTGGCACTTTGCCCTTTGGCTATGCTGACGGTTATCCCAGAAATTTAAGGGGAAAAGCTATGGTGACCGTCCGGGGAAAGCAGGTTCCGGTAGTCGGCGTACTGTGCATGGATCAATGTATGATAGACCTGGGAGATGTGCCAAAGGCGCAGATTGGGGATGAAGTGATTATTTACGGGGACGGTACGGGAAACACCCTGGATATTCAGGCAGTCAGTGTACTGGCAGAAACTAACAAAAATGATATTGTGGCCCGGCTTACAGCCAGACCGCCCAGAATATACCGGAAAGATGGAAAAATTGCAGAGATCAGGACTATGATTGGGAGGAAATCTATATGACAAAGACAGAGAATGAGATGTGGTCCAATTCATGGGTGATGGCCCATGCAGAAGAAATGCTCCCTATGCTGATAAAGATTCGCAGAAGGCTGCACCAGCACCCGGAGCTGGGAACCGATGAATATGAGACAGGAGCCATTATCCGGGAATATTTGGACCAATGGGGGATATCCTATCAATATCCCGTTGCCGATACCGGCCTGGTGGCTCTGGTAAAAGGGAAAAAAGCGGCAGCCTGTGGGGAGGCGGAAAGCGATGAGAAACAGTGTTCTCCGGGCGGATCCATAACAGTAGGACTCCGGGCAGACATGGATGCTCTCCCGGTTCAGGAGGATGAAAGCCGGCCATACTGTTCCAGGAACCCTGGCGTAATGCACGCATGCGGCCACGACGCCCACATGACCATTGCCCTGGGAGCTGCCTGGCTGTTAAAACGGCACGAGAAAGACTGGTTTGGCAATGTAAAAATTTTTTTCCAGCCTGCAGAGGAAACCTGCGGCGGCGCAGAGCGGATGGTACAGGAGGGATGTATGGAAAATCCCCATGTAGATTACGTTCTGGGCCTTCACATGATGCCTTCATACGAATATGGGGAGGTAGAGCTGAAATATGATGATTTAAATGCCTCCTCCGATGAGGTGCGTCTGATTATAAAGGGGAAGGGATGCCATGGCGCTTATCCTGACGGCGGTATTGACGCGATCACAGCAGCGGCTGCCCTGATTCAAAGCCTTCAGACCCTGGTAAGCCGCCGGATTTCTCCCTTTCAAAATGCGGTGCTTTCCCTGGGAACCATAAACGGAGGGACAGCCGCCAACGTGGTGGCGGATCGGGTAGAGCTGGAGGGGACTCTGAGAACTACGGATTCCCAAACCCGAAGGATGGCAAAAGATTACATCAGGCAGATGACGGAAAATATCTGCCGGGCCTATGGGGGAGAAGGGGAAGCCATATTTACTCCGGGTTATGATGCCCTTATTAATACCAACGAGATCGTAGATTTGGTTGGAGAGACGGTTTGTCAAAGCCTGGGAAAAGAACATATTCATTTTAAGCCGTTTCCCAGCCTGGGAGTGGAGGACTTTTCTTTTTTCTTAAACAAAGCGCCGGGAGCCTTTTATCATCTGGGCTGCGCCTGTCAGGAAAAGGGGATCGGGGCCCCTCTTCACAATAAGCAGTTTGATATAGATGAGAGAGCCTTAAGCCTGGGAGTGGCCCTTCAGGTTATGCTGGTAATAAAGCTTTTAAATCGCCGATAACGCTTTTCCTTGTGTTATAAAATAAAATTCGCTATAATAGACATATTCCGGCAAAAGAGATGGCATAGGAGAGAATATGAGAACCAGTTTGAAGAATAAAATGACCATTAAAAACCGCCTGATTTTAATCGAGATTATCAGTATTTTGGGGATGATTGTCATAGGCCTGGTTGCTATTATGACCAGCAGGAAGATTAACCAGGCCAGTACGGATATTGCTGATTTTTGGGTTCCGTCTGCAATTGCAGCAGAGCAGCTTAATACAGATACCTCAGATTATCGGATTGCCGAGCACGAGTATATTCTCGCAAAGCGCCGGAACCAGATAGACGCCCTGGAGGCGGAGCTGAGCTTAAAACGTCAGGAGATTGGGGAGGAATTTGACCAGTATATCCGTTTCTATATTGGAGGAGGCGAGGAAGACGCCCTGATCCATCAGGCTCAAAGGCTGTGGCAGCAGTATGAGGCAGTCAGCGAAGAAATCCTGGAAATCAGCCGTGCCAATCAGCCAGATAAGGCATTGGAACTTCTGAATGGACAATCTAAGGAGCTGTTTGACGAGTACAGCAGACTGTTAAAAGCTATCGGCGATGAAAAGCAGGCCGGAGCCAACAGAGCCAGCGAATACGGAAATCAGTTGTACAGCCGGCTGATTGGTTGGAAGATCGCGCTGATTCTGCTGCTGGCTCTGACGTTGTCCGCCCTGATTATCTCTTTGATACGGGGAATGGTAAAATCAATTGTCCTCCTGGTGAACGGAATTACCCGGGTGTCTGCGGGAGATTTGGATTTCCGGTTAAACTGCGACGGAGACAGGGAGATGGAGACGGTTATCCGGTCTGTTAATTCTCTTGCCGCCAGTTTAAAAACCATGGCAGAGGATGAGAAAAGGGTTTTGGGGGAGATCGCTTCCGGTAATTTAGACGCTTCCTCCAAAGCAGAGCCTTCCTACAGAGGGGATTTTGCGGCCATTCTTTATGGAATCAGAAATCTGGAGACACGGTTGAAAGAGCAGAGAAAGATATAACCGTTCAGAGGTGAAAAATCCCAAAACTAAAGAGAGGATCAGGTAATAGATGGGAGACAGAAAGACGGCCGCACCCAGCCAGTGGATGGTACAGACCAAACGGGCGGACTTTTCCGGCATTGCACAAAAATACGGCATCAGCCCGGTTACGGCCCGGATTATTCGAAACCGGGGAGTAGTGGAGGATGAGGATATCCGAAAGTATTTATCCGGAACTCTTGAGGATATGTATAGCCCATGGCTGCTTCCGGATATGGATAAGGCGGCGGCCATTATAAAACAGAAGGCAGAGGAAAAGGCTTCCATACGGGTAGTGGGGGACTATGACATTGACGGAGTGTGCTCTACTTATATTCTTCTTACCGCTTTAAAGGAGATAGGGGCCCGGGGGGACTACCGGATCCCTGACAGGATAAAGGACGGGTACGGGATTAATGAGGCCATTATCCGCCAGGCGGCGGAAGACGGAATCGATACAATTTTAACCTGTGACAACGGCATTGCCGCCGGGGAACAGATTGCCCTGGCAAAGGAGCTGGGGATGACAGTCATTGTTACGGATCACCACGACATCCAAAGGTCAGAGGAGGAAAAAGACATCCTTCCTCCGGCAGACGCAGTAGTAAATCCCAAGCGTCAGGACAGCAGATATCCATATCCGGATATCTGCGGCGGCATGGTGGCGTATAAGCTGATGAGGGCTCTGTATGAGATATGCGCCATTCCGCTGGAAAAGTGGGAAAATATGCTGGAATTTGCCGCCGTTGCCACAGTTGGAGATGTGATGAAGCTTCAGGACGAAAACCGGATTGCAGTGAAGGCCGGACTTAAGCAAATTGCTTATTCCGCTAATCCGGGCCTTAGGAGCCTGATTGAAAAAAATAATTTGGATCCAAAGGCCCTGACAGCCTACCATATCGGGTTTGTTATCGGGCCGTGTTTAAATGCCGGAGGCCGCCTGCAGACTGCCAGACTGGCATTAGAGCTTCTTCTGGCAGAAGAAAAGGAAAAAGCGGACAAGCTGGCAGATGAGCTGAAGGAGCTGAACGAACAGCGGAAGGATATGACGCTTAAAGGGACGGCAGAGGCTGTGGAACAGGTGGAAAAGTATTATCGGAAAGATAAGATTCTGGTAGTATTTCTTCCGGAATGTCATGAGTCTCTGGCAGGCATTGTGGCCGGACGTTTAAGAGAGCAGTACCAGAAGCCTGCCATTGTATTGACCAGGGCAGAGGAGGGAGTAAAGGGGTCCGGGCGATCCATTGAGGCCTACCATATGTTTGAAGGGCTGGTGGAGGTAAAGGATTTGCTTGCCAGGTTCGGCGGACATCCTATGGCGGCAGGGCTGTCCCTTGCGGAGGAGAATGTGGCAGAGCTTCGCAGCCGACTTAACGAAAATGCCAGGCTGAAAGAGGAGGATTTTATCCGTAAGGTGTGGATTGACGTACCTATGCCTGTGGAATACATAAACGAATCCTTTATACAGGAGCTGGAGCTTTTAGAGCCTTTTGGAAACGGCAATGAAAAGCCTCAGTTTGCCCAAAAAGATATGACAGTTCGAAGCATCCGGGTATTGGGGAGAAACCGCAATGCGGTGAAACTTTCCCTGGCAGACCCCAAAGGTTTTGTCATAGATGCCATGATATTCGGCGACGGAGACAGCTTTGTTGAAGAAATGGGAGATCGGAATATTATGGATGTTATCTACTACCCTGCAGTTAATGAGTATAATGGAAACCGGACTTTGCAGATTGTGATTAAAGAGTATCGCTTTTCTAAAAAGTCTGAAAAATAATAAGACGACAATAACAGGAGGAAAAGGAACATGGTCAATGAAGTAATGAAATTTTTAAGCAGCCAGGATCCGGAGGTAGGCAGCGCTGTAGAAAAAGAGTGTGCCCGTCAGAGAAGGAATCTGGAGCTGATTGCATCCGAAAACATTGTATCTGAAGCAGTTATGATGGCAATGGGGACGGTGCTTACCAACAAATATGCAGAAGGCTATCCTGGCAAGCGCTATTATGGCGGCTGCGAGGTGGTGGATCAGGTGGAGACCATCGCGATTGAGCGGGCCAAAAAGCTGTTTGGCTGCGATTATGCCAATGTACAGCCACACTCCGGCGCACAGGCCAATATGGCGGTATTCGTGGCAATGCTAAAGCCTGGCGATACGGTTATGGGAATGAACCTGGATCACGGCGGCCACCTTACCCACGGAAGCCCTGTAAACTTTTCCGGCCTTTATTTTAATATCGTTCCTTATGGCGTAAATGATCAGGGATTTATTGATTATGATGAAATGGAGCATTTGGCAGTAGAGCACAAGCCCAAATTGATTGTGGCAGGAGCCAGCGCTTATGGACGTACCATTGATTTTAAGCGTTTCCGGGAGGCAGCTGACAAGGCAGGGGCGTACCTGATGGTAGATATGGCCCACATTGCCGGCCTGGTGGCTGCAGGCCTTCATCCCAGCCCCATTCCCTATGCAGACGTGGTGACCACCACCACCCATAAGACCTTAAGAGGCCCCAGAGGCGGTATGATTCTGGCCAATAAAGAAGCGGCGGAAAAGTTTAACTTCAACAAGGCTATTTTCCCTGGCACCCAGGGAGGCCCCTTAGAGCATGTTATTGCAGGGAAGGCCGTATGCTTTGGCGAGGCATTAAAGCCGGAATTTAAAGAGTATCAGGCTCAGGTAATAAAAAATGCCAGAGCATTGGCGGCAGCACTGGAAAAGCAGGGATTTCAGGTTCTTACCGGAGGAACCGACAACCATCTGATGCTGGTAGATTTAAGAGGCATGGAGGTAACCGGAAAAGAGCTGCAGAACCGCTGCGATGAGGTTTATATTACTTTAAACAAAAATGCAGTTCCCAACGATCCCAGAAGCCCCTTTGTCACCTCCGGCGTCCGTATCGGCACCCCGGCTGTTACCTCCAGAGGACTGGTGGAAGAAGACATGGACAAGATTGCAGAATGTATCTGGCTGGCGGCTACAGACTTTGAGGCCAAAGCAGACTATATCCGGGCAGAAGTTACCAAGATCTGCGAAAAGTACCCCATTTACCAATAGAATATCAGAGCTCTATAAAGGGACTTCCTATTAGCGAAAATTAACGGACAGCGCTAATAGAAAGTCCCTGTTTTATTTTTAAGAAGATAAGCTTGCTGCCGCCATATTGGCGGCTGTGCCGGCATCCTGCCTGTCAGGACTGTCTTTGCCGGGACTTGCGGCTCCTCCATCAGGCCCTTTGTCTGGATCCGGCTGCCGAAGGGTCTTTTTGTTTAAATTCTTCTGAGCAGTGGCCAGCATAAGCTTGATACGGTTTAACTGGTTTACCTCGCTGGCGCCGGGGTCATAGTCCACAGCAATAATATTAGACGCAGGATAGCTGCGGCGCAGCTCTTTGATTACCCCCTTGCCTACAATATGATTGGGCAGACAGCCAAAAGGCTGAGCACAGACAATATTTTCCACACCACTGTGAATCAACTCCAACATTTCTCCGGTAAGAAACCAACCTTCTCCGGTCTGATTACCCAGAGACACAAACTCTTTGGCCATATCTGCCAGATCCCGGATATTGGCAGGAGGATTAAAATGACGGCTCTGTTCCAGTTCCTTTCTGGCGCTTTTGCGGAGATACTCCAATAAAGCAATTGCCATATTGGAAAGCCGGGCAGAAGAACGCTTGCCGCCTAAGTGGTCGGCCTTAAAATTACTGTTATAGAAACAATATAGAAGGAAATCCATTAAATCCGGCATTACCGCTTCAGCGCCTTCCGCCTCTAAAAGCTCTACAAGGCGGTTATTGGCCAGGGGAGAGAACTTTACTAAAATCTCTCCTACAATACCGACCCGGGGCTTTTTCACAACCCGCCTGGGCAGGTTATCAAAATCCTGGATAATGCCTCTTAAATTCCGGCCAAATTCAATCATAGACAGAGTGCGTTTAGACAGAGAAGCAATGCAGCGCTTTTTCCACTTGTCATGGAGCTCGTCAGCGCTTCCGGTTATGGCCTCATAAGGTCTGGTGGCGTAAAGCACCCGCATAAATACATCGCCGTAGACAATGGCCTGCATGGCTTTTGTCACCAGAGGCAGAGTTATGGTAAAGCCCGGATTGGTCTCCATGCCGTTGGCATTTACGGAGATAACCGGAATCTGTTCCATCCCTGCCTTTTCCAAAGCCCTGCGGATAAAGCCGATATAGTTGGAGGCACGGCAGCCGCCGCCGGTCTGGGTCATAAAGACAGCGGTATGATTTAAATCATACTGGCCGGAAAGCAGGGCGTCCATGATTTGGCCAATGACAATAAGGGACGGGTAGCAGGCATCGTTGTTGACGTATTGAAGCCCCACATCCACGGCATTGCGGTTGTGATTCTGGAGGATCTGAATCCGGTAGCCGAAGGAGCGGATGGCCGGTTCCAGCAAATCAAAATGAATAGGCGACATTTGAGGGCACAGGATAGTATAATCCTTTTTCATACTCTTAGTGAACACCCGGCGGTTGTAGGAGCTGGCGACAATTTTCCTGCTGTAATGCCTCTGCTCCCGGACTCTTAATGCGGCGATCAGGGAACGGATCCGGATTCGGGCAGCCCCTAAATTGTTGACCTCATCAATCTTTAAAACTGTGTAAATCTTACCGGATTTGGTAAGAATATCATTAACCTGATCCGCGGTTACTGCATCCAGGCCGCACCCAAAAGAATTTAACTGGATTAAATCCAGAATATTGCTGCTTTTTACGTAGCTGGCAGCGTGGTAGAGGCGGGAGTGGTACATCCATTGATCCGTGACCATTAAAGGGCGCTCTACTCTGGCAAGGTGGGATATCGAATCCTCCGTAAGGACTGCAAAGCCATAGGAGGCGATGAGATCCGGAATGCCATGGTGAATCTCCGGATCAATATGGTAGGGCCGGCCGGCTAAAACAATACCCCGTTTTTTGTGTTCCTTTAACCAGGCAATGGTTTCCTCGCCTTTTTTCTCTATATCCCGGCGGGACGCTAACAGCTCATCCCAGGCCAGATGGGCCGCCCGCTCCACCTCTGCGGCAGTTACAGGAACAAAAAAACCGGATTCCGGGCCAAACTCCTTTACAAATTCTTCTGTCAGGGCTTTGGTGAGGACTTCCTCATTGGTAAAGGCCAGGAAAGGATTTAAAAAGCGGACATGGTTTTCCTCAAGCTCTTCCATATTGTTTTTAATGTTCTCCGCATAGGAGGTAACCATGGGGCAGTTATAATGATTGCCTGCATCCGGCGTTTCATTGCGCTCATAGGGGATACACGGGTAAAAAATCAACCGGATTCCCTGCTTAATAAGCCAGTTAACATGGCCATGGGCCAGCTTAGCCGGATAACACTCGGATTCACTGGGAATGGATTCAATACCCAGTTCATAGAGCCTGCGGGTAGACTGGGGAGATAATACGGCAGAAAATCCCAGCTCCTTAAAAAACACGGCCCAGAAGGGGTAGTTCTCATACATGTTTAAAACTCTGGGGATACCTACCACGCCCCGGGGAGCTATATCCAGGGTAAGAGGCTGGTAATCAAACATCCGCCTGTACTTATACTCAAATAAATTGGGGATTTCTTTCTTCTTTTTCTCCTGGCCCAAGCCTCGTTCACACCGGTTGCCGGACACAAAACGGCGTCCTCCGCCGAACTGGTTAACCGTCAGGACACAGTTGTTGGTACAGCCTTTGCACCGGGTCATGGCGGTGGTATACTTAAGGCTCAGAATTTTATCCAAAGAGAGCATGGAAGAACCTTTGGCGGCATCAAATCGCTCTCTTGCAATGAGGGCGGCGCCAAAGGCGCCCATAATACCGGCAATATCCGGGCGGATAGCATTACAGCCTGCGATCTTTTCAAAGCTTCGGAGAACTGCGTCATTATAAAAAGTACCGCCCTGAACTACCACATGAGCTCCCAAATCAGAGGCAGAGGCAATTTTAATAACCTTAAACAAGGCATTTTTGATGACAGAATAAGCCAGACCGGCAGAGATGTCGGCTACGCTGGCTCCTTCTTTCTGGGCCTGCTTCACATTAGAGTTCATAAATACGGTGCACCGGGTTCCAAGGTCCGTAGGGTTCTTTGCAAACAAGGCTTCTTTGGCAAAATCCTCTACGCTGTAATTTAAGGACTTTGCAAAGGTTTCAATAAAAGAACCACAGCCGGAGGAACAGGCCTCATTAAGCTGCACGCTGTCTACAGTACCGTCCTTGATGCGGATGCACTTCATATCCTGGCCGCCGATATCTAAAATACAGTCTACCTTTGGCTCAAAAAATGCAGCGGCATAGTAGTGGGAGATGGTTTCCACCTCCCCTTCATCCAGCATAAAAGCAGATTTAAGCAAGGCTTCGCCGTAACCGGTGGAGCAGGACCAGGCAATCCTTGCCGTGGGGGGAAGCTGGGAATTGATTTCATCCATCGCTTCAATGGCGGTTTTTAAAGGGCTTCCGCTGTTGTTTTTATAAAAACGGTATAAAAGGCTGCCATCCTCGGCTACCAGAGCTACCTTGGTGGTGGTGGAACCGGCGTCAATGCCTAAGAAACAGTTTCCTTCATATGCAGATAAATCGCCGGTTTTTACACAGCTGCTTTGATGACGGCTCTGAAACCGGCCGTACTCTTCCTGGTTTTCAAACAAGGGTTCCATGCGCTTTACTTCAAACCCCATTTCAATGCCGGAGGAAAGAAGAGAGATGAGAGAATCCAGATTGCTGGCGCCGGCGTTTTTTTCTGCGTTGATAGCCGCTCCTATGGCCGCAAACAGGTGGGAATGATCCGGCGCGATAACCTGATCCGGCCTTAAACGCAGAGTACGGATAAAAGCGGCGCGAAGCTCTGAGAGGAAATGCAAAGGGCCGCCCAGGAAGGCTACGTTACCCCGAATGGGCTTGCCGCAGGCTAAGCCGCTGATAGTCTGATTGACCACTGCTTGAAAAATAGAAGCGGCCAAGTCCTCTCTGGTAGCTCCCTCGTTGATCAGGGGCTGAATGTCCGATTTGGCGAAAACGCCGCACCGGGCTGCGATAGGATAAATGGCCTGATAGTTCTTTGCATATTCATTTAATCCGGATGCATCTGTCTGAAGCAAAGATGCCATTTGGTCGATAAAGGATCCTGTGCCGCCGGCACAGATGCCGTTCATTCTCTGATCAATACCGCCGGTGAAATAGATGATTTTTGCGTCCTCTCCTCCCAGCTCAATTGCCACGTCAGTCTGAGGCGCATAATCCTGAAGAGAAGAAGCCACGGCTACCACTTCCTGGACAAAAGGAACATCCATGTGATGGGAGAGGGCTAACCCGCCGGATCCGGTAATGACCGGACGGACATCTATGGAGCCAAGCTGTTTTCTGGCCTTTTCAAGCAGCCTGGCCAGCGTTTCCTGAATATTTGCAAAATGCCGTTCATAGTCGGCAAAACGTATATGGAAATTTTCATCCAAAATTGCGATTTTAACGGTAGTGGAACCAATGTCGATTCCAAGAGTGTGAAATAAATTCATATTTTTTGGGAGAATCCCTGCCTCCTTCGTAAAGCCTTTGGGCAACATTCCACTTTAGTCTAGCATAAAAAAGAAAAGAATACAATTAGTAGCTTCTGTTAAAAATCTGTAAAGAATATATAAAGATTTTGGGCGGTTGTGGGAAATCCAGCAATTTGTTTGACAAACAACATGGCGGTTAGTATAATGATAAAAGTGTTAGAATGGGTAAAATAGGCAGGAAAAGGGGGAGCGGCATGATTCAGATTTTTAAGACCGATGAAGGTGTTGTACGTCAAACGGACGAGATTGAGCTGAATTCCTGGATTGCACTGACGGATCCCACAGCTGCTGAGATTTTGGAGATTGCAGATACATTCCAAATTGAACCGGATCACCTAAGGGCTCCTCTGGATGAGGAAGAGCGTTCCCGTTTAGAGGTGGAGGAAAACTATTCCCTGGTATTGGTGGATATCCCTTCTATTGAAGAGAGAAACGGCAAAGACTGGTATGTGACTATCCCTATCGGAATTATTATGACCAGCACCAACATTATTACGGTATGTCTGGAAGAAACCCCGGTGCTTAATGCATTTATGGACGGACGGGTCAGGGATTTCCATACCTATATGAAAACCCGGTTTATCCTGCAGGTTCTCTACAAAAATGCTTCCCTTTACCTTCAGTATCTGCGGGTGATTGAGAAAAAAAGCGAGGTTATTGAGAAGAAGCTTCACAAATCTCAGAAGAACCAGGAACTTATCGAGCTTTTGGAGCTGGAAAAATCCCTTTTATATTTTACCACCTCCCTCCGCTCTAATGAGGTAGTTTTGGAGAAGCTGATGAGGAGCGAGAGAATTAAAAAATATCCGGAGGATACGGAGCTTCTGGAGGATGTTATCATTGAGAATAAGCAGGCCATTGAGATGGCAAATATTTACAGCGGCATCTTAGGCGGCACCATGGACACCTTTGCCTCCGTAATCTCCAACAACCAGAATCTGGTTATGAAATTTCTTACCACAGTAACTATCGTCATGTCTGTCCCCACTATGATATCCAGCTTTTACGGCATGAATGTTAATTCTCAGGGGATGCCTTTTGCGGCAAGCCCTTACGGATTTTCTATTATTATCGGTTGTTCGGCGCTGATTTGCCTGATAATTGCCTGGATTTTTTCAAAAAAGGATTTATTTTAAAACAGGAGAATTCAATGAAATTTTTTTATAAGCTGGAGCGCAAGTATGGGAAATACGCAATTCCTAATTTAATGCAGTATATAGTGGTTCTCTATGGAGCAGGATTGATTATCTCTTTGTGGAATCCCTGGATTTATACAAGGTATCTGGCTCTCAACGGCAAGGCTATTCTCCATGGCCAGATCTGGAGGATCGTTACCTTCCTCTGTTACCCGCCGGTTTCCGGAATCTTTTTTGGGATTCTGGCCCTGTATCTGTACTATTCTATGGGGCAGACTCTGGAGCGGGTTTGGGGGGCTTTCCGGTTTAACGTGTATTTTCTGCTGGGAATTGTTGGCCATGTGCTGGCAGAAATTGTGATCACTCTGATATTCGGAGTAAGCCCTGGACTTTTGCCGGTAGCCCTTGATTTTTCACTGTTTTTCGCATTTGCCCTGACCTTTCCGGATGTGGAATTTCTTTTGATGTTCCTGATCCCTATCAAGGCCAAGTGGCTGGCAGTGGCAGAGGGAGCGGTCTACCTGTACTATTTCATTGCGGGGAACCCTATAACCAAAATCGAGATAGGTATGACCATGGTCAATGCTATCATTTTCTTTTTGTTGACCCGGAATTACAATCGGATTAATCCCAAAGAGATAAAGAGGAAGCATGAGTTTAAAGTCCAGGCTCAGATAAAGCCTCAGGGCAGAACCAGGCACAAATGTGCTGTGTGCGGCAGAACGGAGCAGGACGGGCCGGGAATGGAATTCCGTTACTGCTCAAAGTGTCAGGGCAGCTACGAATACTGTCAGGATCACCTGTACACGCATCAGCATGTGACAAAAGAGTGAAAACGGTATTGGCAAAATAGAAGCAGAGGAAAGTTTGGAGGAAAATGTGATGAAAAAGACGAAGATTATTTGTACAATGGGACCGAATACAGACGATTATGAGATAATGAAGGCACTGGCATTAAACAATATGGATGTGGCACGCTTTAATTTTTCCCATGGTACCTATATGGAACATAAGGAGCGCTTAGAGCTGCTTAAGAGAGTGCGGAAAGAAACGGACCGCCCCATTGCCGCCCTTTTAGATACCAAAGGGCCGGAGATCCGCACCGGATTATTAAAAGATCACCAGAAGATTACACTGACAGAAGGACAGAGCTATACCATGACCACCCGGGAAGTGGAAGGTGATAGTGAGATTGGACATATTAATTACCAGGGACTGAATGAAGATGTTTCCGCAGGAAACAGGATTTTGATAGACGACGGTTTGATTGAGCTGGAGGTAAAGGAAGTAAAGGATACGGACATTATCTGCACCGTGATCAATGGGGGCGATCTGGGGGAGAGAAAGGGAGTTAATGTTCCCAATGTTAAAATCAAGCTTCCTGCTCTGACAGATAAGGACAAAGAAGATATTTTATTTGGAATTAAGGAAGGCTTTGATTTTATTGCCGCTTCCTTTGTCCGCACCGCAGACGCCATCCGGGAGATCCGGCAGATTCTGGATGAGAACGGATCTTCTATCCAGATTATCGCAAAGATTGAAAATGCCGAGGGTTTGGAGAACCTGGATGAAATTATAGAGGCCAGCGATGGAATTATGGTTGCCAGAGGAGATTTGGGTGTGGAAATTCCGGCCCAAAAAGTTCCCTATATTCAAAAGCAGATTATCCACAAATGTAACGAAGCAGGCAAGGTGGTAATTACCGCTACCCAGATGCTGGATTCTATGATCCGCAACCCCAGACCGACGCGGGCAGAGGTAACGGATGTTGCCAATGCCGTATATGACGGTACTGACGTAGTTATGCTGTCAGGGGAGACCGCCATGGGAAAATATCCGGTGGAGGCGTTAAAAATGATGGTTCAGATTGTGGAGGATACAGAATCCCACCTGGATTATTCTGATTACCGGAAGAGAAAGGTCTATGCAAGTAAGAACCAGAATATTTCCAGCGCAGTTTGCTATGCTTCTGTTTCCACTGCTCATGATTTGGAGGCAGTGGCGGTAGTAACTCCTACTATCACTGGATTTACCGCAAGAATGTTGTCTAAATGGCGTCCTGCCGCCCACATTATGGGAATGTCTCCCAGCATGTCGGTTGTTCGCCAGATGATGATTTACTGGGGAGTAAAGCCGATCTGGTCCCGCCGTGCGGATTCTACAGATGAGCTGATTGAATCCTCGGTGGATGAATTAAAGAACCTGAATTTGGTAAAGGCCGGCGACTTGATTGTGGTTACTGCAGGCGTAGTAAGCTATGCAAACCGCCACGAGCCGGCAGCCCAGACTAACATTATGAGAGTAGTTCCTATTGAATAAAACAGATACGAGCAGAGAGGTACGTGTTATGGAAAAGAAATCATTCGTCAGCCTTGAGCAGGTACAGGGCATTGTACAGGCTTACCCTACTCCCTTCCATCTCTATGACGAGAAGGGGATTCGGGAAAATGTAAAACGGTTAAAGGAAGCTTTTTCCTGGAATAACGGGTATCGGGAATACTTTGCCGTCAAGGCAACCCCCAATCCCTTTATTCTGGATATTTTAAAGGAATATGGTTGCGGTACCGACTGCTCTTCCATGACAGAGCTGATGATGTCGGATGCCTGTGGCTTTTCCGGCCATGATATTATGTTTTCATCCAACGATACGCCTCCGGAGGAATTCGCTTTTGCGGAGAAAATGGGAGCGATCATCAATTTGGACGACATTACTCATATTGCCTGTCTGGAGGAGACTTTGGGCTATATCCCGGAGACCATCAGCTGCCGCTACAATCCGGGAGGGCTCTTTAAAATCAGCAATGATATTATGGACAACCCGGGAGATGCCAAATATGGCATGACTACAGAGCAGATTTTTGAAGCTTTTTCCATATTAAAAGAAAAGGGCGCTAAAAATTTCGGGATTCATGCGTTTTTAGCCAGCAATACGGTAACCAATGAGTATTATCCCACTCTTGCAAAAGTGCTGTTTGAACTGGCAGTGGAGCTCCAGGAAAAAACCAACGCTCATATTAAGTTTATTAACTTGTCCGGAGGTATCGGGATTCCCTACCGTCCGGATCAGGAACCAAATGACATCTACGCGATTGGAGACGGAGTACGCAAGGTCTATGAAGAGATCCTCACACCTGCAGGAATGGGGGATGTGGAGATTTATACAGAACTTGGCCGTTTTATGTTAGGCCCTTACGGATGCCTGGTAACCCGGGCCATCCACGAAAAGCATACTCACAAGGAATATATTGGAGTAGATGCGTGTGCGGTAAATCTGATGCGCCCGGCTATGTACGGCGCATACCACCATATTACGGTTTTGGGGAAAGAAGGGGCCCCTGCGGATCACAAATATGACATCTCCGGTTCTCTCTGTGAGAATAACGACAAATTTGCCATTGACCGGATGCTGCCGGAGATTGATAAAGGAGACTATCTGGTTATCCACGATACCGGAGCTCACGGTTTTTCCATGGGATATAATTACAATGGAAAACTAAAATCCGCAGAGCTTCTGCTAAAAGAAGACGGTACGGTGCAGATGATCCGCCGGGCCGAGACGCCAAAGGATTATTTTGCCACCTTTGATTTCTGCGACGTGATGAAAGAATATGGGAAATAAACAGCAGGACACGTTGTAAAATGGAACCGGCGGCTATCTATTATTGTTGTACACTGAGGGTACTCTGGCACCTGACAATAATAATAGAAAGCCGCCGTATTTCATTTTGCAACATCCACTTATGGCTTTACGAACTTATTCAGCATCATAATTTTAGATTATTTTAGCTCTATTATATGTCAGCAGCGGCAATTTAGCAGATTTTTCTCACTGCTCTCTAAAACGGAAAAAAACCTCGTGTGTGATGGGGCACGAGGTTTTACTTTTCTTCCGAATTTTGATTTCAAAAGGATTAGGATTCACTGCATTTCTTATGGTTTTAGTATAGCATAAGCTGGAAAATAATGTTTGAATGTTCTTTGAAAAGATTATTAAGAAATTCTTAATTTTCCTTTTTGGAAATTTTGTAACCGTTCAAGCTTCCCTCCGTCTGAACGGCTACGAAATATTATGCCTGAACATCAATGAGAATCTTCATAGAAGTTTCCCGGTTGGCATCAATATACTGGTAAGCCTTTAAATACTCCTGGAAGGGGAAGGTCTTGGTCATCAGCGGCTCTAAAAGAATTTTGCCTTCACTAACCAGACGGATGGCCTCCACATAATCTTCGTGGCGGTACATCATACTGGTGTTCAGATCCAGCTCATGGTCGTTGAGCACGGCCAAATCTACAGAAGCCATTCCCACATATACGGCAACCAGAATAATGGTACTGCCTTTTCTGGCGTAGCGGATAGCCTGGCCCATAGTAATGTCGTTTCCGCAGCAGTCATAAATCACATCAGCCTTGTCCGGGCCAAAGGCTTCCAGCATAGCGTCTCCAAAGTCGGCCTGCTTCGTATTATAAGTAAAATCAATTCCGCACTCCCTGGCCTTTCCTAAACGAAAGTCGGATATATCTGTAATCATAACCGACTGGGCTCCCATTGCCTTGGCGGCCTGTGCAACCAGATTGCCGATGGGACCAGCGCCGATAACGGCAATCTTTTTCCCCTGAGGACTGCCGGCCCGCAGAACAGAATGCACGGCTACCGCCGTAGGTTCAATCATGGCGCCCTGATCAAAGGTCATATTCTCCGGGAGAGGAGTTACCTTGGCGGCATCCACTGCAAAATACCGAGATGCGGTTCCGGTAGTCTGAAATCCCATAACCTTTAATTCCTCACAGAGATTATACTTGCCGTGGCGGCAGGGATAGCATTTGCCGCAGACAACCTGGGGCTCTACCGTAACCTTTTGACCTGGTGTAAAACCGGTAACCCCTTCCCCTAACTGGACCACCTCACAGGAAACTTCGTGTCCCTGGGTTACCGGGTAGCTGGTAAAGGGATGTTCCCCGTGGTAAACATGGATATCGCTGCCGCAGATACCGATTTTCATCACTTTCAGAAGTATCTGGCCGGAGCAGGGAGTGGGAGTGTCTACCTCTTGAAATTCGATTGCGCCTGGTGCAGTCATTACTTGTTTTAACATAGTTTTGCTCCTTTTCTTCTGGTTTAATAATATATTAAATAAAATATTTTATCTAAGTAATTATAGAATACAACACCAGAAGGGAAAAGTCAAGGACAAATAAATAAAACATTTTATAAAAGACGAATAAAAAGCCGTTGATTTTTTTTCTGGATTTTGTTACACTCAATTTAGAAATGAAACTGGTAGGGGCCGGTTACAGGCACATACCATGCATGAAAGCCGGTCATTCTGTGCCGTTGGCATTCTCCATGACCGATATCCGGAGCTTTCATAATAAACATAAAGGCGGGTAGACAGAATGCATAAAGAAGCCATCATAAGTGATGTAAAACGGCAAAACAGACAGAGAATCGCAAAGTATATTTTGGAAAAAAAGCAAACTTCCAGACAGGAGCTTGCCAAGGCTTTGGGTTACAGTATGCCTACCGTATTTGCGAATGTAAATGAACTGATAGAGCAGGGATTTGTATGTGAGGCGGGAGAGTATGGTTCTACTGGAGGAAGAAAGGCAAAAGTACTGACGATAAATCGAAACCACCGAAGCGTAATGGGGCTGGATATTACCAAGCGTCATATTCGTATGCTGCTGTTAGATATTACAGGAGAAATTTTAAAAGAAGACTATTTTCGATTTCCCTATGAGGATGAATTGGAGTATTATCAGAAGCTGGGCCAATATGTCTGCCAGTTTATAGAAAGCGGGGAAGAGAATACAAAGAATTTAATAGGAGTGGGAATTTCCCTGCCGGGTATTATTGTACCGGACAGAGGACTTTTGCAGCGTTCTCATATTTTGAATGTGACGGACGTCAGCCTCAACAGATTTACTCAGAATATTCCTTATCCTGCAATATTTGATAATGATGCTAATTGTGCCGCTTATGTGGAGGTTTCCGGGGAAAGTAAAAGCACCGCGTATTTTTCGCTGAGCAATACGGTGGGCGGGGCTATTTACTACAATGGAATATTGTGTACGGGAGACAATTATAAAAGCGGCGAGTTCGGCCACATGATTATTCGCCCGGGAGGAAGAACCTGCTATTGCGGAAAAAAAGGATGTTTGGATGCTTACTGTGCCGCCCTTACGCTGACCAATGGAATCGATGATCACCTGGAGGCGTTTTTTGACAACCTGGCTGAAGGAAATTCCCATGCTGAGGAAGTTTGGGATGATTATCTGGACAACCTGGCTATTGCAGTCAGCAATATCCGGATGGCTTTTGACTGCAATATTGTTTTGGGAGGTTACATTGGAGGCTATGTGGAACAATATATGGTTCCCTTTACGGATAAAGTAAGAATGTATAATAACTTTGATACGGATACAAATTATATTACAACAGGTAAATATAAGCGCCTTTCTTCTGCCATTGGGGCGGCACGGCTGTTAGTGAACCAATATGTAGATTCTCTGTAAAGGAATCAGAAGAAAGAGAAAAAGATGTGGGCCCGGGTTCAATGAAAATGTTGGATTTTCATTAAACCCAGGCTTTTCTATATATTGGTTTGCCTGGATGCTTATGTGCTGTACTTGTGCAGATTAACGGAAAAGAAAAGTTAAGAAAAGTAATTGACAAAAGTTTTTATTAATGATATTATAAATACATCTATTAAATGTATTATATTTTGTAACTATTAACAAGGCTTTAATAAAAGGAGATACGCCATATGTCGATTCATAAAACAGATGCATCCTACGACGTTATTGTTGTAGGAGGTGGATTGTCCGGAGTATGTGCAGCAGTTGCTTCCGCCAGGGCAGGAGCAAAAACTGCGATTGTACAGAACCGCTCCATGTTTGGCGGAAACGCAAGTTCAGAAGTCCGGATGCATGTGGCAGGCGCCAATTGCCATTCCTCCAAGCCCAACCTTCGGGAGACCGGAATTCTGGAAGAAATTTTGCTGGAAAATAAGCGGAGAAATCCATACGCTTCTTTTCCTGTATTTGACACCATTATTTGGGAAAAGGTTTATATGGAGGAGAATTTAACTTCCTATTTAAACACCAATATGGATGAGGCAATTGTGGAGAATGGCAGGATTCAAAAGATTATTTGCCATCAAAATTCCACGGAGACTGAGATTAACCTTTCCGGTAAAATTTTTATAGATGCTACCGGGCATGGTACTCTGGGAGTTATGGCAGGAGCGGCAAGCCGCACAGGCAGTGAGAGCCGGGCAGAATTTCAGGAACCTACAGCGCCGGAGGAGGCCAATCAATACACAAATGGCAATACCATTATGTTTATCGCCGCAGATCGGGGGGAGCCAGTAAAATTTATCCGCCCTGTCTGGGCAAATCAGTACAGTGAGGAGGACTTAAAGTACCGCCCTCATGATACAGGGACCAGCGTCATTGCCACAGGCGGCGAGATTGTAAAGGATGGACAGGGAGGCGGCCTTCCGGAATTTTCTGCAGTAGATTCCGGATACTGGTGGATTGAGCTGGGAGGCGATGATGAGGACATTGTGAAAAATGGAGAAGCGATTCGTGACCAGCTGTTAAAATGCGTATACGGAGTATGGGATCACCTGAAAAATGTAGGGGATCACGGCATTGAAAACTACGATTTGGAATGGGTCGGCATGGTTCCCGGATACCGGGAAAGCCGGAGGCTGGAAGGAGATTACATCCTCACCGAGCATGATATCCGCGGAAACCGGATATTTGAGGACGCGGTAGCTTACGGCGGGTGGCCTATGGATAACCATGTGCCCGGCGGCCTGAAGGAGCTGGATAAATATCCGTCCAAGGTTTACAACTTTGACGGATGCTACACCATCCCTTACCGGTGCTATTACAGCAGGAATGTATCCAACCTGATGATGGCGGGACGGGATATCAGCACTTCCAAGATGGCATTTAGCTCCATCCGGATTATGGGTTCCTGCGCCGTAGGCGGACAGGCTGCAGGGACAGCGGCAGCCATGGCAGTTGAATATGATTGTTCTCCCCGCCAGATAGGGGAACTCCATATCAAAGAGCTCCAACAGAAACTGTTAAAAGAAGACTGTTATATTCCCGGATTTTCCAATGAGGATGAAGGGGATTTGGCCCGAACCGCCGCAGTGTCGGCCAGCAGCCAGACGGAAAACGGGCCTGCGGAAAATGTTATCAACGGCGTTTCCCGAACCGTAGGAGAGGCCTCTAACTTCTGGGAATCAAAAACTTTAAAAGAAGGCGGGGAAACATTGACGCTCAAGCTTTTAAAGCCGGAAAAAGTGAATCAGGTGAGACTGACTTTTGACACCGACTTAAGCCACGAGATTATGCCTTCCATATCAAAAGTAGTGCGGGAACGCCAGGTAAAAACTCTCCCGATAGAGCTGGTAAAGGATTATGATGTGACGCTTTTGAAAGACGGAAACCTTACGGCCCAAATACAGATTCGGGACAACGGACAGCGGTTAAACCGGCTGGATTTTTCCGGCGCAGAGGCTGACGAAGTCCGGATTACGGTATTCGGAACCTATGGATTAGAAAGAGCGAGGATTTATGAAGTTCGGATTTACTGATTTGCATCAGGATGAAGAGGCTCAGGAATTTGGCTGGAAACATATGATACAGGTTCTCTGGAGGGAACTGTTTACCCTGATAAAAGCGAATTTATGTTTTTTCCTGTTTTGCATCCCCATTGTCACCATCCCGGCAGCCGTAACCGCGATCCACAATATTTGTGTGGACGCGGTTCGGGGAAAGCCGGTGAAGGTGATGAGGGCTTACGGAAATGCATTAAAGACCAGGTATCTGGCATCCTTTGGGGCGTTGGCAATACTGGCAGGACTGATTGTGCTGGGCTGTTACGGAACAACGTTTTACTGGGAGTGGCCTTTTCCGGTTCCGATGATGCGGATGATTATCCTTCTCCCCGCAGCATTTGCGGTGGTGGGAATATTGATGATTCCATATTGCTTTTGTATGCTGGCCTGTATGGATCTGCCCCTTGGAAAGGTAATAAAGAATTCCTTTTTGCTGGTATTCTTAAATCTTCGCTTCAGCATCTGCGGCGGAGTGATTGGCACAGCGATGATTCTGCTTCAGATTCAGTTCTGGCTTCCATTGCTTCCGGTTATTTTATCCTGCGGGATTGCCATTGCGGTTTATGTAGCTTCGTATTTTGCTTTTTATGGGATCGAAAGATTTGTAGTAATTAAAAATGACATATAGTGTAAAGGAGAATATGGTATGAAAAAATTAGTTTCTATTTTAATGGCAGCGGCCATGACCACAACTATACTGGCAGGGTGCTCAGGGGGAGCCGACAGTAAGGCTCCTGCCTCTTCAGCAGCAGGGGGAGAAGGGACAACCGCGGCTTCTTCCGGAAGCTCCACAGAGCTGAAAATTGCCATGTGGGGAGATGAGGCAAGGGCAACTGCATATAAAGAAACCCTGGCTCCCTTCTGTGAGGCCAATAATTGTACCGTAACCATTGACTTAATCCCAATTTCCGATTATTTTGATAAGCTGGCTTCTCAGCTAAGCGCAGGTACGGCTCCTGACGTTTTCTGGCTGGCAGATGCAAAAGAGGCAACCTTTATTCAGGGCGGCTGGTGCGTAAATTTAAGAGATAAGCTGGAGGCTGACCCGGAGTATGATCTGGCAGATTTCTATACAGATGCCATTAACTCTACAGATTACGGCGATGGAGGTATTTACGGCGTTCCTTTCTCCTTTGGCGCAAGAGCTATTTTCTACAACAAGACCTTGTTTGAAGAGGCCGGGGTAAAGACTCCTCAGGAATGTGTGGATGACGGCACCTGGACTTATGAGACCATGTTCGATCTGGCGGCTCAGATTAAAGAATACGACGCTACCAAGACAGGCGTGAAGCTGTGGTGCGTAGGACAGGCAACCAATGGCATTCAGAACTTTGCGGACATTTTACTGGCATATGGAGCAAATCTGGTAAATGAGGATTCTACAGAGTTTATCTTGGATACTCCTGAAGGAATTGCAGTTACACAAATGGTTTATGACGCTATGTATGGAACCGGCGCTCATGCAAAGCCCGGCGATGACACCGCATTCCTTTCCGGAAATATTGCGATGGCCCGAGAGACCTATTCTTATATGACATCTATGGCAAAGGGAAATGTGGAATTTGAGTGGGATGTAGTTCCTCAGCCCTATGGTTCTTTAGGAAAAGACGGAAAACTGTACACAGGCTATGCCTACTGGTGCGCCAATGCTACCAGTAAAAATTCCGATTTAGCAGCAGAATTAGTAAAATTCATCAGCAATAAGGATAACTATTTAGAGTGGTGCAGTACTTTTATGTCTCCACGTACTTCCGTTATGGAATCCGAAAAAATCATTAATCTGGGAGAAGGCTATCCGTCTCCGGAGCATGTAAAGGCATCCTTTGTTGACTGCGTTGGAGAGAGGGGATTGTTTGCTTACCGCGGAACTTCTCAGTGGACATTGCTGACTACCACAGTTCAGCAGAACTATGAGATGATTTGGGCAGGCGCTACTTCTGTTGAGGATGGAATCAGTCAGATGAAGGCGGCAGTAGAAGAGTACTTAAATTAGTGAAAACGGATAGTGGCGGCAGCCAATGAATAACCCCTGGGATGCAAGGATACAAAAGCCTGTGCATCCCAGATGCGTAAGGAGAAAAGTTCATGGAAAAAATTACAAAAACAGCAGGAAAGCGCAGGCCGCTGGAATACCGGGACAGCAAGTGGGGATACCTGTTTATTATGCCTATGCTGATAGGCTTTCTTATCATTACGGTACTTCCTATTATTGCAACCTTTGTATACAGCACTACCAATAAAAATATGATGAGCCGTACAACAGACTTTATCGGGCTGGGAAATTATATTAAGCTGTTTGGCGACAAAATCTTTCAGAGTACCATGCTTCAGACTCTGGAATTTACCGTTTTGCTGCTGCCATCCAACCTGATACTGACTTTGGCGCTGGCTGCGCTTCTAAAAGATAAGTTTAAAGGCTGTGGATTCTTCCGCACCGCAGTATTTACCCCGGTAGTTACTTCCGTAGTGGTTTGGGGTGTTCTCTGGAAATACATTTTCCAGACGGATAACGGACTGGTAAATGCATTTTTAAAAATGATAGGCATACAAGGGCCTCAATGGCTGATGAATGTGGATCTGGCAATTCCGGTGGCAGTATTTGTCACTTTGGTAAAAGGCCTGGGAATGAATATGGTTATTTTTATCGGCGCTATGCTGGATGTGCCTCAGGATTATTACGAAGCCTCTTCTCTGGACGGAGCGACAAAGATGAAACAGTTTCTCCATATCACCCTTCCCAATATTGCCCCCAGTATTTTCCTGGTACTGATTTTGACAACCATTGGTTCTTTAAAGGTATTCGGACAGATTAAGGCGTTAACCGAAGGAGGGCCCGGCACATCTTCTTACGTAATGGTATATTACATTTACCAGCAGGCATTTGAAAATTACCGGTTTGGGTATGCATCTGCGGCTTCTGTTATCCTGTTTCTGATGATTGTGGCCCTGACCCTGTTCCAGTGGAATACGAGAAAGAGGTGGATTCATTATGAAAACTAAAGAAATGACAAACGAACAGTTAAAAAACCGGAAAATCATGAAAAAAGTCATAAAGTATGCGGTGTGTATCCTTGTGGCAATGATTATGCTTTTCCCAATGTACTGGCTGTTTACCACTTCTTTTAAAACAGCCACCAATGTAGCCAAGTATCCGCCTCAGTGGTGGCCAAACCCCTGGACCTTGGCAAACTATGAAGAACTGTTTATGAAACGCCCCTTTATCAAATACCTGTGGAACAGTGTATACATTGCGGCTCTGATGACCGGCGGGGTGATTGTATTCAGCGCTCTGGCAGGATACGCTTTTGCAAAGATTAAGTTTAAAGGCAGCAATCTGATGTTTTTAATTATCCTGTGCGGTATGATGATGCCGATTGAGGTAACCATCATCCCTATTTACACCGCGCTGTCCGGATTAAAGCTGGCAGACAGCCATATCGGTTTGATCCTTTGCCCTATGTTTGGCTACTGCGGCGCTTTTGGAACCTTCCTGATGCGCCAGTATTTTTTGACAGTGCCTACGGAACTCATTGAAGCGGGGAAGATTGACGGGGCCAGCCAGCCTTTGATTTTTACCAAGATTCTGCTTCCTATGGCGATTTCTTCCATCTCTACGCTGGTTATTTTCTCATTCCTCCAGAGCTGGAACGATTACCTGCTTCCTCTGGTATTGCTGTCAGATTCCACCAAGTTTACGTTACCGCTGGGATTGTCCTTACTATCCAATGAGGATGGAATGAAATGGGAACTGGTAATGGCAGCGGCAACATTCTCCACGGTTCCGATTCTTATTGTATTCTACATGTGCCAGCAGAAGTTTATGGAATCCCTGTCCATGAGCGGACTGAAAGGATAAAACGAGATTATGAAAAAGGTATATATTCCACAGCTGACTCCCCATGGGGGAACTTTAACCGGGTATCTCCACGACCCGGATGACATTTACATTTTCCGGGGAATCCGGCCGGGTATTTTAGTTATACCGGGCGGAGGGTATCAGAAGCTGGCAGGCCGGGAAAAAGATCCGGTGGCATTTGAATATTTTGCAGAAGGCTTTAACACCTTTGTTTTGGAATATTCCATTCAGGAATATGCTCCGGGACTGGAACCTCTGGGGCTTAAGCCTTTAAAAGAAGCATCCGCGGCCATAATTGCCATTCGGGAAAATGCGGCGGACTGGAACACCAATCCTAATCAGATTGCGGCTCTGGGATTTTCCGCCGGAGGCCATCTGGCAGCATCCTGCGCCACTCTCTGGGATTGTGAAGAATTAAAGAAAGAGTTTGACACCAGGGGAGGAATGAACCGGCCGGATGCAGCAATTTTGTGCTATGCCGTAACTCTTACCGGAGAGTTCGGACATGAGGGAAGCGCCCGCAATCTGGCGGGAGACGGGGATCCGTCTTTTTATAACCTGGTGAATCATATTGGAAGTCACACCCCTCCGGTATTTTTGTGGACTACCGTTACGGACGAACTGGTTCCGCCGGAAAATACCCTGATGTTTGCCCAGGGGCTTCAGGCCAATCATATTCCCTATGAGCTGCATATGTATCCCCATGGAAGGCACGGCCTGACATTAGGAAAAATGGAGACCAACGAGGATCATCCCCATCTGGCCACCTGGGTGGGACTGAGCAAGATGTGGTTAAGCGAATTATTTGGCTTTTCTATCAGCAGAAGTTACCCTTAGCAAATAAGGGCGCTGGGGCACTATTTGACGAAAGGAAAAAATACCATGAAAAACTACAATGTTGTCTGGTTCTGTGCGGATCAGCTTCGATACGATACCATTAGCGGTTATGGAAATTCTCATATCCATACGCCTAATATAGATCGCCTTATGGAAACCGGGACTACCTTTTTGAGGGCCTATTCCCAGAGCCCGGTTTGTACGCCCAGCCGGGCTTCTTTCCTCACGGGACGGTATCCCAAAAGCTGCCGTTCCAGCATTAACGGCAATCAGACCTTTTCCAAGGACGAAACTCTGGTAACCAAAATGATGCAGGACAACGGTTATGTCTGCGGCCTTACCGGAAAACTTCACCTTACCTCCAGCAGCGCAAAAGATCGGATTGAGCTGCGGACTGACGACGGCTACAGCTATGTAGAGTGGAGCCATATGGGCTATGACCTGTGGGATAAGGGCGTTAACGGATATATGAATTGGCTGGAAGAAAAGGGGGTAGACTGGCATCAGGTTTACAAGGCTCCGGTTATTGACTGGCCGCCGAAATCCGATTACCCCATTCCGGCCCGGATTCAGGGAATGAGGGATGAAGACCACCAGACTACCTGGTGTGTGGAAAAAGCCATGGAGTTTATCGGACAGAGCGTGGCTGAGGACGGGGAGCGTCCCTGGTGCGTCAGCATTAATCCCTTTGCGCCCCATCCTCCCTTTGATCCGCCTCAGTCTTTTAAGGATAAGCTAAATGTGGAAGATATGCCTCTTCCGCTCTGGAAAGAGGGGGAATTGGACAACAAGCCTCAGAGCCAGAAAGATTCCTATTATATAGGAGCTCAAAGCGGTATGGTCCGCAGCGCAGTGGGAGTTACGGATGAAGAGAAGCGGGAAAATACGCTGGAATACTATGCTCTGGTAGAACATCTGGATTATCAGCTGGGCCGACTTATTGATTATCTGGAGGAAACCGGGCAGAGGGAAAATACCATTATCATGTTTATGAGTGATCACGGAGAAATGCTGGGGGATCATGGAATGTTCTGGAAAGGCGGATTTTTCTATGAATGTAATGTCCATGTGCCGTTGATTTTCTCCTGCCCGGGCCTGATTAAGCAGGGGCTGCGCTCCAACGCTCTGGTAGAGCTGATGGATGTAGCGCCTACCATTCTGGAGCTTTTAGGGATGGAAATCCCTCAGTACATGCAGGCAAAAAGCCTGGCAGGAATCCTGACAGGAAAAGCGGATCCGGACGTTCATAAAGACTGCGTCTATGCAGAATATTATTATTCCGCATTGCTGTCTAATAAGGTTTACGCTACCATGTATTTTGACGGCAGATATAAAATGATTGTACATCATGACGACCCCATCAGTGAGTTTTATGATTTGCAGGAGGATCCTCAGGAATTTGACAATCTTTGGGGAAAAGATGAGTATAAGGATCTGATTTTTGACTATTATCAAAAGTGCTTTAATTATGCAATTATGGCAAATGAAGATACGGTTCTGGGGAAGAAGTCTATTTTTTAGAATCTGTTTTTTAGTAAATACCAGGAGCTCCTGTGGTTTACCACAGGAGCTTTTCTATATCTAACAGCCCCCAGCCTTGTTGGTTATGAGGCAGCCCCAGGTCTGCGGAAGACTCACGAAGTCTTAATTTTACGTCCCGGTTAGTTATATCCGGATACTTTTGGAGCAGAAGGGCGATTGCGCCGGAGACGATAGGGGTGGACATGGAAGTGCCGCTTTTTCCCTGGTAAAGGCCCGGGGCGTTTTTGCAGCTTATAATCTGGGAACCCGGGGCTACCACGTCAGGTTTTAGCACACAGGCCACAGTAGGGCCGCGGCCGGAATAATCCACCATCCGGTTTCCGGAAACCTGTACCTCCTTGTAATCGTCGGAACAGCCTACGGTAATGACCTTTCGGCTGATTCCGGGAGTGGTGATAGTCATCCTTCCCGGTCCGTTATTTCCGGCAGCAACCACCACCACCAGGCCGTCATCCCAGGCGGCGTTGACTCCGCGGACTAAAAGGGAATTCTCTGTCATTCCTTTTCTTGAAAAGGAGCCTACCGATATGTTTACAATACGGATGCCGTACTCCTCCCTGTGATTCCGGATCCAGGAAAGACCGGCCAGGACGTCGGAAGCAAAACCATTGCCCCGCTGGTCTAAAACCTTTATATTAATAATATTACATTCAGGGGCCATGCCCTGGTATTTCCCCTCAGAGGCAGCGCCGCTGCCTCCGATAATTGCAGAAATATGGGTGCCGTGGCCATTGTCGTCATAGGGAGCATTTTTGCGGCCAACCATGTCCTGAAAAGCCAGGAGCCGGTTTCCGAAATCTTCGTGGAGAAAAATTCCGGTATCCAGCACCGCAACCCCTATATCCTTGCCGGTAAGACCCTGTTCGCTGGCGGCAGACCAATGAACTACAGATTTCACCTGATTCACATGCAGGTACCATCCTCTTTTTTATTAAGATATGTAAAAACAGAGATATCTGCCCCCCAGACCTTGAATCCCAAAAAGATATGGGGTATAATGTGAACACTTGGCGAGGTCTTGTCGAGCCTAGTGAGAACAAATGCCAACCCACTTAGCGAGGTCTTGTCGAGCTTAGTGGAATGGTATAATGTGAACACTTGGCCAGGTCTTGTCGAGCCAGAAACACCCAGCCGGCAGGAATTCTTCCTGCTAAACCTTCAATCGGCATTTCGCCGGAGGATCCCAGAGAATATCAAAATGAGAGAGAGGACGGTGGTGCAGATTGTCTGTGGGAAAGAATTATTTTTAGAGAAAAGCAAGAAATTAATAGTTGACATTTTGGCAATGGTATATTATAGTTATATCTATCGAAAGAACGTTTGTTCGTATTGGAGGAAGCTATGAATAAGGATGATAAATTAAAAGCATTAGACGCCGCTTTAACTCAAATTGAAAAGGCTTTTGGCAAAGGCTCCGTTATGAAGCTGGGAGAGTCTGGAGCTAATATGAATATTGAAACCATTCCTACCGGCTCTTTGAGTCTGGATATTGCCCTGGGACTGGGGGGAGTGCCCAGAGGACGTATTGTAGAGATTTACGGCCCGGAGTCCAGCGGTAAGACTACGGTTGCCCTTCATATGGTAGCCGAGGTACAAAAGAGAGGCGGGATTGCCGGTTTTATTGATGCCGAACACGCTTTGGATCCGGTTTATGCCAAGGAGATAGGGGTGGACATTGATAACCTTTACATATCCCAGCCGGATAACGGCGAGCAGGCTTTGGAGATCACTGAGACCATGGTACGCTCCGGCGCAGTGGATATTGTGATTGTAGACTCTGTTGCCGCCCTGGTTCCCAAGGCAGAGATTGACGGGGATATGGGAGACTCCCATGTAGGCCTTCAGGCCCGCCTTATGTCTCAGGCATTGAGGAAGCTTACTGCAGTTATCAGCAAGTCTAACTGTATCGTAATTTTTATCAATCAGCTCCGTGAGAAGGTAGGAGTTATGTTTGGCAGCCCGGAGACCACAACCGGAGGCCGTGCATTAAAGTTCTATTCATCTGTCCGTATGGATGTGCGCCGGACTGAGACCTTAAAGCAGAGCGGTGAAGCCATCGGCAGCCGGGTTCGGGTCAAAGTGGTAAAGAATAAGATTGCTCCGCCTTTCAAGGAGGCAGAGTTTGACATTATGTTTGGCAAGGGCATTTCCAAAGAGGGGGATATTCTGGATCTGGCGGTAAAGGAGAACATTGTTGAGAAGAGCGGCGCCTGGTATGCTTACAATGGTTCCAAGATCGGCCAGGGCCGGGAAAATGCCAAGATCTATTTGCAGAATAATCAGGAGATCTGCCAGGAGATTGAACAGAAGGTAAGGGGCAAGTACAGCCTTCAGGGAACAGCCAAGGAAGACGGCGAGACAGAAGATGCACCCAAGAAACCAGACGCACCTAAGAAACAGGAAAAGGAGGAGTAATGGGAGCGCTCCAAATCTTAAACATTACGGAATTTGATAAAAAAAGACGCAAGGTCCTTCTGGAGGAGGACCTTGCACTTGTTTTATATCCCAGCGATATCCGCAAATACCGGATAGAAGAGGGAGGAAAGCTGGAACAGGAGACATTGGATGCTTTGCTGCTGGCTCTGTGTTCCAGAGCCAGAGAGCGGGCCCTCCATCTTTTAGAATTTTCAGATAAAACAGAGGCAGAGCTCAGGGCCAGACTAAAAAGGGAAGGATATCCGGAGCCGGCTATAGAGTCAGCGCTGTCTATGGTTTTGCGGTTTCACTATGTAGACGATGAATCCTACGGCATCCGCTATGCACAGGCCCATTCCAACCATAAAAGCAGACGCCAGATTCTGAATGGTATGCTCCAAAAGGGGATAGACAAGGAGCTGGCAGAGCAGATTCTGGAAAACCAGAATATAGATGAGAAAGGGCAGGTACAGGCGCTTTTGGAGAAGAAGGGTTACTGGGGCCGGAAGCTTGATAGAAGGGAAAGAGATAAAGCGGCCGGAATGTTGGCCAGGAGAGGATATTCTTTTGATGCGATTTACAGTATAATGGAAAAGATGGAGGAAGATATTTGGGCAGATTGACTGCAATTTGTGGAAAAGGGTCTATTGGACTTGACACATTACCGGAAACCGTATAAAATTATACTGTTGTAGTTCGTACAATGAAAACTAAATAAGGAGGTGCTCCTGTGTCACCAGTAATAGCTGCATGTATAACAGGCGTGATAGTAGCTGTTATTACCTGGGTTGTGGCGACTCAATATCGTATTAAGGCTTACGAGAGTAAGATTGGTTCCGCCGAAGAAAAGTCCAGGGAGATAATAGATGAAGCGTTAAAGGTAGCAGAAACCAAGAAGCGGGAAGCTCTTCTGGAAGCGAAGGAAGAGTCATTAAAGACTAAGAATGAGCTGGAAAAGGAAACGAAAGAAAGAAGAGCAGAACTTCAGCGTTATGAACGACGAGTATTAAGTAAGGAAGAAAACGTAGAAAAAAAAGCAGATGCCCTGGAAAAGAGGGAGGCAGGATTACTTGCAAGAGAAGATTCTCTGGGCAAGCGTTCTGCGGAAGTGGATTCACTTTACGAGAAAGGGATACAGGAACTGGAAAAAATTTCAGGCCTAACCTCCGAACAGGCAAAAGAATATCTTTTAAAATCTGTTGAAGAAGACGTAAAGCATGACACCGCAAAACTGATCAAGGAACTGGAAAACAAAGCAAAAGAAGAAGCCGATAAAAAGGCAAAGGATTACATTGTGACAGCCATTCAAAGATGTGCTGCCGATCACGTAGCAGAGACAACGGTCTCTGTTGTACAGCTTCCCAATGATGAGATGAAGGGCCGCATCATTGGCCGGGAGGGCCGGAACATCCGGACCTTAGAGACTATGACCGGCGTAGAATTGATTATTGACGATACCCCGGAAGCAGTGGTATTATCAGGATTTGATCCTATTCGAAGAGAAGTTGCCCGGATTGCTTTGGAACGATTGATTGTGGACGGACGTATCCATCCGGCCAGAATCGAAGAGATGGTTGAAAAAGCGCAGAAAGAAGTAGAAACTATGATGCGGGAGGAAGGAGAAGCCGCTACCCTGGAGGTAGGAATTCATGGCATCCATCCCGAACTGGTGAAGCTTTTGGGCAAGATGAAATTCAGAACCAGCTATGGACAGAACGCATTAAAGCACTCTATTGAAGTTGCACAGCTTTCTGGCCTATTGGCAGCCGAGACGGGGCTAGATGTCCGTCTGGCAAAACGTGCCGGTTTATTACATGACATTGGCAAGTCCGTTGACCATGAGATGGAAGGTTCCCATATTCGTCTAGGCGTTGATTTATGCCGCAAATATAAAGAGTCTGCGATAGTATTAAACGCAGTGGAATCCCACCATGGCGATGTTGAACCTCAGAGTCTTATTGCATGCATTGTTCAGGCTGCAGACACTATTTCTGCGGCAAGACCGGGAGCAAGACGAGAGACTCTGGAAACATATACCAACAGATTGAAACAATTAGAAGATATCACCAACTCCTTTAAGGGAGTAGACAAGTCTTTTGCTATTCAGGCAGGCAGGGAAGTCCGAATTATGGTTGTTCCGGAACAGATTAACGATGACGGCATGGTATTGCTGGCGCGCGAGATCTCAAAGAGAATTGAGGACGAGCTGGAATATCCAGGACAGATTAAGGTGAATGTTATTCGGGAATCCCGGGTAACAGACTACGCCAAGTAGGCCTAATCAGAATCCAGAAGATGACAAAGGCGTTTGCATGACCATTGATATGGTAATGTCCAGGCGCCTTTTTATTTTGCAACACCCCGCTGAATTTTGATATGGCGCAGAAAAACAGCAGAGAAAAGCCTTGTAAAGAGGCCGGGAAATCGTCGATAGAAAGGAGAAAAGATGGCAAAAATTGGATTTATTGGTATGGGCAATATGGGATATGCGATTTTAAAAGGCCTGTTAGCCTATATGCCAAAGGAAGAACTGATCTTTTGGGAGGTAAACCAAAAACGGGCGGCCTGGGTTCAGGAGCAGGTTGGGGTTGTTCCTGCGGCAGACGAAAGGGACTGCACAGCACAGGTAAAATACTTGATTTTAGCGGTGAAGCCCCAGTATTTTGAACAGGTAATGGAGAAAATCCGGGATTTCGTAAGCCCAAAGCAGGTTATTATTTCTATTGCTGCCGGAATCGACAGCCAGTATTTAAAAAGCAAATTAGGCAGCGAGATGCGGATTGTCCGCACTATGCCCAATACCCCGGCTTTGGTGGGAGAGGGAATGACCGGAGTATGTTTGGAGGAGGAAAACTTTAGCCCGGAGGAAATCCGGGAAATAGAGAGGATTTTTAATTCCTTCGGAAAGATGAAACGGGTGCCGGAAAGACTGATTGATGCAGTAGGCTGTGTCAGCGGCTGTTCTCCCGCTTATGTCTATATGTTTATTGAAGCGCTGGCAGACGGCGCAGTAAAGTATGGATTGCCCAGAGAGGATGCTTACGAGATGGCGGCCCAGACGGTTCTGGGAAGCGCCCGGATGGTTTTGGAGACCGGGCTGCATCCCGGCCAGCTAAAAGATATGGTGTGTTCTCCGGGAGGAACTACGATTGAAGGAGTATCCGCTTTGGAGGAAAGCGGTTTTCGCAGCGCGCTGATCAAAGCCTGCGATGCCAGCTATGAGAAGAATGCAAAGCTGAAGAAATGATCCTCAGCGGACAAAGAGATACAGCTATAGAAACGACAGGAATCAAAAGAAAGGAAGGAACTGCTATATGGACAACAATCAGGATATTCCGGTAATTCGCAAAAAGCGGGAATTAAAATATACCGGCACAATTTTAAAATTTTATGAAGATACGGTGATTGCCAATGGCCACGAGGCTCATTGGGATTTTATTCACCATGACGGGGCGGCGGCTGTGGTTCCGGTGACAGCAGAGGGAAAGATTTTGATGGTGCGTCAGTATCGCAATGCTCTGGACAGATATACTTTAGAGATTCCCGCAGGCAAACTGGATGCTCCGGATGAGCCAAAGATAGAATGTGCATACCGGGAGTTGGAGGAAGAAACCGGATACCGGTGTGAAAAGCTGGAATACCTGCTGAGTATTAATACCACCATTGCATTTTGTGATGAATATATTGATATTTTCCTTGCACGGGATTTGATTCCTTCCAAACAGCATTTGGACGAAGACGAGCAGATTGATATTGAAGAATGGGAGTTAAAGGATCTGCAGGAGTTAATCTATTCCGGAAAGATGACAGATGGAAAGACGGTAGCTGCCATTATGACCTATGCAGCCAAGTACGGAAATCAGAAATAAGAGAAAGGCCTTTTGCATACACTGTGATAGACAGCGGCAAAAGGCCTTTTTTATTCTTTGTCCGCTTCCGGAAGGGGGATTTCTATGAAAAAAGTTGGCATTTCTTATGAAAAAGGGCTTTTGGCCGCCTTTCTTGCAGGCACGGTGGCGGGTACAATTTTGGTCAACATGATGAGCAGCGAAATGCGATCCGGGTTAAGCGCTTTTCCCTTTTCTGCCGGAGGCGCCATGGTGGAGGCGGCAAAAGGAGTGAACGAGGCTGGTTCAAAGCTTAGAGCCAGGGAACAGCTTCCTCTGTTTTTCCACCTGTTTCGATCCAGAAGCCTGGCGGCGGCAGTCGGCTGGCTGGTAGGGCTGACCCCTTATGGAACTGCCTGCTTTTTTCTGGCAGCCGGGTACGGAGGGCTGACGTTAGGAGTAAGCCAGGCTGTCTTTACCTGGCAGAAGGGGCTGGCGGGTCCGGGTTACTTTTTACTTACTTTGATGCCCCACTGTTTGTTTTATGGCATAATTTGGGCAGCCCTGGCAGTTTGGGCAGGAAAACAGACACCCAGGCTGCGCCTGTTTCCCTTTTTATGCCTTCTGGCAGTGTGCGGGATAGGAGCAGCGGCGGAGTGCTGGATTTTTCCGGTGGTATGGAGGCTGGGAACCGGTATATTAAGCAGAACTTCGTATTGACAAGGAGAGAGAATCATCATATACTTATATCAGTAATAATATTAGTAATATTAGCAGAAAAAATAAAAGCAATACAGGAGTGGCCATGGATAAAAGGACATATGATGCCTATATTGAGATACTAAGACAAGAGCTGGTACCTGCCCTGGGCTGTACAGAGCCCATTGCTATTGCCTTTGGAGCTGCAAGGGCAAGGGATGTTTTAGGCTGCTTTCCGGATAATATCTGGGTTTGCTGCAGCGGTAATATTATAAAAAACGCAAAGAGCGTAAAAGTGCCCAACTCAGGAGGTCTAAAAGGAATTGCTGCAGCCGCTGTTTTAGGGTGTACAGGCGGTGACTGGACCAGGGGGCTGGAAGTGCTGAATTCTATTGAGGACAGTCACAGGGAGCAGACAAAAGAGCTTTTGAAACAGGATTTTTGCGGCTGCAGCTTAAAGGAGGATGCCCCTAATCTCTATATTCAAGTGACTGCACAAAAGAGGGACTGCCGTGCCAGCGTTACCATTGAGGATTATCATACAAATATTACGGAAATCTGTAAGGACGGAGAGATTCTTTTCCAAAAGGACAGGGTCCGGAACCAGGAAAGTGAGAACAGCAGAAGTCTTCTTAACCTAAAAGATATTGTGGAGTTTGCCGAGACAGTGGACTTGAAGGAAGTCCGGGAGATCATCAAACGGCAGATTGATTATAATTTAGCTATTTCAGAAGAAGGGCTGGCTCATGGCTGGGGATGCCAGGTGGGCAGGACAATTTTGGATACCTGCAGTAAACAGGAGCTGGGGGTAATAGCAAAAGCCCGGGCCGCCGCAGGCTCTGATGCCCGGATGAGCGGCTGTTCTCTGCCGGTTGTCATTAACTCCGGAAGCGGGAATCAGGGAATGACGGCTTCCCTTCCGGTAATTGAATATGCAAAAGGGCTGAATGTGGAGGAAGAAAAGCTGTATCGGGCCTTATGCATCAGCAATCTCCTGGCCCAGGAACAGAAAAAGTGGATTGGCTCTTTGTCCGCTTACTGCGGAGCGGTATGCGCGGCGGCAGGAGCGGGGGCGGCCATTACCTATCTGTGCGGAGGCACCCTGGAGCAGATTGGCTCTACGGTAACCAATACGATATGTAATATTGGAGGAATGGTGTGTGACGGAGCAAAGCCTTCCTGCGCAGCTAAAATTGCCTCTGCGGTAGATGCTGCGGTGATGGCCCATAATATGAGCATGAAAGCCCGAAGCTTTGCAAACGGCGACGGATTGATGCAGGAAAGCGCAGAAACTACGATTCAAGCCATGGGGTATGTAGGAAGAATCGGAATGAAGCAGACGGATGTGGAGATTCTTAACTTGATGCTGGGAAATACGGAAATGGAAAAAGAACCTTCAGCTCTTTTGAATAGATCCTTTAATTAATGAAATATTTCTGCTATAATATAAACAATTAGGATATTAAAAATGGGAGACTGCTCTCAAATATTATGTAGAAAGAGATTCAACGAATATGACCATAAAAGAAAGAGTCTACAAAGAAATCTATAGTGACATTTTTGCTGGAAAATATGGCCCTAACGAGATTTTGACAGAAAACAAGCTGGTAGAAAAGTATGCGGTCAGCAAATCCCCGGTCCGGGAAGCTCTTCTGGAATTGTGTAAGGATCAGGTGCTGCAAAGCCTGCCCAGGCTGGGATATCAGGTAAAGCCTGTATCGTTAAAAGAAGTACTGGACATTTTAGAATATCGGATCGATATGGAGATCAGCGGTCTGAGAAGGGCATTTCCTTACATAACAGAGCAGGACATACAGATTCTTGACGAAATGTCAGATAAAACTCCCGAAGAGCTGATTGATCCGGATTGGAGCCGGAATGAATCTTTCCATTTAAAATTGTATGAGTTAAACAGTAATCATTATGGCTACCAGGAGCTTCAAAAGACGCTAAAGCAAAGTTCCCGGTTTATTACTCAGTATTTTCATACAGCGTGGCAGAAAGCCAATGAGATGAACAATCAATGCCATAAGGAGATTGTCAATTGTATCCGGGACGGCAATCTGGAGGGGGCCTGCCGCAAACTGAGCCACGATATCGCATCTATAAAAGAAGAGATTCAAAAAATGCATCGTTTTTAGAGAAAACCTAAGAGCTGTAGCAGCGCGAAGGAAGGGAAAACACCCCGCCTTCTGCCTGCTGCAGCTCTTTTTGTGCGTTTGATATGAAAAAGAAAAGAATATTTTGTAAAAGGTATAAAAAATGCACAGATATATGTTGACAAGGAAAAAGCAATATAGTATACTTTACTCATAATATTACTAATATTATTACAAAAATACTTCTGATTGTATTTGGAAGGAGGGCTTCCGGATTTGTACCTCAATAAAAGGGGGATGCAAGATTGTGAAACATGTACAGAATGGAGGAAGGCATGAAGAAAAGAGAGAGGGTAATCGGAGCAATTAAAAGGGAACCTGTAGATAAAATCCCGTCAGGTTTTTCTCTTCATTTTCCGGCCGGAGAGGCTAAGGGAGAGAAAGCAGTGGATGCCCATATCCGCTTTTTTGAGGAAACGGATACAGATATTATCAAGATCATGAACGAAAATCTGGTTCCCAGAGTATCCGGGGTAAAGGAGCCGGAAGACTTTGACAAGATCCCGGAGATTTCTATGGAAGACGAATTTATGAAGGCTCAGGTGGAGCTGACCAGAGAAATTTTAAAGAGATGCGATCCGGACAGCTTTTCCCTGGGGACCCTTCACGGGATTGTGGCTTCCTCAGTGCATCCTTTTGAGGCAGATGGCATAGAATATTTGGATGCCAGGAAACTGGTGCTGGCTTCTTTAAGGAAAAATGAGAAACCGGTGCTGGCAGCATTTGACCGGATCACGGAAGGGATGTGCCGGCTTGCCAAGACCTATGTTGAGCTGGGAGTGGACGGTATTTATTATGCGGCTTTAGGGGGAGAGGCGGATCTCCTTACGGACGAAGAACATGAACAATGGTTTAAGCCCTATGATTTAAAAATTATGAGGGCAATCAAGGATGCAGGGGGATATTGCTTTTTACATATTTGTAAGGACGGGCTGAACATGGAACGATACCGTGATTATGCTTCTCTTGCAGATGTGGTGAATTGGGGAGTGTATGAGGCCCCCTTTTCTCTGGAAGACGGGAAAAAACTTTTTCCGGGAAAGACTATTATGGGAGGCCTGAAAAACCGAAGCGGGGTACTGATTGACGGAACAAGGGGAGAGCTTTCTGCGGCTGTTAAGGAAGCGTCAGAGATAGTAGGCCGGACAGGCTTTATCTTAGGAGCGGATTGTACCCTGCCTACGGAGATTCCCTATGAGAGGGTTCGCATGGCAGTAGATGCGGCAAGAGAGCTGTAATAGCAGGAAACGATTTAGGCAAAAAGGAGGAAACACCCTGCGGGTATACCTGTATGCCCAAAAAGCAGGGCAAAAAGGAGGAAAACGTTATGAGGAGCAAGAATTTAGTAGCATTAGGGTTGGCTGTAGCGCTGTGTCTGACGGGCTGCGGCGGAGGTACAAAAACTGCGGAGACTACTGGGGCCGGGGCGGAAACTACCGGCCAGGCGGCGCCGGAGAGCAAGGCAGAGACGGAAAGCCCTTCCTCTGAGGCTAAAGTTTATCCGGCAGGAACGGTTACTTTCTATATGAACGGAAATCCCCAGTTCCGCCAGCAGTATTTTGAAACCTGGCTGGAAAATCACAGAGACGTTGCGCCGGAGGTGTCTGTAGAGTTTGTTCAGGTAGAGAGCAACGCTGATGCAAGAGAGAAAATAACCATGACCGCTCTTTCCGGGGCAGTGGAGGATTTGCCGGACGCTGTTTTCTTAGATCGGCTGAATTTAATGGATTTAGTCCAGGCCGGGCTTCTGGTAGATGAGACCGAATTTTTAACTCCTTTGGCAGAGAAGATGGTAGACGGCGCCCTTACGGAAGGGATGGTAAGCGGAAAGATGTATGGCCTTCCTGATTCTGTACGTCCTCAGCTTTTGATGTATAATAAAGAAATTTTTGACAAATACGAGATTGACCCGGCTTCTATGGACACCATAGACGGATACATTGAAGCAGGACGCCAGTTAAAGGAAAAGAGCGGCGGCGAAACCTATTTATCCTGGATCGGTTCCAACAACATGACCTGGAAGTGCTGGGGAAGAAGAGGACTGATGCCTCAGGCTAACGCAAAAGTCTGGGATGAGGAAGGAAACGTAATTATCGGAAGCGATGAAGGAACCAAGCTGGCTTTAGGCGCGCTGGATACCATGTATTCCGAAGGGCTGCTAATGCGCGTGGAAATGTATGATCCGGCTCTCTATGACGCTATCAACAGCCAGAAGATTGCAACCTTTGACATTGGCGCTTACTGGGACGAGTTTATGCGTCAGAACTGTCAGGCAACAGCAGGCCAGTGGAGAGTTATGTCTGCTCCGGCATTTAAAGAAGTAGGAAAAGCAGGCGCTCCTGTATCCAGCTACATGTGTATTGTAGAAAAAGGCGAGGACAGCGTTTATAAAGAGCTGATTGAGCAGATGTGGTACGATTTTACCTTTGATACCGAGTCCAGACAGGCATGGGTAAATTCTATGGAAGAGCAGAACGCGCCCTATACCAACCCTATTTCCCTGGAAATGCTGGAGGATGATTTCTGGAAAGAGCCCTCCGATTACTACGGCGGACAGTCCTTTAGAGAATGGGAAGGATTAACTCTGCAAAACGGAGCAAACAATATGATTGTAACTGCTCAGGATGCAGAAGGCGACGAGATTATTTCTGCTGAGATTGAGAAATATGTGGCTGGCGACCAGACTATGGAAGAAGCCATTGCCAACATGGATAAAAACTTAAAGGCAAAGATCGGAAAGGCAGAGATCGTGGACTAACAGATTACAGGAGAAGGGAATGTTTAAAAACTTCAAAAAATATCGCGCCCCATATTTATTCATTTTGCCGTTTTTCATTTTATTTATTGTGTTTCAGCTTGTTCCCACTATCTGGACGGTTTATATCAGCCTGACAAAGTGGAGGGGAATCGGAACGCCGGAATTTGTGGGGTTTGAAAATTACTGGAAAATGGTAATCGATGATATGTTTTGGGAATCCCTGCTTAACACGGCGATCTATTGGATAAGCGGACTGATTCTGATTCTATTTCTGGCAGTTCTGATTGCTTCACTGCTTAACAGCAAATGTTTAAAAGGCAGAGCATTTTTTAAAACCGCCACTTTTTTACCTAACATTTGTGCGGCAATTGCCATGGGACTGATTTTCAGAATGTTGTTTGACGAAAACGTGGGACTGGTCAATGAGGTGTTGGCAGCCGTGGGACTTGACAAGGTTCCATGGCTTGCCGGAACCAAGTATTCCAAGATACCGGTAATCCTTTTGATTGTCTGGAGAAATACACCCTGGTTTACTATGATTGTACTTTCAGGACTTTTAAATATTTCAGCGGATTACTATGAGGCCGCCACAGTAGACGGAGCCAACGGATGGCAGAAATTCTTGTTTATCACTTTGCCGTCCATCAGCAATATTTTGTTCTTCTGCTCCGTTACCCTGACTGTAGATATGTGGAAAATATTTAACGAACCATATATTTTACCGGGGCCGGGGACATCCAACACATCTCTGTTCCAGTACATGTATGAATCGGGATTTAACGTATTTAACATGGGTTATGCGTCAGCCATCGGAGTTATTATTATGGTAATGCTGACAGTGGTTTCCGTGGCTCAGTTTCTGGTAAGAAAGAGGCAGGGGGAGGTGGCGTAATGGATTACAGAAAAAAACAACGGACTGCATCCCTGGCCATCCATCTGCTTTTGGGACTCATTGTGCTGGTATGTTTATTTCCGATTTTATGGATGAGTCTGATTGCATTTAAGGACACAAAAGAGAGTCTTACAGGGTTCCGTTCCCTGTGGGTGGAAAACCCGACCCTGGACAATTTTAAACGGCTTTTTCAACTGATTCCTGTGTGGCAGAACACCTTTAACAGTGTGTTTACTACGGTTATGGGAACGGTAACCTCCCTGTTTTTTTGCGCCCTGGCGGGATTTGCTTTTTCCAAGTACCGGTTTCCGGGGAGGAATTTCCTGTTTTATTTCATCATTGCCACCATGCTGGTACCGGCTGAGGTAGGAGCGGTTCCCCTGTTTATTATTATGAAAAAACTGAATCTGGTCAACAGCCTTTGGTCTCTAATAATCCCCAAAATTGCTACGGCCATCGGTATTTTCTATATGAACCAGTATATTTCCGATGTGCCGGATGAGTTGATTGAAGCGGCAAAAATAGACGGCTGCAGCGACTTTGGAATCTTTGCCAGGGTGGTAGTGCCGATTATCAAACCGGCTTTGGCATCCTGGGGCGCAGTAACTCTGATTTCCCGCTGGAATGACTTTTTCTGGCCGCTTTTATACCTGCGGAAACAGAGCAAATATACGTTGATAGTAACCATCTCCCTGTTGCCTATCAGCGAAGGACTGTCTACCCCGTGGCCCGTTATTCTGGCGGGTACTACCCTGGTTACTATCCCGATTATTGCACTGTATTTGATTTTGGAACGGTTCCAGAAAGGCGGAAGCTTTGCCGGGGCAGTGAAGGGTTAGCGCAATGATGTACTGGTGAAAGGAACGGATTATGGAAAAGGCAGAAAATAGGAAAACACAGAACCGAATAGGAAAAATCCAGCAGGCCTTGAGAGAAAGCCGGGCAGATGGCCTGCTGATAGAGGACAGAAGTAACCGCCGCTATCTGACAGGGGCGGATGTGTGGCAGGGAAGCCTGATTGTGACGGAGGAAAAGGCAGTTCTTCTGGTAGATTTCCGGTACTATCAGATGGCCATATCCGGAGTAAAAGGCTGTGACGTGAAACTGTGCAAAAACGTAGACGAAGGCATTGGCCAAATGGTAAAGGACTGGAATATCCATTGGTTGGGGTTTGAGACCGGCGGGCTTTCTTATCTGCGCCACAAAAAGCTTGAGGCCATAATTGGAGGCGCCAGGCTGGATGAGGAAACCTGCGGGGATAAGCTGGTAAAGGAACAACGGAAAATAAAGGATGCAGAAGAGCTTTCTTATCTGCGCCAGGCCCAGGAAATTTCGGACAGGGCCTACGATCACATATTAAATGTGGCGAGGGCGGGTATGAAGGAGTCGGACATCCGGATGGCTCTGGGAACTTATATGATTCGTCAGGGCTCCCAAGGGTTTGATATCGGCTACATCTCATCCTCAGGGGAAAAAACTTCTCTGCCCCATGGAGGATTTGGAGACAAAGTAATCGAAAAAGGAGATTTGCTGATGATAGATTTCGGCGCTGTCATCAATGGCTACCGATCCGACATGACCAGAACCTTTGGTTTTGGAACTCTGTCCGACAGGCAGAGAGAGGTTTACCGGCTGGTGCTGGAGGCCCAGGAAAAGGCCCTTTCCGGGATCCGTCCCGGTATGAAAGGAAAAGAAGTTGACAAGATTGCCAGGGATTACATCCACCGGGCCGGTTATGAGGGATGCTTTGAACATGGTCTGGGACACAGTATCGGCCTGGACGGTCATGAGAATCCCAGGTTTAATGAAGTGGAGGAAGAGCTTCTCAGGCCGGGAGTGGTAATGACAGTAGAACCGGGGATTTACCTGCCTCATGAATTTGGAGTTCGGATTGAGGATATGGGGGTAGTAACGGAAGACGGATTTGAGAATTTTACCACAGCAACCAAAGAATTGATTACAATTTAAAAAGATTTTGGACAGAAGCAGGACAATAGATAAAAAGGTTGTCCTGCTTTTTTAATCCTACTATATAGATCTTGCAAAATTTGTCACAAAACTATTGTTTTAAGGGGGTGGTATTTGCTATAATAGAAATAACTGGTTTAAGGGGGAGCCAAATAATGATGAGAAAGAACAAAAGCCCAGAAGAACGGGCGGAGGAGATTCTTCGCCGGGCCGCCAGGAAACGGAACAGAAATTCTGCTGGCAAATCACATTTGACAGGATTGGCAATAGGGATAGTAGGGCTTTTTGTAGGACTTTTATTGTCAACAATATTTATCCGGCAAAGCATTGCGTCTACCAATGGCCCCAGGCCGGCCGTATTGGTTGAAGAAGGGCAGCAGGAGCCGGGAGGGGAAGATGTTCAGGGGCCTAAAGTTCTGCAGGTTCAGGGCCAACTTCCGGATACAGAAAGCCTGGAAGAAGAATATATGGGGACGATGGAGGTGGCGGCGTATTGCGGCGGCAGACGCACCTATTCGGGGGATATTCCTGAGGCAGGAAGGACAATAGCCGCAGATTTGTCTAAATTCGAGATTGGGGATCAGTTGAGGATAAACGATACGATTTATTACGTAGAGGATTTTGTGCCCAACGATTCAGAAGAAGACTTAAGAGTGTATTTTTCCAGTTATGAAGAGGCCATAGCTTTCGGGAGACAGGAGTTTAACGTATACCGTATTGAAAAAGAGGAAGAAGAAAAGGAAGGGTTATTAGGAGAGTTTGAAGTGACAGGCTACTGCAGCTGCAGTAAATGTTGTGGATACAAGGCGACGAAACTTACAAAAATGGAAACAGTTCCCAAATCCTCCTATACCGTTGCAGTCGATCCGGATGTGATCCCATTGGGGAGTAAAATTGAGATAGACGGAACGGTTTACTTGGCAGAGGACACGGGAAAGCGGATAAAAGGGAATATTGTGGATATTTATTTTGATACCCATGAAGAGGCGCTTATCTATGGAAGAAAAACCAAAAAGGTATATCTGGTTCAGTAAGAGGCGCAAAAGTTAAAAATGGGGCTGCTGTGGGATGAGATAGGACGAAGTCGAAAAGACCAGAGATTTTATCCTGCAGCAGCCTCTTGTGCTGTGGAAAATACGAAAAAAGCGTCGCCGGGCCCTTTGCCAGTGGAAAATACAAAAAAGTGTCGACGACGCACTTCGTCAGATGAATGTTCTCTTAAGGAATCGCTTTTTCAGAGAATTCCGTAGTTACCAAATCTTTGTAGGGAACCCGCTGAGGGAGTTCTCCTGCTTCTTCAAGGATGTTTTGCAGCAGATCAAAGCTGGATTCCTCAAAGATTGTGTCGCCTTTCCAGGTATCCTGCTCCTTATAGCGTTCTACAATGGTAGTCAGGCTGTCTAAATCTGTATCCGGAAATTGTGGCTTTATAACCTTGGCAATCTCTTCGGCAGAATGAGAGTTTACATAATCAAGCCCCCGCTGGGTGGCATTGGTAAAAGCCTGAATGACTTCCGGATTCTTCTCAATATAACTCTTTTTGGCGCTGTAGGCGGTATAGGGGACATAGCCGGATTCCGTGCCCAGAGAGGCTACCACATAGCCGTTTCCTTCTTTTTCCAGGGCCGTGGCAAAAGGCTCAAATTCTACGGTATAGCTGGCCCCGCTGGAAGGAAAAGCGGCGGCGGTAAGGCCGAAGCTGATACTCTGATCGATGGAAAGGTCGGCGGCAGGATCCAGGTTATGCTTTTTTAAAATAAACTCAAAGACCATTTGAGGCATACCGCCAGTCTGCCCTAGCATGATGAACATTTTTTCCACATATCGTAGGCTGCCAGATTACCAAGACCGTGTTTCAAATAAATGTCAACATTTCCATCCTTATCTACAATAATTTTTTCTATAAGTACCTCTATGTCTGTCCGGGTCAAACTTTTTTGCTCCAGCACTTCATTCAGAATATCCAGTGGGGTTTGCAGATTAGGTTTGATTGCTGTAGTGGGAATATGGAGTTCCTTTGTCAAATTTTGCAGAGTTTTTTGGGTGGCCGATATACGCTCTATTTTTTCAGTCTGTAGAGCGGCGTATGTTTCATTGATAATATCAGCCGCTCCGGGATTTGCCGTAAGCTCTTTCACTTTTTGCGTAATCAGTGTTTTCAGCTCTGTCTTGATTCTTTCCAGCTCGTTCTCTAATCTCTGCTGGCTGTCGTCTGCGGAGTAAGTGGGAGTCTTTAATGTTGACAAGTCGAAATTTTGAATGATGTCTGTCAGAGAGTCGCGGCAAAGAGTAAGATATCTGATTAAAGCGTCCATCAGGGTTTCTTCTGTTACCAGATGGGCGTATTGGCAAAACTGTTTTCCCTTTTTGTTGTAGGTGCCGCACAGATAATATTTTCTGCGATTGGGGCGGTTAATTGCGGTCAGCTTCATTCCACAGTCCTTGCAGTATAGGCACCCGGAAAAGAGATTGACATGTTTTCGCTGGCCCCGGTACTGGTTGTGATGGCGGCTGTCTTTCACCTCAAAGAGAAGCCTCATGGTATCGTCATCAAATATTTTCGGGTGATGGTCCGGGAATATATAGTGATGATCTTTGGAAATCTTTTTGTCTTTGCCGTTGATAGTCATTCTTTCTCTTTTGTGGGTTCGGAGTACGCCGTTATGATAATCATTGAAGAGAGTATCTTTCACCATACCATAACTCCACCGGTAGGCGACTTTCCGGTTATAGGGCAGACCCAAAGCCCGGAAGCGTTCCATTTGCAGCATGGTAGGCGTGGGGACGCCCCGGTCTGAAAGGATTTCCGCGATCTTGCGTATGCCGTTTCCTTCCAGATAAAGGTCTTTTTCAAGATTCAGGATAGCGGCGGCTTCTTCATCAATTAAAACAATCTGCTTATTAAGCGGGTGCCGTGTGTAACCGAATGGAGGGGCGCATTTCAAAGTGCCGTTTTCCTGCTCCATTTTTTTGATTCGTTTTACCTTTCGGCTCGTGTTCTTCACATGGCGTTCATTATCCCATGTTTTGATTCCGATAATATCATCATCAGAGTAGAGGGAATCATAATTGTCATCAATCAAAATCACACGCTTTCCCTGTTCTTCCATTTCTTCAAGAAAAAGCAGTACCTTCGCATTGTGCCGTCCGATTCGAGAAAGGTCTTTCGCCACAATCACGTCTATGGAACTGAGATTAGCCATCATATTTTGGAACTGGGGACGGTTGAAAGAATAACCGGAAATGCCGTCGTCCTCGTAGATATGGCGTACAATCATGTTGTTTTCTTCTGCATATTTTTGGATAATCAGCTTCTGGTTTTCGATAGAGGAATAATTTCGCTTATTATCGTCTCTGGAGAGGCGGACATAACCGTCTATCATTGTGGGAGTATGGATTGCTGTCATCATAAAATCGTCCTCCTTATGTTGCCGGTTATCAGTGAAAATGGTTGCGAACTACATCCCGCAACCCGTTTTCCATTGCCTGATTGCCTTCGATAATGGTAACGACCAGATACCCCCGTCTGCTAAGAGCTTCCTTTTTTCTTGCGATTTCAGAACTGTCAGAATCTTTTTTTTGAAGTAAGTAGCAAACCTCCTTTTGCTTTCCTATGACAATCACCTCAAATTCTTGCTTCATATTATTGTATGAAAAGTCAGGCTTATCCTATCAATCAAAAACTCCGCTGCAAGCAGCAGGGTTTTTGATCCTCGCGGCATTCGCCAAATATGCGTGCAGGCACGCCTACTTGGCTCATTGCTCGCGGGAATAAAACAGTTTTCTTCATACAAAATGACATGGTGGCCCGTTTCCTTTTTCTCCACGCTTCGAGCCAGATTGGCCCGGAGCAATAAAAAACCGCCAGCGTCAGCCAACGGTTCCATCGTTACAATATTTTGTTTTATCCTTCGTTGTCATTCTGCGGCAGATCAGGAAACAGAATTCGAAGATAATCCCGTCTGCCGTAGAGAACACGGTCAATGTACACATCTTGCCCATTCACACGGTAAAAAACCATGTAATTTCCACTGGTGAGAAATCGGTAGTCGCTTTCTATATCTGTTACAGAGGACAGCGGAGCGCCGATTTCTGAAAAATTTTCCAGTTCATCAATAGTGTCCATGATTTTGTTTATGGTGTTTTCAGCAGCTTGCGGATTACATAATTCAAAGGTAATATACTCCCAGATTTCGTCCAGGTCGTTCTGGGCTTCCGGGGAGTAGTGGATGTTATTCTTCATTTGCCTTTGCCCGGAAATGTGCTCTCACATCCGAGGACGAAAGCCATCCCTTTTCCTCTCCGGATTTTTTCCCTTTTGCAAGCTCACCCATGAGCTTCAGGGTGGCCTGTGTTTTTTCATAGTCCTGCATGTCAATGATTGCATAGCGCCCGCGTCCGTTTTTGGTGAGAAAGACCGGTGCGCCCACAGATACGTCACGGAGCACATCGCTGTAATTCCTCAAATCAGAGATTGGTTTGATATTCGGCATAATCACATTCTCCTTTCCTGCCCTTAGTATACCCTGATTTGCTGTAAAATTCAACAGCATATTTTACAACAGTATTTTAGTGAGCGCCCAAAATGTTAGACCGATATCGGTCTAAGTTCCTATAAGCACACTAGGCCCCCCTCTTTGTCATGA
>CAJTOL010000019.1 GCA_910577645.1 uncultured Lachnospiraceae bacterium
ACTATTTAAGATGTATTTGCAATAGATTGGAATTTTTTGAGTTTCCCCATTTTTTAAAGCCCTCATGTCGCGCAATCAGCTATTTTAAAGAATTCAAACAGGGTTATCTGTTGTGATCGGACTTTTGGCGGCAGGAAGCCGCTGATACCGGAACGGCTCATGAACAGCACCCGCTCCAGAGCATATCCGATGGCATAATAAACAAACTGTGGCATTCCATAAATCCTTTTGGAACATTCTTTTATTTCTGTAAGAAAAATGCTGTCTTTGTGGATAGACGTGGTAAGACTGATATAGCCGACAGCCAGCATTGCAAGCAGGTTCAGGTTACGGATGGACTGTAAGGACATGACCCTCAGAGCCTCCAGTTCAAACTGTTGTTTCTTAAACCTGAAATTTTATCTTTAAAATCCATGCGGTAAGCTCCTTTATACTGCCGCGCCACATCCATGATGTTACAGGTCTGCCCGTCATAAATGACATCCCGGTTCTTTTTTGCACGGATGACAAAACGCTCCCCGCGCTTTAGAAAATAGCGGTAGTATTCATTGGCATCAAAACCGTGGTCGAGGGTACGGACGCATCTGAGACTGAAGTTTTTGGTAAGGGACTGCAGGCAGCACAGGTTTTCGTGGATTTCACTGATAAAGCCTTTTTCCGCTGCGGAAAACACCTTTTCATAGACCGGGAGCGGCATCTTTCCTTTTTCAGATAATACAGTACTTGTAGTGAATTTAAAAAATGGGGAAACTCAAAATTGGAAATGGAGTTGGGAGGTTTTACCAGAAAGGGACAAAAAAATCTGGTTAATTTTTTCGAAATATTGACGATATCATAATAGAAGAGATGTTTTTAGCAAACTACAGAAATCAAAAGAAAAAGGAGGACTGCACTGCATGAAAGCAATTTTGCTGGCGGCGGGAAAGGGAACCCGGATTGCTAGAAATGTAGAACGTGTTCCAAAATCAACTCTGCCTGTAGATGGAGTGCCGCTGATACGGCGTTCCGTGAAGATCTTACAGGAGGCAGGAATGAAATGTGTAGTATGTACCGGCTATGAGGAGGGTAAGATCAAGGAGGCCCTAGCCGGTTTGTCCAATATCACATATTGCTATAATCCTTTTTACGATATTACTAACAGCATTGCAAGCATATGGTTTGCCAGGGAAGAAATGGACGATGATATATTAGTGATGAATGCAGATGTATATTTTTCAAAAGAGATCCTGGAACAAATCGTAGCTGATAAACGCAACCCTGTCATGGCCATTGATTATTCTAGAACAGTGGAAGGAGACTACTTCTTCTATACCACTATGGACGGAAGAATTGAAAAATATGGCAAGGGACTTCCCATAGAGCAGCGTAGCTGTGAATATGTAGGTATGGCCAAGATTGGAAAAAGTTTTCTGCCAAAGTTTATGGGGCGGATGGAGGAACTGATCCGAAGTCAGTGCCACACTGTATGGTGGGAAAATATCTTATATTCTTTTACAGATAAAAAAGAAGAGGATATCTTCACTATAGACGTAGATGGCCGTTTTTGGGCAGAGATCGATTATTTTGACGACTATGCCAGAATTATTGATTATGTAGCAAAACAGAAGGGGACAGAATGAAAAAGCAAGTGAAAGAGCAACTGTTAAAAAGTGCAAAATATCTGGTTCAGGTTGCAGACTCTTTGGAAAAACTTTTAAAGGGTCTCAGTAACTCAGCTGCTTTGGATGTGCTGGCGCAGATGCAGGATCTTGCTATTCAGATAGGCAATACTATCGAAGATTCAGAAGGGTCTGAACACAATACGGTAAAGAAGCTGGAAGCCGCCTGTGAGGTGCTATATCAAATAAGCTGTTCTCTGGATGAACCGGAAACTTCAAAAAAACCTAATGTTGTGGCTAAGACTAAAAAGAGCATGTTTCTGGAACTGAAAAACTTATTTGCCTCTGTAAAAGAAGAGATAGAAAAAAATATTCAGGTCAAACTGGAGATTCTGTTTCTCCCATATCAGGTATCTATGTGGGATTCTTTAGAAAGCGTATGGATGGCGGCCAGAGATGATGAAAGCGTGGAAGCCTATGTAGTCCCCATTCCGTTTTATGATGTGCTCCCTGATAATTCTCTGGGAGCGATTCATTATGAAGGTGACAAATATCCGGATTATGTGCCAGTGACACCTTACTGGCAATATTCCATTGAAAACAGACAACCAGATGTAATCTTTTTCCATGACCCTTATGATGAATATAACAGCATAACGAGAATACCAGAAAAATACTATTCTAAAAATATAAAAAAATATACAGATTTATTAGTATATATTCCTTATTTTATAAGCGAAGAGGGTGGGCCTTCTGATCACATGTGCTATCTGCCAGGGGTTCTATTTGCAGACAGAGTTGTGGTACAGCCTGGAAGCATTTATGAAAAATACTGCAAGGTCTACACTGATGTAGTGAGACAGAATGGATTGGAAAAAGTGCTCGTTCCGGCGGAAAAAAAATTTCTGCCGTTGGGTTCTCCTAAATTTGATAAGGTTTTAAGCACAGCTTGCACTGTAGAGGAACTTCCTCAGGAATGGCAGAAGGTAATCTTAAAACCGGATGGAAGTAAAAAGAAGGTCATTTTGTACAATCTTTCCATTGTTCCCTTTTTACAAAGCAGGGAGCAGGTCATAAAGAAAATGGATAGTGTGTTTTCATTTTTCAGGGAACACAGAGAGGAACTGGCTCTTTTATGGCGGCCTCATCCTCTACTATTGAATACTTTTGACTCTATGTTGCCATGGTTGAAAGAGGACTATTTAAAGCGAGTCAAACAGTTTAAAAAGGAAGGCTGGGGAATCTATGACGAAACCCCGGATCCTAATCTGGCTATAGCCTTGTCAGACGGGTATTATGGAGATCAGAGCAGCTTGGTGACTTCTTACCGTGAGTTGGGTAAACCGATACTTTTGCAGGATGTGGAATTATTAGATTAACAGACATATGGAAGAATAAAGAGCAAGGGGACAGATATGAATCCGAAAGTATCAATCGTAATACCGATATATAACGGTGAGGATTATATGAAGGAAGCCATAGACAGTGCATTGGCCCAGACCTATAACAACTGTGAGATTATCGTGGTAAATGATGGTTCCACTGACCATACAGATATGATTGCAAAGTCATATGGACATAAGATCCGATATTTCTCAAAAGATAACGGGGGTGTGTCTTCAGCACTGAATGTAGGGATTGAGAAAATGGAAGGGGAATATTTTGCGTGGCTTTCTCACGACGATATTTATTACCCGAATAAAATTCAAAAACAGATACAGGCATTGCAAAGTGCAGGAAATATGAAATCCCCTCTATATGGAAGCGCTGATGCCCTGCTGATGCCGGAAAGACAAGTAAGGCCTCCATATCCTGACTATCGATTCTCCTTAAAAGAGAGACAAAAAGGAATCTTTCCGGTGCTCTTTGGCTTGATAAATGGATGTACTGTGCTGATACATAAAAGCCACTTTGAAAGAGTAGGAAGGTTTGATGAAAAACTTTTGACAGCACAGGATGTAGACATGTGGTTTCGCATTTTTAGAAATCAACAGGTGGTATATGTGGAAGAGCCATTGATACAATATCGTTTCCATGAGGCTCAAGGTTCAAAAGTAATTAAAGAATTCCGCTCTAACTGCCAGGAGATACAAATGAGCATGATCGAAAGGTTGGATAAACGTGAAATTGACGAGATATTCGGCGGAGCATATAAGTTTTACTTTGATATGATGAGAATGGCAGAAGATGTAAAATGGGAAAACTGCTTTGAGAAGCTGTATCAGTTGTTTTTAAATAGTGAGGAGCCGGAGCAGAACAATAGATTTTTCTATAATTTTAGAAAAGAGAAAAGGGGCTTACTAATCCTTTACTGTGCAGGAAAGAATGGAAGAAGGCTATTAAAAGAACTTGCTTTTCGAGGAATTCATGCAGACTTTTTTGCAGATGGAAATTGTGAATTGTGGGGCAGGGATATAGAAGGTGTAAAATGTATTCCACCAGAAAAACTAAGAAAAGATGACTGTATCATTGTTACGAAGGATTATCCGGAAGAGATTGTCGAAGGGTTGAAAAAAGAAGGATATATTCATGTGGAGTCTTATGAAAAGGTTGTGCGTGAGGTTTATAGAAGTATACCTAATAAAACATTAGTGGAGAAATACGTAGAAGAAAGGTATAGAGAAATATGGCAGAAGTAGGCAAGAATCGGAGAAGTATCCAGGGAATTCGAGCGGCTATTTTTAATGATAAGATTTGGGTGTTTGACAGATGGATAAATGCGCTTTTTTCTATGGAGATAAAAACAGAAAAGACAGAATATATATTGTCTATTGAGCGGGAGCCTAAATATCAACAAGGGCTAATAAGCCATATAATTTATTATGACAATAAGATGTTTTTAAATCCTGCAAATGCTAAGTCTGGCATTTTAGTGGATTTAGAGACTATGATGCAGACAGAAATTCCGCTTAATAGAAAAGAAAATTCTTCAGGAGTACAAAATTCAAATGTAGTCCAAGAGGATTCTACTATTTATATGTTCCCAAAGTGGTATGGGGAACATATTCTTATATATGATTTCTTTAAAAATGAAATTAAGACACTACAGATAGACTATAGCTTTGTAACAGAAAATCAGATTGATATTTCTGGATTTTGTTGGGGAAGTGGGTGCAGAACAAAAGAAGGGTATTGTCTGGTTTTAGCTAAGGTACCTGGTATATTATATTTAAAAGATAACATGGAATGGAACTATTATAAGGCAGATACGTTGAATGTAGGCTTTAACAACTGTGTTGCATATGGTGATGATATATATTTACTACCATATAAGGGAAAAGAGATTATAGTATTTCACACTAAAGGTGAAAAATATGAGAAAATAATTCTTCCAAAAGAAGTGACTTTTGAAGGTGATGTACCGTATGCAGCAAGTGCAATTGTAGAAGATAAAATTGTTCTATTTCCTGCCGATGAGAAAAATATTATAATATATGATTTGAAAACACAAGAAATAATTTTACATTATATCGGCGATAATCAATTCTATGATTGTAAAGTATATGGTGATGAAATATATGGTTTTCCATATGTTGGGAGTGACATTATAGCAATTAATATCAGTACTAATAAAATTAGAAAGATTAATATGCTTTTACCCAATGAGTATAAAGGGGAAAGCTTTATAGACTATTGGTTATTTAAGATGCCGTGTCTGGAACAGGAACAGTATTTATACACTGAAAAAATAATCTCTAAACAATATTTTATAGAGAAGATAATAAATTCTCAAATAAGTAATATTGAAAGAACAAAAAACAATAATTATGGAACCATGATATGGAAAAACATATCATTAAATTGAAGAGGTGATTATATTGAAATGGAAAAATAAAGGACATGAGTTTGATGATAAAGGGAATATGTTTTTAATGCAAAATGAGATAGTTATCTATGGGGCCGGAGACTGTGGAAAAAAATTTTGTGAATTTTTGACTGATTTAGAAATCGAAACTCTTTTTGTAGACGGAGACCGAAAAAAACAAATTCAGGGTTGTATGGGAAAAAAAGTGCTTTCCCCTTTACAACTTTTTTCTATGCCTGAGAGTAAAAAGAATGTGGTTATTGCTACAACTCCATGTTATACTTCAGAAATACGAAAGATATTAGAGAGCCATGGATATATTTACAAAGAAAATTTTTGGGAGATGGAAGATTTTTGTCAGAATATTTTGCCGATTTATATGATGTATGTAAAGAATAAACTTTATATGGACTCAATCGGATTCCTTTCTACTACAGTATGTAATTTGCGATGCGATGCATGCTTGAACTTTACCCCTTATAATAAGCATCCTCAACATGTAAATTTTAAACAGGCAAAGGAGACCTTAGACCTTTATTTTAAGGCAGTGGATTATGTTCGTTTTATGAGTTATACAGGGGGAGAGCCGTTATTATATCCATATGTGGATGAACTGTTGGATTATATAGGGAAAAATTATAGAAATAGAATACATATAATAGGAATGTCGACAAATTGTACAATAATTCCGAAAGATAGTACATGCGAATTACTTAAAAAACATAATATACAAGTTTTCATAGATGATTATTCTAAATATGTTGAAAAGTCAAAAGAAATTTTGCCTCAAATTACAGAAAAATTAGATAGCTATGGAATAGTATACTATGTTAATACAGGAGAAGATGTCTTTTGGATAGATTTGGCACCTTTCGAGACAGATAATACATGCCTTAGCGAAGAAGAACTGATTAATTATAGAAACAAATGTGCTGTTCCTTATCGTGAAGTTAGGGAAGGTAAAATTTATAGTTGTAATTATGCCAGTTTTGCAATTAAAGCAGGTATTCAGGAAGATAGCCCAAATGATTATTTCGAACTTTCAGAGTATAATAAAGAGAAGAAAAAGGAGTTACTGGAGTTTGTTTTGGGGTATACAGAGAAGGGATATGTAGATTTTTGTAAACATTGTGCTGGCTTTTTGCCTATAAATCCATATAAAAAGCCAATGGGGCGTCAAGTAGGACAAATTGATTGAAGTTCAGTAAAGAGGATAAACTACATGTATGAACCGTTTATATCAGTAGTAATACCTGTATATAATGGAAGTAATTATTTGAAAGAAGCATTGGATAGTGTTTTAAATCAGAGCTATATAAGAAAGGAAATAATAGTTGTAGATGATGGTTCTTGTGACGAAGGAAGAACTCAAAAAATTATAAATTCTTACAAAAATAAAATTCGGCCATTTTTCAAGAAAAATGGAGGGGTTGCAACAGCATTAAATCTGGCTATTAAAAATATGAAGGGCGATTATTTTGCGTGGCTTTCTCACGATGACTTATTAAAGCCAAATGCACTAGAAGTTTATGCTGATTATCTTCAGCAAATAGAGCCAGAGACAATATTATATGGGAATTATGATATAATTGATGAAACGTCTCAACCATACAATATTATTGATTTTTTGAGTAAGTATACCAGAGATGAGTTAGAGGACTCAGTATACCCTGTTTTAATGGGGTGTGTAAATGGATGCTCATGCCTTATCCATAAAAGCCATTTTACACGAGTCGGTTATTTTAATGAGGATTTAAAAATAACTCAAGATAATGAAATGTGGTTTCGTATCTTTCGAGGACAGAAGGTTAAGTTTGTTCAAGAGATATTGAGTTCAAAGCGCTATCATAGGCAACAAGACAGTAACATAAAAGATGTTTACCCCGATGAAGATAGATTTATAGTTGATTCACTCAAATCTTTAACTATAAGAGAGGCAAGCAGTTTTGACGGGAATTTAAGTAGGCTTTATTTGCATTTTAAGAAGATTGCAGTGGACGGAAAACATCCATTAGTAGAGGAGCTTTGCAAAGATATGTTAAAAAAGGCTGAAAGCACAGAAGCATATGAAAAAATGAATGAAGAAGAACTTCGGGAACTACTGGCAAAAAGTAATAGTTCTTATCAGGAATTACAGCAAAGATATGAGGAACTCCAACAGAAGTATGTAAGACAATGGATGAGGTAACGTGATGAAATGGATAAATAGAGGAGAAGAATTCCGAAATTTAAGGAAGGTATTTTGTAAAGAAAAAATATATATTTATGGGGCCGGAGAGTATGGAAAAAGTTTATTTGAAAGATTAAAGCTGGTTGAAAATCAAATAGTTTTTATTGATGGAAATAGAAAAAAGCAGGAGGAAGGATATTGTAATAGGAAAGTAATTTCGCCGGAATTCTTATCAAGAGAATTAATAAAGGATGCAATATTTATAGTTGCAGCTTCTGAAAGCAACACAGCTATTATTATAAAAAAACTTTTAATGATGGGATTAGAAGAGAATAGAGATTTTTTTAGATATAGGACATTTATAGATTTATTCCTTCCCATATATTTATATTATTCTGCAAATAAAATTTATTTTCAAGATATTACCATACTGATAACAGAAAAATGTACCTTGAAGTGTAAAAAATGCGCTCCAATGTACCCATACCTGAAAAATCCTAAGCATCGGACTTTAGAACAGATAAAAGAGGATTTGGATAAATTATTTTCTCAAGTAGACTATGTTTGGGATTTGATTTTTACAGGAGGGGAGCCTTTTGTTCATCCACAATTTTATGATGTTGTAAAGTATACGATTGATAAATATAGAGAAAAGTTTTGCCATATACAAATCATTTCAAATGGGACTGTTGTTCCAAACAGAAATATTCTTAAAATCATGGGAAGCGAAAGAAAAGAAGTATATGTATCGGTTAGTAATTATAGTTCCTATATTAAAAATGAAAATTTAAAAAGGAAATTTAATGAATGTCTTAATCTTTTTAATATTTATAACGTAAAATATGAGTTAAATAACAGTGAAAGTTGGGTGGATTTTGGATTTGCAGAAAATTCGAAAAATAACCGTATAGAAGACGAGAGCTATTTAAAACAATTTTTTGATGACTGCAACAGTTCTTGCAGGGCATTTTATAAAGGACATTTTATATACTGTGTTCCTGCTTATTATTCAGATATTGCAATTAATGGCATAGGGGGGGGAGATAAAGACAATTTTTATGTGCCTGACGGACCAGAGGAATTATTAGAATGGAATTTGGGATTTAATAAAAAAGGCTATTTAGATATGTGCAAATTTTGTGATGGATATATTACAATAAACCATAATTTAATAAAACCCGCGGAACAGTTATTGTGAAGGGAAGGCAATATATATGGATATTGAAAAAAAATTAGAAGAAATAATTCAAAAATATAGTATGGAAATTGATATTAACAATCTTCTTAAAGAGGAAATTAAAATATATCTGGAATCCCAAATAGGGTATGATGAAAAGATAGGAATTATGTGCGCGGGGCGCCACACGGAACATCTTTTAAAAGATTTTAATGATTTACTGCACCCATATTGCCTGTTAGACAGTGATCCACAAAAGGTAGGAACAACAATAGAAGGAATTGTTATATCGGATATAAAAAAATGTAAGGATGTTGATAAGATTATTATAAGTACAACAGACTATAGGGAGGAAGTAAAGGAAAGATTAGAAAATCTGGGATTTCCCAGAGAAAAAATGATAGATATATATGATTATCTTAACCAAAACGGGCTTTTGTCGCCTTATACGTATTATTCTATGCAAGATAATATTTATGTGCCATTTATATTTTTAAATAATAGATACAAATCTTCTGGTAAAGAGTCAGATTACTTATACATGCTTATAAAGAGTTATTTGAACATTCGGGATATAAAAACGTCGTTAGACTGTATGGAGGAATATATTGAAAAGGGTTTTGAAGAAAAAGAATGTATAAAAGAGCTTTATAATGAAGTATGTAGTTTTATGACTGAAATAAAAGATACTTTAGCTAAAAGAAATAAAAGAGATATTATTTGGTTTTGGCAGGATGCTCTATGCTTTGATTGGGTGGAGTTTATGCCTTTTTATCAAGAAGAAAGAAAAAAAGGGCTCTTTTTTACAAATACATATAATTCTTCTGTATGGACAAGATGTGTCTATGAGCTGATTTTTAATAAAAGATATGAAATAGATGATGATGCATGGAGAGATTCTGAAAATATAAGATGTGATTGGATAAAACAATTGGAACAGAGGGGATATCAATGTGTAAGAGTTTCTAATGAAAGTGATAATGAAGTAGAGTTAATGAGAGACTTCGATTTTAGAAAAAATAAGGTATCATCATTTAATCAGGCCACAAGTCAGTTATATTGGACCCTTATTAATTATATTGTAAACAGCAAAAGTCCAGTTTGTATTTTAGCACATTCTGTTATAGAAACCCACGCACCTATCTGCAGCCCTGATTTGGAAAAGTACAGTGCTAGTTGGTCAGCGTTTAACATGAGATTTAGGGCGGATATGAAAGAAAAAATGATGAAGAATGTACGAAGCACGTGCAAATATTTGGATGGTATAACAGAGTATACCAGTGAATTATTTGGAGATGTTGCTGTTAAAATATATATGAGTGACCATGGATCGGCTTTGACTTTAAAATCAAGAAGGTGGAATAAGGATGCCAACCATTTTAATTTCATTGTTGTAGGAGGAAAAATTGAGCCAAAGGAGTGTAAAGGACTTTTTAGCTTATATCAATTCGACAAAGTTATTGAATATATTTTAAATCCTAGTTATGGCAATTTAAATAATATATTCCAAAAAGAAATAGTATTGCAGTCAGTGGATGTATACAACAAAAATACTATTGAAGCATTTATTAAACTTGGATTTGAAGAATATTGTATTTCTTTTAGAGGGATGCAAGGTGAAATGGACAGATATATATTATTAAAAACGGGAAAGGAAATATACAATGTCTTTCCTGACGACTATACAAATCATATTAATAGGGTTGAGTATCAGGACAGAATTAATGAATATAGAAAAAAAGTTGGTACAGTTTTTGTTGGTGATGATGAAGAAAAGTTCCAATATACCCATATTTTATATGATTTTCTAAAGGCTGGTAAGCAAAATTGACAGATAAAAAGCAGATCGAATGACTTAGGGAGCAGCAATGAACTTCAAAGGACACTTATACTGGATTACCGGACTTTCTGGTGCCGGTAAAACTACAATCAGTACGTTACTTTACAATTACTTAAGAAAAAAGCAAAATAACATAGTTCTTATAGATGGAGACAAAATTCGTGAGGTCTACCAGAACACAGATTATACAGAGGCAGGAAGAGAAAAAATTTCTTATATGAATATGCGGCTCTGTAAGATGCTTACGGATCAGGGGATAGATGTAATTATCGCAGTAATTGGAATGCGGGATGTCTACCGGGATTGGAACAGAAAGAATATTGAGCATTATTACGAGATATATTTGGAGGTTCCCATGAAGGAGCTGATCCGCCGAGATAGCAAGCAGATTTATAGCAGGGCGCTTAAGAAGGAATTAACCAATGTCTATGGGATTGATATCCCCTATGAAGAACCTAAAACCCCGGATGTACATGTCATAAATGATTCGTCAGTATCACCGGAGGAAGTCTGTCAAATGATTATCCGACAGCTGAAATTATAGTAGGGAAGGAACCAAATGAAAGCATTAATTTTAAACTCAGGTTCGGGAAGCCGTATGGGCGAGATTACCAGAACCCATCCAAAATGCATGACAGCGATATATGGCCAGGACACGATCCTAAGCAGGCAGCTGAAAATGCTGGTGGATTTCGAAATTACGGATGTGGTCATCACCACAGGGGCATTTGCAGACAAATTGGAAGAGTACTGCAGAACTCTTGATCTTCCTTTAAAATTTACCTTTGTATATAATCCGGAATATCTGTCTACAAACTACATTTATTCTATATTCCTTGCCAGAGATTTACTTCGAGGGGATGATCTGCTTCTTCTTCATGGAGATTTGGTATTTGAGAAAACTGTTCTGGCAAAGGTGCTGGAAACGGACTGGGGGGGGTCTTACATGGTAGTAAGCAGCCAAATCCCTCTTCCTGAAAAAGATTTTAAAGCAGTTGTATCCGAAGGGAAAATCCACAAAATTGGAATTGAGTTTTTTGAACAGGCAGTTGCGGCGCAGCCCCTGTATAAGCTTCAGGCAGAGGACTGGAATATATGGCTGGATAAGATATGTGAGTTCTGTGATTTGGGAAATGTTAAATGTTATGCCGAAAATGCATTAAATCAGGTTTCGGATACCATGCATTTAAGACCCTATGATACAGGCACCTTTTTATGTAGCGAGATTGATACAGAGGAAGACTGGAAGATTGTACAGAAGAAAGTAAATGAAGTGGAAAATCGGACTGTATATATGAGCTTTTCCACAGACGTGATTCATAGCGGACACATGACTATACTGAAAAAGGCATCGTATCTTGGAAAACTTACAGTAGGGGTTTTGTCAGATACTGCAGTTGCCAGTTACAAAAGATTTCCTTTGGTTCCTTTTGAAGAGAGAAGAGAGCTTCTAAAAAATATACAGAGTGTCTGCCAGGTTGTCGAACAGAGGGAATTAAGCTATAGAGAAAATTTGCTGAAATTGAAACCAGATTATGTGGTTCACGGGGATGACTGGAGACAGGGGGTTCAGAGACCGATTAGGGATGAAGTGATCGATATTTTGAATCAGTATGGCGGAACTCTAATTGAGTACCCTTATGGAAAAAGCAAAGTTTATGAAGAAATTGAGCGCAGGATGCGGGCAGAACTCTCCATCCCGGATTTTCGGAGAGGACGTCTGAAGAAAGCAATACAGATGAAGGGCTGCATAAGTGCCATAGAGGCCCACAGCGGCATTACGGGACTGATCGCGGAAAAGACGGCAGTGGAGGAAAATGGAAAGATTTTTCAGTTTGACGCCATGTGGGTGAGCAGTCTTTGCGACTCTACAGTTAAAGGCAAGCCAGATATTGAACTGGTAGATATGACCTCACGCTTCCGAACTATTGACGATATTATGGAGGTTACCACGAAGCCCATTATTTTTGATGGTGATACAGGAGGCCTTACAGAACATTTTATATATAATGTAAGAACTTTAGAGAGAATGGGCGTTTCCATGATTATAATTGAAGACAAAACCGGATTAAAGAAAAATTCCCTTTTTGGAACAGAAGTGGAGCAGACCCAGGACAGTATCAAGAATTTCTGTGCAAAACTGACAGCCGGGAAGAAAGCTAAGAAAACAAATGAATTTATGATTGTTGCCAGAATTGAGAGTTTGATTCTGGATAAAGGGATGGAAGATGCTCTGAAGAGAGCTCATGCTTATGTGGATGCAGGGGCAGATGGGATTATGATTCACAGCAGAAAGAAAGAGCCAGATGAAATATTTAATTTTGTTAAGGCATTCCGCAAGATAGATACCATGACTCCTCTTGTGGTAGTTCCGACTACGTTTGACATAGTAACAGAAGATGAATTCAGGCAGGCAGGAGTTAATGTGGTGATCTATGCCAATCAGCTGACCAGGAGCGGTTTCCCTGCTATGAAAGCGGTAGCAGAGTCTATTTTAAAAAATCACAGAGCAAAAGAAGCCAATGAATTATGCATGCCGATTAAGGAGATTATCAGTTTGATTCCGGCTGACGATTAGGAGAGAACATGCCACAAATATTTTTGGATAGATATAGGCTGGAACAGCAGATATTTCAGATATTGAGCCAACAGAAAACAGAGCGGCTGATGCTTATAACCGGAAATTATTTTGATACTCTTCCTATAAGCCATGGAATACTTATGGCAGCAGATAAACTGAATATTGAAATAATACAATTTAAGGATTATTCCCCCAATCCCAGATATGAGGAAATCCTTTCGGGAGTTCAGGCTTTTATGGAACATGGATGTCAGGGAATTATAGCAGTGGGCGGGGGAAGTTGTATAGACACAGGAAAATGTATTAAAGTCTTTTCTGAAAAAAATAGAAAAGTTTCTGATTGCTTCCTTATGGCAGTACCGACAACTGCAGGAACCGGCAGTGAATCCACTCAGTTTGCGGTTTTATATAAGCAGGGAGAAAAATATTCGGTGGATGACCCGGGAATTTTGCCAGAATATGTTCTTTTGGATGGGAGAAATTTAAAATCCCTGTCTGATGCAAGGAAAAAGGCGACGGTAAGTGATGCCCTGTCTCATGGAATTGAGTCCTTCTGGTCCTTAAAAGCGTCTGACAATAGCAAGAAAATAGCTGGAGAAGCTATTCGCAGTATTTTAACGTATATGGATGCTTACTGGGCTAATGACCCCATAGCCTGTGAAAAAATTCTTGAGGCTTCTAACCTGGCGGGACAGGCTATTAATATGACAAGGACAACAGCGGCTCATGCTATGTGCTATAAATTCACATCTCTGTTTGGGTTGCCTCATGGACACGCAGTCATGCTGTGCCTTCCAGAGGTCTGGCAGTATCTGCTGGAGCATTTGGATGATTGTCGGGATAGGAGAGGAGTGCGGTATCTCTCAGATACATTAAAGGATTTGTCCCAATGCCTTGGCCGGGAGACACCCCAGGAAGCAGTTAGGTTTTTGAAAGATTTGAGAAAGCAGTTGGGACTTTTCTGTCCTCAGGGAATTACAGAAGGGCAATTGGAACTGATGACGGATTCGGTAAATATTCAGAGACTCGATAACTTTCCAATAGGTCTTAAACGGGAGCAGTTAAGAAAACTGTATGAACAGATAGTCAGAGGTGAGAAATAGATGGATGTCAGGACTTTTTTGAAAGAATTAGATGCAGATTTTTATACTGGAGTTCCTGATTCCCAATTAAAAGGGTTGTGCAGTTACTTTGCGGATACCTTTGGGATTTCCAGGCGGCATATCATTGGGGCTAATGAAGGAAATTGTACAGCTCTTGCGGCAGGGTATTATCTTGCCACAGGAAAGACTCCTCTTGTCTATATGCAAAACAGCGGAATTGGGAATATAGTAAATCCAGTAGCTTCTTTATTAAACCCTAAGATATATGGGATTCCCTGTATCTTTGTGGTGGGTTGGAGAGGGGAACCAGGAATGCATGACGAACCTCAGCATATATTCCAGGGGGAAATATCGGAAAAACTCCTTTATGATATTGGAATCCTCACGATCATTATCGGTGTTGACACTTTAAAGGAATCTTTGGAAAGGGAAGTGTATAGAGCAAAGGAATGGCTGTCCCAGGGAAAAAGCGTTGCTTTTCTTGTGAGGAAAGGCGGGCTCAGTTATGAAAAGACTGTACAGTTTAGCAATTCTTATAAGATTGCCAGAGAGTCTGCTATTGAGGAGATTGTAAAATGTTCGGGAGAAGATATTATTGTATCCACAACAGGAAAGGCAAGCCGGGAGCTTTTTGAGATTAGGGAGAAAAATAACCAACCCCACAAATATGATTTCCTGACAGTAGGTTCCATGGGCCATAGCAGTTCTATCGCGCTGGGAATTGCTCTGAATAAGCCGGGAACAAAGGTATGGTGCATAGATGGGGATGGGGCTGTTCTTATGCACATGGGGGCTATGGCTGTAATCGGCAGCAATGCGCCAGCAAACCTAATTCATGTGGTACTGAATAACGAGGCCCATGAAACCGTAGGAGGGATGCCTACGGTTGCAGGAAGGGCCAATCTTGTAAAAATAGCCGAAGGATGTGGTTATCCTTATGGAGTGGGTGTGGAAGAGATGCCGCAGTTGAGAGAAGAACTTCAAAAAGCCAGGAGACAGGATGGATTATCATTTATTGAAGTGAGGTGCGGAATTGGATCGAGAAAAGATCTGGGACGTCCCACCACCATACCCAGGGAGAATAAAAAAGCGTTTATGGAGTATTTAAGGACATTAGATTAGTTGAAAAGTATAGGATAATTGTATGGAAAAAAGATATTTTATTTTCGGTGTCAACGGCATGGCAGGTCATGTCATTGCACAATACTTAAAAGAAAAAGGCTGCCATGTAACTGGCTTTGCAAGGCGGGAAAGTCGTATATGTAAGACAATTATAGGGGATGCCCGGGACAGAACAGATATAGAGTGCGCGCTTAGAACAGCCGGAGAATATGATGCTGTAATCAATTGTATAGGCGTACTGAACAAATATGTAGATGAGTATTTATCGGATGGGATATATCTAAATTCTGTACTGCCCCATATTCTCGCAGAGAAGCTGAAAAATACCGAAACAAAGCTGATCCATATCAGTTCCGACTGCATTTATGAGGGAACCAGAGGGCAGTATACAGAAAAGGATTTTCCTGATGCCACATCCTACTATGGAAGGACAAAGGCTTTAGGAGAGGTCATTGATGATAAAAATCTTACTATCCGTACCTCTATAGTAGGGCCGGAGTTAAAGACCAACGGAATCGGATTATTCCACTGGTTTATGAACCAGGACGGACCTGTTGAGGGATATAAAAAGGTGATTTGGACCGGAGTCACTACGTTGCAGCTGGCTAAGGCCATTGAGGCAGATGCCTATAGTCGTCAAACAGGCCTGTATCATTTGGTTAATAATGAAACCATTTGTAAATATGATCTTCTAAAGCTCTTTAACAAACATTGCCGAAAAAATCCTGTTGAGATTAGGAAAAACAATATAGTAGTTAGCGATAAGTCTGTTCTCAACACACAGGAAATAATTACTTTCCCTGTCCCAAGTTATGAAGAGATGGTATGGGAAATGGCAGACTGGGTAAGAAAGCATCCTGAATTATACGGACAATATAAGGAGTCTATAAAATGAAGAAACTGAAAGTCATGACCATTGCAGGTACCAGGCCGGAGCTTATACGGCTGTCAGAGATCATAAAAAAGGCGGATATTTATTTTGAACATACCTTTGTGCATACAGGGCAGAATTATGATGCCCGGCTAAATGATATTTTTTATGAAGATCTGGGTATCCGCAGGCCAGATTATTATCTGGGAGTTGCAGGCGGTAGCCTGGGTGAAACTATGGGCAATATCATTGCCAAGTCTTACAAATTGATGGAGGAGGTAAAGCCGGATGCCTTGCTGATTCTGGGAGACACGAACTCAGCCCTGACAGCTATCTCAGCAAAACGCCTGAAGGTTCCCATTTTTCACATGGAGGCAGGAAACAGGTGCTTTGATGAGAATCTTCCGGAGGAGACTAACCGGCGGATTGTGGATCACATATCCGACGTAAATCTCCCTTATACTGAACATGCCAGAAGATACCTGATAGCGGAGGGAATCAGAAAAGAGCACATCTATGTGACTGGTTCCCCTATGAAAGAAGTGATTTTGGCACACCAGGAGGAAATTGACAAAAGCACTGTGTTAGAGCAGCTGGGGCTGCAGAGAAAGGGATATATTGTGCTCTCTGCCCATAGAGAAGAGAATATTGACCATAAAGGACATTTTGAAAGTCTTATGAATGCAGTGAATATTATGGCGGATACGTACCAGATGCCTATTGTATATTCTCTGCATCCCAGGAGTGCAAAATTTGTGAAGGAGAGAAATTTCGGATTTCATCCCTTGGTAAAGGCTATGCCGCCTTTTAATTTTACAGATTACAGCGCTTTGATGAGACATGCATTTTGTGTAGTGTCTGACAGCGGAACCATGCCAGAGGAGGCTGCAGTGAGCAGATTTCCGGCGGTGTGTATCAGGACTTCAACAGAAAGGCCGGAATCTCTGGATAAAGGGTGCTTTGTTATAGGCGGAATTACAGGAGAATCGTTATTGCAATCTGTGGAGATGGCAGTGAAAATGGGGGAACAGGGAGACTTTGGAGAGCCAGTTCCTGACTATGAGGGGGAACATGTGTCATCTGCTGTAATCAAGATTATACAGAGTTATACACGAATTATTGACGATAAGGTTTGGAGGAAACAGGGATGAGTATATTTTCAGGAAAGACTCTTATGCTTACAGGAGGAACAGGCTCCTTCGGCAATGCGGTTCTGAACCGCTTTCTGGATACTGATATAAAAGAAATCCGGGTATTCTCACGAGACGAGAAGAAGCAGGACGATATGCGTAAACACTATGCCAATTCTAAGATCAAGTTTTACATCGGTGATGTAAGAGATATGAGAAGTATTCAGGATGCAATTCGCGGAGTGGATTATATATTCAGTGCAGCAGCCCTAAAGCAGGTTCCCTCCTGCGAATTCTTTCCCATGGAGGCAGTAAGGACCAATATTGTAGGGACAGATAATGTGTTAACAGCTGCCATCCAGGAGGGGGTAGAAAAAGTCATCTGTTTGTCTACGGACAAAGCGGCATATCCGATTAATGCTATGGGTATCAGCAAGGCTATGATGGAACGCGTCTTTGTAGCAAAGTCCAGGACTACAGATACCACCACTATCTGCGGAACCAGATATGGCAATGTCATGTGCTCCAGAGGATCAGTTATTCCTCTGTTTATTGACCAGATCAAGGAAGGAAAGCAGATTACTGTTACGGATCCGGAGATGACCCGGTTCCTCATGAGCCTTGATGAGGCGGTGGATTTAGTGATGTTTGCGTTTGAGAATGGAAAGCCGGGAGATATTATGGTGCAGAAGGCGCCGGCATGTACGATAGGGACACTGGCCCAGGCTGTTCAGGAACTCTTCCATGATAAAAATGAAATTCACTATATCGGTATTCGCCATGGAGAGAAGAAGTATGAAACTCTCCTGACTAAGGAGGAGTGTCTCCATGCACGGGATATGGGAGAATTTTTCTGCGTTCCGGCAGATAACCGTGATCTGAACTATGAACGGTATTTTGAAAAAGGGCAAAGGGAAAAAGCAGAGATAGAGGAATTTACATCGGATAATACCCAGCAGCTGAATGTGGAGCAGGTGAAAGAAAAACTATTGTCGTTGGAGTATGTGAGAAAAGAGCTGGAAAATTATATAGATTAATCAGGTATCCGGAGGAAAAATGTATCTGAATGAAGAACAACTGAAAGCGCTCCAACAAGTTGAATTGGAAATGCTGGTAGAGATTGACCGTATTTGCAGACAAAATAATATATGTTATACTCTGGATAGCGGCACCTTATTAGGAGCAGTCCGCAATAAAGGGTTTATACCTTGGGATGATGATGCTGATGTTGTGATGACGAGAGATGCCTATGAACGGTTTTATCAGGCATGTAAGACACAGTTGGACACAAAACGTTTTTTTCTGCAGGACTATAGAACAGATAATGAATATCGCTGGGGATATCCGAAGATGCGGAGAAAAGATTCTCTTTTTGTTAGGGAAGATCAAGCCATGCTTCCGTGGCATCAAGGTATTTTTATAGATATTTTTGTATATGATAATGTGCCGGATACCTGGATTGCACGGAGACTTCATTTAATATTTTGTTATATCATTAGAAAAGTACAGTATGCAATTGTTGGAAAAGAAAATGCTAAAAGTCATTTGCTGCGTATGTGGTATGGAGTCCTGATGAAGATACCCAGAGATATAGTATTTGTATGGATGGAAAAAGTATATAGCAGGTGTAATCGATACCCCACAAGTTTAAAGAGACATATGACATATCCATATCGAAAAAAATGTAGGTATGGTCTTCCAAGCAAATGTTTCAATAAACAGATCGAGTTGGAATTCGAAGGACACAATTTTTTATGTAGCCAGGAATATGATACTTATCTCACAATTTTGTATGATGACTATATGGTACCTCCTCCAAAGGAAGAAAGAAATCACACAGCTATTAAAACACTGAAATTACCAGAAAACGGAGATTGAAATAATATGAGAAAAAAAGAGCCTAATGGGCCGATTGATGTGGTGATTCCATGGGTAGATGGCACTGACCCTGAATGGAATGAATTGCTGCAACAATATTCAGCAAAAGTAGAAGATATCTCCCAAAGTTCTACTTCCATTACCAGGTTTGAGAGCTGGGATAATCTGAAGTATGTTTTCAGAGGAATAGAAAAAAATATGCCATGGGTAAACAAAATCTTTTTTGTAACCTATGGACATTTACCCTTCTTTCTTAATCCAGAATGCCCAAAGCTCCATATTGTGAAACATAGAGATTATATTCCAGAAAAATATTTACCGACATTTAATTCAAACACTATAGAAATTAATTATCATCGGATTGAGGAGCTGGCAGAGAATTTTATTTTATTTAACGATGATTTGATTCCCATTCAACCAGTTAAAGAATCTTACTATTTTAAAAATAATTGTGTATGTGATGAAGCGGTAGAAAGAGCGCTATGTCCTAATATACAGGAGCTGGATTCACGAGTAAATATGTATAGAGCTGTAAATATAATGATTCTTATTAATAAGTACTTTGATAAGCGTGAAGTACAAAGGAAGAACTGGTGGAAATGGTATAATCCTATTTATGGCAAGCGTTTGATGAGAACAATCGCGTTAGCTCACTATTATGATTTTGATTATTTTTCTATACCACATATGGCTGTGGCTATGAAAAAATCTGTGATTAAAAAGATATGGGAGTTAGAGCCGGAGATTATGGATTTTTCATCTAAAAACAAATTTCGGAGTTATAGTGATATAAGCCAGTATCTATTTCGGTTTTGGAAGTTGTGTGAAGGAGATTTTTACCCAAGATGTACAAAAGGGTTGTATGTAAATATTACAGATGAGAACTGTGAAGAAATTTCGGAGATTATTCGTGGCAGAAAACAGCAGATGATAGCATTAAATGAAGAAGATGAATTAAAGGATTTTGAAAATGTCCGCAATGTGATAAATAGGGCTCTCGCCGAAATATATCCTGAAAAAAGTATCTTTGAAAAATAGAGTTTAAAAGAGGTGAAATGGCCTTATGTTGAACCAACCATTAGTTTCTATTGTGATTCCTGTATTTAATGGGGAAGATTTTTTAGAAGAGGCAATACAGAGCGCTATAAATCAGACATACAGGAATATCGAAATTCTTGTAGTAAATGATGGCTCTACTGACAGAACGGAAGAAATAGCGAAAAAATATAAGAAATATATTCGCTATTTTTACAAAGAAAACGGAGGGGTTGCTTCTGCTTTGAATTTAGGAATAAAAGAAATGAAAGGAGAGTATTTTTCGTGGCTGTCTCACGACGATTATTATGATCCATTCAAAATAGAATTGGAAATAAAAGCGATTCAAAAACAAGGAGACAGCAATTCCGTTGTATATTGTAATTACAGCCTATTGGATCAGAAAACAGGAATATTGAGTACATATAAAATAGAAGAGTATTATTGTGAAAAAGATAGAACAAATGGAATCTTGATGGTAATGGAGAGGATGGTAAGCGGCTGTACCTTGCTGATTCATATCAGCCATTTTGATAGAGTAGGGATATTTGATGAGTCATTACGAACAACCCAAGATTATGATATGTGGTTCCGAATGTTGAGGGGCGAAGTGAAGTTAATTCATGTACCAAAAGCTCTTGTAGTAGCTCGAATACACGAAAAACAAGGAAGTCAGACGATAAAAGAGTTTGATGAAGAACGAGAAAAATTATTTTTGAGTTTTTTAAAAAAATTAACGTTGCCAGAAAAAATAGATTTATGGGGCAGCGAGTATACATGCCTGCAGCATTTTCAATCTTTTTTTAAAACATATGCTATGAAGAGCGGATACTGTTATACTACAGATGAATTATGTAAACTTGAAGAGCCGAAAGATATTGTAGAAAAGCAAAAACAGGCAAAAATGAAACTGTTCCAATTGACAAATATCCATACGGATGCCAGAATTGCTATATTGGGAGCCGGGGATTATGGGAGAAGAGTTTTGGATATGCTTCGTTCAAGAGGAATAGACGTGGATATTTTTCTTGACAATAATCCAGGAAAGTGGGGAAGTCAAATTGAGGGGATTTTTTGTACATCTGTAGAGGATGAATTGTGTAATAAAGAAAATACACTGGTAATTATGGCTGCAGAATTGTTTGAACAAATGCAGACACAATTGTTAGAGAAGAAGTTTATGCATGTGACGACTAAGATGCATTTAGAAGGAATATTATATAATGTTCCTGGAAAGAAAAATAATATTAATACATACCGATAATAGAAAATTTTCTGTCATTCAAAAATTCACAAGTAGAAATTCAGCTAAAAGGAGATTTGAATGCTTGTATGAAGAAACAAAATTTATATGGTAAAAAAATATGCATTTACTGTATGGGGGAATACGGCATGAGGCTTTATTATTCCCTAAAAGAATTAGGATATTCAGGCAGTTGTTTTGGTGACATAGACGAGAGAAAATCTGGTTATGCGTTAGGAGGATTATTTTGTATTAGTTATAAAGAAGTCTGTCACTTGGATAAAAGTCAATATGTAATAGTAGTAGCGAAGAAAGATCCGGAGAAATTAGTACAGGATTTTAAAAATCAGGGATTTGCTGAAGTTTACTCAGATAAAGAGCTGATAAATATTTTGCTGAAAGAAGCAGGCACTGTAAAAAAGCACGATCAACTAGACAATTTAGAAGAAGTTCAAGAGGCGTTAAATTGGTTAAAAGATGTTTATTATTGCAACAAAGAGCTTCCTCAGGATAAGAGTAACTTAAATGTAGATGATTCTTTTAAAAAAGAGCTGCAGCAATTATTACAGGACTGTATTGAGAGAAAAAAATATGAATATAGTTGAGATAGATTATTCTGATTTAACAGGAAGGCATTTTAATGGTTACGAGTTGCATCGGGGACTTTTAAGCAAAGGCATTCATGCTGAGCAAGTTGTAAAGTGGAAAGAGGGTATTTTGGATACGGTTAGTATGTATGGAGACGACAAGGTTTTTGATTGCCAGATACGTGCATTAGAGGAGAAATATTCTGTCCAAAACTTGCTGTTTCCTTATGCTTCTGAGTTGGAAAAACTTGAGGCATTTCAAAAAGCTGATATTGTCCATTATCATCTTATCCATAAAGGCGCGTTTTCTCTTTTGGATCTTCCAGAGTTAATGAAACAAAAGAAAAGTGTTTGGACTATTCATGACCCCTGGATTGTTACAGGAAAATGTATACATCCGTTAGATTGCATAGGCTGGAAAAATGGATGTCAGAAATGCCAGCGGCTTAGTGAGCCTTTTGAGATGAAAGAAGACAATGCCGCTTTTATGTGGAAAGTAAAGAAAGAAATTTTAAGTCAAGTTAATCCGGATATTATTGTTGCCAGCGAATTTATGAAACATTATATACAAGAAAGCCCAATAACCAGTCATTTCAGCAGAATTCATAAGATACCATTCGGAATAGAGGCTGACAAATATAACCTTCGAGAACAGAATTTATATCAGGCAAAATTAGGAATTCCGAAGGATAAGTTTGTGATTGCTTTTCGATGTGATAAATATGAGGTAAAGGGATGTAAATATATATATAATGCTTTAAGAAAAATTGGAACAGAAAAAGAAATATTTTTGGTATGTGTAGGAGATGGAGATATACCAGATGATATTCAGGAAAGTTACCAGATGCGTTCTTTTGCTTGGTTGAATGATGAACAGTTAATAAGAGAGATTTTGATAGCTAGTGACTTATTCCTTATGCCATCATTGGCGGAATCCTTTGGGCTTATGGCAGTAGAGGCTATGGCAGCCGGATGTGCCGTAATTTGCTTTGAAGGTACAGTTCCTGCTGAAATCACGGAAGCTCCGTATTGTGGAATAGCTGTAAAATATAAATCTGCGTCTGATATAGCAGAGAAAATAATGGAATTAAAAGTAAATTGCAGATTAACAAAAGAATTGGGACAGAAAGGCCATGAGTTGGTAAAAAGGAAATATAGGTTTGAGGATTATGTAGATAGACATATTCATTTATATGAGGAAATTTTGAATAGAATTTAGTTAATGTGAAAAATGAGTTCAGTATGTAAACTTGCTGATGAGGCAGGAAAATTAGGATATAAAGATGAAAATACTAGCGGTTGGGGCGCACTTAGATGGTATTGAAATAGCCTGTATATTTCTTGCTAGCGCTATTAGTGGAGTAGACAAAGGAGTAAAAATACTTTCATACTTTCGAGTATTAATACATATATAGCATTTGTTCTTTTGATTTGTGCTTTTTACGATAGGGCCGAAGGTTTCTATATTAAATACGATGGTAAATGGTATAGAACAGCATATTCAGAATTTTTTTGGGGATGTTCTGATGATAAGCTCTTTTGGAGATAACAGCTGGATTATGAACTGGAGAGTATTTTATTATGCATGGTTTATTGCTTGGACACCTTTTGTAGGTATGTTCATTACTAGGATATCAAAAGGAAGGACAATAAGAGAATTTATAGTTGGCGTTGTTATTATTCCCACTGCATTTACCATTGTTTGGCTTTCTGTATTTGGAACAATTGCATTAAGTGTGACAGGAGGATGGGGCTTAGAGGCTATAAAGGAGCTGATAACTTCTCTTGAAACGGCAGTATTTATAGTGTTTAGCGAATATCCATTAAGTAAGATAATTTCCGTTTTAATCATATGCCTGTTGGCTATATTTTTTGTTACGTCTGCTGATTCGGCAACATATGAGCTTAGTGTGATGACATCGAATGGGGATATGAGGCCTCCAAAATATAAAAAAATTGTCTGGGCAGTTATAGAGGCAGCAATTGCTTATATTCTTCTATCTGCTGGAAGTCTTAAGGCATTACAGACAATTTCAATTGCGGCTTCGCTACCATTTCTGTTTATTATGATTGCGATGGTACCAGCGCTGATGAAGGAACTGAGGAAAGAGGCTACAAAAGAGTAATAAAGATAATATTCATAAGAATGGAGGAAGGGTATATGAAGAAAAGTTAAAAAATTTTTTTGTACAATATACTATATTAAAAATATATTTTTGGATGATAGAAAAGAAAATGTGTATGCTTTCTATCAAAAACGAAACAGTAGAGTATCGGAAAAATTAATAGAAATTATTTATATAATTCAGGAGGTTCTTAATAACATGACTCAAAACCGCATTTACGGACAAAAAATTTCCATCAATACAGAAAACACCCGCAATTTCTACGACACTCGGGCTAAATCCATAAAAGATATGGCAAACCCTTATGTCTCTGTACTTCTTGGCGACCAGAATCCAGAATATGCTCTGGCGTGGGATGCCTTTGAGAAAGAGAATATCCTTCCTAAAATGGACATTGATGAGACATGCCATGTGCTGGATATCGGTTGTGGTATGGGCCGCTGGGCGGAAGCCCTGATTCCTAAAAGCGGATACTACTGCGGAACCGATATGTCTGCGGAAATGATTCAATGTGCACAGGAACGAAACCAGTATCCCGGAAAGTCATATGATTTTTTGAATTACGGATTTGAAGAGTTCTGTAGTCTGACGAAAGAACAGCTTCCCCATAGTTTTAACCGCTTGTGGATTTGTGGCGTTATGATGTATATCAATGACGAGACCTTGATAAAAGGGATGGAGCAGCTGCTTAATAAAATGGACGACCATGGAAAGATTTATTTTACAGAGACTATTGCACTTTCTCAGAGACTTACTCTGAATCAGTTCTATTCAGAAGCGTTGAAAGCAGATTATGATGTAATTTATCGCACAGAGGAAGAGTATAATCACGTTTATGAAAGTTGGCTCAATGCCGGATTCAGAATTGTGGAGCAGGGGATGCTGCCTCATCTGAATAAGGAAAAGGAATACAGTGAAACTGACCGGTGGTATACCATTATGGAGCGATAAGGAGAAAACTTATGTATTATGTAAACGAGAACATCAAAGAGCTGTACCGTGTAAAATTTCATGATGAGAGGGCAAATGTTCTTCGGCTGGATATGAATGAGAATCCGGAAGGCCTGCCAGAGGAAGTTTTTCGGAAGGTAATGAAAAAGATTTCTCCGGAATACATTGCCAAATACCCGGAGAAGGACAGGCTTATGGAAATTCTGGCTGAACATAATCAGATCGATTACGAAAATATCTCGGTTACTGCAGGTTCGGATGAAGCCATGAGGCTAATCTTTCAGTGCTTTGGGGAGCAAGGAAAGAAGCTTTTAACGGTAACGCCAACTTTTGAGATGTATGGTGTATATGCCGGCATGTTTGGAATGAAGCATGAGATGGTTGATTACGAAGAGGATTATACTATTGACACTGCAAAGTTCTTGAATGCCATTGATCAGGAGACAGGGCTTATTATTTTGGTGAACCCAAACAGCCCTGTTGGATATATTTACAGCGAAAAAGATGTGAGGGCAGTAATAGAAAAAGGGAAGGAAGCAGGAGCTATTGTGGTGGTTGATGAGGCCTATCACTATTTCTATGCTTCTACTTTTGTGCAACTCATAAAAGAATATGATAATCTTCTGGTTCTCCGAACATTTTCAAAATTATTTTCTATGGCAGGCCTTCGGATTGGGTATGTGGCCGGGGAGAGAAAACTGATTGAATATATAGAGAAAGTAGAGTCTACCTTTAATGTCAATACAATTGCTGTTTTATTTGCTATGGAGATGATTAATGATCAGGAACTGATTGACAGACTAGCCCGGACGGAGAGAGAGGGGCGAATATGGATAACAGAGAAACTTAAGGACGCAGGATACAAGACGTTATCTATGGAAGGAAATTATGTATTATTTCTGCCTGAAAGAGACTCCAGGACAGTTGTAGAGGAATTAAAAAAGAAGAATGTATGGGTCAGAGACTATGGCAGGGGAATCTTAAAGGGATGGGTACGTGTATCTACCGGCTCCGTGGCATGTATGGAGAAATTCTGGCAGGCCCTTGTTCAGGTAGAGAAAAGGATATAAATATTATTAGGGGCTGTGATTTCTCACAGCCCCTACAAAATCTAATTAAGCTCTCTCAACTAATCCGGAGCGTAAGCAGGAAGTACATACGTACATCTTCTGAGCACCGCCGTTAACTTTTACCTTAACAGATTTTACGTTAGCTTTCCACATTTTATTAGAGCGTCTATGGGAATGGCTCACCGCGTTACCAAAGTGAGCAGCTTTTTCGCAAATTGCACATTTAGCCATGATTTGCACCTCCTTAAAAGCTACTTGGATTTTTCTTAAGTAAAATAACCTTATATAAATCCACAACATCTGTATAATACCAGAAACTTCAAAAATTTGCAAGTGAATTTTAAAAATTTATTTCTTTTTTCCAGGAAATAGTGTATACTGAACAATATCAAGAGAATTGGAGGCAAGTCTATGAAAGGACGAATCAATAATAAACTGGGCGAAATCCAGATTAACCCTGATGTTATTGCTTTATATGCAGGTACTACGGCAGTAGAGTGCTTTGGCATTGTTGGCATGGCTGCCGTCAGTATGAAAGACGGCCTGGTAAAGCTTCTCAAGAGGGAGAGCCTGACACATGGAATTAATGTAGAGATTGTGGACAACCGCATTTCCATCTCATTTCATGTGATTGTGGCTTATGGGGTAAGCATTTCCGCAGTTTCCGACAACCTGATTGAAAATGTAAAGTATAAAGTGGAAGAATTCACCGGCATGAGCGTAGATAAGATTAATATTTATGTAGAAGGTGTAAGAGTCATTGATTAGGAGGAAGAAACCTGTGGGTATGAATACAGTAGACGCTAAGCTGCTGAAGCAGGCATTTTTAGCGGGAGCCAAAAGTTTAGAGGCAAAAAAAGAATGGATTAACGAGTTAAATGTTTTCCCTGTGCCGGACGGGGATACGGGTACCAATATGACCATGACCATTATGGCTGCCGCCAGGGAAGTGGCCGCCATTGAGGAGCCGACTATGGAAAGCCTGGCAAAGGCCATTTCTTCCGGCTCTTTAAGAGGGGCAAGAGGAAACTCCGGAGTTATTTTGTCCCAGCTGTTCCGGGGATTTACAAAGGAAATTAAAAGCTGTGACGTTATTACCACCACAGTTCTGGCCAATGCCTTTGTGAGAGCTACAGAGACCGCTTACAAAGCAGTTATGAAGCCTAAGGAAGGCACCATTTTAACTGTGGCCAAAGGGATGTCTGACAAGGCGGTAGAGCTGGTGAGCCAGACCGAAGATCTGGCGGAGCTTTTGGAAGAAGTGATCCGCCACGGGGATTATGTCTTAAGCCAGACGCCGGAGATGCTGCCGGTTCTGAAACAGGCCGGGGTTGTGGATTCCGGCGGACAGGGCCTGATGCAGGTGATGAAGGGGGCTTTGGACGGCCTTTTAGGAAAGAAACTGGATTTAAAGGTAGAAGGGACAAAACCGCCGGTTTCCTCTTTTGTAAAGGAAGCTGCCCGGGCGGCTTCTACCGAAAATTTTGACATCAAATTTGGATATTGCACCGAGTTTATTATTAATGCCGAGAAAGATTTTTCAGAAGAGGATGAGAGCTCTTTTAAAGCCTATTTAGAGTCTATCGGCGACTCCATTGTAGTGGTTGCAGACGAGGACGTAGTAAAGGTACACGTTCATACCAATCATCCTGGCCTTGCTTTTGAAAAGGCATTAACCTATGGTTCTCTTTCCCGGATGAAAGTGGACAATATGCGGGAAGAGCATGAAGAACGCCTGATTAAGGATGCAGAGAAGATAGCTGCCGGCCAGAAAGCCCGGGAGGAAGTTAAGCAGGCAGAAGAAAAGGCGGCCCGGCCAAGAAAGCCTTTCGGTTTTATTGCCGTATCTATCGGAGAAGGCCTGGGAGAGATTTTTAAAGGGATTGGAGCGGATTACCTGATTGAGGGCGGCCAGACCATGAATCCCAGCACCGAGGATATGTTAAACGCCATTGATCAGGTCAATGCCGATACTATCTTCATCCTGCCCAACAATAAAAATATTATCCTTGCAGCAGAACAGGCCAAGAGCCTGGTAGAGGACAAGAATATAATTGTAGTACCTACCAAGACCGTTCCTCAGGGAATTACGGCTCTTATTAATTTCATTCCGGATTTAAGCGCTGAGGAAAATTTGGAGGCCATGACCCAGGAGATGAACCGGGTAAAGACTGGTCAGGTTACCTATGCAGTGCGGACTACCTGCATTGACGGTATGGACATTGAAGAAGGCGATATTATGGGCATTGGCGACAGCGGGATGCTGGCGGTAGGAAAATCTGTCGATGCCGCTACACTGGACATGATGGATGCCATGCTGGATGAGGAATCCGAGCTGGTAACCATTTATTATGGAAGCGATGTCAGCGAGGAGGATGCCATATCCCTTCTCTCAAAAGCCCAGGAACGCTTCCCTGACTGTGAGATTGAGCTTCAGGACGGCGGCCAGCCGATTTACTACTACTTAATTTCTGTAGAATAGTGGAATGAAACACAAAAAATGGGATGCCGCAAAAGAAAACAAACCTTTGTGACATCCCATTTTTCTACGAAACATCCCCTGCCGGATGATTAAGGAGCCCGATTATGGAGAACCATCCCATTGAAGAATTAAAAGGCATTGGCGAAAAAACCGGAAAGCTGTTCAGACGCCTTGGGATTGAGACTACAGAAGATTTGCTTTCCTATTATCCCAGAGCTTACGATGCCTATAAGGATCCGGTTCCTATAGGCCAGATAAAAGAAGGCGCCGTAGAGGCGGTGGAAGGAGTTCTTACAAAGACGCCGGATCTGATTCGATTCGGCGGCCTTCAGATGGTATCCCTCACTTTAAGAGATCTGACAGGAACCCTCCAGGTTTGCTGGTATAATATGCCCTATATGCGATCCAATTTAAAGGCGCAGAGCCGCTGGATTTTCAGAGGACGGGTGGTAAAAAAGAGGGGGCGTCTGGTTATGGAGCAGCCGGAGCTGTTCCACCCGGAGGATTACGGTGAAAAGCTTCATTTTATGCAGCCTATTTACGGACAGACCAAAGGCCTTGGAAACAAAGCTATCACAAAGGCTGTAGGCCAGGCTCTCTCAGCCAGGCCCATGATACGGGAGTATCTTCCGGCCCGGATTCGGGGAAAATACCAGCTGGCAGAATACAATTTTGCTATAGAGCACATCCATTTTCCGGCAGATGAGACAGAGCTGCTTTTTGCCAGAAAGCGGCTGGTGTTTGATGAATTTTTTATGTTTATTCTGGGGGTCCGGCGGCTTAAAGAGAGCCGGCAGGATAAGGAAAGCCCTTATCCTGTGGTTTTGTCCCGGGAGGTGAAAGATTTTGAAAAAGCCCTTCCTTTCTCCCTTACAAAAGCCCAGCAAAAGGCTATGAGAGAGATTGAGGAGGACTTATCCGGGGGAAAAGTGATGAACCGGTTGGTTCAGGGAGACGTAGGCTCCGGAAAAACTATTTTGGCTGTTCTGGCGTTGCTTCACACCGCCTTTAACGGATACCAGGGAGCCCTGATGGCGCCTACAGAGGTTCTGGCAAAACAGCATTATGATTCCATCAGCAGGATGCTTGAAACCTATGGAATTCCCAAGGTTCCCATATTGATTACCGGATCCATGACGGCCAAAGAAAAACGTCTGGCCTATGAAAAGATTAAAAGCCATGAGGCCCACATCATTATCGGCACCCATGCCCTGATACAGGAAAAGGTGGTCTATGACAACCTGGCTTTGGTCATTACCGATGAGCAGCACCGGTTTGGAGTGGGGCAGCGGGAGGCTTTGGGAGCAAAAGGAAATACGCCCCATATAATGGTTATGAGCGCCACCCCCATTCCCAGGACTCTTGCCATTATTCTTTACGGGGATCTGGATATCTCGGTTATTGACCAGCTTCCGGCAGAGCGCCTTCCCATTAAGAATTGTGTGGTAAACAGAAGCTATCGGGAAAAGGCTTATGATTTTATTGCCAAACAGGCGGCCATGGGCCGCCAGGCCTATGTAATCTGCCCCATGGTGGAGGAAAGCGAGATGATTGAGGCGGAAAATGTGCTGGACTATACCAAGATTTTAAGAAAGGCCCTGCCGGAGCAGATCCAGGTGGAGTACCTTCACGGAAAAATGAAGGCAAAAGAAAAGAACCGGATTATGGAGCGGTTTGCGGCAGGAGAGATCCAGGTGCTGGTTTCCACCACAGTGGTGGAGGTAGGGGTTAACGTTCCCAACGCTACGGTTATGATGATTGAAAATGCCGAGCGTTTTGGGCTGGCCCAGCTTCATCAGCTGCGGGGAAGGGTAGGGAGAGGAAGCTTCCAGTCCTACTGCATTATGGTCAACTGCTCTGACGATGAGGGAACTATGGAACGCCTGGATATTTTAAATAAATCCAATGACGGTTTTTATATTGCGTCCCAGGATCTGAAGCTGAGGGGGCCGGGAGATATTTTCGGCGTCCGTCAAAGCGGGGATATGGAATTTCGCCTGGCAGATATTTTTACAGACGCCAACCTGTTAAAATCCGTGTCCCAGGAGGCGGATGAGCTGCTTTTGGAGGATCCGGAATTGGAAAAAGAAGAGCACAGGGAGCTGCAAAAGCGCCTGAAATCCTATTTAGAAAACAGCTACGAAAGGTTGAACTTATAATATGGAAAAGATACGATATGTGATAGTGGGGTCCGGCTGGAGATCCGAGTTTTATGTCCGGATCGCAAAAGCTTTGCCGGAACAATTTGAGGCCCTTGCCATGCTGTGCAGAACAGAGGAAAAAGCCAGAAGCATGCATGAAAAAACGGGCGTCTACGCCACGGTTTCCAGGGAGGAATGTGAGAAGCTGAAGCCGGATTTTGTTGTGGTAGCGGTAGATAAACCTTCTGTTTTTAAGGTGTCCCGAAGCTTTCTGGATAAGGGATTTCCGGTTCTTTGCGAAACCCCTGCCGGACAAAATATAGAGGATCTGGAGGACGCCTGGCAGCTTCACTGCTATGGAACCAGATTTCAGGTGGCGGAGCAGTATCACCGTTATCCCCAATATGAAAAGATATTGGAGATCGTAAAAAGCGGCCTTTTAGGAGATCCTCATGCGGTGAACCTGTCGGTTGCCCACGATTATCACGGCGTCAGCCTGATTCGCAGGCTTCTGGGAACAGGTTTTGAAAATGCCTTTTTTACCGGAAAACGATATACGTTTCCGGTGCTGGAAACCGGAGACAGAAACGGCCCGGTGGAAGGAGGAACCGTAACAGATCGTTACCGCGTCCGTATGGACATAGAATTTGACAGCGGAAAAATGGGATTTTATGATTTCTGCAATGTCCAGTATCACTCGCGGATTCGTGGAACGGATATTCGGGTCCAGGGAGAGCGGGGAGAGATAGCGGGAAACCGGCTGACATATATGGACAGAGCCGGGATTTGCCATAATGAAATCATAGCCTGGGAGAATCCTTATGAGAAGCAGGGACTTACAGATGACGAAACCGCCATTGCGAAACTTCTTACAGGCATGAAGCATTATGTAGATACCGGAGAAGAAGTATACCCTGTGGCGGAAGCTCTGCAGGATGCCTATTTTGCTCTGTGCATGGAAAAGGCTCTTCTCCATCCCTATGAAACCATTCAGTCCCAAACACAAATGTGGGGCTATCAATGAAAGGAGGAGGTTTGAAATGAATCAGACCCTAGAAACGATTTTAACCAGAAGAAGCACCAGAAAGTTTTTAGAAAAGCCCATACCGGAGGCAGAGCTAAAACAGATAGTGGAGGCGGCTCTCTGCGCTCCCAGCGGGAAAAATGCACAGACCTGGAAATTTACTGTGGTTACCAGCCGCCCCATGATAGAAAAGCTTGCCAGAGGGATTGAGGTGGCCTTAAACCGCAGCGGCTACAATATGTATCAGCCAGCAGCCCTGATTATCCCCTCCAATCAAAAAGAAAGCCCATTTGGCAAAGAAGACAATGCCTGCGCCCTGGAAAATATTTTCCTAGCCGCCCATTCACTGGGAATCGGATCAGTATGGATCAACCAGCTTCAGGGAATCTGCGATGATCCGGTAATCCGCCTGGTTTTGGATGAGCTTCAGATCCCGGCTGATCATGTGGTTTATGGAATGGCAGCGCTGGGCTACAGCGATGAAGAGCCAAAGCCAATTAAGCGGGTAGGAGAGGTAGCTTACATTAAATAGGAAAAACGTGATAATCCCCGGATGTTCTGAATTTCAGACTATCCGGGGATTTTGTCACTTTACGTGACAGATGATTTCATTTTTCAGATTAAAGTGGCATTTACTTGCCTGCCATCTGACGCTCCTGAGCCTCGATCATCTTCTTCACCATATAACCACCTACAGAGCCGTTCTGTGCGGAAGTTAAGTTGCCGTTGTAACCATTGGTTAACGGTACGCCTAATTCGCTGGCAACTTCCATTTTGAACTTGTCCATTGCCTCTTTTGCTTCAGGTACGTTGGTTTTGTTAGAAGAATTGTTTGTAGACATAAAAACGCCTCCTTTTAGTCGATTTCCGCTGCGTGTTTTTAGTAGGGCAGCGGTTTGTTTTGTGCTACATCCGTAGTATATGCCTGATGCAGATTAATAAACTAGAAGGTTCTGCGTAATTTTCCAGAACTTAGAAAAAATCACTTGTCTACGGGGAATAATCATATTATACTGATAAAGATAAGGAGAAGAACTATGAGAGTAATCGCAGGCAGCGCCAGGCGGCTGCAGTTAAAAACGATAGAAGGAATGGACACCAGGCCGACAACAGACAGAATTAAAGAAACATTATTTAATATTCTTCAGCCGGAGATTTTAGATTCCCGGTTTTTAGATTTGTTTGCAGGAAGCGGAGCAATCGGCATTGAGGCACTGAGCCGGGGCGCTGAGGAAGCGGTATTTGCAGAGCAGAGCCGGAAAGCATGCGACTGTATTCGCTATAATTTAAAAGCTGCCCGTTTAGAAGAAAAGGCTCAGGTTATGGAATGTGACGTTCTTTCCGCCTTAAAGCGCCTGGAAAGCCGGAAAGCTTCCTTTGATTTGATTTTTATGGATCCGCCTTATGGGATGGATTTGGAAAAGCAGGCTCTTTGGTATTTAAAGGATTCCCTTTTATCAGACAGCCACACTCTGATTGTGGTGGAAGCTTCTTTAAAAACAGACTTTTCCTGGCTTTCCCAGTGGGGATATTGTATGTTAAAAAGCAAAGAATATAAGACCAATAAACATGTATTTATTAAAAAAATAAATTTGCAGGCTGAGACAGCAGGCCAAAAGGAGACATTATGACAATAGCCGTATATCCGGGCAGCTTTGATCCGGTAACTTTGGGCCATTACGATATCATTAACAGAACCGCTAAGATTATGGACAGGGTAATTATCGGAGTTTTGCAGAATAAGTCCAAAACCCCATTGTTTTCCACCCAGGAACGTGTTAATATGTTAAAAGAGGTAACTGCAGAACTGGAAAATGTAGAGGTCCGCTGCTTTGACGGGCTTCTTATTGATTTTGCCAGAAACTGCGGCGCCAATGTAATTGTCCGGGGATTACGGGCAGTTACGGATTTTGAGTATGAGCTTCAGCTGGCCCAGACGAACCGGGTCATTGCGCCGGAGATAGATACGCTGTTTTTAAATACCAATTTAAAATACTCCTATTTAAGCTCCAGCATTGTCAAGGAAATAGCCGGGTTTGGAGGAGACATCAGCATGTTTCTCCATCCCCAGATTGTAGATAAGGTAAAGGCAAAATTTGCCCAGGCAGATGCCTGTATTAAGGGTTAAGGAGAAAAGTTATGGTAAGCAGAATCGAACAGTTGATTAACGAGATTGAAGAATTTATTGACAGCTGCAAATATCAGCCTCTTTCCAATACAAAGATTTTGGTAAATAAAGAAGAGCTGGAGGAGCTTTTGGTGGAACTGCGTCTTCGGATTCCCGACGAGATTAAAAAGTATCAAAAGATCATCAGCAACCAGGACGCTATTTTAAACCAGGCCAGAAGCCAGGCCGACGCCATGCTCCAGGAGGCCAATGCCCAGACCAATGAGCTGGTAAATGAGCATGAGATTATGCAGAAAGCCTATTCCCACGCCAATGAGGTGGTGGAGCAGGCCAACCTTCAGGCCCAGGCTATCGTGGACAACGCGGTTAACGATGCCAACGGCATCCGCCAGGGAGCCATCCAATATACGGATGATATGCTCCGCAGCCTGCAGACCATCATTACCCATTCTATGGAGGGTGCCAGGGGACGCTTTGATGCCTTTATGTCTTCGATGCAGTCCAGCTATGACATTGTTTCTTCCAACCGCAACGAGCTGGCCGGAGGGATTGTGGCACCCACAGAGCAGCCTATAGAAGAAGGGCAGTCCACTCAGACAGAATAAAACACAGACAGGTAAAAAAGGTGTGGAGAAGCTTCCACAGTACATAGTGCCGGATGGACAGGCAGTTTAAAACGCCGCTATTGGACTCTTTTTCAGGAGACCACGGGCCATTCATCACGCTTCTGGTCTGAAAGATTCCGGAGCATCCTCCGAAAGAGGAGGATGCCAGAATCAAAAGGACGGCTAAACCTCCTTTTACAGAGGAGGCGACAGCCTGGATCCCGGTGGTGATTTCGATGGCCCCCAGGAAGGAACAGCGAATCAGGGGATTTTTAAAGGGAAGCCTGGCGATATAAACCGCCAGAATAGAAAAAAGCATAATATAGCCGCCGATTTTTACCATGGTCTCTACACAGGACATCATGGCTTTATCAAAAGAAAAGCTGTGGGGTAAGAGAGTTTTGGAGGAATGAAGGGAAGGCCGGGGGGAGAAAGCAGTTTCCTCCGGCTGTAATTTATATACTTTTCTGGCAAGAGCGGCCAAAGGCAGGACAGGCAGATACAAGGATGCCAGGACTTGCCAGACAGAAACCGGATGGGCAAGTCCTTCTATGAGTTTAAGCTGGCTCATTACATAGCCCAAGAGAAACATGGGACTTGGATGGTTGCTGATTGCCAGAAGATAGTCCGCTTCCTGCTTTGAGATTTTTCCCTGCCTTAAAAATTCTCCGCAGGTTTTGGCACCCATAGGATATCCGCACAGCAGCCCGGACAAAAGTACATAGCCGCCCTCTTTAGAAAGCCCCAGTACCCACCGGAAAAAGGGCATAAGAGGCCCAACCAAAAGGGGGGCGGCCTGGATTCCCACAATCACCTGGGAACAGATCATAAAGGGAAGGAGAGTAGGAAGAACCACCAAACCCCATAAGAGAAGCCCGTTTTTAGCCCCTACAAAGGCCAGATCCGGCTTCCAAAGCAGAAGCGCCAGGGAAAGAATTGCCAGCAGGCGGGACACCAAGGATTTTTTCATAGACACCTGAATACAATGGTTTATACACTTATATGAAAGATTGTGGTGGGGATATGCTTACTTTTATTCTGATTCTCATTCTGGCGCTTTTTCAGGTTACCCTGTCGGATTACCTGGTTAACAACCCAAACTACTACCAGCTGGACAGCTATACCTGGGAAAGCGATGGATTCCGGGCCATGGCTTTGGGAGAACTTTTGGCTGAGGAAGGTTCTCTGGATCCTCAGCTGGTGGCCGCTATGATGGTAGAGTACGAATATGATTTGACAAAGGCTTCCTCCCTGGATGCAAAATTTTCCTCTGTTATGGACAAAAAGCCCATAGCGTTTCAAAAGCTGGTAAATGCCTATGAGACAGTGCTTTCGGATTTGAAATACTTTCCGATTCCGCAAAACACCCTGGAGTCGGGAACCGGTGTGGTATATGAAAATGGCTGGCAGGATCCCAGAAGCTATGGCGGAGACAGAGGCCATGAGGGCTGCGACATTATGGGGGATAATCAGCCTGCCGGTTTTTATCCGGTGGTGAGCATTACCGACGGGGTAATCGAAAAGACAGGCTGGCTGGAACAGGGCGGCTGGCGGATTGGAGTACGGGCTCCCAAGGGGCTCTATTTATATTATGCCCATCTCTACGGCTATGCCAGAGACTGGAAAGAGGGGGACTGGGTAGCCGCAGGCACCCTTTTAGGATTTATGGGGGATACAGGCTATTCAAAAATTCCGGGAACCACCGGCAATTTCCCGGTTCATCTCCATCTGGGGATGTATCTGCATACCGACAATTATGAGGAATTGTCTATAAATCCCTATTGGATCCTGCGGTATTTGGAAAAGTATCGTCTGAACTATACTTATTAACAGGAAGAATCCAGAAGAAAACTATGCATATTGGCGATATCAATTTGTTTCTGAATATGATATAGTAATAAATTAGTGTAACAGAAAAAGCGTTTTCAAAAGAGGGAATATGGAAAAACAGTTTCAACTGCCGGAGGAATATCTGCAGCATATGAAATGCCTTTTAGGCGAGGAAGAGTATCTAAATTATATAAAAAGCTTTGACAACGGGCGTTATCAGGGGCTTCGCGCCAACGGCATTAAGCTGGCCCCGGAGGAATTAAAGGATCTGGCGCCGTGGACTCTGGAGAAAATCCCGTGGATCCCCAACGGTTTTTACTATGATGAAAATGTGAAACCAGCAAAGGATCCCTATTATTATGCAGGGCTTTACTATCTCCAGGAGCCAAGCGCTATGACTCCGGCATCTACCCTGCCTGTAAATCCGGGAGACCGGGTTTTAGATCTGTGCGCCGCTCCCGGAGGAAAAAGTACAGAATTGGGAGCCAAGCTGAAGGGGAAGGGGATTCTGATTTCCAATGATATCAGCAACTCCAGGGCCAAGGCTCTTTTAAAAAACCTGGAGCTGGCGGGAGTGTCCAACTTCTGTGTTACCAGCGAGTCCCCGGAACGGCTGTCCCAATGCTTTCCGGAATTTTTCGATAAAATCCTGGTGGACGCCCCCTGCTCCGGAGAGGGGATGTTTCGCAAGGAGCGGGATATGATAAAGGAGTGGATGGAGAGAGGCCCCAGCCACTATGCAAAGATCCAGAAGGGGATTATGGAAGAAGCAGTCAAGATGCTAAAGCCCGGCGGATATCTGATGTATTCCACCTGCACCTTTTCTATGGACGAGGATGAAGGTATTGTAAAATATATTATGGAAGAATTTCCGGATATGGAACTGTTATCCCTTCCTAAATTTGAAGGGGCCAGCGGAGGTATCGGCCTTACCGGCTGCTTAAGGCTGTTTCCCCACAAGTTAAAAGGAGAGGGACATTTTATCGCGCTTATGTATAAGCATCTTCCCCTTCCCAGGATCCGGCTTTTGGAAGAGTATTATGCCGGAAAGAAGAAGGAAGAGGCAGACAGAAGGGAACAGGTGAAGGACGGGGTGGAGGATCCTGGGAATCAGCTGCCTCAGGTGGAAGAGTTTTTGTCCCACTGCAGTCTGGCTTTGGGAGAGAAGAAGGAGGAGGAGTTTTGGGACTCTTCCCGCCTTACAGAGAAAAACGGAAAAGTATATTATCTGCCGGTGGATTTTTTAAGAAATACAGGACTGCGGTTTCTTCGAACCGGGCTTTTGGTAGGGGAGATAAAAAAGGAGCGGTTTGAGCCGTCCCAGGCTTTTGCCATGACTCTCAGAGGAGGGCAATTTGACAATGAGATTTCTCTTTCCAGAGAGGACGATAGGGTGATCCGCTATCTGAAAGGGGAAACCCTGTCCCTCACTGATAAAGAAGGCGAGAACTTGTATCCCGGCTGGTGCCTGGTGTGTGTGGATCGGTTTCCTCTGGGCTGGGCCAAATGGACGGGGACGTCTCTTAAAAATAAATACTATCCCGGCTGGCGGTGGATGTAATGGGAACGACGATGCGGTTGGACAAGTTTTTAGGCCAGATGGGAAAAGGAAGCCGCAGCCAGATAAAAGAGATGGCGAAAAAAGGACGGATTTTTGTAAACGGTCAGGCAGAGAAAAAAACAGAACGGAAAATCTGTCCGGAAACCGATGAGGTGACTCTGGACGGCTGCAAAATAGACTATATGGCGTTTGAATATTATATGCTGAATAAGCCTCAGGGGGTGGTTTCCGCAACAGAGGACGGCCGGTATCCAACGGCAGTGGAGCTGATTGGAAGCGCAGTGCGAAAGGATCTGTTTCCGGCAGGGCGTCTGGATGTGGATACAGAAGGGCTGCTGCTCATTACCAATGACGGGGAGCTGGCTCACCGGTTGCTTTCGCCTAAACGCCATGTGGATAAAACTTACTATGCTCACATTTTGGGATCCCTTCCGGCTGACAGCCAGAAGCAGTTTGAGGCAGGTATTATTCTGGAGGATGGCCTGAAAACCATGCCGGCGGTTCTCAACATCCTTTCTGAGGAAGAGCCGGGAAAAGATCTTACCGCCGTTACCCTGACCATTCAGGAGGGAAAATTCCATCAGGTAAAGAGGATGTTTCAGGCGCTGGGCTGTCAGGTGGTCTACTTAAAAAGGCTTTCCATGGGTTCCCTGGTTCTGGACGGGAAGCTGAAACCAGGGGAGTACCGCAGGCTTACGGAGGAAGAACTTGCCGGACTGAAAAAAGGAGAATCAATTGAATAAGATAAAAGCAGTAATTTTTGATTTGGATGGAACCTTGGTTGATTCTATGTGGATGTGGAAGTCTATTGATATGGAATATCTGGGCCGGTACGGCCATCAATGCCCGGAAACTCTCCAGAGAGAGATTGAAGGCATGAGCTTTTCCGAGACTGCCGCCTATTTTAAAGACCATTTTGCCATCCCCCAATCCTTAGAGGAGATTAAGGCAGAGTGGATCCGCATGGCTATGGATAAATACCGCCATGAGGTTCCTTTAAAAAAGGGGGTTCTGGCCTTTTTAAATGCCCTTAAAATCCATAATATTAAAGCCGGGATTGCCACCAGCAACGGGAGAGAGCTGGCGGAAGCGGTGTTAGAATCCCTGGGGATTGCCGGGTACTTTGAAGCCGTTATTGTAGGCTGTCAGGTGGCGGCAGGAAAACCGGCGCCGGACGTTTATCTGGAAGCCGCCAAATGGCTTCATGTCATTCCGAAGGAATGTGCGGTTTTTGAAGATCTTCCAGCAGGAATCCTGGCAGGGAAGCGGGCCGGGATGACGGTATTTGCGGTGGAGGATGAGTTCTCCCGGGATTTAAGGGAGGAGAAGGCAGGACTGGCCCACTATTTTATAGAGGATTTTACCCAGCTGCTGGATAAAGACGGGGATTTGAGAAACGGAGTGTTTGCATGAGCCAGGATTTTCTGCCTATCAGCCGGGCGGACATGGAAAAACGAGGCTGGAAGCAATGCGATTTTGTATATATAACCGGGGATGCCTATGTGGATCATCCTTCTTTTGGCACGGCCATTATCAGCCGGCTTTTGGAGGCCAGGAGGTATAAAGTAGGGATCATTTCCCAGCCTGACTGGAAGGATGAGAAAAGCATTGGAATTTTAGGAGAGCCGCGGCTGGGCTTTTTAGTGTCCTCAGGAAATATGGATTCTATGGTAAACCACTACAGCGTATCCAAAAAGCGCAGAAACAGCGACGCCTATACACCTGGCGGCGTTATGGGCCGGCGTCCGGATTATGCGGCAGTGGTTTACTGTAATTTAATCCGCCGCACCTTTAAAAGGACTCCTGTTATTATCGGCGGCATTGAGGGAAGCCTGCGGCGCCTGGCTCACTATGATTATTGGTCTGACAGGCTGAAACACTCTATTTTGGTAGATTCCCAGGCGGATCTGGTCTCTTACGGCATGGGAGAGCACTCCATTGTAGAGATTGCAGATGCCCTGGACTCTGGCCTTAATATAAAGGATATTACCTTTATAAACGGAACCGTTTATAAGACTGCCAGTTTGGAAAATGTGTATGACGGGGAGCTGCTGCCTTCCTTTGATCAGATGAAGGCGGATAAAAAAGCTTATGCAAAAAGCTTCTATACGCAATACTTAAATACGGATTCTATTACGGGAAAGCGGCTTATAGAGCCTTACCGGGACAACCTGTATGTGGTGCAGAACCCTCCGGCAAGTCCTTTATCCATGGAGGAGATGGATCAGGTTTATAGACTTCCTTATATGCGGAAAGCCCATCCGTCTTATGAAAAAGACGGAGGCGTTCCCGCTGTGGCAGAAATCAAGTTCAGCCTCATCAGCAACCGGGGCTGCTTTGGCTCCTGCAGCTTCTGCGCCCTGACGTTTCATCAGGGAAGAGTCATTCAGGCCAGAAGCCATGAGTCTTTGGTGGAGGAGGCCAGGCTTTTGACAGAGGATAAGGATTTTAAGGGATATATCCATGACGTAGGAGGCCCTACCGCTAATTTCCGCTATCCGGCCTGTGAAAAGCAGCTTACAAAAGGGGCCTGTAAAAATAAGCAGTGCCTGTTTCCAAAGCCCTGTAAAAACCTTCGGGCCGATCACACGGATTACATTCAGCTTTTAAGAAAGCTGCGGGCCATTCCCAAGGTTAAAAAAGTTTTTGTCCGCTCCGGTATCCGGTTTGACTATCTTCTTGCGGATCCGGGAAAAAAGTTTTTAAAGGAGCTGTGCGAGCATCACGTCAGCGGCCAGTTAAAGGTAGCGCCGGAGCATGTTTCGGATGCAGTGCTGAGCAAAATGGGAAAACCGGAAAATAAGGTGTACCGGGAATTTTGCCGGGAATATGAGAAAACCAATGAGAAGCTTGGACGAAAACAGTACCTGGTTCCTTACCTTATGTCCTCCCACCCGGGATCCACTATGAAGGCGGCAGTAGAGCTGGCGGAATATCTGCGGGATCTGGGATATATGCCGGAGCAGGTACAGGATTTTTATCCCACCCCTTCCACAATTTCTACCTGCATGTACTACACCGGGCTGGATCCCAGAACTATGGAACCGGTGTATGTTCCCACAAATCCTCACGAAAAAGCCATGCAGCGGGCGCTGATTCAGTATCGCCGTCCGGAGAACCGGCCTTTGGTGGAGGAAGCATTAAAGCTGGCGGGCAGAATGGATCTGATAGGGTACGGCCCCAAATGCCTGATCCGGCCGGAAAAAACCATCCGCAATGTCCATAGAAGGAGGAAGGGAAATGCGAAGCATTTTTAGGATCCCTTCCGACGACATGGCAGGTGATGCCTTGCGTCGCGTGCCGATTCATTATTACAGGAGGAAGACACAGTGAAATCAGAAAAGCAGCTTCAGATTGCCGTTGTCACCGGAGCGTCCTCCGGCATGGGACGGGAGACGGTGATCCAGCTGGCAGACCGGTTTGCCCTGCTGGATGAAATTTGGGTATTGGCAAGGAGAGAAGACCGGTTAAGGGATCTGGAACGTCAGGTTCCGGTAAAGCTTCGGATCTTTGCCGTGGATCTGTTAAACCTGCAGGAGCTGGATCCCTTTCAGGAAGAGCTTTCCCGTCTTAAGCCCAATGTCCGGTTTCTGGTAAATGCTGCAGGCTTTGGGAAAACCGGGCCGGTGGGCCAAACGTCTTTTTATGAGGAGACCGGCATGGTGGCATTAAACTGTCAGGCTCTCTGCGCTGTCACTCATATGGTTCTTCCTTTTTTGGCAAAGGGAGCCAGGGTGATCCAATTTGCTTCCGCCGCCGCCTTTTTGCCCCAGCCGGATTTTGCCGTTTACGCTGCCTCCAAGGCCTTTGTTTTAAGCTACAGCCGGGCCTTAAACCGGGAACTGAAACCAAAGAATATCAAGGTTACGGCAGTCTGTCCGGGGCCGGTAAAAACAGAGTTTTTTCAGGCTATGGGGGAAGGGAAAGATTTAAAAGGCTATCCCTTTTATAAGCGCCTTATCATGGCAAAGCCGGAAAAGGTGGTAAAAAAAGCCATTGAGGACAGTATTTTACGAAAAAGCGTTTCCGTATACGGGGTTTTTGTGAAGGCTTTCTGGCTATTTTCCAAGGCGGTTCCTCATGAGTGGATTCTTTCTGTTTTGGACAGAATCAATGGGAGAAAAGGAGCAGAAGAATGAAACGAATTTCCAAAGGAAGCTATGGATACCGAAATTACCGGAAAAAGATCCAGATGATAGAGCTGGCAGTGGGAACTGCCATGATTCTGGCCCAGCTTTTGGCCCGGAATTTTACCGATAATCAGGCGGCCCGAAATATCCTTACGGTTATGGCCATTCTGACAGTCCTGCCGGTGGCAAATGTGGCGTCCCCCTTTTTTGCTGCCTTTCCATATTCCACGCCGGGAAAGGATTTTCACAAAGCCTTAATCCCGTATGAGGAAAAATGTGTGATTCTCTACGATTTAATTGTCACCTCCAAGGAGCAGATCCTTCCTTTAGACGGGATCGCGGTTCATCCGGCAGGAGTCTGCGCTTATTGCTCCAACCCAAAAACGGATATGAAAAAGGCGGAGAGCTATTTAAATTCCATGTTCACCGCCCACAGGCTGGATGGAAATGTCCGGGTGATAAACGATTTGGGGGCTTTTGAACGGCGGCTTAAGGGCTTTAAGCCTGCCTCTTCCTATGAAGATGACGGAAGTGTGGATTATGCCGCAGAACTTTTGAAAAATTTATCCATGTAGGAGGTTTCAGGCTTTTATGCGTCAGCTGACAGCAGGCCCCAATGAGGCGGGACAGCGTTTGGACAAGCTTTTAGGCAAATATCTAAACCAGGCTCCCAAAAGTTTTCTTTATAAAATGATGCGGAAAAAAAATATTACCCTCAACGGAAAGAAATGCGACGGATCCGAGCGGCTTTTGGAGGGAGATGAAATCCGGATGTTTCTGGCGGAGGAAACCATTGAAAAGTTTTCCGGGACAGCCTTTAAAGGAGGGGCGGCCTTGCCAAAAAGGCCGGAAATTTCCGGCGGGGAATTGTCTCCATCCCGACCCGCCACAGAGGAACCAGCAAAAAGCGGCGGTGACAAATTTTTCCGGATTGTTTATGAGGATTCTCATATCCTGCTGATGAATAAGCCTTCCGGCATCCTTTCCCAAAAGGCCAGAGAGTCGGATGTATCTCTGGTGGAGATGATGATCCGGTATCTCCTGGATTCGGGTCAGATTACGGAGGAAGCCCTGCGGACCTTCCGGCCTTCTGTGTGCAACCGGCTGGATCGGAACACCAGCGGCCTTATTGCCGCCGGAAAGTCCTTAAAAGGCCTGCAGATCCTTTCCCAGGCTTTTCATGACAGAACCATCCACAAATATTATCAGTGTATTGTGGCCGGTCATGTGACTGCTCCCGAGAAAATAGAAGGATTTTTAAAGAAGGATCCAAAAACCAACCAGGTTACGGTGTCCCGGGCCGCATTTCCGGGAAGTCAGCCCATTGCCACAGAATATATTCCCGCGGTTTCCAACGGCTCCTTTACCCTTCTTAAGGTTACGCTGCTTACAGGCCGGACTCACCAGATCCGCGCCCATTTAGCATCCATAGGCCATCCTATAGTGGGAGATGGAAAATATGGGTTCAGGACAGTGAATGAGAAGGCAAAAAAGAAATATGGCGTCAGCTCCCAGCTTCTTCATTCCTGGAAACTGACCATGCCGGACAATTTGCCGGAGCCTCTTTCCTATCTGGCCGGAAAAAGCTTTTTTGCAGACCTTCCTGAGGATTTTTTCAAGATGGCAGAGGAAGAGGGATTGATTCTTTATTGACTTTTCCTATCCCTCTTTGTACAATAGATGGGTAAGAAATGGAAGAGAGGAAAAGACACATGAAAAAACCATTTTTCAGACAAAAGATACTTTGCATAACGGCGATAGCCTGCCTGCTTTGGAGCGTCCCTTCCTACGGGGCTATCTATAATACACAAAACAATACGGAGGTTTTTACCGGGGGAACCAAGGTGAACGGAGTGGGAGTAGCCGGTATGACTCCGGAGGAGGCTAAGGCGCAGATAGAAGATCTTTGCGGCGGCAGCTACACCCTGACCCTGATAGGGGCAGACGGTCAGAAGGAAACCATCAGGGGACAGGAGATTGGGCTGAAAGCGGCTCTGGGAGAAGGATTATCCCAGATTTTGGCAGAGCAGAATGAAAACGGCCGTGTTTCCGGCCCGGCTGTGATTAACAGCTATGACCTTCCTATGGAGACCTATTACAGCGAGGAAGCCCTTAGAGGAAAGCTGGCTTCCTTGGAGATGGTTTCCGGATCCAATGTGAAAAAAATGGAAGATGCCAGGATTGCTGCCAACCCTGACGGGGAAGGCTTTGTGATTATCCCGGAGACAGAGGGCAATGAAATCAATCTGGACAAGCTGACGGAAGCGGTTTCTTCCGCATTACAGAATCATCAGATTACTTTGGATTTAAGAGAAGCAGGGTGTTACCGGCAGGTTCAGGTTCGCTCCGGAGATGAAACTCTGAAAAACCGGCTGGCTGCCATGAACCAGTTGGGGAATATAAGCATTACTTATCGCTTTGGAGAAACAACGGAGGTTCTTGACGGGGCGGCCATTTCTCCCTGGATACTGGGCACAGACGGAACTACCGTAATCGTGGATCCGAATCAGGCGGCTGCCTATGTAAGCGGATTGGCGGAAAAATATGACACGGCGGGAAAGCCTCACCTGTTCCTCACCGCATCCGGACAGGAGGTAACGGTTACCGGCCCTTACGGATGGAAAATTAATCAGACGGCAGAAACTCAGGCATTGATTGCCGCAATTATGACCTGCCAAAGCTCAGAGAGAGAGCCGATTTACTCCCAGACAGCGGCCAGCAGAAACGGCAACGACTATGGCCTGACCTATGTGGAGGTGGATCTGGGAAATCAGCATATGTATCTGGTGGAAAACGGCCAGTGCATCCTGGATGCTCCCTTTGTGTCAGGAAATGTTTCCAAGGGATGGACTACGCCGCCGGGGATTTTTGGCCTTACTTATAAGCAGAGAGATACTGTGTTAAGAGGCGCGGATTATGCCTCTCCTGTCAAATACTGGATGCCCTTTAACGGAGGCATCGGCCTTCACGACGCAAACTGGCGGGGAAGCTTTGGAGGAAACATTTATAAGACCAACGGTTCCCACGGCTGCATCAACCTGCCTCCTCAGAAGGCGGGAGTGCTTTTTGATCATGTATATAAAAATATGCCGATTATCTGCCACAATTAACCCTGGCCGTCAGCTTGACAGACAGCGTCAATAAGGTTATAGTTTGATAAGACATTACACTGGGAGGAATATTAATGGGAAAGATTATTTTAACCGGCGACAGGCCTACCGGACGCCTTCATGTAGGGCATTATGCAGGCTCCTTAAAGCGCAGGGTAGAGCTGCAGAATTCGGGAGAATATGACGAGATTTTTATTATGATTGCAGATGCCCAGGCCCTTACCGATAATGCAGATAATCCGGAGAAGGTTCGCCAGAATATTATTGAGGTGGCATTGGATTACTTAGCCTGCGGGTTGGATCCGGCAAAGTCTACCTTGTTTATTCAGTCTCAGATTCCGGAGCTTTGCGAGCTGTCCTTTTACTATATGAATCTGGTGACGGTATCCCGTCTTCAGAGGAATCCAACGGTAAAATCAGAGATTCAGATGCGGAACTTTGAGGCCAGCATTCCGGTAGGATTTTTTACTTATCCTATCAGCCAGGCGGCAGACATTACCGCTTTCCAGGCAACCACAGTTCCGGTAGGCGAGGATCAGATGCCTATGCTGGAGCAGACCAGGGAGATTGTACACAAGTTTAATACCGTATATGGGGAAACCCTTACCATGCCGGATATTCTTCTGCCGGATAATAAAGCCTGCCTGCGCCTTCCGGGCACAGACGGCAAGGCCAAGATGAGCAAGTCCCTTGGAAACTGCATCTATTTATCCGACACAGAGGCGGAGGTAAAGAAAAAGATTATGTCCATGTTTACGGATCCCAATCATCTTCGGGTGGAGGATCCGGGTCAGGTAGAAGGGAATCCTGTATTTATTTATCTGGATGCTTTCTGCAGAGACCAGCATTTTGCCCAGTATCTTCCAGATTACCAGAATTTAGAAGAGCTGAAAGCCCACTATACCAGAGGCGGTCTGGGGGATGTGAAGGTAAAGAAGTTCTTAAACGCAGTCCTTCAGGAAGAGTTAGAGCCCATCCGTCAGTGGAGAAAAGAATGGGAGAAACGGATTCCGGAGGTTTATCAAATTCTGGAAGAGGGAAGCAAAAAGGCAGAACAGGTTGCCGCCGGGACTTTGGCCGCTGTAAAGCGCTCCATGAAGATCAACTATTTTGAGGACAAGGATTTGATTGCTCAGCAGGCAAAGCGTTTCGGAGAAGATTCATAGAAAAGTAAAAAGAAAAGCAGTGAATCTAAGACGGTCCGCTGCTTTTTTCTTTGAGAGGGAATTATGGATGTAAGAACACTTATCAGTTTTTTAAACGCGGTTGAGCCTATGAAGGATAATACCCGGCATTCCTGGACCTCCAGAGGCCGTCAGGAGAGCGTAGCGGAGCACAGCTGGAGGCTGGCCCTTATGGCCTATCTGGTAAAGGATGAATTTCCCGAAGCAGATATTTCCAGGACCATTTTAATGTGCCTCTGCCATGATCTGGGGGAGGCGGTTACCGGGGACATTCCGTCTTTTGAAAAGAGCGGAAGGGACGAGAAAATAGAAGAAAAGGCAGTAGAAGATCTTTTAAAACTCCTTCCCCAAACCTATGAGGAGGAACTAGCCGGCCTTTTTCATGAGATGAAAGAGGGAAAGACCATGGAAGCCCGGATTTATAAAGCGTTGGATTCTATGGAATGTATCATCCAGCATAACCAGGCCTCTCTTTCCACCTGGCTGCCCTTAGAGCATGAGCTGAATCTGGTTTACGGAAAGGAGAACACCGCCTTCTCCCCCTATATGGAAGAGCTGCAAAGAGCAGTTAATGAAGATACCAGAGAAAAATTAAGGGCTGGAAAATAAAAGCAGGCAAAGCCGGTTGCGTCAAACATTCCAATGAGCCCGGTAAAGCAGAACCAACTTTAAGCTTTGAAAACATTTGGTGAGAAAGGAGAAGGGATATGGGAACCTGGAACAGCCGGGGGCTTCGGGGATCTACTCTGGAAGAGCTGATTAACCGGACCAATGACAGCTACCGGGAAAAGAGGCTGGCTTTAATTCAGAAGGTGCCCACCCCCATTACCCCCATTTCTATTGATAAAGAAAGCCGCCACATTACCCTGGCCTATTTTGAGCAGAAAAGTACGGTGGACTACATTGGAGCCGTCCAGGGGATCCCGGTATGCTTTGATGCCAAGGAGTGCAGGGCATCCACCTTCCCTCTGCAAAATATCCATCCCCACCAAATTGCTTTTATGAAGGAGTTTGAAGAGCAAGGGGGGATTGCGTTTATCATCCTGTCCTTTACCGGCTTAAATGAAACCTATTATCTGCCTTTTGACGCAGTATACAGATTCTGGCGGCGGATGGAAGAGGGAGGGAGAAAAAGCTTTACCTATGAAGAGGTGGATAAATCCTGGAAGATCCGATCCCATCGGGATATGCTGATCCACTATCTGGAGCAGATTCAGATGGATTTAGAAAGAAGAGATTGACAGATTTTCGGTCATCTTTTATAATAGACCAATCACGTTACTAAATTATCACTTTACCACAAGAAAGCAACAGAGTTTCAGGAGGCTTATCTTTATGACCAACCGATTACTTCATACTCCGGAGGGAGTCCGGGATATTTACAGCGCCGAATGCAGGCGCAAACTGGCCCTGGAGGATAAGATGCTAGAGGTCTTATACCTTTATGGCTACGAGCATATTGAAACCCCAAGCTTTGAGTATTTCGATATTTTCAACAAGGATCGGGGAAGCGTGGGAGACCGGGAGATGTTTAAATTTTTTGACCGGGACAACAATACCCTGGTGTTAAAGCCGGATATGACTCCGGCGGTGGCCCGGTGTGTGGCCAAATACTACATGGACGAGAACAGTCCCTTAAGGCTGTGCTATTTAGAGCGCACTTTTAAAAATAATACCAGCTACCAGGGCCGTTTAAAGGAGACCACCCAGACTGGAGCGGAACTGATAGGAGACGACTCCGAGCAGGCGGACGCAGAGCTTCTGGCCCTGATTATTGAAGCATTAAAGACGGCCGGGCTAAAGGAATTCCAGGTGGAGCTGGGCCATGCCGATTTCTACCGGGGCCTTGCCGAGGAAGCGGGAATGGACGAGGATACCCAGGAGCAGTTACGGGATTTAATTGAGAATAAAAATTATTTCGGGGTGGATGAACTGTTAAGCTCCCGAAACCTTCCGGAGGAGACCAAGCAGGGATTTCTCAGGCTTTTGGAAATGTTCGGCTCCGCCGGACAGATTGCCCAGGCAAAGGAATTGACCACAAATACCAGGGCCCTTAAGGCTATTGCCAGACTGGAGCGTATCCAGGAGCTTTTGGAAGACTACGGACTGGCGGACTATGTTTCCTATGATCTGGGAATGGTAAGCCGTTATCAGTATTATACCGGGATTATTTTTAAGGGCTATACCTACGGTACAGGGGACTATATTGTTACCGGAGGGCGGTATGACCGGCTGCTGGAGCAGTTCGGCAAAAACAGCCCTGCAGTAGGCTTTGCCATTGAGGTGGATCGGGTGCTGACCGCCCTTTTAAGACAGCGGATTGATATACCCTTTACCCAGGTAAGCGCCCTGATTCTTTTTGACGGATCTGCGGAAAAGCAGGCTATCCGTCTGGGGCGGCATTTCAGAAGCCTTTCCCTTCCGGTGGTAACCAGCTTAAAGCGGCCGGATATCTCCATTGAGGTTTATCGGAAAATGGCTTTTTCCAGGAAAATCAGAACCATTCTCTATCTGGAAGAGGACAAAGAGACAGTGGAAGCTATGGATTTGATTAATGGAAGCATCAATCAGATTCCGATTTCAGATTATATGATACCAGAGGTCAAAAAGTTATGACCATCATGATATAAAAGAGGGATGATATGAGATATTTAACAGTGGCGCTGGCCAAGGGGCGGCTGGCCCAGAAGGCCATGGAGCTTTTTCAGCAGATAGGCATTACCTGTGACGAGATGAAGGATAAATCCTCCAGAAAGCTGATTTTTGTAAATGAAGATCTGGGAGTGCGCTTTTTTCTTGCCAAGGCCAACGATGTTCCCACCTATGTAGAATACGGGGCAGCCGATATAGGCGTTGTGGGAAAGGATACGATTTTAGAGGAAGGGCGCAAGCTTTACGAGGTTATTGATTTGGGGATGGGAAAGTGCCGCATGTGTGTCTGCGGGCCGGAATCCGCCAGGGAGAAGCTGAAACACCACGAATTAATCCGGGTTGCCACCAAATATCCCAACATTGCCAAGGATTATTTTTATAATAAAAAGCATCAGACCGTAGAGATTATCAAGCTGAATGGATCCATTGAGCTGGCTCCCATTGTAGGCCTTTCCGAAGTGATTGTAGACATTGTGGAGACCGGATCTACCCTGCGGGAAAACGGCCTTACCGTGTTGGAAGAGGTGTGCGGCCTTTCCGCCAGGATGGTGGTAAATCAGGTAAGCATGAAACGGGAAAACGAGAGGATTACCAAACTGATACAGGACTTAAAACAGATACTTCGGGAGGATGGCGCATGAGAATCATCAGACTGGATGAGAATTCCAAACAAAACATTTTATCGGATCTGTTAAAGAGAGATCCCAACAATTACAGCCAATATGCCCATACAGTTGAGGCCATTGTGGAGGATGTAAAGGAGAATAAGGACAAGGCTCTTTTCGCTTACACAGAAAAGTTTGACGGAGCTCTTATTACCGGGGATACTGTCCGGGTTGCAAAAGAGGAGATACAGGAGGCTATGGAGCAGATGGATCCCGCTCTTTTGGAGGTTATGAAGAGATCCATGAAAAATATCCGGGCTTACCATGAGAAGCAGCGCCGCCAGAGCTGGTTTGACAGCAAGCCGGACGGCACCATACTGGGGCAGAAAATCACCCCCCTGGAAAGTGCGGGGGTATATGTGCCGGGAGGAAAGGCGGCCTATCCTTCCTCTGTTCTTATGAACATTATCCCTGCAGAGGTGGCGGGGGTACAACGGATTGTTATGGTAACTCCTCCGGGAAAGGACGGAAAAGTAAATCCCGTTACCCTGACAGCTGCCCACCTGGCAGGAGCTACAGAAGTATATAAGGCAGGAGGCGCTCAGGCGGTAGCGGCCCTGGCCTTTGGAACAGAATCCATCCCACGGGTAGATAAGATTGTGGGGCCGGGAAATATTTTTGTTGCCCTTGCCAAAAAGGCAGTTTACGGCCATGTAAGCATTGACAGCATTGCAGGCCCCAGCGAGATCCTGGTGATTGCCGACGACAGCGCCAACCCAAGATTTGTGGCGGCAGATCTGCTGTCCCAGGCGGAGCACGATGAGCTGGCCAGCGCCATTTTGGTAACCACCAGCATGGATCTGGCAGAGAAGGTTTCCCGGGAGATAGACGGCTTTGTAAAAGACCTTTCCAGAAAAGAGATTCTGGAAAAATCCCTGGAAAACTATGGTTATATCCTGGTAGCCGATACTCTTGATCAGGCTGTCGAGACTGCCAATGAGATTGCTTCTGAACATCTGGAGATTGTCACCAGAAACCCCTTTGAGGTAATGACAAAGATTCGAAATGCAGGGGCTATTTTTATTGGAGAGTACAGTTCTGAGCCTTTGGGAGATTACTTTGCAGGCCCGAACCACGTCCTTCCCACCAACGGGACCGCTAAATTTTTCTCCCCTCTGGGAGTGGACGATTTCATAAAGAAATCCAGTATTATTTATTACTCCAGAGAAGCGCTGAAGGAGATCCACAAGGATGTTGAAGCCTTTGCTGAGGCTGAGGGCCTTACCGCCCACGCAAACTCCGTCCGGGTACGGTTTGAAGAGGAAGAATAAGGAGGCAGATTATGGCTCGAAACGCGGAAATTATCCGGAATACCAAGGAAACCCGAATCTGTCTGACCCTGGATTTAGACGGCGCCGGGGCAGCCCGGGTTCATACCGGCATCGGTTTTTTTGACCATATGCTGGAAAGCTTTGCCCGCCATGGCTTTTTTGATTTAAAGCTGGAGGTGGAGGGAGATTTGGAGGTAGATACCCACCACACCATAGAGGATGTGGGGATCGTGCTGGGAACTGCCATAAAAGAAGCTCTGGGAGAGAAAAAGGGGATTGTCCGTTACGGGACTGCCATTCTTCCCATGGATGAATCCCTGATTTTGTGTTCGTTAGATCTGTGCGGCCGTCCTTATCTGGCGTATGATCTGTCCCTTGACCGGGAGTTTGTAGGAGATCTGGAGACAGAGATGATAAAGGAATTCTTTTACGCAGTTTCTTACAGCGCGGCTATGAACCTTCATCTGCGCCAGATGGCAGGCTCCAATAACCATCACATTATTGAGGGGGCTTTTAAAGCTTTTTCAAAAGCTTTGGATCAGGCGGTTTCTTTAGACAGCCGAATCCAGGATGTCCTCTCCACGAAAGGAAGTCTTTAAATGCAGTTATATCCGGCGATTGATATTAAAAACGGACAGTGTGTACGCCTGACCCAGGGCCTTTTTGACAATGTAAAGGTCTATTATAACACCCCAAGGGACGCGGCCATGCTGTGGGAAGAAATGGGAGGATCTTTTCTCCATGTAGTAGATTTAGACGGGGCATTGGCCGGCCGGCCGGTGAATTTAGAGGCGGTTGGCCAGATTATCAGGGCTGTCCGTATTCCTGTGGAGACAGGAGGCGGAATCCGCACCTGTGAGGATGTAAAAGCTTTGCTGAACATTGGCGTCAGCCGGGTTATTATCGGAACCAGGGCAGTGGAAAGCCCGGAATTTGTAAAACAGCTTATAGAAGAGTTCGGTCCGGATAAAATCGTTCTGGGAGTGGACGCAAAGGACGGTCTGGTGGCAGTGGAAGGCTGGGAAAAGGTCAGCTCTTTAACCGCCTCGGATTTATGCGCCATGATGAAAGGCTTTGGAATCCGGCATATTATCTATACGGATATTTCCAGAGACGGAATGTTGTCCGGCCCCAATGTGAGCGCCACCAAAAGGCTTACGGAGGAAACCGGTTTAGACGTTATTGCCTCCGGCGGCGTTTCCTGTATGGAAGATCTTCAGGCCCTCTATGAGGCAGGGATTCAGGGAGCGATTATGGGCAAGGCTCTTTACGAAAAGAAGATTGATTTACGGGAAGCGGTTCGCCGCTTTGAGGGTTTTAGTATAAAATAAATGTGTCAGAAAAGAGGAAAGTTTGGAAAAAGCTTTCCAAATCTACCTGGATGATGCATAAATGCGTCAGAAAAGAGGAAACTATGGCAGACTATAAAAAATTGATCCCCAGTTTTGGTTGTAAAAATGGCCAGGCTATTATCCGGGATTATGGTCAGGACTATTTCAGCAATGACATTTTGACTCTGGCTTCTTATTACAGCGACAATGGGGCTGACCAGCTTCTTATCTCAGATTTATCTGAGACAGATGAAGATCACGAAAGGTCTATCGGCATTATCAAGGAGGCGGCCCGGGCGATTGACACCCCCATTATTACCGGGGGCAGGACAAAAAGGCTGGAGGATGTGAAAAAATACCTTTACGCAGGAGCCAGCGCCGTTTATCTGGACGTGTCTGTGCCGGAAAATGTAGATCTGATGAAGGAGGCGTCAGATCGGTTTGGCAGTGAAAAGATCTTTGCCTACCTGCCTTCTGCCTCCTGTCTGGATTCTGTGGAGGAGTATACCCAGCTTGGCGCTTCCAAAATCATTGTGGCAGATGAGAAGCTTTCCCAGGAGGAACTTGCAAAAATCGGAAATGTGGAACAGGAATTTCTGGTGTTCTGCGATGACGATGTTGTGGGAACCATTACCTCCTATCTGAAATTCCCCTCTGTACAAGGGGTTATTTTAACTGCTCCGGGGGAAAAAGAAGGCAATTGTATGTGGCTGAAGCAGGAATTAAAGGCCAGAGGCATTGGAGTTGAGACCTTTGAGGCCTCCTATTCCTGGGAAGAACTAAAGAAAAATTCAGACAATCTGGTTCCGGTGGTGACCCAGGACTACAAAACCCGGGAAGTGCTGATGGTAGCTTATATGAACCGGGAGGCTTACGAAAACACTTTGTCCACAGGCCGTATGACCTATTACAGCCGCAGCCGCCAGTCCCTTTGGCTGAAAGGAGAAACTTCCGGCCATTTTCAGTATGTAAAATCCTTAAAACTGGACTGCGACAACGACACCATCCTGGCTTTTGTATCCCAGGTGGGGGCAGCCTGCCACACCGGGGCCAGATCCTGCTTTTTTAAAACCATAGCAGAAAAAGAATACAAATCTGCCAATCCTCTAAAGGTGTTTGAGGATGTATATCAGGTGATTCAGGACAGAAAGGAAAACCCCAAGGAAGGATCCTACACCAATTATCTGTTTGATAAGGGGATTGATAAGATCTTAAAGAAGCTGGGAGAAGAGTGTACGGAGATTGTTATTGCTTCCAAAAATCCCAATCCGGAGGAGATCAAATATGAGATTTCCGACTTTTTATACCACATGATGGTTCTTATGGCCCAAAAAGGAATTTCATGGGAGGACATTACAGAAGAGCTGGTTAACCGGTAATTAACATAAAATTTTTATGTAAAGGAGCAAAAAAGCTATGTCACCAGTAATTGAAAAATTTTTGCGCTATGTCGCTTATGATACTCAGTCCAAGGATGAGCAGCCCCGGATTCCCAGCACGGAAAAACAGAGAATTTTAGCTGACGTTCTGGCAGAAGAGCTAAAGGCTATGGGGGCAGAAAATGTCAGTGTAAGCCAGGAGTCTTATGTCTATGCCACCATCCCTGCAACCACAAATAGAAATGTCCCGGTTTTAGGACTGATTGCCCATATGGACACGTCGCCGGACGCTTCCGGAAAGGACGTAAAGCCCCGGATTGTGGAAAACTACGATGGAGGAACCATTGTTTTAAACCAGGAAAAAAACATTACCCTGTCCCCGGCAGACTATCCTTCTTTAAAAGGGTATGCAGGAGATGATCTGATTGTCACAGACGGAACTACCCTTCTGGGATCTGACGACAAGGCGGGAGTGGCAGAGATTATGGCGGCAGCGGAATATTTACTGGCCAATCCTCAGATTCCTCATGGAACTATTAAAATCGGGTTTACCCCTGATGAAGAAGTGGGCTGCGGGGCAGACGCTTTTGATGTAAAGGGCTTTGGAGCAGATGTGGCCTATACCGTAGACGGGGGAGCTTTGGGAGAGCTGGAATACGAAAACTTTAATGCCGCGTCAGGAAGAGTTTTTATCCATGGACGGGGCGTCCATCCCGGCTCTGCCAAAAACACAATGAAAAATGCCGGCCTGATGGCCATGGAATTTCATTCCCTGCTGCCTGCGGCCCAAAATCCTATGTACACCGAAGGATATGAGGGATTTTTCCATCTGGGAGAGATAAAAGGGGATATGGTTCAGGCCCAGCTGGATTACATTATCAGAGATCATGACGGGGATAAATTTCAGGAGAAAAAGAAAATTTTTGCCGCTGCAGGAGACTTTTTAAATACCAAATACGGCCCTGGAACAGTGGAAGTGCATTTGAAAGATTCCTATTACAACATGAAAGCGCAGATTGAGCCTCATATGTATCTCATCGATATTGCCAGAAAAGCCATGGAAAATCTGGGGGTAACTCCAAAGGTAGTGCCTATCCGGGGCGGCACCGACGGCGCCCGTCTTTCCTATATGGGCCTTCCCTGCCCCAACCTGTGCACCGGAGGCGAGAATTACCATGGAGTGCATGAGTACGCCAGCGTCCAGTCTATGGAAAAGATTGTGGAGCTGTTGGTTGAGATAGTGAAGATTTTTGGAGATAGCCATCATAGGTAAAACTACCTATTTCCACACTCCCCAATTTATGGTATAATACCCTCAGCTAACAGGGGGAGGAGTTATGTTTAATTCGACATTTTATAAAAATATTTTAGATAAAATCAACTCTAATGTTTATATAACGGATGTGGAAACCGACGAAATTGTTTACATGAACGATTTTATGAAGCAGACGTTTCATTTGGAAAATCCGGAGGGGCAGGTATGCTGGAAAGTCCTTCAGAAAGGAATGACCGAAAGATGCAGCTTTTGTAAAGTCAATGAGTTAAAGAATAAAGAAGATGGGGAAACTGTCTGGAAAGAGAAAAATACGGTTAACGGAAGGGTTTACACCAATGTAGACACTATCTATAATTGGAACGGCCGCCTTTACCATATGCAGAACTCTGTAGATATTACCGATCAGATTCAGCTTTCCCTGGAGGCCACTATTGACGAGCTTACCGGGGTTCGCAACCGCAGCTCCGGCAAGAAATATCTGGAAGATTTGTTAAAGGGGATGGAAGAGGGAGAGAAATTTTCCATTGCCCTTTACGATGTTAATGGATTAAAGTGGGTGAACGATACCTTTGGACATTTAGAGGGGGATCGGCTGCTGCGGTTTGTGGCTCAGACCATCCAAAAGGAGCTGGATGGTTCTGATTTTGTGTTTCGGTTAAGTGGAGACGAGTTTATTGTCGTATTTATGGACAAGGATCTGTCCCAGGCTGAGGCGTGGATGCAGAAAATTATCAAATCCCTAGACGAAAGACGGATCAAAAGCGGGTTTTCCTATGACGTATCCTTTAGCTATGGCCTTGCCGGGATAGCAGGAGGCGATAAGCTGAGCGTTTCGGATGTGCTGTCGATTGCAGATGCCCAGATGTATATCCAAAAGCGGGATCACCATATCTTAATGGGGAAAAAGCGGCTTCAGAGAGAGCGGGTAGAACGGGAGGAAAACCATCCGGATCAGCCGGTTTCCTTAAATCGGGATTTCCTGTTTGAGGCGATAGCAGACAGTATTGACGACTATCCTTTTATCGGAAAGCTGCAAACCGGGGAGTTTATGTATTCCCAGAAAATGGTATTGGATTTTAATCTTCCAGGACAAATCATAAGTAATGCCGCTGCTTTCTGGGCAGAGCGGATCCATCCGGACGACGAGATGATGTTTCTGCGAAGCAATCAGGAAATTGCCGACGGTCGAATCGATCATCACACCATCGCTTACCGGGCCTTAGACAGCAATGGGGAGTGGGTGCACCTGCTCTGCCGGGGACGGATGATTCGGGATAAGACAGGGAAGCCGGAATTGTTTGCCGGAGTTATCCGGAATTTGGATCGCCAGGAAAATATGCCGGATTGGGAGCCGAATATCTATGATACCTATGATGAAAATCTGGAAAGAGGCTTTTACTTTATAGAAAATTCCAGCAACCATGAAAGGCTTATAACGGAAACCCGGCTTATGCAGTTTGTAAACCGACAGCTTCCCGGAGGAATTCTGGCGGTTTATGATGAACCGGGATTCCCCATTTTCTGTTACAATCAGGCGATTTTAGATTATACCGGTTATACTTCTGAGGAAATCACCAATGAATTCCAAAACTTTTTTGGCAATCTGCTTCACCCGGATGATGAAAAGAGGGTAAAAGGAGAGATTGCGGTTCAATTGGAATCCAGACCTGTCTATGACATCCGCTACCGGTTAATGGGAAAGGATGGAAAAGAGATTTGGGTGTATGAGAGGGGAAGATATGTGGTCCTGCTAAACGGCCGTAAGCTTTTGCTTTCCTTCTTTATTGATATCTCTCATGAGATTGCGTTGGAACAGAAATTCTGGAAGACATCTTTATAAATTAAAAAAGGATAAAAAGATAGGCGGATTTCTATTAGAAGATGTGGACAGTGCTAATAGAAATCCGCTGGTTTCATTTTGCTACATTTCCTGTTTGTCTATAAAACTCCTACCGAAACAATAGTATTGGATAATGCAAACAAGGCAGCGATAAAAGCATTGATAAAAGCCCCGGTCCATATGTTTCCCGTCTTTTTAAAGAAATACCGGGCAATGACAGCGGAAACAGGAAGGATAAATACCAGGTTCCAAACCAGAAGAGGGGCCAGGGAAGAGGCAGAACCAAAGGCCCCCAGAGAGCCCAGGAAACCGGTTTGATAAAGAATCACATAATCTGCAATTCCGAAAATCAAAAGCCCGACCATAGACTGCAGTGCCAGATTTACATAAGTTTTCCATTCCCGGCTGCCGCGGATTCGGGCAGACATATTGTAGACCAGCCCGGTAACAGCAAAAAAGAAGAAATAGGAAGGGACATACCTGAGATAGATAGCCCACTTGGCCGGTGTCATCCGGCAGAAGCTTAAGATCCAGAATCGGAAATCGACCTTAAAAAAGATATCCACAATCCGGATAAAGGCCAGACATACGGCAAACATGCTGATGGCTAAAAGGAAGGAACGCCAGATTTTTTCAGGAGCCAGGCAGGCGGTCAGGTCTTTTTGGGAAGCCCCGTTTTTCTTATAAATAAACTGGTAGTACAGACCAAACAGGATCAGCAGGCATCCTCCGATTACAAGGTTTAAAACTAGAAATCCATTGACCTGTTCTAAAGGAAAGAGAGGATTCACAAAAGCTCCCCATTTATTCATGCACAGAAGATAAAGGGCGGGAGCGGGAATCAGGGAAAGAATGGCAATCAAACTGTAGCGGATCAGGTCCTTTTTGCCTGAAACAACAGAAAAGCTTTCCGGTTCCGGAGCAATTATGGCCTGAAAGAACGGCAGTTCCAAAAACAGACGCCCAAAGGGAATCACAGAGAAGACAAACAGTACCAACGCAATTCCGGTTAATATTTGTTTCCAATACCAAATCTGATTTTGTGGAGGAATCGTCTCCATACCATTTCTTAAAGTAATATCAAAAAATTCAATAACCTTTTCCTCTACTGCAGTAGAAAAGTGAAGTCCCGGATGGGTGGTGTCCACAGATATCAGAGACCGAAGATTTCCGTCAGCTCCAGCTGCCACAGCGCCGGCCCGGTCAAGGGGAGCAGAAGAACCTGCTGCATAAAGAACGCCGTATTCCGGCCTGTCAAATCCAAATACACTTTTCATAATAGGAAGGGTGTTGTAATCCTTTCCCTTTAAAGTAGGGTAAATGTTTCCCAAAAATTCATCATGCTCTGCATGAAAGACACACATGTTAATATGGGCAGTTAAAAATGGAGTGGTGTCATCCATTCCCAACATCAGAACGCCGGTGGGGATAATTGCCCTGGGAACAATCACAGAAGGATCTGCCTGATGAATCGTATAGGCAGCCTGGGAGGCTAAAACAAGCCCCAGGCTTCCTTTAGAATGTCCTACCATACCAATGTTTGATTTATCCACAAAAGGCAGGGTGCCTATGTACTGGGTAAGCGCCAAATATTCCTGCGGATTTTCTAATCTCATGAATTCCTCTATGATTGTAAATGGAAGATAGTTAGACTATTTCACTACAATTACGGAGGATTGGTTATGGCAGCTACTCGCAAAACTCGTGTTCCGATGACGGAACAGATCAGGCTTATCAATGAATGCCGCCAAAGCGGCATGACAGATGCTGACTGGTGCCGTGAAAACGACATCGCAGTAAGCACCTTTTATAACTGGGTCAGCCGCTGCAGGAAAGTAGCAGCGGATCAGATTCCGGCACCGAGTTATGGTCATTGTGAGATCCTGCGTTCAAAGCAGGACGTGGTTCCCATTGACATTGTTTCGGATCACCTTCCGGAACAGCATACAGCATCGCAGATGCACCAGACGAACCTTGACAATTCCCATACGATTGAAGTGTTCATGAATGATGTAACCATCCGCATCAGCAATGATGCCGATCCTGTCCTGCTCACCAGAACACTCTGCCTGATCCGGGAGACCTTATGTTAGGTGATATCTCCGGTCTCGAAAAGATCTACATTGTCTGCGGTTATACGGATATGCGCAAATCGATCGATGGTCTCTGTGCCATTGTCGAAGACCAGCTTAAGATGGATCCGGCATCCAGTGCGCTCTTCCTGTTCTGTGGAAGAAGACGGGACAGGATCAAAGCGCTGTTGCGTGAACCGGATGGCTTCGTTC
>CAJTOL010000020.1 GCA_910577645.1 uncultured Lachnospiraceae bacterium
AGGAGGTTTCTGATGCATGTTCCTCCCAGGCGTTTTGTGCGGATCCGGCATTACGGTCTGCTTTCTTCCCGGAATAAAAACAGGAAGATTACACTATGCCGCAACCTGCTTGGCTGTAAGAGATACATTTCCAGGCTTAAGGATCTTGATGCGCCCGCCATTATCAAGCTGCTCTATAACAAGGATGTCTGCAAATGCTCATCCTGCGGAGGGAACATCATCCCTCTGCCATCTGGCAGGTATTGCATAAGACCTGAGCCACACTTATTATGTTGAATACCAGTAGCTGAATATTAAAAAAAAGCTTCCTATGGGGGCTTATTCGTGGTGCGCTGGAAATGATTTTAAAAAATTCCTCTCCATATGCACAGGTATCCAACATACTGTTTCGCAAAGAGCGTCAAAATTGAAAGCCCATATACAGCGGCTGCCCGGACGCGCCTTTGTTCAACCAGGAAAAATCGAAACTGATGCAAACGAAAGGGCAGTTATCGAAAAATCAAAGCTGCTTTTTCGTTTGCACCACCTTCGATTCTTTCCTTAACGATTTATATCTTTGATTATAAAATCTTTATCTGCCATTTACAATGTATATTTATACGTGATTTCCCACTGGGTACACAATTCCGAAAAGGGAGAAAATTTTTCATCCGAAAGATCATAATATCTGCCGCCTGTTGCAATCAGCTCTCCCTGTATGTTGATCTGGAGCGTGAAATAGGGAAGGCGCACATCATCTGATAATTCACCTGGGACACGAAGAAGAAACGGTCTCATGGCAATATTTTGCAGCATATTGATGCTGTTGTTTTCCAAGTTTATTTTTGTAGAAAAGTAGATTAAGGACATAATGATACAGAGCATGATCGTAATAATACTCATAATGATCCATATGAACTTATAGCGGAGCTTCTTTGTCATGCTCTATTACCTCCAGGTGGTATCCCATTCTTCGGATGGCCTCAATACGGATATTAGAACCAATACTGGCCAGCTTTTTGCGTAAAAATCCCACATAAACCTCCACATGATTTTCCACTGCGTCAGAATCATACCCCCATACTTTTGCCAAAATGATTTCTTTGGAAAGATTGCGGCTGCCGGATTGAAGAAGGAACCGCATAATATCAAATTCCTTTGCAGACAGGCGGACCGTGTTTGTTCCACAGATTAGCAGACCGGAGGACAGATCCAGAGAAATGTTGCCATAGGAGACTTCGTCTACCTGTGCACCCTGGCGGCGCAGCAGGGCATTGATACAGGCCAGCAGTTCTCTTGTATCAAAGGGTTTGGTCAGATAATAATCAGCGCCTGCATTCAGACCGGTGATCCGATCTTCTAATTGGGATTTTGCAGTCAGCATCAAAATAGGGGTTCCGCAGTTCATGGAACGAACCCTTCGCGCTACTTCATAGCCGTTCATTTTGGGCATCATGATATCCAGGATCAAAAGGTCATAAATTCCCAACTCTGCATATTCTTTGCCGGTTTCCCCATCATAAGCAACTTCAACATCAAAACCTTTTCCAGTCAACAATGTCTGAATAGAGTCTGCCAGCAGCTTTTCATCTTCAATCACAAGTATTTTCATCCTATTTTCTCCAGTCCTTTTTTCAAGCTTTTGTGGGGATTTTCAGCGTCGTTTCAATATTGAAACTTATAATGTGGGAGAGAAAAAACAAAACAGGAGGATCAAAATGATAACAGTTGAGCATTTGACAAAACGTTATGGAGAATTTACGGCTGTAGATGATCTGTCCTTTCAGATTGAAGAAGGGCATGTATATGGTTTCCTGGGGCCTAATGGCGCAGGGAAATCCACTACTATGAATATCATGACCGGCTGCCTATCCGCCACAGAAGGCAGGGTAAGGATCGACGGATACGATATTTTTGAAGAGGCTGATAAAGCCAAAAGGCTGCTGGGGTATCTTCCGGAGCAGCCGCCACTGTACATGAATGAGACTCCATGGGAGTATTTAAAATTTGTAGGGGAGGCGAAAGGGCTCAAAGGACGGGAATTAAAAAGCCAAATTGAAACCGTGATCCAGCAGACAGTATATTGAAGGACTATGGAGTGGACACTGTAGATGGAATCGTTGTTGATACCGACCGCGGGCATTATGCGTTCCAGGCTCCCTATATACTGCTTCCGGACTTAAACAGCAGTGAAATTACAGACCCCTTAATCGAAGAAAATTATTATGCAATTATGCCCGTTGCCCAGGGCCTTACAATTCAGGATACAGAATCAGGGAGAGTGACAGAACTGCTTACAACTTCGGAAATGTCTTTTAGCAAGACAGACGGATATGCCTTGTCTTCCTATGAAAAAGAAGAAGGAGACACAGACGGCCCATTTATATTAGCTGTTTCGGTTGCGGCGGAAAATGGAGGACAGATTGTCTGGTTTGCTTCCTCCAGCTTTTTAGATGAAATGTATAATGCATACTCATCCGGAGCAAACCTGGATCTGGCCATAAATGCAATGTCTTCAATTATAGGAGAAAATGAAGCGGTAGCCATTCGCAGCAAATCACTAAATTATAATTACCTTACCATCAGCGATTCAACTGCTTCTTTCTTAAAAACGATTATGATCGCAGTATTCCCCCTGATGTATTTGGGAATCGGAATCTGTGTGATCATAGGAAGGAGGAGATGGAATGAGGCGAAATAAAAAGATTGGTATCCTTTGCGGAATATTCCTTTGCGTCAGTCTTGCCGCTTTTGGTGTAAGCAGATACGAAAAACAAAAAGAAATCATTAAAAACAGCGACGAAGTTATTATGGAGATAAATAATGAAGAGGTAAACAAGCTTTCCTGGGAATGTGATACAGGCGCCTTTGCTTTCTACAGAGATGAAAACGGGAGATGGCTTTACAATGAAGACGAAGAATTCCCGGTAGATGAAGGCAAAATCAAAGAACTGTTGGCACTGTTTGAGGAATTTGGCGTTTCCTTTGTTATAGAAGAGGTGGAGGATTTCGGACAGTATGGCCTGGATACGCCTGTCTGCACTATCTGCCTGGAGACGGAATCAGAAGTTTACCAGATCCTGCTGGGAAATTACAGCACTATGGACTCGCAGCGGTATGTATCCATCGGAGACGGCAATGTATATCTGGTAAAAACAGATCCATTGGACCGGTTTGAAATAGAGATCTCTGACGCGATTCTTCATGACAAAATACCGAACCTTGAGGATGTGACCCAGGTGCAATTTTCCGGCAGGGAATCGGAACAAATCGTTTATGAGGAGAACAGCACCAACACCTACTATCCGGAAGATGTTTATTTTATGAAAAGAGAAGAAAACCTGTTGCCTCTTGATACATTCAGAGTACAGGAATATCTGGATACTATAAGAAATTTAAACCTGAAAGAGTATGTGAATTATAAAGCGTCAGAAGAGGATCTGGCGGCCTGTGGCCTGGATAACCCGGAGCTGTCGATTAGCATCAACTATACAAGAAGAGAAGAAGATTCGGATGAAGAAGCAAAAGAAACATTTATCCTCCATATAGGACGTGATCCGGCACAAGATGACAAAGATACGGAGGAGGAAGTGACTGCATATGCCAGGGTGGGAGAATCCGGGATTATCTATCAGCTTACCACAGAACAATATAAGAAATTAAAGGAGATGACGTATGATTCTCTGCGCCATCAGGAACTGTTTTGGGCTGATTTTTCAGATATATACCAGTTTGATATTCTGCTGGAAAATACCAGCTATACCATAACCTCTAAATTGGAAGGTGAAAACAGAAACTGGTATTATCAGGATGAGGAGTTGGAAATAGCAAATATCCAAAGCGCTATAAGGGGACTGAGAGCCAGCAGCTTTACCGATAAGGCGCCGGATCAGAAAGAGGAGATTAATCTGACAATCTACCTGGATAATGAGAATTTCCCAAAAGTCCATATACAATTATATCGCTATGACGGGGAGGAATGTATCGCAACTGTTGATGGAAAAGCTGTAGCATTTGTGGGAAGAAATCGTGTGGTTGATCTGATGGAGGCGGTCAACAGCATTGTTTTGAAAATATCAGGCCGATCTAAAGGGGGAAATTTCCGGTATGGATAATAAAAAAATATATAAAGCGGTAACGGACATCAAAAGGACAGACTACAGCAATTTAAAACAACAACAATGCACACTTAATATGCGGATAAGACTGGCAATGCAAACATATGATAAGGATATGAAAGCAAGACTGGAAAAAGAATTGGAGGAGATCAATGAGAAAATAAAATATCTTGGTGGATAATACCATCAGTGGACAAGGGGATCTTCAGTATAAAAATTAAAGATGTACAATACAGTATCATTGGACTTGATTTTATTGCAATCCTGCTTTAAAATAAAATTTATGGGGATTTGGGTAATCCTAAGAGTATATATTTAGGAGGCAGCATATGCGTAAACGAATTTTAGTAGTGGATGATGATGCAATGAATCTGAAGAGAACGAGGATGATCCTGGAAAAGTATTATAATGTACTTCTTGCAGAATCGGGAAGAGAAGCCCTTGATAAAATCAAGGCCGAAAAAATAGACCTGATTCTTCTTGATATAGCAATGCCGGTTATGGATGGTCTTGAGACATTTAAAAATATGAAAGAATCTAATGTGGAGATTCCGGTTATCTTTTTAACGGCATCCGGTTATGAGGACGATGTGCGGACTGCTATTAGTCTGGGGGCAGTTAACTACTTGAAGAAACCGTTTTTCCCGGAAGAACTGTTAAAACGGGTTGCATTGGGGCTTGAAGAACAATGAGAACAAAAGGACAAACTAGTATACATTTACTTCTGGCCAGTATCGTTACCATTGTCGGTGTGATGCTGATTTTGCTTACAATGGCTATGTCGTGGGAAGCGTGGATGGTTCCGGTTATTTTAATCGGAAATACTCTCGTGTGGATTCTTCATATCACAAGGACTGGTTCAGAAACGTTCTATGAAAATTTATGTGTTGGATTGCTGATGGTAGGACTTTTCTTTTTTGGGGTACATGAGAGTACCCTGTTTGATCTACCTGCCATAGTCTGTATGCTGATTCTGGTGTTTTCCATGTTTGACAAAAAGCGGCTGTTGTATATGACAGCCGCTCTCTACGTGCTGATACTACTGTATCATTACTTTATCCTTCAAACCATTACATATAATATGGATGAACAGAGTCTGATACGATTGGGATTTGGCATCTGCGTAGTGGCAGGCGCTGTAGAGATCGCCAGATATCGGATTATCAGGCGGCTGATTTCAAGAGAAGTGTACGACAGCACGGTTATACAGCTGGAAAAGTCCGGACGGCAGAACGCAGAATTTTTGTCAAATGTGTCTCATGAGCTGAGGACTCCTATTAACATGGTTCTTGGGATCAGTGAAGTTATACTGGAAAAGGATATTTCTCCTGAGATTCGAGCAGACATGCAATCCATAAAATTGGCAGGCAAGAGGTTATCCAACCAGATCAATAATATGCTTGACTATACGGAAATTGTGGAAGGAACCCTGACTCCGGCAAAAGAGCCGTATATGATCACATCGATATTCAATGATATTATTACCATGACTGCTATGCAGAGCAGCAAACATCAGTTAGAGATGGTTTTTGATCTGGACCCGAAGATGCCTTCAGTTTTGATTGGAGATGCGGAAAAAATTTCTCATGTGCTTAAAATTATTTTGGAGAATTCCATCAAGTTTACGGAAGAAGGCGGCTTTGATGTTTACATGGGATTCCGCAGGGAAAATTATGGAATTAATCTGTGCATAGATATTTGTGATACCGGAATCGGCATGACAAGCACACAGATTACTCAGATGTGTGATGACTTTTATCAGGCAGATACAGGAAGCAGCCGCTTTGCCGGCGGGTTAGGGCTGGGACTTCCCATTGCCCGGGGCTTACTTCATGCTATGGGGGGATTCATTCATTTTGACAGCAAAGAACAGGAGGGCTTGCAGGTTCATATTACGATTCCTCAGGGAGTAGAGGATGAAACACCGGCTATGATGCTTTCCAATCCTAAGCAGCTTTGTATTGCATGCTATTTCCGTCCGGAGAAGTATATCAATGATGAGATCAGAAGATATTACGATAATATGATCCTACATATGATAGAGGGATTAGGGATTACCGGATATCAGGCTCATAACTTTGAAGGATTGCTTAAGCTGCAAAGAAACCACAATATAACCCATGTATTTATTGCCCAGGCTGAATACGAAGAAAACAGAGATTATTATGAAGATTTGTCCAGTAAACTTCGTGTGGTTATCATTGCTGAACGAGAATTTTTACTAAATAATAACAGCAGGATCCAGGTGATCCACAAGCCGTTTTTTGCTCTTTCCGTTGTGAATTTGTTAAACGGAGAGGCGCAGGAAAACGGGTTTGGAGAGGCACAAGCCGCAGGCCGTAAGCCATTTTCTTGTGAGGGAGTTCGGGTTTTGGCCGTTGATGATGAAGAGATGAACCTGGTGGTGGCGAAAGGCGTTTTAGGAAGTTATGGGATACAGGTAGATACCTGCCTAGGCGGAAAAGAGGCGGTGGAACGATGCCTTTCCACTTCTTATGATATTATTTTCCTGGATCACATGATGCCGGGCTTTGACGGTGTAGAGACATTGAAGCAAATCCGTGAAATTAAGAATGGAATATATCAGGATCTGCCAGTGATCGCATTGACTGCCAATACTATCAGCGGCGCCAGAGAAATGTTTCGGAATGAAGGATTTACAGAGTTTATACCGAAGCCTATTGAGCGGGCTGTTCTGGAGCGCGTACTGCGAAAAGTACTGCAAAAACATCAGGTTCAGTATGACGAGATACAGCAGGAAGCGGTTCAGGAAGAATTTTTGCCAGAGGAGAATTCTTTAGAAGAGATTCTTATGGAAGAGACCTTGCAGGAAGAAACTTTTTCGGAAGATCCTGTTCCGGAAAAAGAACTTATTCCAGAAGAAGATCTCATTGCGGAGGAGGAACCTGTTTCCAAAGAAGATCCGATTCCGAAGAAGAAATCTGTTTCCAAAGAAGATCCGATTCCGAAGAAGAAATCTGCTTCCAAAGAAGATCCGGTTCCGAAGAAGAAATCTGCTTCCCCAAAAGCTTCTGTTCCAAAAGAAAAACTTATTCCAAAACAAGATCCTGCTCCGGAAGCTGCTCCTGTCTCAGAGTATGCCCCCCTTGCCAAAATTGGCATTAATATACAGCTTGGATTAGACTATTGCTGTGGGGAAGACGACTTTTATAAGGAAATGCTGCAAATGTTCTGTTCACAGGCTGTAGAAAAGAGGGCGGAATTGGTTTCCCTGTACGAAACTGCCAACTGGGCAGATTATACAGTTAAGGTTCATGCGCTGAAAAGTACAGCCATGACCATTGGCGCGGAACGTCTGGCGGAGGAGGCAAGGTTGCTGGAACAGGCCGGAAAAGAGGGAAATACAGGATACATCCGGCATGGTCACCCCATACTGCTACACCTGTATGACCAGGTCTGCGAGACAATTACCGGATTATAAATTAAGAGACAGGAGGAGTACAGGGTGTTAAGAAAGTGGTTTGAAATAATCTTTGACCACAGGATTGGTTTGAGGGAACGTATGTTCCGTGTAGTCACAGGAATTTGTATGGTTGCATTGGTGATTATACTGCCTATGGGAAAGAGCCTTGTAAATTTGCTGCTTTTGGCAGCTGGTCTTGTCTCTATGGCAATGATTGTTAGGATCACTATTCAAAAAGAATGTATTCACACAGGAGCCACAATTATTACCATACTGCTTCTCATACTTTTTCCGATTAGTTTCTTTTCGGCAGGCGGATTTTATAGTGGAATGCCGGAATGGTTTGTGCTTTGCTTCATTTATATCAGTATTACTCTGGAGGGAAGGCGAAAGATAGGCTTTTTCCTGTTGTGTACAGTAGAGACGTTGCTCTGTTATTATACTGCCTATTATTTTCCGGAATTTGTTTCGCGGAATACCCAGGGAAGCTCTTTCTTTGACTCTGCTACCTCTGTGATACTGGTAGGAATGTTGACCAGCGTCCTGCTTTTGTTTGTTACCAGACTTTATGAGGAGGAGAATGAGCTTTCCAAGCAACAGAAAAAAGAGATAGAGGAGCTGAACAAGGCGGAAAATAATTTTTTCTCCAGCATGAGTCATGAGATTAGAACGCCGATCAATACTATTATAGGATTAAATGAGATCATTCTGCGGGGAGATATTCCGGAGGATGTTGCGGAAAATGCAAGGAGTATCCAGGGAGCCAGCAAGATGCTGCTTACCCTTATTAACGATATTCTGGATCTGTCCAAAATTAAATCAAAGAAGATGGAGATTATAAACACTTCTTATGAGACAGGGGCGCTCTTTTCGGAAATTGTGAATATGATCTGGATCAAGGCCCGGGAAAAGGGGCTGGAATTTCGGCTTCATGTAGATTCGTCAATTCCAAGTATGCTCTGTGGCGATGAGGTACGTATTAAACAGATTCTTATTAATCTCCTGAATAATGCAGTCAAATATACCAGCGAGGGCGCTATTACCCTTTCCATCCGATGTGAACGTGTAGGGCTTAATAAGGTACGGGTTTGGTATACTGTGGAGGACACCGGGCAAGGGGTAAAAAAAGAGAATATTCCATATATTTTTAATGCTTTTAAACGGGTGGATGAAGAGAAAAACCGCCATATTGAAGGGACTGGCCTGGGACTCAGCATTGTTCATCAGCTGGTAGAACTGATGGGAGGGGAAATCAGCGTCAACAGTGTTTATACCAAAGGATCCGTTTTCCTTGTTATGCTGGAACAAGAGATTGTGGATGACAAAGAACTGGGGAAATTTACATTGGATTCCCGTGTAAGACCTCGGGAGGGAGAGCAATACAGACAGAGTTTTGAGGCGCCGGAAGCTCATATACTGGTGGTGGATGATAATGAGATGAATCTGATGGTAGTGAGAAAGTTGCTTTCTGCTACAAAGATTCAGTTGGATACAGTGCTAAGCGGAGCAGAATGTTTAAGAAAGACCCAGATTCAGCACTATGACGCTATTTTGATGGATCATCTGATGCCGGAAATGGATGGGATACAGTGCCTTCATGCGATCCGTACACAGCCGGGAGGATTGTGTCAGGATGTGCCGGTAATTGCGCTGACTGCCAATGCGGGAAGCGACAACCAGCTTCTCTACCGGAAGGAAGGATTTAGTGGCTATCTGGCAAAGCCGGTCAGCGGAGCCCTGCTGGAAGCGGCTGTTTTAAGCATTCTTCCAAAAGAGCTGGTAAGGCTTAGCGAAGAGGCTATTCAGTCCGAGATTGGAAAGGATATCCTGATCTTTGAGCAGGCTCAAAGAACCTTCCTTATGGTTACAACAGATAGCGTATGCGATCTTCCCGAATCTTTGAAAAAAGAGTTTGGTATTTCTGTCTGTCCATACTACGTCTATACAGATGAAGGGCGTTTTCTGGATGAGATAGAGCTGAAAGCAGACGAGCTCCTGTCTCATATAGCAGAAGGAAAAACCGGCTTTTCTGCGCCCCCCAGTGTGGAGGACTATGAGAGATTTTTTGCGGAAAGACTTACTGAGGCTCAGAATGTGATTCATATTACTATGGCAAAGCATGCCAGCCAGGGATATTTTAATGCTCTTGAGGCTGCCAAATCTTTTGAAAACGTTACGGTGTTGGATTCCGGTCATCTTTCCAGCAGTATGGGTCTGATAGTGTTGTATGCTGCCTACATGGCGGAAAATCATGTCGCAAGGACGGACATTGTGAGGAGCGTAAAAAAGCTGAGACGCTATATTTCTTCCGCTTTCATTATTGACAGCACTCATATGATGTGCCAGTCAGGACGAATATCCAAAAAGATTCAGATTCTTTGCGATGCACTGTTGCTTCACCCGGTGATTACGCTTCATAACAGCAAGATGGTTGTGGGAGGAATGGGAATGGGCAATTTTGAACATGTAGCGAGGCGTTATGTTCGAAGGGTGCTTATGAATGTAAGAAATATTGATCGGAGTATTCTGTTTATTACGTATGCTGGAATGGATACCAAGAGCCTCCAGTATATACAGGAGCTGGTGCGGCAGTATTGTCCTTTTGAAAGGGTTTATCTGCAGAAGGCATCTTCTGCCATTGCCAGCAATTGCGGCCCTGGTTCTTTTGGGCTGCTGTTTATCAAAAAAAATGACATTGTGCTTTCTTTTTCTGACGCTTCGAAGCCGGAAGCAGCAGGCTAACATAGAAATGGAAAATCAGGCATGAACTATATTGTATTTGATTTAGAGTGGAATCAAAGCCCGGGGGGAAAAGAAGGCTCTGTTATAGGGTTCCCTTTTGAGATCATTGAGATCGGGGCAATAAAACTTAATGATAAATTAGAACAGATAGATACCTTCCATCAGTTTGTAAGGCCTAAGGTATATAAAAAGCTCCATTACAAAATATTAGAAGTAACCCACATGGAGCTGGAGGTATTAAATCGGGAGGGACGGCCCTTCCCCCAAGTGGTAAAAAGTTTTTTAGACTGGTGCGGAGATGTAAAAAATGATGTGCGCTTTTGTACCTGGGGGTCTATGGATTTGACAGAGCTGCAGCGGAATATGGATTTCTATTATTTGGAGAATCCATTTCCAATGCCTCTTTTATACTATGATGTACAGAAACTGTATAAGCTGTTAAGAGGCGGGGAGACGGTTCTTTCCCTGGATCAGGCGGTAGAGGAAATGGGAATTCAAGAAGAAAGACCTTTCCATCAGGCTTTAGATGACGCTTACTACACCGGAAAGATAATGGGGCAGATGGAGTTTGAAAAGGTCAGGGAATTCCTTTCCATGGACTATTATCAGCTTCCCCAAAAGAAAGAAGAGGAAGTATATTTAACATTTCCAAGTTATAATAAGTATGTTTCCCGGATATTTGAGACCAAAGAGGATGCTTTGCAGGATAAATCTGTAAGTGATATTATCTGTCCTCAGTGCGGCAGGACTCTAAGGAAAAAGATCCGTTGGTTTTCTGTAAACCAAAAGTTGGATTTGGGCCTGGGAACTTGTCCGGAGCACGGCTATGTCCGGGGAAAGATTCGGATAAAGAAGGCAGAAGGCGGCGAGCTTTATGTAGTAAAAACCACAAAATTTGTGGGTGAAGAAGCTTTAGAGGAAATGAACAGCCGCCGCCAGGAGGTAAAGAAAAAACGTCTGGAGCGAAACAAGGCAAAGCGTCAGGCGCAGAAGAGGAAACCAGGGAATGCCATAAAGTGAAATAAAGAGGGTGCTGTAAAACAAAACCAGGGACTTTCTATTAGCAGATGTACTCAAGATGCGGACGTCTGCTAATAGAAAGTCCCTTTATTTTGCGGCATTCCCTGTTTTCGTGTATCAAAGTATACTATTCTATCTGACTTTCCTGCATCCGATATCCCACTCCGATTTCAGTAAAAATATATTGAGGCTCTGCCGGATTTACCTCCAGCTTTCGGCGGATATGGGCCATGTTTACCCGAAGGATCTGGTTGTTGTGGTCTGCATAAGGCCCCCAGATTTGATTGATGATATAGTCATATGTAAGAACTTTTCCGGAATAACGGGCCAGCAGGGTTACCAGTTTATACTCAATCTGAGTCAAATGGATGGTCTGGCCGTTGAGGGTTACCAGGCGTTTTTCATAATCAATGATTAGGCCGCCATATTGATAGGCCAAATTCGGCATTTTTCCAGAGCCGCTGGTCTGAAGATGATGATGGCGCAAGGCAGTACGAATGCGGGCCAAAAGCTCAGAGGTGCCAAAAGGCTTAGTAATATAATCATCTGCTCCCGCATCCAGAGCCGCTACTTTTTCTTTTTCCTGAGTTCTGGCGGAAATAACGATAATAGGGAGAACCGACCATTCTCGAATCTGCTTGATGATATGCAGTCCGTCTATATCAGGAAGCCCCAGGTCTAAAAGAATTACATCCGGGCAATTAGAGGTGGCAAAAGATAACCCTTCCTGGCCTGATGCAGCTGTGAAAACTTTGTAGCCGTTAGCATTTAAAGTAGTTTCAATAAAGCTTCGGATACTTTTTTCATCTTCAATAATCAAAGCAGTTACTTTAGGTGTCATTGGTTTGTTATCCTCCTAAGGGCAGGTTAAACGTAATACGGGCGCCATCAGCTATATTAGAAGCCGTAATTTTTCCGTTGTGAGCGGAGATAATCGTTTTGCAGATGGAAAGTCCAATTCCCATACCTTTTCGGGAATCCGTACTTTGGCTGGTATAAGTCGCTCCGTCAAAAATAGTAGAAAGGCGATCTCCCGGAATTCCGGGGCCGTAATCAGAGACCTGGAACCAGGCCATATTATCTTGAATATAAGTATTTAAATGAATAGGCATATTGGAATTGCCATGATAAAAGGCGTTTTCCATCAGATTAATAAGAACCTGCTCAATCAATGTGGCATCCATGGGAATCATAATAAAATCATCCGGAACCTGAACTTTTATAATGGCAGTGGGAATTCGCTTTTTCAGCCGCAGGACAGCCGCAGAGACGACTTCTTCCAATGGCTCCGGTATTTTTGTTACCTGAGTATTTCCGTCCCGGATGCGGGTAATGGAGAGAAGATTTTCGACCATGTTTAAGAGCCAGTTGGAATCATCAGAAATATTTTGAATCAGGGCAGACTTTTCGCTGTCTGACAGGGTATCGGAATTTTCCAGATAAGTAGAGCTGGTGCCGATAATGCTGGTCAGAGGAGTCCGCAGATCGTGGGATATGGCCCGCAGAAGGTTGGCCCGCATCTTTTCCTTTTCGGCTTCCATCAGAAGCTTTTCCCGCTCATTTAATATAATAGACTGAGCCTTCATCCGGGTAGTGGCGGCGCTGGTAATGGTAGCTACGGTCAACATACATAAAAAGGTAATAGGATACCCCCGCATATGGAAATTAAGCTCCATGTATGGATAGGTAAATACTAAATTTATGAAAACAGTACATACAATAGAGGCGATAATACCGGGAACATAGCCATCCGTATATCGGGCGATCATCAACACACTTAAAATATAAAACATAGACACATTGATAAGAGAATCGCTAATATAAGAAAATACGGTGGCCACCGCAGTGGCCGCCACCAGAAATCCGGTACAAATCAGAAAATTGTTAATTATGATTTTCCGACGTGACATGATTTTCTTTGTAGAAACAGACTGGGACTGCTGCAAAAAAAAACCTCCTAATAAGATCTGCGCTTCATCTTCTGGTTTACAGGACGCTTCTTAACTGTGTAAGAGGAGCGCTTCCTTTCCTCCAAGATAATATCAAAGTCAGCCTGGGAATAACCGATATCCTTTAGTCTCTGTTCCCGGCGCTCCCGGCGGCGCTGCCGTTCTTGGAATTCCCGGTTTTCTATATGAAGTTTTAACGCGATTCCTGCGGCAGCAAGTCCGCCTAAAAGTAGGATTGTTCCCAGAGAAATCCAGACAGATGCCGGAATTCTGGGCAGCTGGAACCCCTTTGCCGGAGGCTCTTCTGCCGGCTGGCTGTCTGATAAAAGCGCTTCTTTATCGGAAAGGCTGCTGGCATCCGGCAGAGGGAAGGCATCCCCTTCTGAGACCGCAGGGAGACCTTCAGGAGGAATGGTTTCCACAGGTACGTGAGCGCTGTCTGCCGTGGACATAGCCGCCAAGGCAGTGTAGTTCCTTCTGGCTTCAATTCCCTTGATAGTCAGATAGGCGGATCCGATGGCCCGATCATTATAAGAATACTGAATCCGTGCAATAGCATCCCCCGGGTCCGTCTCTTTCAGATTATAGTCCAAAACAGCCTGAGCGTCAGAAAGTTCGGCTCCTTTCGGCAGGGTAATGGAGCAGTGGTCATCCAGAGACAGCACCGAAATATCACTGGTAGTAAGGCCGGAAATCGTCATATCATTTTCAATAGAAGTATAGGTATGATCATAATCGGCAACCTTAATTGTCTGGAAGTTCTGAAACCCGAAATCTAACATGCGCTTTGTATCAGAATAATGAACCTGAGACCCGTTGAGAACAACAGTAATCAGGGTCATATCATTCCGCGTGGCAGCAGTAACCAGAGTATTTCCTGCCAAAGAGGTGTATCCGGTTTTTCCCGCAAAAGCGCCTGGATAGTAGACAGGAGAGTTTTTCTTAAGCATCTGGTGATGGGCATAAACCACATTGTGGGGATCTTCCGGATCCGGATACTGTTTGATAGGAGCATGCCTGTAATAAAGGGCGCTGTCAATCTCCACAAAGGTTTCGTTTTCCAAAGCAGCCTTCATAATCAAAGCCATATCGTAGGCGGAGGTATAGTGATTGGGATCATTAAGGCCGCTGGGGTTGGCAAAATGGCTGTCCTGGCAGCCCAGTTCTGCCGCCTTTGCGTTCATCATCTCCGCAAAAGCCTCCCTGGAACCGGCCACATGCTCGGCCAGAGCGTTGCCGCTTTCATTGGCAGATGCCAGCATCAGTCCGTACAAACAGTCTTCAACCGTAAGAACATCGCCAACAGATGCAGCCATATTACTGGAGTTTTCTTCCACATTAAAGACTGCATCATAAGAAAAGGTGACCATTTCATCCAGATCACAGTTTTCGATTACAACTAAAGCTGTAAGAATCTTAGTAATACTGGCAGGAAAATAGGGCTCGTGAATATTTTTGCCAAAAAGAACCGTGCCAGAATCCGCATCAATTACAATACCGCCTTCCGCTTCAATATAGATATTATCAGGCCAATCAGAAGCGGCATATGATGTGAAAGGAAAAAAAGCCAGGATTACTAAAACCCACAGAAGAACCCGGGAAATAATAGGGGCATAATATCTGTAAAGTTTTGTCATAAATGATTAATCTCCATGTAACATTTACTTTTTTACAGTATAGGCTATTTTGCTCCACAAGTAAAGGTAGTTTTGCAGGATTTTCTCCATAAATACAGGCAAATTCCAAAAATCAGGGCAACAGACCCGCCGAAAACACCTAAAATTCGAAAAGCAGTATCCATAAAAAAGGGTTCCGGAACAATGTTTATCAGCATATCTGTAGCCGGATCCAGAATCCATAAATCATTATCAAAAAAGATATGGTGGAAAATCACAAAGTATTTATTAAAATCCGTGGCAATAATTCCGCCTAAAGCCCCGGCAATAAGAAAAACTCCGCCCATTCCCAGACAGATAGCTTTGGGAAGGATTTCCAAAAGCTTTGCTTTGGTAAAAATCAGAAACGCCAGAGCAAGGAGAATTCCCAATACAGCGGCTCTGCGAATGACAAGACCTCCTAAAAATAAGCCCCGCACATCCTCCATGTGGGCAATCTCCCTGGCATTAAAAAATTCCCGATATTCCCCGCCCATAGTGGTAAACACATGAAGATCCTCACGGTTGCCCCGGAGATAGGCCATCATCTCGTGGGTTACGGCAAGAAGATCGTCCATGGCCATTTCCGGCAGGTCATCTAAGACCTGATATTTGGTATATTCTTTTTCATAATAACCGGGAATCCAGTAGGCTACCGCTTCGATAGAAGTAATTAGCAGGATCGCCATCAGACAGACAGAACAGAGAAAGCCAGCCAGGCTGTGCAGCAGTTTCATAGATTTCATGGAATAAACCTCCAGTCATAAAAATAAAAGATAGTAATTATTGTACAATAATGAAAAGAGTCCTTCAAGGGAATGTGGCAAAATAAAACCAGACGGTCTTCTATTAGCGCCGTCCGCCAGCTCTGATAGAAGACCGTCTTATCTTACTTTGCTAAATTCCCCTTTTCCTGGGTTCGTTTAATCACCTTTAATCTGGTAAACTCTTCCCGCTCTTTCTCCTCCAGGGCATTGGAAATAGACTTGGTCAGCGCCTCGTAAGTGGGAATGGTAATATTTTTTAATGCGTTAGCCCGTTTCTGGGTCTTTTTAATATTGGAAGCCAGCCGGTAGGCGGAATTTTCCACCATAGACAGGCGGATGGTCAACTCCTTTACTTTCTCAAACTTTAGCCTGGCAATATCCAGACTTTCGCTGGTATTGTAAAAAGAGTAAGAAGGAGCCGGAGAACTTTCTTCATATTGAACCAAAGGTATTTCTGTTCCCATAATACTCCGGGTCTTAATCTTAACCGAATCCTCTATTGGAATGGACAGACTGATTTCCTGGACATAGTTAATACCCATATCAATATTGGCTTTCTGGAGCGCCTGATAGGCTTCTGTAAAGGTAGCATCAATCTCCGACTGGATATCCTTAGCCTGGTCAATAAGCCCCATTAGTTCCCGGACTAAAATATTACGTTTCTTGTCCATAAGGCCGTAGCCCTGACGGGCCAGGGCCAGGGAGTTTTTCGCCAGAATCAGGTTGCCTTTGGTGGGAAATGTATTGGGATTCATAAGATTCCTCCTGTCGCTATTCCACGGCTGATTCTGCCGGATGGTAATACTGGTCTAAAATCTTAGTATCAATACGATCTAATTCCTCCCTGGGAAGCATTCCCAAAAGCTCCCAGCCAATGGCTAAGGTGTCCAGAATACTACGGTTTTCATGGACATTCTGACCTACGAAACGGCTCTCAAAGGCTTTACCGAACTCCAAATATTTCTTATCAATGGGGGATAGTTCGTCTTCACCAATAACGGATGCCAGGGCCCTGGCATCTCCTACCTTGGCATAGCAGGAGAAAAGCTGGTTGGCAACCGCCTGATGATCGCTTCTGGTGTAGCCCTCGCCTATGCCATCCTTCATTAAACGGGACAAGGAGGGGAGAACGTTAATAGGCGGATACACTGACTGACCCTGAAGGATTCGATCTAATACGATCTGGCCTTCCGTAATATATCCGGTCAGGTCGGGGATAGGATGGGTAATATCATCATTGGGCATGGTCAGGATGGGGATCTGGGTTACAGAACCATTGACCCCTGCCACAATACCGGCCCGCTCATAAATGGTAGCCAGTTCACTGTACAGATAACCTGGGAAACCCTTACGGGAGGGGATTTCTCCCTTGGAAGAAGAAACCTCACGCATGGCCTCGGCAAAGGAGGTCATATCCGTTAAAATAACCAGGATGTGCATGCTCTTTTCAAAAGCCAGGTATTCCGCCAGAGTCAGGGCAATCTTGGGGGTTAAAAGACGTTCCACTACCGGATCATTTGCCAGGTTGATAAACATAGCCACATGAGAAGAAACGCCGCTTTCCTCAAAAGTACGGCGGAAGTATTCGGCCACGTCATATTTTACGCCCATAGCCGCAAATACAATGGCAAATTCCTCGTCAGAATCCTCTCCAAGGGATGCCTGCTGCACGATCTGAGCGGCAAGCTGGTCGTGGGGCAGGCCGTTTCCTGAGAAAATGGGCAGCTTCTGGCCCCGGATCAAAGTAGTCAGCCCGTCGATAGCGGAGATGCCGGTGCGGATATAGTTTCTGGGGTATTCTCTGGTAACCGGGTTTAATGGCTTTCCGTTGATGTCCAGCTTTTCACCGGAGACAATATCTCCCAGACCGTCAATGGGTTCTCCAATCCCGTTAAAGGTGCGGCCCAGCATAGATTCGGACACGGCAATTTCCATGGGATGCCCGGTAAGGCGGGTGTGAGTGTTTCGAAGGGCCATGCCCTCAGTTCCCTCAAAAACCTGGATAATAGCCTTATCCTTATAAATCTCAATAATACGGCCCAGTTTTTTTTCTTTGCCGTCTACGGTCATTTCTACAATTTCATCATAAGCGGCGCCCCGGATGCCTTCCAGAACCACCAGAGGGCCGTTAATGGCGCTTAAGCCTAAATATTCAATTGCCATAAATGATTCCCTCCTTATGCGTTGCGTTCCAGAACATTATCATAGAACTGGTCAATCTGTTTTTCATAGTTATCAAATAAATCCAGACGGTCATTGGGCACATCATACTTAATGGCGATAATTTTATCAAAAATAGAGTCCTGCTTTAGTACGGACATAGGCATCCCCATGGAAATTAAGGAGCGGCTTTTCTTATATAAATAGAGGATAATTTCCATCATCTTAAACTGCTTTTCCATAGGAACGCAGGTGTCGTCCTTGTGGAAAGCGTTCTGCTGAAGGAATCCTACCCGGATGACCTTTGCAATTTCCAGAATCAGCTTCTGATCATCCGGAAGTACATCTGCTCCGATTAATTTTACAATCTCCATCAGGCTGCTTTCCTGAGTCAGAAGAGAAACAATCTGGTTGCGGTAATCTACAAATCTTTTATCCACATTGTCGGTATACCAGGGAGCCAGATCCGTCAAATACTCAGAATAGCTGGTAAGCCAGTGAATAGCCGGAAAATGTCTGGCATAGGCCAAAGACTTATCCAGGGCCCAGAAGCAACGGACAAATCGTTTGGTGTTCTGGGTAACCGGCTCGGAAAAGTCGCCGCCCTGAGGGGAAACCGCACCGATAATGGAAACGGATCCTTCAGTGCCGTTTAAATTCTGCATCATTCCGGCCCTTTCATAAAAGGCAGAAAGCCGGGAAGCCAGATACGCCGGGAAACCTTCTTCTGCAGGCATTTCCTCTAAACGGCCGGACAGCTCGCGGAGGGCCTCGGCCCAGCGGGAGGTAGAGTCCGCCATGATGGCTACATGGTAGCCCATATCCCGGTAATACTCAGCCAGGGTCAGGCCGGAGTAAAGGCTTGCCTCACGGGCAGCAACCGGCATGTTAGAAGTATTGGCGATAAGTGCGGTCCGATCCATCAGAGGATTACCGGATTTGGGATCAATCAGATGGGTGAATTCCTCCAAAACCTGGGTCATCTCATTTCCGCGCTCACCGCAGCCAATATAGATAATAATATCCGCGTCTGACCATTTGGCAATCTGATGCTGGGTCATGGTCTTTCCGGTTCCGAAACCGCCGGGAACTGCGGCAGTACCGCCTTTGGCAATAGGAAACAGGGTGTCTAGGATACGCTGCCCTGTAATCAGGGGCTTGGTGGCCGGGAACCGGTTGGCGGCAGGCCTTGGGGTACGGATAGGCCATTTCTGAGTCATGGTCAGTTTCCTTTCGGAGCCGTCAGGAAGCTGCAGGGTAATCAGTACATCGTCAATCGTGTACTCCCCGTCAGGAACCACATCTAAAACATAGCCGTCCATGTCCGGAGGAACCATTACCTTGTGGACAATGGCCCGGGTCTCCGGTACCTCGGCAATAACAGAGCCGGGAAGAAGCTGGTCGCCTTTTTTCACCACCATGTGAGTCTTCCATTTTTTATTCCGATCCAAAGAATCTACGGAAACGCCGCGGCTGATGTATGCGCCGTCTTTCTTTGCAATCTCTCCCAGGGGGCGTTCAATACCGTCGAAAATATTATTTAAGATACCAGGGGCCAGAGTAACGGAAACCGGAGCGCCGGTTCCGGTAACAGTCTCCCCAGGCTTAATGCCGGAAGTCTCTTCATATACCTGGATAGTAGTACGGCCGGAGGCAAGGCCGATAACCTCGCCGACCAAACGCTTTTCACCTACATAGACCATTTCGTTCATACGAAAACCGGAGCCATCCTGTAGGTAGACTACGGGGCCGTTGATGCCGTAAATAATACCTGTGCTATTCATGGTCCCTACCTCCTAAATCAAATTGAAAATTGTGCCGGGCTTCATTCAGCTTGGTTTCAAAGGAATTGTCAATCAAAATATGAGACTGGGGAACTACTGCCCGGATACCTCCGGAAAAAGAATATTGGCTGACCTTAATGGCCTCCCGGCTTTCTACAGATAAGTGCTGAAGCAGCGGCTCGTCTGCCGGGTCAATGTAGATAATAATATCGCTGCTGCCTGCCAGTTTCCGGGCAGCCAGGATCTGCTGTTCCAAAAGCTTGGGGTAAGCCGGGGAAGTCATAAAGTCTGTCAGCATATCCTGAACCTCTACAAACAGCATATCCTTTAATTCTTCCTGACGCTTGCTTACCTGGCGCTTTAAGTTGATCTGGGCCAGAGCAAGCTTTTTGTTCATTTCCCGCCCCAGCTTATCAGATTCCCCATGAAGCTGCATATCAAGACGCCGTGCGGCATCCTTCTTGTGCTCTTCAAAGGCCTCCTCCAGGGCGGAGACGTATTCGTCATACAGGCGGGCGCTTTTTTCTCTGGCATCCTCCATACAGATGTCCAGAAAATGCTGTAATTTCTCGTCAGTTGTCAAAGTAAGTCACCTGCTTTCTATAGTTTCAGTCCAATGGCTTCATTTACATAGGAAGTGATAAAGTTGGGCTTGCGGCCAGTACCGTGGCGATCCGGGATTTCTATGATCAAAGGGAACTTTCGTTCCAGCTTTACCTCGTCGATAACTTCCGGAAACTCTCTTCCGAACTTTTCTGTCAGAAGGAGAATACCAATCTCTTTGTTGGCCAGAACTCTATCAAGGGCTTCCTTAAGCTCCGCCCGTTGATGGACGACGCTTCCTTCCACACCTGCCAGACGCATACCGGTCAGGGTGTCAATATTGTCGCTAATCAGATACATCTTCATAGAATTACAGCTTACCTAAAATCATGAAAGAAATAATCAGTCCATACAGACAAACACCTTCGGCAAGACCAACGAAGATTAAAGATTTACCAAGAATAGAACCATCCTCACTGATAGCGCCCAAAGCGGCGGAAGCAGCAGCGGAAACGGCGATACCGCCGCCGATACAGGACATACCGGTTGCCAGAGCAGCGGCCAGATAACCCCAGCCTGCAGCAGAAGCCCCTGCAGCGGAAGCCTCGGCAGCAAAGGCATTGCCGGAGAACATCAGGGCGCTGGAGACGATAAGAGTACCAAAGAATAAAAATACATTAGTTGCCAGAGCGGTTTTATAACGGCCTCTGGTCTTTTCACCGGCGGCGAATGCACCGAAGGGAACTGCAATACTTAAAATTAATGCCAGAGCCAAAGTGATTTTTACTGCGAAAGTCATAATAATCTCTCCTTTATATTAAAAAATTTATGATAATAATAACAATAGTTTAAGCAGCGGTCTTTCCATAAGGTTTAAATGGCCGCCCTGTACCGCGGTAAAAGCGGCTGAATAACTCATAATATTCCAGACGGAGTACCTGAATTCCCACAATCAATCCTTCCATGCCGCACACAAACAGGTTTCCCAGAACCACAACCAGCCAGTTGGGATTGCCGGATTCTACACCGGCCAGCATGAGGACAACTTCCATCATGGCAGCATGGCTTACGGCAAAAGCGCCTACACGGACAAAGGACAGGGTATTGGAAAAGTAGCTTAATAAAACCTCAAACATCTCGAAAAATCCCTGAACCACAAACATACCTTTTCCGCCTTCGATTTTTTCCGCTTTTTTCTCTACCACTGCAGTCAGCGGCTCCTTCAGAAAAATCAGCGCCAGGGGAATCAGGAACATTACCGCCAACACAAAGGTTGCCGGAAGGGACTTTCCGGTCATGTACAGGATAACGGTTATTACCAGGCTGGCGTAAAATACGAATCCGGCAATTCCGTTGGTATCAAACCAGGATTCCACCGGCTCGTGGGCCTTGTAAGCGTTAATAATATTCAGTATCATGGTAAGAAGAATAATGCCCATACCCATGGCAACTGCCACAATAAACACTGTGTTCAGCTTACCGATAAAAGGAAGATTGGTCATAGCCTGGGCCGGTCTTAACCACAGAGGCTCAATAATTTCCTCAAATCCAAAAATACTGCCAAATAAAAGCCCGAAAATAGTAGAAAAGAAACCGCAGCAGGAAATAATGGCGGCCAGGCTCATTTTTTTTGCCCGATACAGCAGAAAACCGCCGGCCAGCAGGCACAGTCCCTGACCTGCATCGCCAAACATAAAACCAAAGAGGAAAGAGTAAGTAATTCCGATTAAAACAGCAGGATCGATTTCATTGTAAGCGGGAAGGCCATACATTTGGATAAACATCTCAAAAGGTTTAAACAGCCAGGGGTTTTTCATTTTGGTTGGCGGGCCGTTTAATAAATTGGTATGGTTATTTTCCACGATGCAGAAGATGTTTCCGTCAGCAGTAACCTGGGCACGGAACTTTTCAGCGTCCTTTTCTGCCATCCACCCGCATAAAATATAAAAGGTGTGTTTTTCGTGCTTGGTACAGGCAGCCATCTTTCGGATATCAAAGTTGCTGGTAAAAGTAGAAAGCCTTGCGTAGGCTTTTAACAGGTCGGATTTTCTGGACTGAATCTCGGAGGAGATCCGGTTTTGCAGGCTCTCAATCTCCTTTTGAAGGGAATCAGCCTGGGCCCTCAAAACCTGACAGGCTTCTGTAGGCGTTCCGGTATATTCATCCTGCAGATAAAAGCGCTCAAAATGCATGGAAGCATAAATGGCATCTACCTTATTGGCCAGCCGCTGCGGAACGAAATATACCAGCCATACATAGTTTTTATCCTCATGGCAGGGAAATAAAATCGTATCAATGGTATCGTATACAAAAGCAGAAAACTTGTCGTAATATTCTCTGGAGATTCGGCCGAACCGATATTTAATATACCGGAACTTTAAAATTTGGCTGATATTATAATTCAGTCCTACAAAGGGAAGCACCTCATTTAAAGATTCTTCTATGGCTTTTAACTCTGCCTGTTTTTCCCGGACAGCAGTATTGAAATCCATAAGGGTGCGATCCAGTTCCTGAATAAGGGAAGCAGCTTTTGGGGCATCCATCGTTGGCTCCGGCTGGAAGCCGGCGCTTTCCGGGAAAAGGGCGGCCAGTTCAGCAGCCCGTTGATATTCCTGGCGATAAGGATTAGCTTCAGTAAAAGGACGCAGGTCACGAACCGTTTTTAACTCAGACAAGGTATTTTCAAGATGAATCTCATATTTGGATAAATACTCATCCACTACCCGATCAATATCGTTCTTAGGCCCCGAAATGCTTAAGAACTTCATTTTTTCTATCAAGATATTAGACCTCCTTTAAAGGGACTCGTTATGGACTCTATGATGGTCTGGGAAGGAACTCCATAACGGATACTTTCTATAAGTGTAATCAGCCGCTGAATCTCCTGCTCTTTGCGGTAAAGATAGGTATTTAAGACCGCAATGGAATAGGGGTCTTTCTGGCTGGTATACTGATAAATATGCTGGTTAACCTGGTGGGCCAGGGCTTCCGGGTGAAGGTATATGGCATAATCCTGCTCTGGCAGATTTCCGTAACGACTGTTTTTCAAGGCAGAAAAAAAGCCGTCCATGGTTTCCGATTCGGCCATGCTGCGGATGTCAGAAACCTTTAACCGGTACTGGATGGGGATTAATACTGAATAAATCTCCGACGGGGCCATACGGTAAAACTGTTTACACCGATAAAGCCACTGAATATTCAGCATATCAAGACGGCGGCCGAAGCACTGGATTAAAATATCACGGTCAGCCGGCTTTAACTTTTTATTTATAATCCGCCACATGGTTTTAAAGTAAAACATATCCAGGATATTTTCATAGTCAAAAAGAGAAAGGTTGCTTTCACGGTTTAAACTGGTGAAAAGCGGATAAAACGCAGAACCTTCAAGTGCCGCGATAAAATCAATTAAGGATTTGGCCCCCATTATTTTGGTAAAATCCAGAGAGGAATGGCGGTCAAAAAATTGCTGAAATACAGATAAATTCAGGTCAAAAGGCGTAAGGCTGATAATACTTCTTAAATACCTTTTGAGAAATGCCACCTCATAATGCATGAAGTAGAAATCCAAAAATTTTCTCTGTGACAGATTTGAAAAACGGTAAAGTTTGGCAAAGTCCTGATATTCGGACAACTTTAAATGCTGCTCAATAGCGCCCCGATGAAGTTCACCGGCTTGTGTGTCCCCCAGAGGCCCTGCATAGGCAGGATGTCTTTTTAAGTATTCCACGCAGGCGGTAACGGAACCTAAAGCAGCCATTTCCTGCATTTGCTCAGATGTAATCAGGCGGCTTTGCATGGCCTTTACCTTAGCGGTCAGGCCGCTGTAGGCTAACAGGTTTCCCATACCATCACTCCTTTATCATGTCCTGAAACAGCTTTTGAGCATACTGCTTGTGGTGCAATTCATAGGAAGCGTTTAACTTTTCTATAGCTTGCCCGGCTTCAGCTTCCTGTCTGGCAAGCCGGGATTTCAGATCCTGTTCCAGCTCAGAGCGGAGGGCATCCAGCTTACTTGCCGTGTCCGCCTCCAGCCCGGCGTCAAAGTCGGCTGTCCGCTTTCGCATTTCCTCGGAAAAGGCAGCTTTGCGGTCGTTTACACCATCCATAATAAGAGAAGCAGAGGCCTCAATTTCTGAGATTTTTTTGATTAGCTTATCCACAAAAATACCTCCTTACTTTATTTTTTTAAAATACAGTCATTATACTACCACATATTTTAAAAAGCTATAGTCAAAAAGTCAAAAAAGCCCTGAAGCGGAGGGCTTTTTTGAAAAATAAATATATTCTTAACACTTCCCCTTGCCTACTGGGGTAACTATTCCTGAGTTAAATACTGGGTAGCAACATATACATCTGTTCCTTCATAATTAATAATACTCCAAAAGTCATCATGGACGCCTACATAATTGACTTCAGTCCCCGGAGCAAGCTGTACAGCAATCCGCGCACTGGTAGAAGGCTCATAACGGACATTTAAGGTGCTGTTGGTTTTGTAGGTAGCGGTTTCCGGGGGAGCGGCTGGGGTGGTTTCCACAACCTGCGGCGTAGTCTCCGGCTCAGTAGGAAGGGGTTCAGTCTCAGTAATCTGTACTGAAGACGTAGGAGCAGTAGTCTCGGCGTTGTCCTCCTTATCAGGCATAAACACCCGAATCAGGACCACCAGTAAAATGATACCTGCTAAAACAGCCAGCAGAGGGAGAAGATCCCGCAGAGTAATGCCTCTCTTACGTTTTTTCTTTTTGCCTGAGGGGCGTCGGTTTCCGGATCTTGCTCCGGAACTGTTCCTTGCGGTATTGCTCCTCGCAGAGCTGCTTCTTGCAGTATTGCGGGAACCGGAAGGGCGGGAGCCGGAGGAGGATCTGTTTCCGGAGCCGGAACGTCCGGACTCCAGAGGAATATAGGCAATAGTACGGTTGTTTCTGTGCTCCGCCTTATACTCAGAAAAAGCATCGGCTTCCTGAGAAAGCAAAGTAAATACAAGGTTTGCATCAGCCGAGCTATTATGTCCTTCATGAGCAGCCTTATTTCCAATCATACGGATTCTATGGTAATGGTCTCTGGTAATTTTGTCGATCCAGCGGCCCTCATATAGCTGATCAATGGTACTGGCAAGATCACTTTCCACAATACAAGCCTTGTTTCCCAACGCTTTTACCATAACCTCCAGAGTCTGGCGGGCCTGAACCATTGCTTTATTGTAATCCCGTTGTCCAATGAGGCGCTCTGTCTCGCTGACGCCTAGCTGTATTTTATCCCAAATATTAAGCGGCTGCCCCATATCAAAACCTCCTTATGTCACAATCGACTTGATTTCTTATATTATACTAGATTTCCCCAAAATTTGCACTGCAATTTTCCGAAAATATTAACTTTTTTCTCCTAAATTCAATTGTTTAAATGAAAAAATAGAAAAAGCTTGCCAAAATATAGGAAATTCATGTATATTAGAGTAAGTACTCTCAGTGAACAGGGGAATATGCTCCAACTTCAGAGGTTTCCCTTTGTTTATTTAGGGTAGGATTTAGAAAATCATATGGAGGATTTCTATGAGACTGCGTCATATCAAAGGATCTGAGGAAAATATCGGCGCCAGCCCATATGTGGTTCAGGATCCCAAGGCCCACAGAGGCCGGTGGTGCAAACAGTTTGGCAATGAGAATCCCATCGAGATTGAAGTCGGCATGGGAAAGGGCAAATTTATCATGGAACTTGCCCAAAACCATCCGGAGATAAATTATATTGGAATCGAAAGGTATTCCAGCGTCCTTCTCAGAGCCCTGCAGAAGAGAGAAGAGCTGGAGCTTTCCAATATCTGGTTTCTCTGTGTAGACGCCAAAGAGCTGACGGAAGTATTTGAAGAGCAGGAGATAAATAAAATTTACTTAAACTTTTCAGATCCCTGGCCTAAAGATCGCCACGCCAAGCGGCGCCTTACCTCACCGGAATTTATGGCAGTGTATGACAAGGTGCTGGCAGAGGACGGCAGGGTAGAGTTTAAGACAGATAACCGGGGGTTGTTTGAGTATTCCCTGGAATCAATCCCCGCTGCAGGATGGCAGATTGAGGAAAAGACTTTTGATCTTCACAATAGCCCTATGGCAGAGGGAAATGTAATGACTGAATATGAAACGAAATTTGTAGCCAAAGGAAACGCAATCTGCAAGCTTATTGCAAAAAGAGTATGAAACAAATCTTTGTGCATACACTAATAAAAAAGAGTTGGTGGTTAGATGAATCTGCCTCCAAAGCTGGTGCGGCGTTTAAGATGCGCCACTTGTGACAAGACAGAATTGGATCGGAAAGCATCGCATTTAAGAAAATGCTTTTTAGAGGTTTGTAAGGTCCTGGAATGTAAAAAAGACAAATGTAAAAAAAGATAGCAAAGGAGAATGATGATGGAAATGGTATTTACAACTCAAAATTTTGAACAGGAGGTTTTAAAATCCGACAAACCGGTATTGGTAGACTTTTACGCAGACTGGTGCGGGCCCTGTAAAATGATGGCTCCCGTAGTAGAAGAGCTGGCAGAGCTTTACCAGGGGAAAGCAAAGGTGGGCAAACTCAATGTAGATGACAATGAAGAGATTGCCATGAAGTATGGCGTAATGTCTATTCCTACCCTGCTGATTATTAAAAACGGAAACGTAGAAGCGAAAATGATTGGAGTTCAGAAAAGAGAAACGCTGATGGATGCTTTAGACAAAGCTTTATAAAATCTATATTTTAAGAGGGATTCCGGGGGGAAAAGAGATACCGGATTCCCTCTCAAAAAAATTAGAAAAAACTATTGACTTTTTTTGTAAGATAATATATACTAACACATGTGCTTAAGACAAGCACACACAAAACTTAAGAAATGCACCTTTAGCTCAGTTGGTAGAGCAGTAGACTCTTAATCTATTTGTCCAGGGTTCGAGTCCCTGAAGGTGCACTTGGAAGTGCTGATTTTGCAAACAAGAGTTGCGGGGTTGGCGCTTTTTTATATTCTGTAATAATTTTTTGAAAAATAATGACTGTAAAAATAGTATAAATAATATATATTTTTTGAAAAATAATACACAATTATATTAGTATCAAAATTTGAATAAAAAATTGAAAAATAGTATTGACAAAATAACGGTGACAGTATATAATAAAGCTATCAAAAACAAGTAAGAAAAACAAAAATCTAAGAAAAGGAGGTACGGTCCAAAGTACTAATTAATTAATCCTCAAGGAACCTTTATCATATACAGAACGAGAAGAGTATTATAATTAGGACGATATAGATAAGACGTAGGACATGCGGGAAGTACAGAATTCGGTGATATGACGAGAAAGTATCATTGAATACTTGGAAAAGCATAAAACAGAATATAGATATTAAATTAATTCAATACAAATTCTGTAATGATAAAGAAAGAACAAAAATTAGATAATAGAGGATATTATCAGAGCGAATGAAAGTTTCGCAAAAATTCAAATAGAGAAAAGAAATAGAGGTAAAGTCCAATGGATAATATGCTTTAGGACGGATACGAATTCAAAGTGAATTGGTATCCGTCCTTATTTCTATGCAAAATTTTCTGTACAATAGTGTTGCTTACAGCCGGGCGCATGAAGGTTTTGTAAGGATATCTTAAAGATTTTGTATAAAATGTAGGTTATGTTTCCGGAAAAAGTATGGTAAAATAAATCTGATTCGACAAAATTGAAGAGATTATGACAAGATGTGTTGAAATATAAAGGGGAATCTTTTAATGAGAACAGAGAAAAATACCAGAAGAAAATGGAGAAAGAAGCCGTTTCAGAAATTAGGGATCTATGGAACTCTGGCGGCTGCCATCGCCGTTGCCGGATTAATCGGCACAGCCTGCAGTAAGGAAGCGTCTGTGGGAGATGCCAAGGTCAGTTCCATGACAGAATCTATTGTGATAGAAACAACTCCCATTGAGATTACTACAGCGCCGGAGTCGATTCCGCCGCTGGAGCCGGGAGGACAGTTACTCCCCAACATTGCCATAACTGTTCCTGAGGTAGAGCCTATGCCGGAATATATTCGGGTAGGAGACAGACATTCAGCAGTAGTCAATTTGCAGAGCCGGTTGATGGAACTGGGCTTTATGGACAGTGATGAACCTACTGACTACTATGGTACTCAGACAGAGCGTGCGGTAAAGATTTTCCAGAGGCAAAATAAGCTGGCAATGGACGGTATTGTGGGAAGCGCTACCTATGACGCGATTATGGATCCGGCAGCAAAGTATTATGCTGTTCGAAAGGGAGATGAGGGAGACGATATTTCTCAACTTCAGAACCGTCTATATGAATTGGGCTATTTGGCAACAGCGGATCTGATTACTGGTAATTTCGGGGATTCTACAGAAGCGGCAGTTTTAAAGCTTCAGGAAGTCAACAGCCTGGAGGCTGACGGCATGGTGGGACAAAAAACCATGAATCTTTTATACAGTGATGAGATTAAGGCCAATTTCCTTTCTTATGGAGAGAAGAGTGAAGTAGTTTTAGCTGCTCAGGAAAGATTGAAATCCCTGGGATATTTAATGACAGAACCGGACGGCGCCTTTGGAGATGATACAGCAGCAGCGCTTAGACAATTCCAGTCGCGCAATGACTTAATTGTAGATGGCTATTTAGGCCCCTCAACCAGAGATGTACTAAACGGATCCGAGGCCGTCCCCAACGGTATGCGCCTGGGTGATCAGGGAGACCAGGTAAAGAAGGTTCAGAGCCTGTTAAGCAAATACGGCTATTTAAACGCTGCCAATGCTACCGGATATTACGGTGAGATAACAGAAAAGGCAGTAAAGAATTTTCAGAAGCAGAATAAACTGACTCAGGACGGCTCGGTAGGAGTACAAACACTGGCCAAACTCACCGGGGATAATGTAAAGAGAGCGCCGGCTGGCAGCAGCTCCTCCTCATCCGGATCCAGCGGAAGCAGCAGGCCTTCATCTGGAAGTTCCGGAGGAAGTTCGTCTGGCGGCTCTCAGGGATCTTCCGGCGGAACTACCATCAAGAACAGCGGCGGTGTAGCAAGTCTGATTGCCGTTGCTCAGTCCAAGGTGGGCTGTCCCTATGTATGGGGAGCAAAAGGTCCGAATTCCTTTGACTGTTCCGGCTTTGTTTATTGGTGTTTAAATCAGGTGGGAGTAAAGCAGAGCTATCTTACTTCATCGGGATGGAGAAGCGTAGGCCGCTATACCAAGATTACCAGCTTCTCTAATATTCAGGCAGGAGATATTGTGGTAGTAAAGGGCCATGTAGGAATTGCGGCCGGAGGCGGCACTGTAATTGATGCATCCTCCAGTAATGGCCGGGTTGTTCACAGAAGTTTAAGCTCCTGGTGGGCCAATAATTTTATCTGTGCATGGAGAATATTCGGATAAATCTGAAAAGGGAAGAAATGCAGAAAGGGCTGTTTCAAACCGGTTTTACATTGGTTTGAAACAGCCCTTGTTTATAATGAAGAAACAGACTTGACAGGGAAGCGGACACAAGCTTTAAACAAATCTCCGTCAATGATAATATCAAAAGAGCCGTTTTGCAGGCGGGTAAGACTTTGGGCAATGGAAAGTCCCAGACCGCTGCCTTCCGTAGTGCGGGATACATCTCCCCGGACAAACCGCTCTGTCAGCTCACTGCCGGTAATATTTAAAGGGTGGTCAGAAATGTTTTTAATGGTAAACAGCACCTGATTCGGTTCCCGAATAAGGTCTATATAAACGCGGCTGCGCTCCATTGCATACTTAAACGCATTATTATAGAGATTTTCCAATACCCGCCAAAGCTGTCCTCCATCGGCCTGAATGATAACCGCTTCTTCCGGAAGCCTGCTGATAAGTTCCAGAGACCTGAGAGCAAATTTTTCTTCAAATTCTCCGTTGGTTTGGTGAACCAGCTCCACAATGTCAATATCCGTCATTTCCAGCTTTACATTGCCGGAACTGGCTTTGGAAGCTTCTACCAGGTCTTCTGTAAGAGTTTTAAGCCGTTGGGACTTTTGCTCCAGAATTTCCAGATATTCCTGAACCTTAGGATTTTGGACATTTTCCCGCTTAATTAAATCTACATAGTTGATAATGGAGGTAAGGGGGGTCTTTAAATCGTGGGATACATTGGTAATAAGGTCTGCCTTCATACGCTCGCTTTTTACCCTGTCCTGAATGGCTGTATCCAAACCTATTCCAATGTTGTTAATATGCTGGGCAATTAGTTTTTCCCGCCCGTTAAACTCGTTTAAATCCACATAATAGCGGGTATCTCCGCCGGAAATATTAAAAATGGCTTCATTAATCTTGTCCTGCTGAGAGGACTTTCGATACAGGTATTGAAAAAACCAAAGGTTTCCTGCTGCCCATAACAAAATCAGAAGAAAGAAAAGCAGCTTGTGAATCAGGGTTTCCAGGCTGTAAAACAGGAACATAGTTCCGAAGGTCAGCAGCAGATTAGCAGCCAGGAATCCGATATAATAGTAGGCCAGAGAAATGGAAAGCTGCTGTTTGGTAAAATATTCCGCCATATCTTTAAAGAAACTTCTGGTTAATGAATTTTCCCAGAGCTTGTCAGCCTTATATTGGCGGATAAGGCTGAACAGGAGGACAAAACATACCAGATAAACAACATACCCGTCCAGCAAACTCTGCATAAAAGGAAGGCCTTTTCCGGAAAATATAACCTCCAGTATAGCCACCCCCACATTGTCACACAAATATAAGCCAATTACAATCAGGAGGAGGGAGAGTAAAATATTTATCTCCACAGGGAAATTATCATATTTATAAAAATAGCGTTCCTCACGTTTGGTGGTTTTCCAGCCTGTGTAATAGGCCAGATAGGAAAAGGTAATCAAACATCCCAAAATGCCGGCAATAAGGAAGATAAGTCCCACGGTGTATTCTCGTTGTGTCTGTAAAAAACGTTGATTTCCTGCAGCATATGAATCATCTGCAGCAAAGGAGGTATCCACTGCCGCCAGAAAAATCCCGCTGCCGTCTAAATAGGGAGAATATTCATCCAGCATAGAGGCAATAAAAAGAGGGGCCAGAGGCAGGTTATATTCGCCGTTTAAAGCATCCATGGAAAAGAAAACATACCGGCCGCACTGTTGGAACTCATTTACAGACATATCCGTATTGGAAAATAGCAGCGGTTTATAATCTTCCTCCCAATAGGAAAGAAGAAAATGAAAGTTACTGGCTTTTTCTATTAAATTATAATGGACATAGGAATAGGCGCTTAAATGCTCTAAAACCTCATAGGAAATATCAAATAAGGTTTTGTAAGCATCTATGGGTTCGGAATATTCTGCGTCTGGCTCATAGGTTTGCTGGGTAATATACAGAAGCGGCTCATCCTCCATATTTTCCTCAGAAACAGGAATTTGGGTGATTTCCCAATTTTTATCCAGAACATAGCCGTGGGCCTTTGCATATTGGAGGAGCTGGTCAATGGTATAACCTTGTTCATTGTCCGGATTTCCGTCGCTGACCGTGACAATGACTTTTGATGTATCAAGGACTCCATTAGTTTCAAAAACCTGACGGTAGCGGGCATATTGGAAAACTGCAGAGGCGTCTTTTTCAAACTGTCTGGAAAAAGCAATAGTATTGGCATAGGTTCCCTGACGGAGCCAGCTAAAGCCCTGACCGTAGTCAGAATTGGCATAGAGCAGACAGAGCCCGATAAGGGTGAGCAATAGGAAAAACAAGTGCATAGAGGTGACGGCCAGCCGTCTACTGATGGTAGAATGAGATTTCATAAAAACTCCTGTGATCATTGTTTCTCAATTTTATAGCCCACACCCCAAACTACTTTAAGATAACGGGGCTCTCTGGGATTAATCTCGATTTTTTCGCGGATATGGCGGATATGTACGGCAACTGTATTGTCGGCGCCGATAGCTTCTTCATTCCAGATCTGTTGATAAATCTCGTCAATAGAAAATACCTTGCCTGCATTTTTTACCAAAAGCAGGAGAATATTGTATTCAATAGGAGTCAGCTTAATGGGAGCGCCGTCAACCGTTACTTCCTTATTGTCATCATTAATTTGAAGGCCGCCACAGCGATACAGCTGTCCAAGACTTTGCTGGGAAACATTGCCCAGCTGGGTATAGCGGCGGAGCTGGGATTTAACGCGGGCTACAAGCTCCAGAGGATTGAATGGCTTAGTCAGGTAGTCGTCGGCGCCGATATTCAATCCCAGAATCTTGTCTGTGTCTTCGGATTTGGCTGACAAAATGATAATGGGAATACTGCTGGTCTCCCGTACCTTTAAAGTAGTGCGGATTCCGTCAAGTCCGGGCATCATAACATCCAGAATCATTAAATCCACAGGACATTGCTCCAACAGCTCCAGAGCCTGGAAACCATCATACGCTTTTATTACCTGAAAACCTTCACCAGTAAGATAAATATCAATAGCCTCTACAATTTGTTTGTCGTCATCACAAACTAAAATACTAGGCATAGCGTTCCCTCCTTAACAGTAAATTATTAAGCCCCCGGTTACCCTCAGTGGACAAGGGAACCGTGTGTCCCCTTGTCCACTGAGGGTAACCATTTTCATTATACAACGGGTACAGCAAAAAAGTACATTACTTTTTCCTTACATTTGGAAGGACATTTAGACAAACAGGGCTCGGAAATGTACTGGCTCCCGGCTTGTAAAGCCGGGAGGTTTATGATAGCATAGAAATGCAAAACAAAGGGAGTATTTATTATGAAAAAGAAAGCTAAATTTTGGGCAGCAGTTTTATGTGCCGGACTGCTGTGTGGCTGTGGAAACGGTGTTTCTGTCGAAACATCGGAGGCTTTAAAGGAACAGACAGAAGCGCCGGAGAGCCGGACAGAATCAGAAAAGCTATCAGAAGAGCCGGAAAAGGAGCAGGAGACTCCAGAGGAACCAGTAATTTTAAGTGGGGAAGAGATAACTTTTTTTACCAGATTTATCCAGGAAAGGGAGAACTACGGGTTTCTCCTTTCGGAGTACGATGGGCCGGAGGATGTGGATCTTGAACAGGTGCTTTATAGCGGCGCCGGTTTTGGAGAAGGGATTCCGGAGGAGGATATTCCGCTTTATCTTGCGGCAGCAGGCCAGGAGTATCTGGAAACAGACTGTTTAAAATTTCCGGTACAGAGCATGGAGGAATTTGTTCAGAGAAAACTGGGAATCGGGTTTAAGGACGTGAAAAAGCCCCTTGAGTGGTGGATATATGTGACGGAAACGGATTCCTATTACCATGAGGCAGGAGACACCAATTTTACCTTGTTTTCCTGTGTGGGAGGAATACGGAATGGAGATACTTATACTCTTCGTTTTACCCCGGAGTCTGACTGGACAGAATGGATGGAGGACAGAGAAACAATTCTTGTAAAAGGGGAAAACGGATACCGCTTTCTTTCCAACCATTTTCTGACAGACAGCAAGACCGAAGGAGCCGAAAAACAGGCGGCAGGAAAGCTTCCATTTGAAACACCTTTGGAGCTTAGCTTTTCCAGTGGAGCCGGCGCATGGGGAACCGGAATCACGCTGAAGCCAGACGGATTTTTTGAAGGAGGGTATGATGATTCGAATATGGGAGACAGCGGGGAGGAATATCCTTATGGCACTCACTATACATGTTCCTTCAGCGGACAGTTTTTTGACATAAAACAAGTGAATGAGTATACATATTCCATGACATTGGGAGAACTATTCAGTGAAAAGACTGCTGAAACTCAGTGGATTGAGGAAGGTGTCCTCTATATAGCCGCAGAACCATATGGCATAGCGGGCGGAAAAGAATTTCTTTTATATACTCCAAAGACTCCTTTAGACCAGCTTTCCGAAGAATTTTTAATGTGGTGGCCCGGACGATGGATGAATGACGAAACACAGGAAACACTGTCATGCTATGGATTGTATAACAAGGAAGACGGGTACGGCTTTTTTACATATGAGTGAAGAAGCCGGCCGGCAGATTATCAATAAAATGGTAGAAAACCAGGGGGGCCGCAAAATGAAACCAGGGACATCTGTTAATAGAAAGTCCCGTTATTTCATTTTGCGGCATCCCCTGTTATTTTTAAGTTTAAATATGAATTTTTTAGAATCGGAAAACCGCGGTTCCGTAAGCAGAAAGCGGATAATCAAAGGAGTAAGGCTGCCCGTCACATTCGCCCAGGGAGGCCTTATAGCCTGGAGCCTGGGAGGCGGAAAGCATACCATGTTCGCTGTCTAACACTAAGGTGTATTTTCCCTTTTTCGGCACGCCCACCCGATAATCAGGCCGTTCTACCGGAGTAAAATTGATGACGAATAAAAGGCTTTTTTTGCCGGTTTCGTCCCGGCGGATAAAGCTGAAAATACTGCGATCTCCATCATTGGCATTGATCCACTGAAAACCGTCCCAGTCATTATCCATACTGTAAAGAGCAGGGAATTTGCGGTATAGATGAAGCAGATCCTTTACATAGGATTGCAGCTCCTTGTGCCGGTCCTCTTCTAAAAGATGCCAGTCCAGCGCTACCTTTTCGTCCCACTCGTGCCACTGACCAAATTCCTGACCCATAAACAAAAGCTTTTTGCCGGGATGCCCTATCATAAAGGTATAACCGGCCTTTAAATTAGCAAATTTATCATCATACAGCCCGGGCATTTTGTTTATCATGGAACATTTTAAATGGACAACCTCGTCATGAGACAATACCAGAATAAAATTTTCACTGGTAAAGTAGGTAAGGCCAAAAGTCATCTTATTATGGTTATACTTGCGGAAATAGGGATCCAGCTTCATATATTCCAGGAAATCGTGCATCCAGCCCATATTCCACTTAAAGGAGAAGCCCAGGCCGTCATCCTCTGGCTTGTGAGTTACCTTGGGCCAGGCAGTGGATTCTTCGGCAATCATCATAGCGCCGTTTTCGCGGCCTAACAGGACACTGTTTAAATGCTTAAAAAATTCAATCGCTTCCAGATTCTGATTTCCGCCGTAACGGTTAGCAATCCATTCTCCGTCTCTGCGTCCATAATCCAAATACAGCATAGAAGCAACAGCATCGACACGAAGCCCGTCTACGTGGAACTTTTCTACCCAGTAGATGGCATTAGCAATGAGAAAATTTTTGACTTCATTTTTTCCGTAATCGAAAACCTTGGTCCCCCAATCCGGGTGCTCCCCTTTTCTGGGATCTGGGTATTCGTAGAGAGCCTGGCCGTCAAAATCGGCCAGCCCATGGGCATCCTTAGGGAAGTGGGCCGGAACCCAGTCTAAGATAACGCCGATTCCCTGCTTATGTAGGTAATTAACAAAATACATAAAATCCTGGGGAAGGCCATAACGGGATGTAGGAGCAAAATAACCGGTAACCTGATAACCCCAAGAACCGTCAAAAGGATGCTCTGCAATCCCCATAAGTTCAACGTGGGTGTAGCCCATTTCTTTTACGTAGGCCGCCAATTGGTGTGCAGCTTCTTTATAAGTGTAGTATCCATCTTTTTCTGGCCGGTTTGCCTTACGCCAGGAGCCCAGATGAACCTCATAAATACTCAAAGGCGCCTTTGCCTGTACTGTGGAGGTGCGGGCGGCCATCCATTTTTCATCACTCCATTTAAAACCGTCGATCTCAGCGGTAACAGAAGCAGTGCCGGGACGGTATTCCGCACTGAAGGCATAGGGATCGGCTTTAAACAATATCTTACCGGAAGAAGTGGTAATGGCATATTTGTATAACTGTCCCTGCGTCATCTTAGGAATAAAAATCTCCCAGATGCCGGAATCTTCAAGAACTGCCATGGGATTGGCATCCGGGTTCCAGCCGTTAAAATCTCCCACCAGGCTTACCTGGGCAGCATGGGGGGCCCAGACGGCAAAGTACATTCCCTGCTGTTTTTTGTAGATTCTGGGGTGAGCTCCTAATTTCTCATAGATTTCATAGTGGGTTCCCTGGCCGAAAAGATAGCGATCCAATTCTGTAATGAATCCTGTTCCGACCTGCTTTTTTGCTTTTTGTGGCATGACAAATCCTCTCTCCAATCTTTAGCCCAGGTTTACTTTCAGGAGGGTACCATCGCAGGGCTTTAAAGAAAGGGTAATTTTATTATCCATAACCGGAATCACGGAACCGGAAAGAAGGTCAGAAGCCTGGGCAGCGTGAACCGGGAGTGGTACGGTAACAACAGCCTCCTGTTCATCATTGTTTACAACGGTAATAAGAACAGAAGATTCTCCATGGCGGGCAAAGGAATACTGCCGGTTGGTCAAAAGCAGCTCCTGATAGCGGCCGTGGTGAAGGGCATCTTCTTTGGAATGAATTTCTCCAAGAAGGGAAATCTTATCGGTCAGCTGGCAGTGAAGCTTTTTCTCATCTGCAATGGAAATAGCGGGACGCAGCTCATCATCGCTCCATTTGGTTCGCTGTCCGGAGAGTCCCCACTCGCCGCCGTAATAAATAGACGGAATTCCGGGCAGGGTAAAGAGGCACAGATAGATGGGGAACAAATGATCCTTGTTACGAAGTTTGCTGGCAATTCGATCCTCATCGTGGTTGTCTACAAAGGTATAAAGATCACGGCCTATCGCCTCAAGACGGCGGACATTATGGGCAATCTCAAAAAAGTTATGGTCATTAAAGCCGGAATAAAGGCTTTTGTGAAGCTCATAGTTGGTAACAGAATGGAGCATCTCCTGGTTGACCCAGCGGGAATAATCGCCGTGAATTACCTCTCCCATAAGCCAAAAATCCGCTTTCATACGGCTGGTGTGCTGGCGAAGCTCTTTCATAAAGCCGAAATCCAATACATTAGCACAATCCAGCCGGATACCATCGATATCAAATTCGTCAACCCAGAACTGGATTACCTCAAACAAATAAGCCTTTACAGCAGGATTGTACAGGTTTAATGCAGGCAGAATATAGTGCCCCTGCCATGCCTCATAGCCAAAGGGATCTCCCAGAGGGCTGTTCCAGTCGAAATTAACGCCTTTGTACCAATCCTTGTAAGGGGAGTCCCATTTCTTTTCCTGAATATCTTTAAATGCAAAAAATTCCCGGCCTGTATGGTTAAATACACCATCTACCACCACCTTAACATCTGCCTGGTGGCAGAGACGGACAAATTCTTTAAAATCATCATTATCCCCCAGGCGGCGATCCACCAGCTTGTAATCCCGGGTATCATATCCGTGGGTGGAAGACTCAAACAGAGGGCCAATATAAATGGCGCCGCAGCCTAAAGAGCGGATATGGGGAATCCAGTCCTTCAGCTCTTCAAAACGGTGAACCACCTGCGGGTCGTTATTCTCCTTGGGGGAACCTGTCATTCCCAAGGGGTACATGTGATAAAATACGCGGTTTTCATACCAAGTGCTCATATGCTTATCCTCCTGATAGTTATGCAGCCCAATGCAATTTTAGTCACACCAATTCCTGGTTTTTCAAGCGTCTTAAAAGAAATTGGTAACGGAGCTGGGCAGCGTTTAATTCATAAATATAACAGTCAATGAGGGTAGGATCCACTACCTGTTCAAAGTGATTCTGAGCGGTTATAATAGCCCGCTTGCTGCGCTCAATTTCCCCGCGTAGCTTTTTCGTTTCCGGGGAAAGAAGCAGAGGTTTTTTACGCAATCCAATCATGATATCATCTCCCAAATATTGTTAATGGTAGTATACCTGGGAAATGGAAAATTATTCACGTGATGGTAATAAGTCAGGGCTAAACCGGCTTGACCTTGACAGCTGCCTACGGGGGCAAATATCTGCAGCTTGTTATATCTGCTGCAAATTTGATGGTCCGTCAGCCTGCTGTGGAGGATTTGACTTATCTGCCGCCGGGGGTTGTGCCTGGGACTGAGGGATACCGGCCTGATAGAGAAGAATATGCTGCAGCATCCGGCCAAAGTCCATAAGCTGCCGGGTACTCTGCTCAATGGTCAGGTAATAATAATTGGCAGTGCCTTCCTGGCGGGAGTCCACCATCCCTGCATCTTTTAAAATTTTTAGATGATGAGAAACAGCGGGACGGGACAAGTGGGTCTTTTTTGTAATCTCATTGACATTCATTCCCTTTTGATTGGGGAAGGAGGCAATAGAAAGAGCCTCCACAATACCAAGGCGGACTTCGTCACCTAAAGCGATAAAAAGAGGCATGCAGCTATGAAATTTACTCTTTAAATCTCCGTTCTCAAACAAGGCGCTCCTCCTTTGGTTTAAAAAATTAAACTAAGTATATTTTACCACTACAAAGGTGGTACGTCAACGAAAAGTGTACAAAAGACACAAAAAATAATGCAAAAATAATTTTAGAAATAGTGCTTGACAAATCATATTTTTAGGAGCATAATAAGCTCACCATTTCAAATCGCCAGCCGCAGTCGCGGGATCTGAGGCGTATGGTATTATCAAATTTAACCGTTAGATTACTGGACGGTTCAGCCCATATCGGGTATGGTTTCAAACAGACTTGCAACAAATTTATTAAAATGATCTGTATCAGTGTGTGATTAAGGAGGGTTTATGGGGATTATTTAACATTAGCAACAGGAGCAATGCTGGCTGGGGCGGCCGCCTGGGATTTGTGGACTCATAAAATTCCCAATTGGTGGCTGGGATTCTGGCTGGTTCAGATTTTGTTTCCGCTTTTGGGAGCGGGAGCTTCCGGCATACTGCAATTTTTAGCCGGCGCTGCCATAGCAGCGACAGTAACAGGAATAGGTTTCTATTTCCGCATCATAGGCGCAGGGGATTCTAAGCTGATAGCATTGATGTGCGGTTATCTGGGAATCGGCAGGGGATTTCAGACTGCTGCCGCAGGATTCATCATCGGAGCCATCTGGTCATTGGGAAAGCTGATCTATTACCGGCAGGCCAGACGGCGTCTAGGTTATTTCATTGCCTGGCTCAGGCAAAGTATTCAGACACAGGAAAGGATCCCGTATTTTCAAAAGGATCGGGACGGGGATCAGGCGGTAATTCCGCTGGCGGTCTGCTTTTTAGGAGGATTCCTTGTCACGGTTTTTATGAGGAAATAGGGAGAAAAATCTGGGAAGGAGAGTTTATGAAGCGTGTAATAGCGGTTTATGATATAGACCCTTTTTATGCGGATCGATTTGCTAAGGTTGCCAATCAGAGAGAAACAGTACCTTTTACGATTATTGCATTTACTACCATTGAAAAGCTGAAGGCCTATATGGAGGGAAACCGGGTGGAGATCCTGCTTGTGGACAGAAAGGCAGTGGATTTGGTACAGGATTTGCCGGCCAGGCAGATTCTGACACTGTCGGACGGCGAAATCGTGCCGGCAGATGATCAGCTTTCCAGTATTTATAAGTATCAGTCCGCAGACGGGATTTTGAGGGAGGTGATGACTTGTTACCATGTAGATCCGGATTCGGATATGGTTCCGGTGGGAACACCCAGCCGCTTAGTTGGAGTGTATTCTCCAATAAACCGGTGCTTTAAGACTGCCTTTTGTCTGATTATGGGACAGCTTTTATCCAAAGAGCAGAGGGTTTTATATTTGAACCTGGAGGATTGTTCGGCTCTTGGAAAGCTGATGCCGGACAGCTTTAAAGGAGATTTGTCGGATGCCTTTTACTATTATCAGCAAGGCCTTTATAACTGGGTGAAAATAGCTACAATGGTCTACACTTGGGGAACTCTGGACTACATCGCTCCGGCCAGATATCCGGAGGATCTGTCCAGGATGAGTTCCGGCCAGGTAGCAGAGTTTTTAGAATGTGTAGCCGGAGAAGGAGTATATGACACGATTGTGGTAGATATTGGCCAGTATGGAAGGCTGGCGGCGGACATTCTGGATGTATGCCAAAAGGTCTATATGCCGGTGAGGGAGGACAGTATATCCAGCCTTAAGGTGGAAACATTCCAGGATTATCTTGAGGCTTCAGGGAGAAAGAAGCTGCTGGAACGGATTCAAAAGGTAAAGCTTCCCAATCCGGGGAGGCTAAGCAGCCGGGATAACTATCTGGATCAGCTTATGTGGGGAGAATTGGCAGACTATGTACGCCAGCTATTAAGGGGGAAAACGGAATGGAGCGGGCCTTAAACAGAAAGGAAAGAAAAGCAGAAAAGGAATCTGCTATACATCAGGCAATGGGGATATTGCGCCCCGGACTGATGGAAAAGCTCCAGGAGCAGGCCTATTTGGCAGATGAAGAACTAAAGGAGCTGATTGACCAGGAAATTTTTGACTACGGGCGCAGGGAATATCTGCCTCTTTCTGCCAGAGAAAAACTGGGACAGAGGTTGTTTGATTCCTTCCGCCGTCTGGATATATTACAGGAGCTGGTAGACGATAAAACAGTAACGGAAATTATGGTAAATGGCAGGGATCAGATTTTTATTGAAAAATCCGGAAGGACCGAGCAGTGGGGCAGGGGATTTGAGACAACCGAGCAGCTGGAGGATATGATTCAACAGATTGTCAGCCGGGTAAACAGGATGGTAAATGCATCGTCCCCCATTGTAGATGCCCGTTTAGAGGACGGATCCCGGGTGCATATTGTACTTCCGCCTATAGCCCTGGACGGCCCTGCCGTTACCATCCGGAAATTCCCAGAACCGATTACCATGTCCCGGCTGATAAAGCTGGGCTCTGTTACAGAAGAGGCAGTGGGATTTTTGGGAAAGCTGGTGGCCTCCGGTTACAACATTTTTATATGCGGCGGGACCAATTCAGGAAAAAGTACATTTCTAAATGCTTTGTCAGCCCTGATTCCGGCGGAAGAGCGAATTATAACCATAGAGGATTCGGCAGAACTGCAAATCCAGCAGATTCCCAATCTGGTTCGATTAGAGACCCGCAACGCCAATGGGGAAGGAGAAGGGGCGGTTACGATTCGGGATTTAATTCGGGCAGCTCTCCGTATGAACCCCTCCCGGATCATCGTAGGGGAGGTTCGGGGAGGGGAGGCGCTGGAGATGCTTCAGGCTATGAACACGGGCCACGACGGTAGCATGTCTACAGGCCATGGAAACAGCCCCAGGGATATGCTGTCCCGCCTGGAAACTATGGTTTTGACGGGGGCAGAGCTTCCGCTGCAGGCAGTACGGAGCCAGATAAGCTCTGCAATTGATATCCTGATCCATTTAGGCAGGCTTCGGGATCGGAGCAGACGAATTTTGATGATTGCTGAGATTGGAGGAATAAAGGATGGAGAAATTACGCTTAATCCCCTGTATGAATTTCAGGAAAAGACAGAGAAGGAAGAGGGAGGACAAGAAACAGGAAAGAATGCCTCCCGGAAACCGAGATGCCGGACAGACCAGGTTAAAGGCAGTCTGGAAAAAGTGGGGGAACTTCAAAACAGGGACAAGCTTACAGCCGCAGGCTATCAGCTATGATACATATCGCTTGACAATAAAAGAATGGATAATGTCGGCGGCTGCAGGATTGGGATGCTGCGGCGCTGCTGCCTATACCTTTTACCGGAGCGGCAGGGTATTTCTCTTTCTGTCCCCTTTGGGGCTTCTCTATCCGTTCTATTATAAAAAAGAACTATGTAAAAAGAGGAAAGAACGGTTGAAAAGTGAATTTAAAGAAGGAGTCCTGATTTTGGCAGCTTCCTTAAGCGCAGGGTATTCCATAGAAAATGCGCTGTCAGCCAGTGTGACGGAGCTGAACATGCTTTACGGCCCTCAGGGAATGCTTGCGGTGGAGTTTGCGGATATGGCCAGACAGATTGGGTTGAATCGGACAGCAGAGCAGGCCTTTGAAAGCTTTGCAGAGCGCAGCGGGATAGAAGAGATCAGAAGCTTTGTTCAGGTACTTACTGTGGCAAAACGCAGCGGCGGAGAACTGGTATCCATTATGAGCCGAACCGCAGATTCTATTCGTGACAAAATACAGGTTCATGAGGAAATCAGAACAATGACTGCTTCACGGCGGTTAGAACAGCGGATTATGAATCTGCTGCCGTTTTTCATTATTCTATATATTGATATGACTTCCCCTGGTTTCTTTGACTTAATGTATACCACCGCCACAGGATGCTTTCTTATGACCGGATGTCTGGTAATCTATGTAACGGCAATTTGGCTGTCCGGCCGGATTCTGGATATAGGGATATCTTAATATCTTAAAAGAAAAGGAGCGGAATGCAGAAAAGACAGATAATTTGCCTGGCAGCATCCACAGCTATTTTTGTTCTGGTCTGGATTGGGAATAGAGATTCGGCGCTGAAAGAGGATGCCATCCGGCGAAGCGGTTACGGAGAAGAAGAAATCTGGTATGAAGTGCTGGTATCCGGACTGGAAGAGAAAGAGATTCCGATACAGATTCCCGTAAGCAGCCGGAAACGCCGGGAAGAAGAGGCCCGCCGGATACGGGAGGAATGGGCGGAAAATCTTCCGGAGGAGATTTTGCAGCAAAATACGTCTTTAAGGGAAGTCCGGTCAGATTTAAACCTGATAAGCTATTATGACGAGCTGGCATTGAAATTGGAATGGGAAACCGGGGACTCAGAGTTGATTGACAGCTTCGGAAAGGTATATAATCAAGAAATTTCGGAACAGGGAAAGCAAACATGGCTTCAGCTTACGGTCTGGGATAATGTGGGGAACAGTGTTTTTCATATCCCGATCCATATCTACCCGCCTCAATTGTCTGACACAGATAAAAAGGTTAGAGCGCTTTCAGAAGCAATCAAGACAGAAAATAAGAATACAGAGGAAGAAGAATGGCTCATACTTCCCGGAGAATTTGAGGGTGAGAAGCTTTCTTACCGTTTAAGGCCCGATTACAGCAGTGTCTTAATCCTGGTAATGGGAGGGGGAGTGACCCTTTTATACGGGTTTGAAGATCAGGTACGCCAAAAGGAGAAGGATAAAAAAAGGAAGGAACAGTTAATATTGGAATATTCCGAGGTAGCTTCTAAGCTTCAGGTTTATCTGGGCGCCGGAATGACAGTCCGGACTGCCTGGGAAAAAATGGCGCTGGACTATAAAACCGGACTGGCCGCCGGCCGCCGGGAAGTAAGCCCTGCTTATGAGGAGGTGGTAAAGGTATGTATAGATTTACAGAGCGGAGTGGCAGAATCAGAAGCTTATCGCCGGTTTGGCCGAAGGTGCGGCCTGCGGCCCTATATGAAACTTGCCAGCCTGCTGGAACAGAATCGAAAAACCGGGCTGAAGAATCTGCGGTATCTGTTGGAGGAAGAAGTGGCAGCTGCTTTTGAGGAAAGAAAAAATATAGCCAAACGGTTAGGGGAGGAAGCCGGAACCAAGCTCCTTCTGCCCCTGTTCCTGATGCTTGGGATTGTTATGGTGATGGTAGTTGCCCCGGCATTTCTTAGCTTTTATTAAGCGTTGGCGAAACATTAGCTTTTGTTGAAAGGAGGTGAAATCTATGGGAGTAAGAGATGAATTACAGGATTGGATTTGTGAAGAAGACGGAATTGGAGTGATTGAGGTTGTTTTGATCCTGGTGGTGCTAATTGGGTTGGTCATCATATTTAAAAAGCAGATTACCACACTTTTAAATAATGTATTTAAAGAAATCAACAGCCAGTCAAAAGAGGTGTATTAGGATGAAACTAAGGGGCCAGATTACTATATTTTTAAGTTTGATTCTGCTGAGTGTGTTTGGGTTGATCTGCAGCCTTCTGGAGTCGGCCAGAATAGCCGGAGCCAGATACTACCTTCAAACAGCGGCAAATTCGGCGCTGGATTCTGTAATGAGCCAGTACCACCGGCCTATGTGGGATCAGTATCGGATTTTAGGAGTGGAATACATAGAGAAAGAAGCAATAGAGAAGGAGTTTATACGCTATCTGAGGGAATACTCAGAAACCGCTGACTGGTATACGATGAAACCGGATTTTGCTGAAATAGAAGAGCTGATTCATCTTACGGATAACAGCGGAAAATATATGGAACAGCAGATTTTAGATTTTATGAAATATGGTGTCTGGACCCTGGAGATGGACGAGAGAGCAGCGCTGGATTTGGAAAAAACAATGAAAGAAGCAGAAGGAGTAAACCAGATTTCTAAAAAGCTGGAGGCGCAGACAAAAGAAGCCTGGAAGCTGGAGCAGACTCTGGAAAAAATAAAGTCCTGTCTGAGCCGGCAGGAAAGCAGCTACAGGGAGGCGGTTCAGGCATTAGGATATGGGGATGGCGCCGGATTTTTAGAGGCGGCAGGGGATTTAAAGGATAACTTAAAGCAGATACCAGGCCTGGTAAAAGTCTATGGCAGACAGGCAGACAATTTGGCGAAAAAATTAGATGAGGTAAAAGCAGAATATGAAGAAAAACGCCGGGATATGGGAGCAGCCGTTGAGGGAATTATGGAGAATGAATTTTTACGGTATGAATCCTATACCTCCCAGAATGGGAAACGAAGGCAAGAGGTGGAATGTCTCACGGAACTTGCAGAACAGCAGGAACAATTGGTACTTCAGACGATGGAAGAAGCAGAAGAGGTGATGGAATTTATTGAAAACTGGGAGCCGGAAGGAGAATGGGACATATTAGACGAAGAAGGGCTGTGGGCAGGAGTAAGAGCTCATTTCTCCGGATATCAACTGCTTCAGGTTTCCTATACCGCCGGAGGGGAAGACAAAGAGTCAGAAGGGATCCTGAATCAGATCCGCCGTGCAGCAGAATCCGGAATTCTCCAATTAGTTCTTCCGGAAGGGGAGAAGGTTTCGGAAGGAGTAATTTCCAGAGGAAATCTGCCGTCCAATCTTATGGGGGAGGCAGGCAAACAGGGAGACAGCCGCGGAGACGGACCCCATGGTGTGACGAATTTAATAGACCAGTTTTTGCTGGCAGAATATGGCGGACATTTTTTTACTGATTTTTGCTCTGAGGAAAAGAAAGAATTTCAATACGAGCTGGAATATATATTGTACGGAAGCCCTATAGACGGCGCTAACTTGTCGGCTTCGGTAAACCGTTTACTGGCAGTGCGGGAAGGGCTGAATTTAATTGCAATTCTAAAGGATTCTCAGAAGCGCCAGGAAGCGGAAGCCTTGGCAGCAGCTATAGTAGGAGTATCTGGCTTTGCGCCGTTGGTTGGAATCACAGCATTTTTTATTATGGGAATCTGGGCATTAGGAGAAGCCTTGGTAGACGTAAAGATTCTTTTGTCCGGAGGAAAGGTTCCGGTTTGGAAAGACAGAAACAGCTGGAATTTAGACTTATCAGGACTTTTAGAGCTGGGAAGGAAGGGACTGGTGCCCCAAAAGGAAAGTAGTAATGGTATGGATTACACAGGCTACTTAAAATTGTTTCTGATTCTTGCGCCTGTCAAGACGGCAATATACCGGATGATGGATATGATTCAGGGAAACCTTTCCGGAAAAGAACCGGGATTTTTAATAGAAAAGTGTGCTTGTCAGGTGAAAATAAAAACAGAAGTCCAGGGGAAACATGTATTTTTATCTTTGGGATTGCTGAAAAGCTTAACTGGGAAGGAGGCGGGAATATACCGGTACGGAACAATTGTTAAAAACGGATATTAGCATATGCTGACGGAGGAAAATAATCATGCCCTTTTTTACGGTGCTTTTAAAATTAATAATCCAACCATATCTGGAAGCTCTGATTTACAACGCGAAATCAAATAAAAAGAACGCAACTCTCCAAGTACGAGCCCCCTTAACAGGATTCATCCGTTTCCGTAAAAAAAGGGTATGGTTATTTTCCTCCGAAAGTTTGCGCCTGAGAGGAAGCATGTCTGTTGAAGCGGCATTGGGATTTTCACTGTTTCTCTTTGCCTGTGTATGTATGATGATGCCTATGAAAATGATGGACAGGCAGAGGCAAATACAGGCGCGTCTGGAAAACACTGGGGAATCTTTAAGCAAATATGCCTATCTGGGAGATGGGCAGAAAAACGGAGTATTATCAGGAGCCGCATTTTTGGGAGAACAGCAGATAAAGGGGGAAATGGAGCAAATGGGTATAAAATCCATCACTTTTAAGAACTCCCGGATTTTAAATGACGGAGAGACAATCTGTCTGGTAATGAACTATGAAATGAAACTGCCATTTTCTGTTTTAAGGTTACAAACTGTTCCCATGGAATCAAGAAGTATTCGCAGAGCCTGGATAGGAAGAGACGGGCCGCTGGGGGAAGGAGCTTTCGGGTTGCCTGAAAACGGCCAGGATCATTTGCCGGAGGCGGTTTTTGTTGGAAAAAACAGCACGCGTTACCACAAAACACAGGAATGTCATTATTTGTCAAATAGTCTTACGGCAGTTTCTTATGAGGAATTGGGGACCCGGCGCAATAATGGAGGAAGGCGTTACCACGCCTGCCAAATATGCGGAGGTGCATCAGGGCCCGGGAGTATAGTTTATATTATGCCGGAAGGGGAAAGCTATCATTCCCAATGGAATTGCTCCGCTACCATTGCTTATGTAAAAGAAGTTTCTATAGAAGACGCAGAGCATTTGGGAAAGTGTTCTTACTGCTGGTGAGGAAAATATGATAATTTTATTGTTTTTAATGTCCGCAGCCATTTTTGACTGGAAAACCAGGGAAATTCCTGTATGGATCTATATATTGGGAGGGACGGAAGCCGTGCTGTGGAGAATAAACAGTATGACAGCCCTCTCTGAGGGATGGAAAATTGAGAAATGGATAATAGTTCTTCACGGAAATACAGACGGCTTGTCATTTTTGGAAATAGCAGGAGGAGCTTTTATTGGGGTGATTCTGCTAATACTCTCGAAAATGACGGAAGGAGCAGTTGGGCCCGGAGATGGAATGTTATTTTTCATTACCGGAATTTATCTGGGATTTTGGAAAAATGTTATGCTGCTGTGGGGCAGCCTGCTTCTTTGCAGCTGCTGGGGAATTGGACTGCTGGCAGTACGGCAGATAAAGTGGACTGCCGGAAAAAGAACAGAAATCCCCTTTCTGCCATTTGTGCTGCCGGTGGGAATATGGATTCTTATGCTGTAAGGGAGGTAAATGCGAAGTGTTTTCAGGATACCTTCCGACGATATGGCAGGAGACACTAAGCGTCGCGTACCGATTCATTATTATGCTAGGAGGAAGACATGAAGGGAAGCTATACCATAGAAGCAGCCGTTATTATGAGTATTTTTTGCCTTATGATGACGGCGATTCTCCATCAGGCATATAAGCTGCATGATGAGACTGTGGGGAAGATGGCGCTCCATGAAAGGATAGAGCAAGGGAGGCGCTTAAATCCTTGGGAAAGGGAACAGGGGTTGGCGGAAATAGAAGGACAGGCAGTGAAACGAAAAACGGCTCAATTTTCTTTTAAAGACTTTCGTCTGCAGCTGGGGGAGAAGTCAGGGAGAATTGTAGGGAAGTCTGAAGCAAGAAAGCCTGATGGACAATGGAACATACAGATAGAGGCAGGCATTTTTGAACCGGAAGTATTTTTGAGAAAGACGGAAGCAGTGAAACAACTGGAGGCTGGGGATGGAAGTTTACTACGAAAGACAGATGCGCCATAACTATTTAATTATAAAGCAGGAAAATAGCTGTGAGGAAAGCTATGAGAGCCAGATGTTAATGGCAAATACAATAGATGGATTATTGAAATTTCGGTTTCGGCAAACAGAAAATGGGGTTCTTTATTATTACGAGATAACATCGAAACAACCCTTAACCCGGCTTCTGGAAGGGCGATGGATTGGAAAAGATGAGATTGCAGGATTAATTGTTTCAATTGCCAGAATACTGGAAAGGATAGAATGTTATCTGCTTCAGGAGAGCCAGATTCTATTGGAACCAGAATACATATATGTAACTCCGGAAGATTTTAAGATATATTTGTGTGTGGTTCCCGGCAGGAAGATAGACTTTCCGAAAGCAATGGAACAGCTGCTTCAATACATTTTAAAGAAAGTGGATCATAAAGAGAAGGATAGTGTTCTGCTGGCGTATCGCCTTTACCAGGAGAGTCAAAAAGAGCTTTATGGGATGGACAATCTTTTAAAATGGCTGTCTCAGGAGACGAAGGCTGTTGGCCGGGAGGAGGAAAAAAGGGATTCTGCATCTCAGATAGCTGATTTGGACAACCCCATGCCGGAAACTACAGAATTTTTACCCTTAGAATATGGGAAAGAGGTTAAGCCTAAACAGCAAAAAAAGAAAACCGCTTTTTGGAAAAGGATTCCGGTTATAATAGGTATTCTGATGACACCAGGAGTTGTTTGGCTGATAAAAGGAACTGGCTTTTTTAAGGAATATCCCCTTTTGCTTGCCGCCTGGTATGGGATGTGGGGAATATTTGGCCTGGCATTGTGGATAATAAGATGCATTTTTCCGGAGAATGTGGAAGAAGAGCGGGAGGAAACAAAGCAGCTTCTTTTTAAAGCTAAGGAAGAACATTCCTGGGAGATTCCTTCTTTATCGGAGGAACCTTCGCTGAAGGTGGGAGAAGGCTCTCCTTCAACAGATTCAGTAATACGGCCTGTAACGGCTCCTGTAATGGAAACACAACTGCTGACTCCGGAAAATGCCAATCAAAAGATTGTCCGATATCTTGTAAGTTTGGATAAACAACAAGAGGACATTCCGATTCCGTATTTTCCTTTTATCATTGGAAAGAAAAGCGGGATTACAGACTATACTCTAAATAAAGATACTGTCAGCCGCCTCCATGTAAAGCTGGAAGAAATAGACGGGGGATACCAGATAACAGATTTAAACTCAACCAATGGAACTATGGTAAAGGGGGTAATGCTTCAAAATAACGAGACAAAATTTTTGGAAATAGGGGATGAAATATATATTGCAGATAGCGGATTCCGCTTTATGTAGACTATTTTAAAGAGAATCCCTTAACAAATTCCTCTGAGTATGGTAGAATATGTCTAATGCAAAGGAGACAAATCGCCATGAATTCGTCGTATTCTAAGAATAATATTGCCTGGGTGAATGGCTGTCTGATTGCCTTAAACGTGCTGTATTTCCTGCTTATTGAAATAAAAGGCTCCAGCGAAGATACCAGGACAATGATACAGTATGGAGCATTGTATGTTCCGATGGTAATTTGGAAGAAAGAATATTACCGATTAGTGACAGCAATGTTTATGCACTTTGGAATCCGCCATTTAGTTAATAATATGCTGATTTTGTTTGTTTTGGGAGATAACCTGGAACGGGCATTGGGGAAGGTAAAATATCTTATCTTCTATCTGGTATGCGGGATAGGCGCCAATATTGTTTCTGTTTATTTCTATTTAGAAACCTCGCCTAATACAGTATCTGCAGGAGCATCCGGGGCAGTTTTTGGAGTAGTCGGAGGATTGATTTATGCAGTTTTGAGAAACCATGGCAGGCTTGAGGACTTAAACAGCAGGCAATTGATTTTAATGGCTGTTTTTTCCCTGTATCTGGGATTTACAAGCGCAGGTACAAATAATACAGCACATATATCCGGCACCTTTATTGGTCTGCTGCTGGGGGGAATACTGTATCGGAAACCAAAGGCGGAAATAAAAAAGAAGATGAAATCAGGAGGGGATTATTTATGAGGGATGAAACTTGTATTTTCTGTAAAATCGCAAATGGAGAAATACCATCTGCAACGGTGTATGAGGATCCGGACTTTCGCGTGATTTTAGATTTGGGGCCGGCATCAGAAGGCCATGCGCTTATTCTGCCTAAAAATCATTTCAAGGATGTTTGTGATCTGGACGAGGAAACCGCTGCTAAAGTTCTGCCATTGGCAGCCAAAATAGGAGCCGCAATGAAAAAATCTTTGGGCTGTGCCGGATTTAACCTGGTTCAGAACAACGGAAAGGAAGCAGGACAGACTGTTTTTCATTTCCATGTGCATGTGATTCCCAGATATGAAGGAGGGCCTTCCATTGCAGCGTGGGAATGTCAGCCAGCAAATGCAGATAAACTGGCTCAGATTGCAGAGCAAATAAAAAGCGCGCTTTCATAAATTTAGGAGAATGACATGCAACAAAAGATAAATGAGCTGTTGCTGTCCATGTATGAGGAACATCAGGCATCTCTTCGTGTGCTGGCAAAATCATATGGAGTTCCGGATAAAGATGTAGATGACGTGGTTCAAGAAACATTTATTGCGTACTTTGGGCATTATTCTTTGGAATGGACGCCTGGCCGCAAGAAAGCAATGCTGGTAAGGATTTTGAAAAATCGTTGTGTAGACTATCACAGAAAAAGCCGAAATATGGATACCATCAGTATTAATTCTGAGGAATTTATCGAAGACTGCAAAGTTGCTTCCAGATACCGGGTAGAGACATCTTTTGACAGAATATATGAAAATGAGACTCTTGAAGAGATATATCGGGTGATTGAGGGACTGAGCAAAGATTTGCAGGAAGCGGCCATTCTACATTTGATTGAAGGACGGCCGCAAAAGGAAGTATGTGAAATTCTGGGAATCAGCAGCGATGCCTGCCGCGCCAGAATTTCCAGAGCGAGAAAAGTTCTCCGCAGGGAATTGGGAAGAGAAGGCAAGACGACTTAAACGATAAATGACTCAATTAATGAGATGACCGTATTTACGGCATTTCCCTGATGGCTGCCTTCCATAGCAGAGACGTAGGTCTGGCGGTTGATATACAGATTGGTGATAGCTTGATAGAGGGTATCATCTGTTAAATTTTCTTCCTCCAGCACTGAGCTGAAACCTTGTTTGCCAAACGATTTTGCATTAAGAATCTGGTCGCCCCGACTTGCAGAAGCGGAGAGGGGAATCAACAGATTGGGTTTTCTCAGAGCCAGTATCTCACAGATGGAATTAGCGCCGGCTCTGGAGATTATTAAGTCAGCAGCAGCAAATAAATGTTTTAATGGAGCGTCTACATACTCATACTGTACATATCCGTCGGTGTGAATCAGGCTTTCGTCCAGATTGCCTTTGCCGCAGATATGTATAATCTGAAATTGCTGTAAAAGGCGAGGGAGGATGCTTCGGACAGCAGTATTTACTTTTACAGAACCAAGGCTCCCGCCGATAATTAAGATAACTGGCTTTTCCGGTGACAGACCGGAGTACTTAAGGCCGGCCAGGCGGTCACCCTGAAGAATCTCGGCACGGATAGGAGAACCGGTTAGAACTGCCTTATCTTCCGGAAGGTAGGGTAAGGTCTCGGGGAAATTGCAGCAAATCTTTTTTGCTGAGGGGATACAAATTTTATTTGCCAGACCAGGAGTCATATCAGATTCGTGGATAATTGTCGGAATTCTGTAATGCTTGGCTGCCAATACAACCGGGACAGATACAAAGCCACCTTTGGAAAAGACAACATCTGGCTTATACTTTTTCATTAGCTTTAAAGATTCCAGGTAGCCTTTTGCAACCCGAAGGGGATCGGAAAAATTCTTTAAGTCAAAATAACGGCGGAGTTTGCCAGATGAGATGGCATCATAAGGGATCCCGGCATTTTCGATTAATTTTCGTTCAATGCCTTGTTTGGAGCCAATATAATGGATTTCATAGCCTAACTCCTGCAATGCTGGAAGCAAAGCCAAATTCGGGGTAACATGGCCAGCGGTTCCTCCGCCGGTCAATATGATTTTTTTCATATAGGAAGACCTCCGATGACATTTTTTATAGTTATATAGTAACCACAAAAAAGAAAAAGTCAACCCTAAGAACCAGGGAAGTTGGGGAAATTAAGGGAAGAACCGGCAATTTTATAAAATCAATCGAGGTGCAGTGTGGAAAGGAAAAAAGAGGCAGACAGCCTTCAAGCTGAAGATAAAAAAATAGAGTTATTGCTTCAGGAAGCCTTTGATTACAGCGATGAACAGCTTTTAAAGGAGTTGGAAATGGCTGAAGCACAGGTGAAGTCTGCAAAAATGGCAGCTCAGGACAGGCAACAAAGCGAACAGGATTCCACAGCTGCCGAGGGTATGACGGCGCCTTTAGGTGAGTTTGAGAAAATTTTAGAGAAAATGAGCGAAAGAGGGATCTCTACAGAGCTGGAGAAGGAATTGAACAGTCCCAATCCTTACTCATCCGTGGAACCGGATATTCATCTGCGCGCTGGGGAAACATCCGAACTGGAGCGTCCGCCGGAGGCTGCTGCTATCGCCGAAGTTCCCCATACCAAGCGCCGCTTCCGCCCAGGTGCATGGAAATTATTATTGGCCGCCGCCATGGCAGGCGGTTTGCTGTGGGCGGGAGGAATTGGAGTTAGTGGTAGAAAACAGCTGGAATATAAAGCAAATGTTCGTGATAGCGATAAGAGCAATATTGCATGGAATAATGAATCTGAGAATTATATAGAAGTTGATAGTGAAGAGGAAGCATATAAGATAATTGGTGAAAAATTAGGAATTCCGGTTTTGAAGATTGGGTATAGGCCGGAGGGGATGGAGTTTTATGAGGTAACAATAAAAGAAAAGATCGTTTTAATAGAGTTTAAATATAATGGTATGAGTATACACCTTATTCAAAGTACTGGACTAAATGAAAAGTCAAATGGCTTTCGCTCAGATAGAGAGGAAAGTTTGCCTATAGATAATAATTGGATAAATCAAACCTTGTTCATTCAAAAGAATACAACTGATTCAGGTGAGATTGAGTATAGTGTATCATTAGAAAAGGAAAAAGGATATTATCAATTAGAAGGTATAATGGAGGAAAACGAATTTAAAGCAATGATTGAAGATATAAATTTCTAAAAATTTGTCACAAATTATTAAAAAAAGCGTTTATTAAGATATATGTTTTATGCAAAGGAGGATATATCTTATGAAAAATACATTAAGAAAGTTGTTATTTACTGCCACGGTTTGTAGCTTGGTTTGTACAATGCCAGTTTTTGCAAAAACTGAACAAAAGTACGAAGAGACGAAAAAAGTTTTAGAGGAAAGTAATTCTATACAATTAGAAAATAGATATATTAGTAAGGCAAGAGGAATAGATAATGCAAGGGGAACCTATATAAGTTCCTCAATAGTATCAATAGAAAATATAGGAAATGGCGTGATAGGTATCACTGCCACTACGACAGCGCATAGACCGGTTGACAAAATTCGCATTCACATTTATTTAGATAAATTGAATGAAAATAAGAAGTGGATACAAGTAGATGATTTTGATTATTATTTTTATCCAGAAGACGAACCAGATGGGGAATTAACTAAGGCAATAGTGGAGCTTGAAGTCGACGACCAACCTGCCGGCTACTATTACCGCGTCCGCGGTACTCATGGAGTATGGAAAAACGGTGTCAGTGAGTCACAGTCCACGCGTAGTGATGGCGTTCTCATCACCAACCCATAAAATCCGATATAAAACAGACAACTACCAAATTCTCGATACCTTTCCTAAGAGGCCAAGAAATGAAAATTTCTTGGTTTCTTTCTTTATCTGGTAATCATAATCTGAACATTCCGCGCATAAATTATAAATAGGTTAAGAAAACCTGGCTGGTCCTGAGGGGATTGGGACAAGCCGGGAGGAGAAACCCAAAGGAGAGATCAGGTTATGAATGAGATACATTATTTAATATCCGATGCATCCAAAAAGGTAGATGTAGAGGCCCATGTGCTCCGCTATTGGGAAGAGGAACTGAAGCTTGACATCCCAAGGAACGAGATGGGGCATCGATATTATACGGAACTGCACATCCGATTGTTCCGGCAGGTAAAAGCCTTAAAAGACAGGGGATACCAGCTAAAGGCAATTAAAAGTGCACTTGACAGAGTGATGGAGTCGGGAAGCGACTTAATTATATCGGATGAAGTTTTGGAGGAAGATATGGAGAAAGCATTGAAAGAGTGTGCAGCAGTTTCTGAACAAACAGCCAGGACAGGCCGGACATGTGTTTCGGGCCCTTTGGCAGGCCGGGAACCTTTAAGCGGCGGAGTAGCCGGAAGCGGAAGAAAGCCTGGAAAAGAGAAAATAGTAGAACTGGCGACAGATGGATTTAAGGATGGGGAAGATCTGGAAGAGCTATCCGCGCTCCCGGAAGCAGTAAGAGAAAATATGCCTTCTATAAGCCTTACTACAGAGGAAAAGATGGAGCAGTTTCAGGAAATTATGAATCACATTATCGGACGAGCCTTAGATGCCAATAATGAAAAGCTGAGCCAGGATATCAGCCATATGGTAAACGATAAGGTGACACAGGAGATGGAGTGTCTATTCCGAATGTCAGACGAGAAAGAAGAGGAACGCTTTAGGCAATTGGATGAAATTATTCGTTCATACCAAAAGGACAACCGAAGCAGGGAGGAGGCCGCTGCAACGAAAGTTCCTTTTTTCAAGAGAAAGCGTTTTGGAAAAAAGAAAAACCAATAGGATTTTATAGACGTTCAGTATATGGGCGTCTTTTTTATTACGGATATCTACAAAAATGCATTGGGATACTCTAAAAATTTTTCATCTCCAGATGAACGTAAAATAGTAGCTAGAATTTTTGAGAATACTATAAGAATCCTGTATTATACATCGAAAAGCATGAGATTTATTGTAAAGGTCAGGGACTTTCCATTTACAATTTTATGAATAAGCTTCTTGCGGAGGGTGTAAGAAATTCTGTGTCTATGGAAATTTAGGTTTCCCTGATAAGAGTTCGATATGTAGATTTTTGCTGTCGATTCCATGAACTTCCTGTTGTCGAATGTTCTTTCTATTTATAGTATAACCACTACAGGATTTTTTATTCATCCTTACCTGATTTTTTTGCACAGAAATAAAGACATCTCAAAGTCTGCTTTTATGGGCTCTGCCCACACCCGGCCTCCGGAATAAGACTGGGCTTTTCTGGCAATACTCTCAATGCCGATGGAATAAGGCTGGGGCGGCTACCCTTTCACTTGGAGCCGCCCTGGCTTTTTCTTTTTATAAATACTGACTCAGCCTTTCCCCATACAGGACGATCAGCTGGTTCAGCACCTGGTCCCACCCACGGTATCTCTGCGTCCATTTTTTTGTGATGTTTTCACTGGCCAGATACAGCATTTTTTCTAAAGACTGGTCACTGGGAAATACACTTTTCGTTTTGGTTACCTTTCGATACTGGCGGTTTAACCCTTCCAGTATGTTCGTTGTATACATGATTTTTCTGATCTCTTCTGAGAACTGGAAAAACGAACTGACATCTTCCCAGTTATTCTCCCAATTCCGGATTGCATAAGGGTATTTTCGGCCCCACTTTTCTTTGACTCCTTCCAGCTCTGAATATCCCGCACTTTCATTGGGCGCGTGATAGACCGCCTTGAAATCACTGGAAAAGTTCTTTCAGTCACTGTAGTTGACATACTTAAAAGAATTACGCAGCATA
>CAJTOL010000021.1 GCA_910577645.1 uncultured Lachnospiraceae bacterium
TCCATTTTCTGAAATGCGAAGAAGGAGGTCTTAAAGTTATGTGTGAGATGAGTGAGAAATGGATAGAAGAAGGAAGAGCAGAAGGAAGAGCAGAAGGAAGAGCAGAAGGAGAAGAGAGGAAGGCGAAAGAAGTCGTATTTAGCCTTGCAGACAGAGGAATGAGTGCAGAGAATATCGCAGATATTGTGAAAATGAATATAGCGATTGTGGAGCAGTGGCTTGAAGGCAGGGCAGCAGCAAGGTAAAAGAAAAGGGGTTCAGGATATCCCTTTTAAAAAATGAGAAATGTTGAGTCAAATAGAAAATTTGTAACAGAAAAGGAATGGTGCAAAATAAAATCAGACAGCGGTGATAGAGAGACTGTCCCATTTTATTTTGCACCATTCCCTTATACTATGGCTCATTATAAATTTATTTTGTCCCGAAAATCCGATCTCCCGCATCTCCTAATCCGGGACAGATATATGCATTTTCATTGAGGCATCGATCCAGATGGCCTACATAAATCTGAATATCCGGGTGGGCTTTGTGAAGGCGTTCCAGACCTTCCGGTGCCGCAATAATAGACATAAATTTGATTTTTCTTCCACCATGGTCTTTAATAAAGTCCACAGCCGAAACTGCAGAACCGCCGGTGGCCAGCATGGGGTCCGTTACAATTATAGTACGCTCATCAATAGGATCCGGCAGCTTACAGTAATATTCGTGGGGCTCATGAGTCACCTCATCCCGGTATAGTCCGATATGTCCCACTTTGGCAGTGGGAGTCAGGGCCAGAATCCCGTTTACCATACCAAGACCAGCCCGAAGAATGGGAACCACTGCCAGCTTGCGTCCGGAAATCATGGGAGTCATACAAGTTTCCAGAGGTGTTTCAATCTCTACATCCTTTAGAGGAAGATCCCGCAGGGCCTCATAACCCATAAGCATGGCAATTTCTTCAATAAGCTTGCGGAATTCGTTAGTACCGGTATTTTTATCTCTCAACCGGGAAATCTTGTGTTGAATCAGCGGATGGTCAAACATCACTACATTTTCCATATCAATCTCCATTTCTTTCTGAAGTTATTACCTTCCTTTTCCTATTTAGTGGAAGGATCAAAGCGTACGGTTACATAATCGCCCAGGGCATGGGGGACCGGGAAGGTAAAGAAAATGCTTCCCTGCTTTTCATAGCTGAAAGACGGAGGCCATTCCACGCCGGTCTGAAGGGGGAAGTCTGCCCGGTTAAAGATATCGGTAAATTCCTCAATGGTCAGAGTCTCACGGTAGTCAAGAGCCGCGGCAGTCTGCTCATCGGTTAAACCGGAGAATGTCACATCAGAGCTTAGCACATATCCGGCCATGGTATAGGAATCGGTAAAATCATTTAAGCCCAGATTGGAGCCATCCCTCAGATCCATAGTGTTGGTGTAAAAAACATTGGTAGAATAGGCGGCGCCTTCCGGGGTAAAAAGGCCGGTATAAAGGGCTGTCAGGCTGCGGCGGTCAATGGAAATCACCTGACATTTTACGGAAAATGCATCCTTCGTTTCATCAGCTCCGTATCCGGCTGCGGCAGAAATGGCATTGGAGCGGAGGGTACTGTTGATAGAGGTTTGAAGCGATTCATCGCTTAATCCTTCTACCTGAGGATATTCGATAGAAACTTTACCGGAGGTATAGATTTCAATGGAAGCGGAAACCTCTGCTGCAGCCTCTCCGGTCTGGGAAGACGATTCCGGCGCTGTGGTTTCCGGAGGAACCGTGGTCTCCGGCGGGACAGTCTCCTCCTCAGAGGGGGCTGGGGTAGTGTAGGTGGAAGATAAATCAATCTTCTCCGGCGGCGCGGAAGTCATAAGGGCAGTACCGGCTCCTGCAATAACAGCCACCACTGCGGCGGCAGAAATGCCAAGAATTACTTTTTTATCCATAATTACTCCTTTTCATTGGTAGTGGTCAAATATCTATTCTCGCCCGGAACTATAAGACCTGGACAAGTGTTCCTAATATTATATCATAAATGATTCTGGTATGGGAGATGAAATCATTAAGATTTTATAAAAATGCCGGAAAAGGGTTGCTGTTTTAGGGAAATACCATTTATGATATAGAGTATAACTTGCATATCAAAGTAGGAATCTGCTCTTTGGGATATCAGGGCTCTTTTCTGGATCACTATGAGCCGGTTATTATCTGTCCCTTTCGTTTTTTAGAAAGGAGTGTTTTCCAGTCTATTCACGATAAGTTTTTTCCTCAATGGCAGCACTATGTATGGGTAAAAGAAGTGAATATGGGAGTCAGCGGGAATGTAGACTATGTGGCTGTTAAAACAGATAAAGAGGGAAAAAATCCGTCCGACTTTTTTTGTGTAGAGTTTCAAGCGAATGGAACAACGGGATCCCCTTATTCTTATGTCAAAGATCTTTTAAAGTATGGACACTATAAAAATGCTTATACATATGGGTTAAACTGGGCAAATGAATTTATGAAAACCATGATGCAGCAGGTCTATAAAAAGGGCCAGGTTATAGAAACATGGAATAAAAAAATAGTTTTTGTGATTCAGGATGTTGCATTGGAATATTTAGAAAATGCAGTAAAAAAAGGCCGGGAGGATGGAGCAATTAAATGATTGAAAATGTATTAAATGGTAATTCTGTATATTGTTTTGAAATAGGCGACAGCGCAAATGTCCTAAAGCGTATTCCTGATAATAGTATAGACTGTATTATTACATCACCGCCATATTGGCAGCAAAGAATATATGAGGATTATAATGGAGAATTATCAAATGTCATCGGAATGGAAGCTTCCCCGGATGAATATGTTGAAAATCTTATGGTGGTGATACGGGAAGTAAAAAGAGTGTTAAAACCATCCGGAGCATTTTGGCTCAATATTGGCGATAAATTTTGGAAGAAATGTTTGATGGGGATGCCGTGGCGCGTTGCTTTAGCAATGGAAAAAGAAGGTTGGCTCCTTAGAAGTGATATTGTGTGGGATCAAATGAAAGGAACACAGAGCTGTAAAGATCGCTTTCGGGATATCTACGAACATGTATTTCAATTTGTAAAAAGCAGTAAATACTACTTTGATGCAGATGCAGTAAGAATCGTTCCGGAAAAGGGCGCTTATGAGAAAAATGGAGAAATCATTTCTGCTACAGGAGTGACTGGCAAAAAATATCTTTCCCAAATTCAATGTTCAGAAGTTTTATCGGATGAAGAAAAGCAAAATGCGCTTTCCGCATTAAATGAAACTCTTGATGAGATGAAGCGGGGGGAGGTTGTTGATTTTCGAATGACTATAAGAGGGGAGCAAAGAGTCTATCACAGCGAAAGCAAGAAAATCAGCGGACGAGCAAAAGAACTTAGTGAAAAAGGTTTTTTTATTGTGAAAATGCGGAAAAAGGGGTTTTTGCCTTCAAATATCTGGAGAATTGTTCCAGAAGATATCTGGAGAAAAGATGCCCATTGCGCTGTCTTTCCGGAAGAATTATTGCGAGTTCCAATTTTATCTACATGCCCTGTAGGCGGGATCGTGCTGGATCCATTTTCAGGAACAGGAAGTACTGTAGATGCTGCCGTCCGGCTGGGCAGAAAAGGGATTGGGATCGATTTGAGTAACCAATACACGGAAGTTGCAAAAAGACGTTTATGTGAGACTACAAAGAATTTTAACGATTTCAGTTTTTATGGACGGTGAGTAGGTGCAATTAAGAGATATCGTATATGTATTGGCGGTTGCAGATGAGGGGAATTTTTCAAAAGCCGCCCTGAAGGTTCATGTAAGCCAGCCAGCTTTAAGCCAGTTGATTCAGCGTTTGGAGGATGAGCTGGGGGTTAAGCTGTTTATCAGGAAAAGTAATCGCGTAATCCTGACCAACGCTGGGAAGATTTTTTATGAAGATGGAAAGGAGATATTAAAGCGCAGCGACAAGCTGATTGAAAAGATGCGCGATTTCCGATCATTAAAAGAAGGTGAGCTGACCATTGCGATTGCTCCTTTTTATCAAAGATATTACCTTCTGGAAATTCTGGAGAAGTTTCAGCAAAAGCATTGTGGGATTAAGATCAAGCTGGTGGATGCCTTTTCCCAGGATTCGGAGTTGCTGCTTCTTCAGGGAAAGGTTGATCTTGCGTTTGTTATACTGCCCTACGATAATAAGGGAATCAAATATGAGGCGCTCATCTAAGGAAGGAATTTATCTGGCTGTACCAAAGAAGTTTGAAATCAACAGGTTGTTGCCAGCTCCCAATGAGAGGGCCTCGACTGGTGATGACCTGCAGATACTCTTTGAACAGTCCTTTATCATGTATCAAAGAGGGCGCAGGATGTATAAAACATCTATAGAGCTGTGCAATTGTGCGGGTTTTTCACCGAGAATTGCCTTTGAGACGAATTCCTGTGAAGGTTTAAATGCCATGGTTGCCAGAGGGATGGGAATAGGCTTTACCCCTGAGGCTATAGACAGAACCGGCGCTTTGCGGGAACAGATAAATTATTATCCAATCGCAGAAGAGACAGCGTTCAGAACTCTTACAATCGGTTACCTGGAAAAAAATATAACGAGGGAGGCCAGGGAGTTTATTCGTTTGTTGTTGCCAGCAATGGAGAAGGGCACACTTGTACAGGAAGGAGAGGATTTGCAATGTACCTGAAGCGGAAAGCCTATGACGAGCTGACAGCCCTTAACCGCATTGATCAATATGAGAAAATGAGCCTCTGTGGAGGCAGTAATGCAGAAATCTATCGGGAGCGGCAGGCTTTATATAACGATTACTGTATGATTGGCGGTTATCCGGGGGTTGTTCTGAAATATTTGGAAAATACGCCTTTGCAGGAATGTCAGGCAGAGCTGCTTAAAATCATCCGTCTTTTCACCAATGAAAGCATGAGGTACTTTGAAGACATATTGGATGCTGCTGTTTACGAAAATCTGTTCTCTGGTGTTGCACGCATTTTGGCTAAAGAGAAGAAAGGCTTCTATAAAGAAAAAAGCGGATTATGTTCTGTACGCAAAAGGCAATACCTGCGGCGGAACAGCGGATAATACAATCACCATTCCGATTTACGGAATTTCAAAGTTTAAATTTTAAAAGAAAGCTGCTTGTGACTGTTTCGGTCAATAAGCAGCTTTTTTATAAGATTATGTTATAACCGTGATTGTATGTAAATATTTCACTTTCCAAGCTCCCTGTGCTAAGATATAAATAGTTAAAATAGATAAAAGGAATTGCGTAAATAAAGGTATACCTATGAAAATCAACCAATTCACAAAAAAATAAGAAGAAAGAGAGGAAAATTTCATGAGAAAACGCAATTTTAAGGCTGTGGCAGTATTAACGGCGGCAGCTATGGCATTGGCAGGCTGCGGCAGCTCCCAAAATAGTCCAGCGACAGCAGCAAAGACAGAAGAGGAGGCTCCTTCAAAGGCTGAAGGGAAGGATTCAGAGACACCGGCACCAGCGACGGATTTTCCAACCAAGGCAATTGATATTGTGGTTCCCTTCCAGCCAGGCGGAAACGTTGACTTATCCTGCCGTATCATTGCAGAAGAGCTTTCCAAGGAATTGGGACAGCCTGTAAATGTACTGAATAAAGAGGGTGGCGGCGCAATTGTTGGACAGACCTATGCCTTGCAGCAGAAAGCAGACGGATATACCATACTGGCCCTGACTTCTTCTTTTGTAACCAATATTTTAGGCGGAACTACTACCTACGATATGGATTCTGCAACACCGATTGCGGAATATTGCTTTGATCCGGAGATCATTGTAGTATCTGGCGAATCTGATATTGAGACTTTGGCTCAGCTTATTGAGAAGGGAAAGGACACCCCATTGCTGAACTCCACGCCAGGATTTTCCACTTCCCATCATATTGCGAGTCTGATCTTTACGCGGGATATAGGCACTCAGTTTGAGTATATGCATACCGCCGCCGGGGCGTCGCAATAGAAAGGTTTGAACGTTTTAAACTCTTGCAATCCCTTCCTCAACAGCTACATCAGCCACGGCCTTTGCCACTACATCGGCCACGGCTTTATTTAAAGGAGAGGGGATAATGTTTTCTGATGTCAGTTCTTCATCGGGAATCATACTGGCAATGGCGTAGGAAGCACGCTGTTTCATAGATTCTGTGATCTCCTTTGCCCTTACGGAGAGGGCTCCTTTAAAGATACCCGGGAATACGAGCACATTGTTGATCTGGTTCGGGAAATCAGAACGTCCTGTCCCTACAACGGCAGCTCCGCCTGCAAGGGCTTCGTCAGGCATGATTTCAGGAGTTGGGTTGGCCATGGCAAATACGATGCCATTGTTCATGGTTCCCACCATTTCCTTTGTTACCAGGCCAGGACGGGACACGCCTATAAAGGCGTCAGCGCCTTTCAGGGCATCTGCCAGCTTTCCGTGCTGGTGATTAAGGTTGCTGATATGGGAGATTTCTTCCTGGCCGGGGTTAAGGCCCTCATCGCCTTCACAGATAATCCCGTTAATATCACACAGAATCACATTGCCAAAGCCCATGTTAATCAGATGCTTGCCAATGGCGATACCGGCTGCTCCGGCTCCGTTGATGACGATGCGGAGTTTGCCAATCTCTTTCTTTGTGACCTTTACCGCGTTAAGGAGGGCCGCGGCAACTACAATGGCAGTGCCATGCTGATCGTCGTGGAATACGGGAATATCGCAGATTTCCTTTAAACGGCGTTCAATCTCAAAGCATCTGGGAGCCGCGATGTCTTCCAGATTAATTCCGCCAAAGCTTTTGGAGATCAGATAGATGGTCTGGACGATGGTATCCGTATCTTTGGAATCAATACATAGAGGAAAAGCGTCAACGCCTGCAAATTCTTTAAACAGGGCGCATTTTCCTTCCATAACAGGCATACCGGCGGCGGGGCCGATATCGCCCAGGCCCAAAACAGCGGTTCCGTCGGTGATGACAGCTACCAGATTGGAGCGGCGTGTCAGCTTAAAAGACTGCTCATAATCCTTTGAGATAACGCGGCAAGGCTCGGCGACGCCGGGAGTGTAGGCCAGGGAAAGATCTTCCCTTGTCTCGATCTTTTTTCGGGAAATCACCTCGATTTTTCCGCCTAATTCATAGTGCATATCCAGTGAAGCTTTATTGATATCCATGATTTTATTCTCCTTTTTGCTATTTATACCATTTTTTCAGGCTGAAATACCTGGTCAAACCGTTCCGGCGTCAAAAAGCCCAGCTCCACGCAGGCTTCTTTCAGGGAGATGTTTTCCTTGTAAGCCTTTTTGGCTGTCTTGGCTGCATTTTCATAACCGATGTGGGGATTTAAGCAGGTTACAAGCATCAGGGAATGATGGAGATTCTCATCCATTTTCTCCTTGTTTGCCTTGATTCCCACAGCACAGTTGTTGTTAAAAGATATGAGGGAGTCGGACAGCAGCCTTACGGATTGCAGGAAGTTGTAAATACACACAGGCATAAATACATTCAGTTCAAAGTTGCCCTGGGAGGCGGCCATGCCCACGGCGACGTCATTGGCCATTACCTGGACAGCTACCATGGTGACGGACTCGCATTGGGTGGGGTTTACCTTTCCTGGCATAATGGAGCTGCCTGGTTCGTTTTCAGGAATAAAAATTTCGCCCAGGCCGCAGCGGGGACCGCTGGAAAGCCAGCGCACATCGTTTGCGATTTTCATCATGTTGGCCGCAAGTCCTTTTAATGCGCCGTGGGCAAACACCAGCTCGTCCTTGCTGGTGAGAGAGTGGAACTTGTTGGAAGCCGTCTTAAAGTCTTTGCCTGTAAGCTGGGATACAGCCTTTGCCACCTCTGTGTCAAATCCTTTGGGGGCGTTGAGGCCGGTTCCGACGGCGGTTCCGCCTAAAGCCAGTTCCCGAAGGCCGGAGAGACTCATCACCAGCATTTCCCGGGACTTCTCAAGCATGTTTTTCCATCCGCTGATTTCCTGGGAGAAAGTGATAGGAGTTGCATCCTGAAGATGGGTGCGTCCTGTTTTAATAATGCCCTGGTTTTCTTTCATCAGACCATCAAAGGTTCCAATGAGAAGGTCAATGGCCGGAAGAAGGTTGTCCTCAATGGATATGGCCGCTGCGATATGCATAGCTGTGGGGAAGGTATCGTTGGAGCTTTGGGACATATTGGAATGGTCATTGGGATGAAGAAGCTTTTCCCCGGCAATCTCGTTTCCTCTGTTGGCAATGACTTCATTTACGTTCATGTTAGACTGTGTGCCGCTTCCTGTCTGCCATACAGCCAAGGGGAAATGTCCCTCTAATTTTCCTTCCCGGATCTCATCGCAGGCCTGGGAAATCAGGGAAAGACGTTGGTCGTCCAGCTTGCCAAGCCGGTTGTTAGCCATGGCTGCAGCCTTTTTTAAGACTGCAAAGGCGCGGATAATCTCACTTGGGATCTTCTCGATACCAATCTTAAAGTTTTCATAGCTCCTTTGCGTCTGGGCCCCCCAGTACCGGTCTGCCGGAACCTGAATCTCACCCATTGAATCATGTTCAGTTCTAAATTCCATAATACGTCGCTTCTCCTTTCGGTTTGTTCTAGACTATAATATTATTGGGGATAGATTTGGTCAAGCTTTTTCAAAGCAGTCTGTTTTAAGTTCTTGTAAATACTGTTCTGGTGAGTATCCATTCCTACAACCAGCGGGCCAAACTCAACGGCTTCCAGATCCCAGAGGGCTTCCGGCATACCCATTTCAAACCAGGTTACGTCCACTACCCGTTTAATTCCCTGAGCAAGCTTTGCCGCACAGCCGGGAGCTGCCTGAAAATATACATAGCCGTACTTCTGACAGGCATCCAGAGTACCCTGATCCATACCGCCTTTTCCGATGACCGCTTTGATGCCAAGCTTACCGACTACATCTGCGTGAGGTTCCATACGAATGGAGGTGGTAGGCCCGATTACGTTTAACCGCCAGGAACCATCATCATTTTTCAGGCATACAGGGCCTGCATGGAAGATAGCGGCGCCGTTGAAATTTTTAGGAAGGGATTCCCCTTTTTCCATAAGGCTTCGGATTTTTAAATGTCCCATATCCCTGGCAGTAAAAATGTGGCCTGTCAGATAGACAACATCGCCGATCTTTAACTCACGCATATCCTCTTCTTTGAGAGGCATTGTCAATACTTTCTTATCCATAAGACTTGATCTCCTTTTTCATATTTATAGATATCCGACAAGATTACAGAAGCTTCTCAATCCGGCCGTCGTTATAGATACGAATACCGGCGCGTCTTGCCACCCAGCAATGGAAATTGATTGCTACAGGAGCAATGGCCGTATGAGTGGCAGCAGTTCTGATTTTAACTGCCAGACATACCGTATCGCCGCCGGTTCCGGCAGCGCCAAGTCCCAGAGCGTTGATATTCTCTTTAAGCTCCTTTTCAAGACGGGCCAGCATAGGGTTGGGGTTCTCGTCATTCCAGCTGCGGGTGCTGATGGCTTCACGGCTTAGCTTGGATGCAATATCCATCTGTCCGCCGATGCCGATGCCGATACCAAAGGGAGGGCATGGCTTTCCGCCTGCGTTGATGGCTGTCTCAAGAACGAAACGTTTAAGACCCTCAAAATCCTTGTCCAGCTTTAAAGCGGCAGTCGTGAAGATCTTCATGGCATTGCCCAGCTCGGCTCCGCAGCCTTTGAAGCTGATGATCATGTCAACATACTCCTGACCCGGATGGTATTGATACTCAATGTTGGGAACGCCTTCGCCGGTGTTGTTGCCCGGGTTGTGACGTGTAAGGGGATCTACGATGCTGGGCCGCAGATATCCCTTTTGGGTGGCTTCCCCCAGCGCATCCATAATCACATCCTGAGCAAATGTGGGAAAGTTGCCGTCACCGTAAGAGATCCATGTGGTAGGATAGCCAGGAGACTGGCATACCGCCTTGTCCTGGGCTTTGGCGATGTCAAGATTTTCCAGCATAGAGGATAACATGCTTTTAGCGGTCTCGTTGGTCTCATGAGCCAAAGCGTCCTGTACCAGAGTCTTAACATCTGCAGAAATCTCGGTTACGGCACGGATCACGGCATCATGGATGGCGTCCTTGATTAACTGATTGTCCATAGTGGAACCTCCTTAAAATTGATTGAATTTATTAAAAAATATTATTTACATCCTCAATATTCTCCAGATTGTGGAGCGCATTTAGCAGGTTTTCTGTTTTCTCAGCCCCTAACATATCCTCTGTCAGAAGGCGGAATTTGTGATCCGCCATAGGCTGGTCAAAGGGATTTTTGAAATCTCCGATGGGATAATCCACCTGCTCTGTAATGGCCTCGCCGTTTTTCAGGCAGATGGTTATGCGGTGAGACCACTGGTTGGGATCCTCAAGGTAAATGTCATCAAGCTCCTTGCTGACATTTACTTTGATTTTGGACATTACATCTTTGATAACGGGATTATGAATGTTCTTTAAGGTAAAGACTTTGTCGCTGAGATCTTTCAGCACGATAGCCGCCGCAATACAGAACTGAAGGCTGAATTTGGCGGCATAGGGATTCTCGGGATAGGGGTTGTTTGTTGTCTGTACCGCAGTGCTGTAGGTATCGTCTGTGATGGATACAATGTCCTCAGGATGGAAGGTATGGGTCTTAAAAATCTTCTCTATGCAATAATTTGCAGAGTGTGTATGGCGGCAGCAGGCATAAGGCTTAAAGGAATTCTCATCAATGCGGTAGCCTTTTCCATATCCCTTTGTCAGACTGTCAAGATGGTACTCAGGGGCCACGGCTTTTATGAAGGCGCGTTCTCCCTCCAATATGGTAGGAGATCCGGTAAAGCCTAATTTTGCAAGCTCTGCGGAACGAATACCGCACAGGTTGGCGTTTGCCGTATGGAGTACTTTGCTCATGCATCCGCTGGCAAGAAATTCCCAGAGGCCTGCAGCCTGGGTCCCGGCAGAACCTAAACAGTTAAGAAGCTGTTCCTCTGTTAAGCCTAAAAGCTTTGCAGCCGTGACACCTGAGGAAAAGGCCCCTGCCACAGCGGTAGTGTGCCAATATTTGTAGGAAGATGGATTGACGGCTTCTCCAATCCTGGCTCCGGCCTCGTAACCGGCCGCCACAGCCTCAATTACATGGCGGCCGCTTTTATGGTGCTTTTGGGCTAATGCAAAAGCAGCAGGTACTGTGATAACCGCCAGATGGGTGATGGAGGCGTTATGTACATCGTCCATGTCCATCACATGGCCAAACACTGCGTTTAAAGCCGCCGCCTGTTCTGCGGACAGTTTCTCAAAACCCGGCTGGAAGGCAGAAGCTTCCGAAAAGGCGGCTTTTTCGGAATAATAGTTTTTCCAAATACCGGATTCCTTTTTGACGGATCCTGCAATGGCAACGCCAATAAAATCCTCAATACACATTTTGGTGATGTTTATCGTATGCTTGCTGAAATCCTCATATTTCATAGAATGAAGATAAGAGGCCAGCTTGCGGGTCTCCTGGTTGTTGGCGCACATAAAAAATAAATTCTCCTTCGTAATTGGTATACCAAAATAAAGAATGTGTAAATATTGGTATACCAACTGTTTTGTTTAGAATAGCACATTATGTGAAAAAAGAAAAGACATTTTTAGAAAAATTTATGCATTTTTCCGCGGGAATTTCAGTAGGAATAAACAAAATACACTTGACAAAAGGTTGACAAATTCTGTATCCTATAATTTATGAAAGAAATTTTTAAATGAAAGAAATCTAAAAAAAGAGGTATACATCCTTGGAAAGAAAGACGGCATCAAATAAATATTATGAAATCATTTTGGACTGGTTTAAGCAGCAGCTGATGTCAGGGGAGTTAAAAGAAGGGGATGTTATCCCTTCAGAACGAGAGCTGGCGGCCCGCTTCGGAGTGAGCAGGGTACCGGTCAGGGAAGCGCTGCGTATATTGGAATACATTGGAATTGTTTCAAATGAACCGGATGGACTGAAGGTTCAGAAAGTAGACGTTCACTTTTTGAATCCCAAAGCCAATTTCGCTTCGGAAATAACAATAGAAACTCTTGAAAAGCTTTTTGAAGTAAGAATTTTCCTGGAGTCTGCCGCAGCTTATTATGCCGCCCGCAGGCGGACGGACGAGGATATTGCCCTGATGCGGGAGTCTATCCGGCGTATGGCTGATACGCTGGATAGTGACAGCAGAAATAGTGAGCAGATGATTCAGGCATCACACGACTTCCATTTCCATGTAATTGCGGCTGCTAAGAATTTTGTGCTGGATAATATATACCGGAATCTGTATGAACTGCTGGAGGTGTCAAAGCAGCATACGCTGAACCCGTTACAGGTTTCAGAAACCAGTTTGCTGGAGCATGAAGCGATCCTGTATAAAATCGAAAGCGGGAATGCGGAGGAAGCAAGTAAATATATGAAATACCATTTAAGCACTGCCATAAAAAAGCTGACATCGCCTGATGAAATAAACAGCCTCGAATAGAAACGGCACAGGAAAGGGGAAGTATGGAAGACTGCCGGAAATTTAAATCCTACAACGATGTAGAAATGATTGATATTATACACCAGGTGGCGACTCTATATATTGCCACAAAGGTTCCAAAGGATTATGGCACCGGAGATACCTATACCTCTGTTGAGGTACATATGTTAAAACGTATTGTAGATAAGCCCGGGATCACAGTAACAGAATTGGCGGTGGAAACTGCAAAGACAAAAGGGGCCATTTCCCAGATGCTGAAGAAAATTGAGGAGAAAGGCTTGATCCGCAGGGAACATTCCGCTGATAATGAAAATAAATGCCTCCTTTATGCTACAGAAAAGGGGAGAGAGCTGGATCAGGCACACCGTCTTTATGATGAGGTGAATTCTGCAGAGACTATCGATCAGGTCAGAATGCTTTTTACAGAGGAGGAAATGAATACGGCCTTTCGCGTGCTGGAGGCCTGGCTGGCTTTACGGCGTCAGGTACATCAAAAGAGGCTGAAACAAAAACGGCTGGATAGCCGGAAGAAAACATGAGAAAGCTTATATATAAAATCAAAAATTATAAGAGATGCACTGGTATTCCAGCTGCATCTCTTTTGATTTTAAGAAAAATGATGAATAAGTACAATGAAAAAAAGTCTTTTTTAAATAAAACTTACAAAAAACTATTGACATCACGCGAAAAAGTGTTTAGAATCTAAACTACTAAAACGTGTAAAGAGTGAGTATACCACAATTTAGAGCACATTAGGTATACCATATAAGGTTATGGTATAACAAAAGTACTATTTTGCATCTGGGGAGAGACGTGGATAATCTACAAAAAGGAGAAAAAGTATGGGTTTAGTACATAATTTTGATGAAATCGTGGACAGAAGGGGGACAGATTCAAAGAAATACAATGTATACCCTGAAGATGTGATTCCCATGTGGATCGCAGACAGCGATTTTAAGGCTCCGCAGCCTATAGTGGATGCATTGGTAGAGCGTATGCGGCAGGGCGTATACGGATATACCTTAAACAGCAGCCGCTTGAAAAAAGCAGGAGCAAACTGGCAGAAAGAGCGCTTTGGCTGGGATGTGAATCCGGATTGGGTTGAGTTTGTTCCGGGAGTGATTTCCGGTATTATCAGTGCGGTGCGTGCATTGAGCCAGCCTGGGGATAATATTGTGATACAGACTCCATGTTATCCGCCGTTTAAAGATCTGTCTGACCACAATGGAAGACATTTGCTGAGAAATGAACTGGTCTTAAAGGACGGCCGCTATGAAATTAATTTTGAAGAGTTTGAAGAAATGGTGAAGGATACAAGGACAAAGCTGTTTATCCTGTGCAATCCCCAGAATCCTACAGGCCGCGTATTTACATTAGAAGAGCTTACGCGTTTGGGCCAGCTGTGTTTAAAGTATCATGTAACGGTTTTGGCGGATGAGATTCATCAGGATATTGTGTTTAATGAACATAAGCACATTCCCTTTGCAAGTATCAGCAAGGAATTTGAGCAGAACACAGTAGCTTTCATGAATCCCAGCAAGACCTTCAATGTGCCTGGCTTCCGCACAGCAGCCTTTATTGCAGCTAACTCTGTGCTTAAAAATGGAGTTCATGACATCATAGTGAACAATAAGGCAATTGGCGAGAATATCTGCGGAACTATTGCATTTTATACTGCTTATGAGAGCTGTGCATATTATGCGGATCAGATGGTGGAATATCTGGACAAGAACTGCCGTCTTGTGGAAGAAACCATGAAGGGCGTAAAAGGTATCAAGGTAGTTTCGTCAGAGGGCACCTACTTCCAGTGGCTTGACTGCCGCGGCTTGGGTATGACGCAGGCAGAATTAGACAGGTTCTTTGTTGAGACTGTGAAGCTGGGGCTTAACAGCGGCAAAAGCTTCGGGCCGGAGGGGGAAGGATTCCTGCGGATGAATATCGCATGTCCCAGGGCTACATTAGAGGAAGCTTTAAAAAGAATTGTAATTGCAGTTAACTCACTATAATTAAGATTAAGAAAAGGAGAGATACGACTATGAAAAAGAGAATGGCAACATTAATATGTGCAGGTCTGGCAGCTGCCTTTTTGGCAGGATGCTCCGGCAAGGCGGCGGAGACTGCCCCGGCAACAACTGCAGCAGAGACCACAGTTGCTGCAGCGGAAGCGAAAACAGAGACCGCAGCTCCTGCAGCAGAGGCTGCCAAGCCTGACAACTTCCCAAAGAAGAATATTAAGATTATTGTTCCTTACGATGCAGGCGGCGGTGTTGATATTACAACTCGTCTTCTTACCGATGCGGCAGGCAAGGATTACTTTGACGGAAAGTCTCTGATTGTAGAGAATATGCCTGGCGGCGGCGCTGTTATCGGGCATACGGCGGTAGCAAATGCGGATGCCGATGGCTATACATTGCTTGCTTACACAAGTGCAGTTGTAAATAACCCAATCTTAAAGGAAGTAACCTATGATCTGAGCAGCTTTAAGACCTTGGGAATGGTTTGCTTTGATCCTGAGATCCTGGTTGTTCCCCCAACAGCTCCTTATAAAACCTTTGAGGAGTTTATTGAGTACGCAAAGACCAACACGGTAAAGGTGGCGACTCCCGGTCATTCCACAGCTCATCACATTGCCGCAATTCAATTTGCAAAGGAGCTGGGCCTTAACTTTGAGTATCTGCATAATGACAGCTCTGCCGTACAGATGCAGCAGCTGATGGGCGGTCACTGTGACGCGGCATTTATGGCAGTGGGAGAGAGCGTAAGCGCAGTTAATGATGGGACAATTATTGCATTGGCCATGGGCGGCGAGGAGCGCAACCCCAATATTCCGGATGTTCCTACTTTCCTTGAGAAAGGAAGCAGCCTGGTATATGGCGCATTCCGCGGTTATGCCTGCCCTGCAGGAGTGCCGGATGACGTATATGCTTACCTTGTAAGCGAGTTTGACAAGATCATAACCTCTGAGAAGTTTATCCAGGGCATGAATGACGCAGCCATTCCTTATGCTTATAAGAGTGCAGCTGATTTTCAGGAATATGCAGAAAATGAGGCTGAGAACCTAAAGGCACTTGCCCCTGAACTGAAACAGTAGGTTTCGTGCCGAAATCGCAGTTGTAACATAACGGAACTTTATTTTTCTCTGGGAGGTGAGGTACGAAATGAAGAAGCAGTTGTATATTGAGCTGGCTATGCCGGTTGTATTTATCCTGGCTGCTATCTATATTATTATAAAGGCGATTCCCATGGAGAGCGAAGGCGTGTTCCCAATCATGTCGGCAGGTGTGCTGTTGCTTTGCGCCGTTTATCTCTTCATGGAGGTACTGGTGAAGAGAGAGGCTATCGTAAAGCTTGAAGGCGTAAATCTCTCTATGGTAGGGGTGACAATTCTGGCATTGGCAGCTTATGTGTTTTTGCTGAAAAAGATCGGTTATATAATTGATACCTTTCTGCTGTGTGCATTTATTATCTGTTCATTGGGATACAAGAGGTTTGGTATCATCGCATTGTGCTCTGCCCTTGCAGTAGCGGCTACGTTTGGTGTTTTTAAGGTTATTCTGTCGGTTCCGCTGCCGATGATTTTCCTGGATTTTTAAGGAGGTGTACAGATGAGTGGCATAATGTTAGGTTTAGGCGCGCTGATGCAGCCTCTGGCGCTGATTGGCCTGCTGGGCGGAACGGTTGTCGGCCTGATCGTTGGATCTCTTCCGGGATTAAACGATAGTATTACAATGGCAGTTTTGATTCCCGTTACCTTTGGTATGGAGCCTGAAATGGCCATAGGCCTTTTGGTTGGTATCTACTGTGCTTCTGCCTGCGGCGGTTCTGTTCCTTCAATCCTTCTTAAGATTCCCGGAACTGCTTCCGCCACGGTAACCGCTTATGATGGTTATCCCATGGCCCAGAAAGGAAAGAGCGGAGAAGCTTTAGGACTTGCCATATCTGCCTCTACATTTGGCGGAATTACCAGCGCTGTCGTGCTTTTGTTTTTGTCTCCCTTCCTGGCAAAGCAGGCCCTTAAGTTTGGCCCGCCTGAGTATTTTATGCTGGCTGTTCTCGGCATGAGTACGGTTATTGGAATGGCCGGAAAGAATCTTGTTAAGAATATTCTGGCCATGGCAGTTGGTCTTGTATTTAGCTGTGTTGGCATGAGCCCTCAGACCGGTTTGGCGCGTTTTACTTTCGGACAAGTCAGCCTGATGGATGGCATTTCCCTGATCCCTATGCTCATCGGTTTGTTCGGCATTACCTCTATCCTTGAGATGATTGAGGGAATTCGAAAAAATCCAAAAGCGGAAGGATTCAAGGAGAATGTCAAAAAGAATTACCAGAAAGTTAAGGTTACTCTCCCAAATAAGGAAATGGCTAAGCGCCTTCTGCCTATCTGGGTTCAGTCCAGTGCAATCGGCAATATTATCGGTATTATTCCCGGCGCCGGTATGATCATGGCAATCTTTATGGCATACGACCAGGCGCAGAGAAGGCGTCCCAACCTGGAATTCGGCACAGGTGTTCCCGAAGGTATTGCAGCTCCGGAGGCTGCCAACAACGCGGTTGTTGCAAGCTCTATGGTTCCCCTGCTTTCTCTGGGGGTTCCCGGAAACTCTACTTCATCGCTGTTTTTAGGAGCTTTGACGATTCAGGGACTTAAGACAGGGCCCGGCTTATTCCGGGATACGCCTGATATGGCTTACATGATTATTCTTGGCTTTCTTCTTGCCAACATGATTATGCTTCCCCTGTCCGTGTTCTATTGTAATTTCCTGGCCACCGCGGTTCTGCGTCTGAAGAGAGAGATTTTAAGCGGCATCGTCCTTACGCTGTGTGTAACCGGCGCGTTTGCAGTGAGCAACAATATATTTAATATCTGCATTATGATCTTCTTCGGCTTTATCGGTTATACCTTCAACAAGTATAAGATTCCCCAGTCGCCGCTGATATTGGCTTCGATTCTGGGAAGTATGATGGAGAGCAACTGGACCCAAAGCATGGTATATGCAAATGGTTCTCTGTCCGTATTTGTGACAAGGCCTTTAAGCTGCGGCCTGCTGATTTTATCTGTCATTTTCATTGCAATGCCTCTGATCAAAATGATGAAGGCAAAAAAGACTGCATAAAGAAAAGGAGCGCAACATGAAATATATTACGTTGGCAGATCATGCGGTTCGTACATATGCTCCGGACAAAATTTTTACTGCCAGCCAAAAAGCAAAGGCGGATATTGCCGGTTTGGGTGAGGATGCAGTAATTAATTCTACTCTGGGGGAGTGTATAGATGATGAGGGAAAACTGATGGTTCTTCCAACGGTGGAAAAGATGCTACGCTCTATGCCGGTGGAGGAAATGTGCAGTTATGCGCCTATTGCCGGCATACCAGGCTTTAATGAGGCCGTTCAGATTTCGCTCTTTGGGGAAATCAGCAAGCGCTTTCATGTGGAGTCGGTGCCCACCCCGGGAGGCTGCGGCGCTCTGAGGCATGCAGTATGGAATTTCCTGGATAACGGTGATGCGATGCTGACTACCGACTGGTTCTGGGGACCTTACCGGAATATCTGTGAGGAGCACGGCCGTTTCCTGAAAAGCTTTGAAATGTTTAATGATCAGAACACCTTCCATATTGAGGCCATGGATAAAGCCGTGGGAGAGCTTTTAAGCCAGCAGAAACAGCTTCTGCTGGCGCTGAATACACCGGCAAATAATCCTACCGGCTATTCCATGACAAAGGAAGAAATGGATCAGGTAATCGCGGTGCTTCGCAGGTATGCTTTAGAGTACCCGGACAAGAAGCTGACGCTGTGTCTGGATGCATCTTATATTGATTTTGACGCCGGTTTTTGCGAGAGCAGAGAGATTTTTGAAAGCATTCATGATATGCCGGAAAATATGATGGTTCTGGTAATATTCAGTATGTCCAAGAGTTATACTATGTGCGGCATGCGCTGCGGCGCTTTCGTGTGCCTGGGAGAGACGGCGGAGGCGGCACAGGAGTTTAAAGCCGCCATGTCCTACTCGTCACGTTCTGTATGGTCCAATGTGATTCGCAGCGCCCAGCGTGTTCTGGTGGATATAAATTTGAATCCGGAGGTAAAGGCTCAGGTGGATCAGGAGCGTCTGGAGTTCAGCAACCTGATTTCAAAGCGCGGAAAAGCTTTTTACCATGAAGCCGGACGCATTGGGCTGTCCTGCTGTCCCTACAAGCACGGGTATTTTATTGCGGTTCCCTGTGAAAATCCGGATAAAGTTGCAGAGTACCTTTGCCGAAAGCATGTGTATGTTGTCCCGCAGGCGAAAGGGCTGCGGTTCTCCCCCTGCGCTGTTACTATGGAAAAATGTTTGAGGGCGCCTGAATTAATTAAGGAAGCGATACAGAATGTAGGGGATTGAAGTGGAGGGATAGTATATGAAGATTACAGATGTAAGGGTGGTATTGGTTAATAAATTTTTGTTTGTGAGGGTTTTTACAGATGAGGGGATTTCGGGGATTGGAGAGTCTGGGGACTGGGGGTTTCTGGAGTCCTCAGGGGAGGTGATCAAATCTTTTAGGGAATACCTTATCGGACAGGATCCGCTGCGAATTGAACATCACTGGCAGTATATGTACCGTTGCTTCCATTTCCGGGGAGCGGCTGTGATGGGCGCTTTAAGCGCTATTGATATTGCCCTTTATGACATTGCAGGAAAATACTACAATGTTCCGGTATATCAGTTGTTGGGCGGTAAATGCCGTGATCAGGTGAGAGTTTACTCCCATGTGTCCGGAGGCACCTTTGATGAGCTGATGGAGAGCTGTCTGGCTGAGAAGGAGAAGGGATTTACCGCTATTGGCCATTTATCTCCGTTTCTGGACGAACCCAGATCTACCCGTTATTTTGAGACCTATGCCCGAAAGATTCATGATGGTGTGGAGCGAATCGGCAAGATCCGCGAGGCGGTTGGGATTGATGTGGATCTGTGTATTGAGAACCATCGCCGCCTGAATCCTGCGGAAGCCGTTGCCCTGGCGGCGCAGCTGGAGCAGTTTACTCCCATGTTCTATGAGGATCCGCTGATTCCTGACAATTTTGATTCTATGGCATGGGTTGCTTCAAAGATTCGTATTCCTCTGGCAACCGGAGAACGTATCCATACGCCCCAGGAATATCAGATGCTGGTGAAACGCCAGGCTCTGGACTACCTGCGTGTCAGTATCTGCATTTGCGGCGGTTTTACCGGTGCCAAGAAGATTGCGGCCATTGCTGAGGCAAATCATTTGGGAATCATCCCGCATAACCCGTTAAGTCCAATTGCTACAGCCGCCTGTATTCAGTTTGACGCGGCAGTTCCCTGCTTCACCATTCAGGAATATCCGGATCCTGACGGCCAGGCCGCTCATGCCCGTTTTGTTTTTGATAAGACAAATAAGTCTTCTTTCCGCGCTTCTGATATTGTGGACAGGATGCCGGAATGCAAAGACGGATTCTTGATCGTGCCGGACGCGCCCGGACTTGGCATTGAGCTGATCGACGGCGCGGACGAGAAATTTCCCTTTGAGGGCAGAAAAATCGTTACCAGGCTGACAAAAGACGGAGCGGTAATGGATCAGTAATTGAATGTTGTAATGGAATGTTTAGAAAAACTGCTTGCCAAATTCCGGATCTTATGCTAGAATAATACTCGTTGCAAAGCAAGCCGGCTTGTCGGAATGGCAGACGAGGTGGACTCAAAATCCATTGATGGCGACATCGTGCGGGTTCAAGTCCCGCAGCCGGCACTCCTTGGCAGGGGCACCCGAAGGCTTATTGGTAATAGGCTTTCGGGTTTTTTCATACCCTCAGCAAACAAGGACCCGCCGCAGGCGGAGAATTCTGCCAGGCAGAATTCTTTTTTTAGACAGGAGGCATACTATGAATTGTCAGGAGGCAGAACGTCTGGTAACTCCCTATATCCATGGAGAGCTTGGCGAGGATCAGCTGGAAGAATTTCTGGAGCATATAGAAGGATGTGAAAACTGCCAGGAAGAACTGGAGATTTATTTTACTGTGGATCTGGGTATCCGGCAGTTGGATTCTGATGCGGATAATTACAATATCAAAGGCGAGATGGAGGAGCTGCTGGACCAGTCCAGACAGCATGTCCGGAGAACCAGAATGTTTCAGGCCGCCAGATATTCGGTAGATACTCTGATGATAATGGGGCTTGCTGTAATCATTATCATGCAGCTTCGGCTCCTGGGATTGTTTTTGTAATATCAGGGTCAAAAAGTCATTTTTATAAATGAGGTATGATATGGGAAAATTGGTATTAATTGACGGGCACAGCATTTTAAACAGAGCCTTTTACGGAGTCCCGGAGCTGACCAACTCGGAAGGCCTTCACACCAATGCGGTTTACGGATTCCTCAATATAATGTTTAAAATTTTGGACGAGGAGCAGGCGGATCACCTGGCAGTGGCTTTTGATTTAAAAGATCCCACCTTCCGCCACAAAATGTTTGATGAGTATAAAGGCACCCGCAAGCCTATGCCAGCAGAGCTTTATGAGCAGGTGCCCCTGATAAAAGAAGTACTGGGCGCTATGAGGGTGCCCATCCTTACAATGTCCGGATTTGAGGCGGATGATATTTTGGGAACCGTGGCAAAAAGCCAGGCAAAGGAAGGGGTGGAGGTATCCGTAGTATCCGGGGACAGGGATTTGCTGCAGCTTGCCGATACTCATATTAAGATTCGGATCCCCAGAACCAGCAGAGGGAAAACGGAGATTAAAGACTATTACCCGGAAGATGTAAAGCAGGAATACGGCGTGACGCCGGTGGAGTTTATTGATGTAAAGGCCCTGATGGGAGATTCCTCCGACAATATTCCCGGAGTTCCTTCTATTGGGGAAAAAACTGCCACCGCCATAATCGCATCCTATGGAACCATAGAAAATGCTTATGCACATTTAGAGGAAATCAAGCCGCCAAGGGCAAAAAAAGCCTTGGAAGAGCACTACAGCCTTGCCCAGCTCAGCAAGACTTTGGCAACTATCTGTACCGATTGCGGGATCCCCTTTTCTTATGAGGATGCAGAGATTGGAAACCTCTATACTCAGGAGGCCTACCAGTATATGAAACGGCTGGAGTTTAAATCCATTCTGACCCGCTTTTCTGAAATTTCCCAGGGAAAGGATGAAAGTAATATTCAAAGTCATTTTCAGGTGATAAAGGACTTTTCCCGGGCAGAAGAAATATTTTTAAAGGCAGGGGAGGCAGAGGTTACAGGCGCTCAGCTTATTTCCGGTTCTGTCCATGAGCTTTTAGGCACCGGCCAGGATATTTACGGCTCCATTGCCGGCCTTACCCTGTGTTTCGGGCCGGAGGATTCTTATTTCATTCCGGCAGAAGGCTTTATAACCGGCCGGTATCTGGCGGATAAGCTGGAAGGGCTTTGCAGGAGAAAGCAGGGAATGGTCTGGGTGTTGGATTTAAAGAGCCAGCTTCCGTTTTTAAATCTGTCCTGGGGGGACGGGGTAAGAGACGCCGCTGTAGCCGGTTATCTTTTAAATCCTTTAAAGGACACCTACGGATATGACGATCTGGCAAGGGATTACGGCGGCATCACTCTGCCTTCCCAGGCAGATCTGCTGGGAAAGACGGCTCTCAGTAAGGCTTTGGAGGAAGAAAATCCGAAAGCCCTGGACTGTGTATGCTTTTTAGGCTATTCCCTGTGGAAGACAGCTCCTGTCCTCAATAAAAGGCTGGAGGAAACGGGGATGGAAGCCCTGTTTTCCAATATTGAAATGCCCCTGATTTACAGCCTGTACCGGATGGAGGCGGCAGGGGTTAAGGTGGAGCGCCAGGAATTAAAGGACTACGGAAGCAGGCTGAAGATCCGCATTGACAAGCTGGAAAAAGAGATTTATGAGGCCACCGGGGAGACCTTTAACATTAATTCCCCCAAGCAGCTTGGAGAGATACTGTTTGAAAAAATGGGATTAAAAGGCGGAAAAAAGACCAAAACCGGTTATTCCACAGCGGCGGATGTGTTGGAAAAATTAGCGCCGGATGTACCGGCAGTCCGGATGATTCTGGATTACCGCCAGCTTACCAAGCTCTATTCCACCTATGCAGAAGGACTGGCTGCTTTTATCGGGACGGATCAGAGGATTCACGGCAAATTCAACCAGACCATTACGGCTACCGGGCGAATCAGCAGCACAGAGCCCAATCTGCAGAACATTCCGGTGCGGATGGAATTGGGCCGGGAGATCCGCAGGGTATTTGTGCCGGAACAGGGATACACCTTTGTGGACGCCGACTATTCCCAGATTGAGCTTCGGATTCTGGCCCATATGTCAGGAGATGAGCGGCTTATTGAAGCCTACCGGTCGGCTCAGGATATTCATGCCATTACTGCATCCCAGGTATTCCATATTCCCCTGGAGGAAGTAACGCCCCTTATGAGGCGAAACGCCAAGGCGGTAAATTTCGGCATTGTTTATGGCATCAGCGCTTTCGGCTTAAGCGAGGATTTAAGCATTTCCAGAAAGGAAGCCCTGGAATACATCAATACCTACTTTGAAACCTATCCCGGGGTCAAGGAATTTCTGGATAAACAGGTGTCAGACGGCAAGGAACACGGTTTTGTCACCACTATGTTTGGCAGGCGCAGGCCGATTCCGGAGCTGAAGTCGGCAAACTTTATGCAGCGTTCCTTTGGAGAGCGGGTGGCAATGAATTCCCCAATCCAGGGAACAGCGGCGGATATCATGAAAATTGCCATGATTCGGGTGGATCAGGAGCTTAACCGCAGGGGATTAAAATCCCGGATCGTGCTCCAGGTTCACGACGAGCTGCTAATCGAAGCTCTGGAAGCTGAGGTCGATGAGGTAAAAGAGATTCTGGAGAATGAGATGAAGCACGCAGCGGATCTGTCAGTAGCCCTGGAGGTAGACGCAAAAGAAGGGGACAGCTGGTTTGACGCCCATTAAGGCATTGGAAGGCCAGCGCTCTTTTTCTCTGGAAAGAGAAGGAAAGGAAGCAGGAAACCATGCTGGACAGAAGCCAGTTTATGCCCATTGTATATCTGAAAAAGGCCAAGTTTACGGGAAGTTATAAAGGGATGCGCTACCGGATGGAAAAGGCGTCCCGCCCGGCAGAGAGCGGCGGGGAAGGGGAAGAAGAAACCATTCTTACGGTTTCCGCCTGGCCTGAGCCATTAAGCTTTGATGCCACCCCAAAGAACCAGATTCTTCAGGAGGGATTTTCCTTTGATGAAAAGGGAATTGAGTCGGGAATCCAGTGGCTGAACCAGGTTTATGACACAGTAAGGAACAGATATTAACGACTGGAGCGGTTGTGGAACGTTCCGGACGGATACGAGGGGGATTAGATGCTGCAGGTAATTGAAGCAATTAACAAAGAAGTCAATACATTTATTTGGGGAGTCCCTGCTATGATTTGTATAATCGGCGTTGGTTTGTATTTAAGCTTCCGCCTCCATTTTATCCAAATCCGCAAATTCTCCTATGCCATGAAAACTACCATCGGCAGGGTGTTCCGCAAACGGGAGGCTTCTGATGGGGCTATGACTCCGTTTCAGGCAGTCTGTACGGCGCTGGCTGCCACTGTGGGAACAGGAAATATTGCCGGAGTAGCAGGGGCCATTGCCATTGGAGGGCCGGGAGCAGTGTTCTGGATGTGGGTCTCTGCCTTACTTGGCATGTGCACCAAATTTTCGGAAGTAACCCTGGCCGTTCATTTTCGGGAGACCAATGAAAACGGGGATCTGGTAGGAGGTCCCATGTATTATATAAAAAATGGCCTTGGATACCAGTGGCGCTGGCTTGCGGTCGTGTTTTCTGTTTTCGGAATATTTACCGTATTCGGCACAGGAAATGCAACCCAGGTCAACACCATTACAGCGGCGGTAAACTCGGCTCTGCTTAATTATAACCTGGTAACAGAGGACTCTCTGACAGTAGGAAACCTGATAATGGGTACAGGGCTTGCCCTCCTGGTAGGACTGGTACTGTTAGGCGGAATTAAGAGAATTGGCCGTGTAACGGAGCGTCTGGTGCCTTTTATGGCCCTGCTCTATATTGTTCTGGCCCTGGGGGTGGTAGTTTTAAACCTGCAGCGAGTGCCAGGGGTTCTTTATTCCATTGTTTACGGAGCCTTTCACCCGGAAGCGATTACAGGCGGTATAGTGGGAAGCTTTTTTATGAGTATGAAAAACGGCGTGTCCAGGGGGATTTTCTCCAACGAGGCAGGTCTGGGCACCGGCTCCATCGCCCATGCCTGCGCGGATACCAGAAAGCCGGTTAAACAGGGGCTGTTTGGAATTTTTGAGGTGTTTACCGACACTATCCTGATTTGTACTCTGACGGCTTTGGTAATTTTATGCAGCGGAGTGCCGGTAAATTATGGCAGCGCGGCAGGAGCGGAGCTTACCATCCGTGGTTTTACCTCCACCTATGGAAGCTGGGTTTCCATCTTCACGGCAGTGGCCATGTGTTGCTTTGCTTTTTCCACTATTATTGGCTGGGGGCTTTATGGAGCCAGATGCATCGAATATCTGTTTTCTCCAAAGGTAATCCGGCCCTTTATGATTCTTTATTCTCTGGTTGCCATCTTAGGCGCCACCGTGGATTTAGGGCTTTTGTGGAGTATTGCAGATACCTTTAACGGCCTGATGTCTATTCCCAATCTAATTGCCCTTTTCCTTCTGTCGGGTACGGTTGTAAAGCTGGTAAAGGAGCATTTTGAGATGGAGGGGTAATGTCCCCTTGTTCACTGAGGGTAAGGTTTTAGGAGAAAATGGAAATGGAAGAGAACAATAGAACCTGGCTTTCCACAGAGGCTGTCTGGCCCCTGCTGGAAAAGCATCAAAATACGGTTTTTCACACAGCCAAGGGGCTGGAATTTACCTATATAATAAAGGGCGGGGAGATGTTTGTGGACAGGCGTTCCAAGTCCATAACCAAAGCTACTGTGGAAAAAGCATATGAAAAGGTAAAAGAGGACAATGGACAGACCATTCACGGCCCTAAAAAGCTCAGCGTATTTGGAGCCCCTTATATCTGGGCCGTATTTGCCGGACTGGGACTTGTGGGAACAGGAAAAAGGGATGCCGCAAAATAAAACCCGGCGGACTTCCATTGGAGCTGTCCGCCATATTTTATTTTGCGACACCCTCTTTCAGTTTACAACATCTTTGCTGCAGAGATAACCATGACTGGACTGTGCTGTTCTGACTGCCCGGTTTACGGCCACCCCAAGAACATAGGAGGCCAGAGTCCCCGCCACATTGATGTCTGCCGGTTCCGCCCCTGCAGATACGGCATAAACCGAATCGCCGTCAGCGGTGGTGTGCACCGGACGGATGGTGCGGGCCAGGCCGTTATGAGCCATGGAAGCGATTTTGTTTACCTGGGCTTTGGTAAAAGAGCCGTTGGTAATTACTGCGCCGATGGTGGTGTTTCCGGTAAACAGATCCGGCAGGGCAGCAATATCTTTTAGAAATTCTTCTTCTGTTGAGAGAAGTCCGTCCTTTTTTTGATTTAGCAGGCCTGCAATCTGCAGTCCGGTATCAATATCAAACACATCTCCCAGAGCGTTAACCGCCACAATGGCGCCTACCTTCAGCCTGTCCGCCTGGACGGCAAAACATCCCAAACCGCTTTTCATGGCGTATTGAGGCCCACGGTATTTTCCTACCGTACAGCCGCATCCAACGCCCTGGTTTCCTTCCGGAACCGGCAGGGCGCTTTTTTTGCGCCTGTCTCCATCCTCACAGGCTTTGTAGGCCATGGCAGGATCCGGCCGCACATCCGGACGGCCGATTACCAGATCAAACACACAGGATTGACAGACCAGAGGAACTTTGGTAATACCTGTATCAAAGCCGATATTCCGCTCTTCCAGATATTTCATTACGCCTCCGGCGGCATCCAGGCCAAAGGCGGATCCTCCTGACAGCAGAAGGCCGTGGATGCCTTCCGATGCGGCCAGAGGATCCAAAAGCGGGGTTTCTCTGGAAGCAGGGCCGCCGCCCCGCACTGCCACACCGGCGGGAGAGCAGGCGTCAAACAGCAAAACAGTGCAGCCGGTAGCCGCCTCATAATCCTGGGCATGGCCTACGGTAAAGCCGCCTACTTCTAACAAGGGAATCGGGGTTAAATTTTTCATCGGGAAAAAGCCTCCTTTGACGCAAAAAGAGCCCTGCCTGCTGCCTGGGTTAAAAGGGCGGCGATAAGGGCTTCCGGTATGCCGTTTAAACCAACCACCCCCATAATCACTCCAAAAAGGAGAGAGGGATCCGTACCGCCTGCCCGGGCATATTGTTCCCCGAAAAGCAGGTAAATTAGGCTCATAACGCCTATGGTGTTTACCATGGATCCTATAAAGCCGGAGAGAAGAAGGGGGAGAGAAAGCCCTTTCATCCGCTTTTTAAAAAAGAGGAACCCATAGCCGGAAACAATACCGATAAGGATACGGGGAAGGACAGCCACAATCAGACTCTGAAAGCCTCCGTGAAATTCCGGGCTTAAGCTGTAAAAGGGAGTAAATACAAAAGAAGTGATATTGGGCTGGATGGTAGCCTTTACCACACTTGTAATACCGAAGATCCCTCCCAGGGCTCCGCCGGCTTTGGGGCCTAACAGGCAGGCGCCGATGATAACCGGAATATGCATGGTAGTGGCGTTCATAAAGGGCAGGGGAATATAGCCCAGGGGCGTAAATGCCATTACCAGCATAATTGCGGTGAGAAATGCCATCTGTGCCATAAGAAGCACAGAGCTGTCCTTAGGTGCTTGGTTGATTTTTTGCATATTCAATTTTTACCTCCTGCTGGTATCCCCTTAATCGGGGTACACCGCTTGATTTTGAGGGTATTGTACGACAATATTTTAGGAATTGCAAGAAAAATTTACTTCAGATAAGAATATTGCAAAATGAAATGAGGGAACTTTCTATTCGTAACAGTCTAAACTGTTACAATTCTGGAAAATCTATGAAAAATAATATTGATTTCTATAATAATATCTAGTATATTATGTTGTAGATTAGCCGAAAGGAGAATCACATATGATTAAAGTAGCCGTAGATGCTATGGGAGGAGACTATGCTCCGTCTCAGATGGTTGCCGGCGCCATAGCCGCTGCAAATCTGAGAAAGGACATTCAGGTTGTCCTGGTTGGCCGCAAGGAGGATGTGGAGAAGGAGCTTTCCGGAAAAGATTACCCCCATGATCGGATCCAGATTGCCCACGCCTCTGAGGTAATTGCCACAGAAGAGCCTCCGGTCAATGCCATCCGCAAAAAAAAGGACTCTTCTATTGTAGTGGGAATGAACCTGGTAAAAAAAGGCGAAGCAGACGCATTTGTGTCCGCAGGCAGCTCCGGGGCAGTTTTGGTAGGCGGGCAGGTGATTGTCGGAAGGATCAAGGGAGTGGAAAGGCCGCCTCTTGCGCCTCTGATTCCTACGGAAAAAGGAGTGTCCCTGTTGATTGACTGCGGAGCCAATGTAGACGCAAGACCGTCTCACCTGGTTCAATTTGCACGTATGGGTTCTATCTATATGGAGCATGTTATGGGTGTAAAAAATCCCAGGGTGGCCATTGTCAATATCGGTGCAGAGGAAGAGAAAGGAAATGCTTTGGTAAAGGAAACCTTTCCTCTTTTAAAAGCCTGCACGGATATTAATTTTACCGGCAGCATCGAGGCTCGGGAGATCCCTCACGGAGGCGCAGATGTTATTGTCTGTGAGGCTTTTGTAGGAAATGTTATCCTAAAGCTTTACGAAGGAGTGGGAGCTACTCTTATCAGTAAGGTAAAAGCCGGCATGATGACCAGCTTAAAGAGCAAGATAGGGGCTCTCCTTGTGAAACCGGCTTTAAAGGAAACTTTAAAGTCCTTTGATGCCAGCCAGTACGGAGGCGCGCCGCTGCTGGGCTTAAAGGGTCTGGTGGTAAAGACCCACGGTAATTCCAAGGCCAATGAGGTCTGCAATTCTATTATTCAATGTGTTACCTTTAAGGAACAGGGTATCAATGAAAAAATTAAAGAGAGTCTTTCCATAGAGACTCAGGAACAAAATTAGGAGGATGTAAGATGGAATTCGAAAAACTGCAGAATATTATTGCGGAGGTATTAAACATTGAACCGGAGGAGGTAACCATGACCTCCACCTTTGTGGATGATTTAGGTGCAGATTCTCTGGACATTTTCCAGATTATTATGGGGATTGAAGAAGAATTTGATATTAAAATTCCGGATGATGCCGCTGAAAATATCGTTTCTGTAGGCGATGCTGTGGAGCAGATTAAAAATGCATTAAATTGAAAAGTGGAACTTTAGAGAGAGGCTGTCCCGGGGTGGCACGGCCTCTTTTTGATGATCTGTAACAGGAGGACCAGATGAAAAGAACACAAGAAGGATTGGAAAAGTCCATTGGATACCGGTTTGGCAACCGGAGGCTTCTGACCCAGGCATTAACTCACAGTTCTTATGCCAATGAGCACCGGATGGATAAAATGGCCTGTAATGAAAGGCTGGAATTTTTGGGGGATGCGGTGTTAGAGCTTTTATCCAGCGAATTTTTGTTTGACCATTTTCCCCAGATGCCGGAGGGAGATCTGACCAAAACCCGGGCAAGAATGGTCTGTGAGCCGGCTTTGGCTTACTGTGCCAGAGAAATTTCTTTGGGGGATTATCTGCTTTTGGGAAAAGGGGAGGAGGCAACCGGAGGAAGGATGCGGGAGTCTGTGGTTTCCGATGCCTTTGAGGCGGTTATCGGCGCTATTTACCTGGATGGTGGTCTTGCTAATGCAAAAGAGTTTGTTCATCGTTTTGTGATGAACGATATGGAGAATAAACAGCTCTTTTATGATAGCAAGACTATCCTGCAGGAGAAAATCCAGAGCATGGGGGAAGAAGTCCTCTCTTATGAGATTTTAAAAGAGGAAGGCCCGGATCACAATAAGCTGTTTGAGGTAAGGGCCATGATAGGAAACAGAGAAATTGGCAGGGGGGAAGGAAGGTCGAAAAAGTCGGCGGAGCAGGAGGCGGCTTATCGGGCGATTTTGGCCCTTCGGGAAAATCCGGAAACTTCTGGCCAGGCAGGTGACATATGTATTTAAAAAGTATTGAAATTCAGGGGTTTAAATCCTTTGCCAACAAAATTGTTTTTGAGTTTCACAACGGCATTACCGGCATTGTAGGCCCCAACGGATCCGGAAAGAGCAATGTAGCGGATGCAGTCCGATGGGTTTTGGGAGAACAGAGGGTAAAGCAGCTTCGGGGGGCATCCATGCAGGATGTGATCTTTGCAGGTACGGAGATGCGAAAGCCTCAGGGCTTTGCCTATGTAGCCATTACACTGGACAATGGGGATCATCAGCTTGCCATTGACTATGATCAGGTTACCGTGTCAAGAAGGCTTTACCGCTCCGGTGAAAGCGAGTACCGGATAAACGGCAGTCCCTGCCGCTTAAAGGATATAAATGAGCTGTTTTATGACACGGGTATCGGAAAAGAAGGCTATTCCATTATCGGCCAGGGTCAGATAGATAAGATCTTAAGCGGAAAGCCGGAAGAACGCAGGGAGCTTTTTGATGAGGCAGCAGGGATTGTAAAGTTTAAGCGGCGCAAGGCCATTGCCCAGAAAAAGCTGGAAGATGAGCGGCAGAATCTGGTCCGAGTAAGCGATATTTTGTCTGAGCTGGAAAAACAGGTAGGCCCTTTGGAGAAACAGGCCCAGGCTGCCAGAGAATACCTGCGCCTGAAGGAAAATCTAAAGCATTTGGATGTAAACCTCTTTCTCTCGGAAACCGGCGTCTTAAAGGATCAGATGGACGATGCAAAAAAGAATGAGGAGATTGTATTTCAGGATCTGGAACGGGTAAAAAGGGAATCCGAGGCGATTCGTCAGGAATATGACGCCCTGGAAACGGCCCTTACTTTGCTGGAGGAGAAAATTACTGCAAGCCGAGGGGAGGAATCCCAGAGAACGGTTGAGAAGGGAAGCCTGGAAGGACAAATTAACGTCTTAAAGGAGCAAATCAATACGGAACGGATGAATGAAGAGCATATCCGCCACCGTATGGAGGCGATAGAGGCGGAGAATGCCCAGCGGCAGAACCAGATTCAGGACTATGAGAGAGAGAAAAAGGCATCCTCCTCCTATATTTCTGAGGTAATCAACCGGCAGAAGGAGGCGGAGGCCTCCCTGATGGAGCAGGATACCGCCATCTTAGATACCCAGGATCAGATTGAGGCCCTTAAACAGGCGGTTATTGATACCTTAAATGAAAAGGCCAGCGTAAATGCCAGAGATCAGCGCTATGAGGCTATGCTTGAGCAGATCAATACCCGCCGGGCAGAGGTAAGCCAGAAGCTTTTAAAGTCGAAAAGCGATGAGTCCGTCCAGGATCTGCAGATTGCCGCAGAGCAGAAGCGGCTGGAAGAAATCGACGAAGCCATCCGCAGCCTGCTGATTCGGGAGACAGAGACAGAAGAAAAGGCATCTAAGGCGTCCGTGGAAGTGAAGCGGCTTAATAAAGCCTTAAACGACTGCCAGCAGGCCTACCACAGAAACAACACCAAGCTGGAATCCCTCCGGAATCTGGCGGAACGTTATGAGGGATACGGCCAGAGCATCCGCCGGGTGATGGAGGCCAGAGATCGGATTCACGGCGTCCGGGGGGTTGTGGCGGATCTGATTACGGTAGATAAAAAATATGAGGCGGCCATAGAGACGGCCCTGGGGGGCAGTATTCAGAACATTGTTACGGACTCGGAGGAAACGGCCAAACGCCTTATTGAATACTTAAAGAAAAATAAATTTGGCCGGGCTACATTCCTGCCTCTTACAAGCATTGGAAACCGCACTTCCTTTACTCAGGAAAACGCTCTGAAAGAGCCGGGGGTTCTGGGCCTTGCCAATAAACTGGTACATGCAGATAAAGAATATGAAGGGCTGCTAAAGTACCTGCTGGGCCGGGTGATAGTGGTGGATTCCATAGACAACGCCATTGCCCTGGCAAGGAAATACCAGTACTCCCTGAGGATTGTAACCCTGGAGGGAGAACTTTTAAACGCCGGAGGTTCTATGACCGGAGGCGCTTTTAAAAATACCAGCAACCTTCTGGGAAGAAAGAGGGAGATTGAAGAGCTGGAGGAAGCCTGCAAAAAGGCGCTGTTCCAGGTAGACAGAACCAATGAAAACCTGGTTCTTCAGGAAGGGCTTTTAGCCGGCTTTAATGAGGAGATGGAAAAACAGCGTCAGGAGAAGCAGGCCCTTTATCTGGAGCAGAATACGGTGCGCCTTGGCATCAGCCAGCTGGAAGAAAAAAAGGCGGAAATTGCCGAGTCTGCTTCGGATATGGTAACGGAGCACAGGCAGCTGGAGGAGCAGAGCCGGGAAATTACGGAAAACCGGCTTCAGTTAAAGGCTGAGACCGATGCTCTAAAAGACAGAGGGCAGAAAAACCAGGAGGAAATCGAGAGCCTCACCGCAGTTTTAGAGGCCGGAAAAAAGGAGAGGGAGATCCTTGCAAAGGAGCTGTCTGCGGTGCAGATGGAAACCGCAGGACTTAAGCAGAAGGAAGATTTCCTGAATGAAAATATCCGCCGGGTACATGAAGAGATCCGGAAAGGGAAAGAAGAGCTGGAAGGCCTTACAAAAGGCAGCCAGGGAAGCGGCCTTGCCATCCAGGCAAGAGAAGCGGAAATTGCCGGGATTGAGGCTCAGATAGAAGAGAGCAAAGCCAGGATGGAAACTCTTCAGGAGGAAATTTCTGCTCTTACCCGGGAAAAGGAAGAAACCTCCAGACGTCAGAAAGGCTTTTTTGAAAAGCGGGAATCTTTGTCAGAGCAGGTTTCCAGCCTGGACAAAGATTTGTTCCGTATCCAGAGCCACAGAGAAAAGCTGGATGAACGGATGGAATCTCATGTGGCTTACATGTGGAACGAATATGAGCTGACCTATACTACCGCAGAGTCCCTGCGGGACCCGGAGCTTACTTCTGTGCCGGAAATGAAAAAGCAGATTGAAACCATAAAGGCTGACATAAAGGGACTGGGAAATGTTAATGTCAATGCCATTGAGGATTATAAAGAGATATCGGAAAGATATGAATTTTTAAACACCCAGCACGGGGATCTGATTAAGGCGGAGGAAACCCTGCTTCAGATTATTGAAGAGCTGGATACCGGTATGAGGCGGCAGTTTGAGGAGCGCTTTGCCCAGATCCGCCGGGAATTTGACAAGGTATTTAAGGAATTGTTTGGCGGCGGCCGGGGAACCTTAGAGCTTATGGAAGATGAAGATATTTTAGAGGCAGGGATTCAGATTATCTCCCAGCCTCCGGGAAAGAAGCTTCAGAATATGATGCAGCTTTCCGGCGGGGAGAAGGCCCTTACAGCCATTGCTCTTTTGTTTGCAATCCAGAATTTAAAGCCGTCCCCATTCTGCCTTTTAGATGAGATTGAGGCGGCTCTGGATGATTCCAACGTGGATCGGTTTGCCGGATACCTCCACAAGCTTACAGCCAATACCCAGTTTATCGTTATTACCCACCGCCGCGGCACTATGGTTTCCGCCGACCGGCTTTACGGAATCACCATGCAGGAAAAGGGGGTTTCCACCCTGGTTTCTGTCAACCTAATCGAAGCAGATTTGGATAAGTAGGAGGAGCGTAATGGGAAAAGGATTTTTTGGCCGTCTGGTAGAAGGCCTTACCAAAACCAGAGATAATATCGTGTCTGGCATTGACTCGATTTTCAGCGGATTTTCCGCCATTGACGATGATTTCTATGAGGAAATAGAGGAAACCCTGATTATGGGGGATTTGGGTATCCAGACCACCATGGCAATTGTAGAGGATCTGCGCCGGAAGGTAAAGGAGCAGCACATTAAGGAACCGGCCCAGTGCAAGGCTCTGTTAATTGACAGCATTAAAGAGCAGATGGATCTGGGAGAAAATGCCTATGAGTTTGAGAACCGTAAGTCCGTGGTGCTGATTATCGGCGTAAACGGAGTGGGAAAGACCACCTCTGTGGGAAAACTGGCAGGCCAGCTAAAGGATTCCGGGAAAAAGGTAATCCTGGCGGCTGCCGATACCTTCCGGGCAGCGGCCATTGAGCAGCTTACGGAATGGTCCAACCGGGCAGGAGTGGAAATTATTGCTCAAAAAGAAGGATCCGATCCGGCTGCAGTGATTTATGACGCAGTGGCAGCCGCTAAATCCCGCCATGCAGACGTGCTGATCTGCGATACCGCAGGGCGGCTCCACAATAAAAAGAACCTGATGGAAGAGCTTAAGAAGATTAACCGGATTATTGATAAGGAGTACCCGGACGCCTACCGGGAGACTCTGGTGGTATTGGACGGCACTACCGGCCAGAATGCAATGTCTCAGGCGCGCCAGTTTATGGAGGTAGCCCAGATTACCGGCATTATCCTTACAAAGCTTGACGGAACTGCCAAAGGCGGAATCGCTGTGGCGATTCAGTCTGAGCTGGGCCTTCCGGTAAAATATGTAGGGGTAGGCGAGCACATAGACGATCTGCAGAAATTTAATGCAGGCGATTTTGTAAACGCCCTGTTTAATGTGTCGGAAAATCAGGAAACGTAACAGAAGAACCAGAAGAGGAATCAGATAAGACAGAAGAAGGGAAGAAAACATCATGGAAAAATTGACATTAGAAGCATTTGAAGAAGCGTCAGAGCTTGTGAGCCGGGTCACTCAGGAAACCAAGCTGGTATACAGCGAGTATTTTTCCGCACAGACCGGCAATAAAGTGTACCTGAAACCGGAGAATATGCAGTATACCGGCGCTTATAAGGTAAGAGGAGCCTTTTACAAAATCAGCACTTTGTCGGAAGAGGAAAAGGCCAGGGGCTTAATTACGGCTTCCGCAGGAAACCATGCTCAGGGCGTAGCCTATGCCGCTAAGCTGGCAGGCATTAAAGCAACCATTGTAATGCCCACCACCACGCCTCTCATTAAGATTAACCATACCAAGAGCTATGGAGCAGAGGTTGTTTTGGAAGGCAATGTGTTTGACGAATCCTGTGCTTACGCCTACAAGCTGGCGGAAGAAACAGGCAGCACCTTTGTCCACCCGTTCAATGACCTGGAGGTGGCCACAGGCCAGGGAACCATTGCCATGGAGATTATCAAGGAGCTTCCAACAGTAGATTATATTCTGGCTCCCATTGGCGGCGGCGGCCTCTGTACCGGGGTCAGCGTTCTGGCTAAAATGCTGAATCCCAAGATTAAGGTAATCGGCGTAGAGCCTGCCGGAGCCGCCTGTATGAAGGATTCCTTAGAGGCGGGGCATATTGTAAACCTTCCCTCTGTAGACACCATTGCAGACGGTACTGCCGTGAAAATGCCCGGGGATTTGCTGTTTCCCTATATTCAGGAGAATGTGGACGAGATTATTACCATTGAAGACAGCGAGCTGATAGTCGCCTTTTTGGATATGGTAGAAAATCATAAAATGATTGTGGAGAATTCCGGCCTTTTGACGGTGGCGGCCTTAAAGCATTTAAATGTGGAAAAGAAAAAGATAGTTTCCATCTTAAGCGGCGGCAACATGGATGTGATTACCATGGCGTCCATTGTTCAGCACGGCCTGATTTTAAGAGACCGGGTATTTACTGCCTCCGTGCTTCTTCCGGATAAGCCGGGAGAGCTTGCCAAGGTGTCCAATCTGCTGGCAGCAGAGCAGGCCAATGTTATCAAGCTGGAGCACAACCAGTTTGTAAGCATCAACCGGAACGCTGCCGTGGAGCTTCGGATTACCATGGAAGCCTTCGGCACCGAGCATAAGCAGAATATTATCCAGGCATTAAACGAAGGGGGATACCGGCCCAAACTGGTAAAGGGAAAGGGCACGTATAACGATTAACATCCCTGTCAGCTTAACTTCCTGCCGCAGTGGGGGCAGGAGGAAACCTGTCTGTTTCCTTCTTTCCAGGGCAGGCGCCTTTTACAGTCAGGACAGCGCCAGAACAAGGCGGTAAATCCGTAGGCCAGGGCAATCAGCGCCATTCCCATAGCGCCCAGCCCCATAACGGTTATAAGCTGAGTGCACAAAATGGCAATAAACAGAATTATCACACCTGCAAACAACAGCAGGTTATGGACAAAGGAACAGATTTTTTTAGATAAACACATAACAGAACCTCCATGTAAGCATGAATCCGGCAAAATGCATCGTCAGCGCGTTTTGCCGGATACTCTGTAATAAGAATTACATGGACAATCATAACACATTTTTGCAAAAAACGCTATGATACAGGAGGAAAAAATGATACTTGCAAGCGACTATGACGGGACTTTTCACGTAGACGAGGAACAGACCTTAAAAAATTTGGAGGCTGTTAAAAAGTGGAGGGCTTCAGGCCATGAGTTTGGCCTGGTTACCGGACGATCTTATGAGATGGCTATGATGGCAGTAAAAGAGTACAGCCTGCCTTTGGATTTTCTCATCTGCAACAACGGTGCCGCTATTTACAGGCCGGACGGGACTCTGTTAGATCATACTCCCATGAACCAGGATAAACAAAAGGATTTTTGGGAACTTCCCTCCGTAAAGGCGGCTCCAAGAGTCTTTGCATTATCCGCACAAGGGACTTTTATCGCCCGTATGGATCAGGAAATTACTTTTTTTTCCAGAAAATTGGATGTTCCCTTTATTTCTATGGAAAAGATAGAGGAGCTGAATCCCATCTGGCAGTTTAGTTTGGGATTTTTTAACGACCAGGATGCCCGAACCTGCTGTCAGGAAATTAACTGCCTTTTAGGAGAAGCTTTTTCCGCCTATTTTAATCAGTGTAATGTGGATGTAGTGGCGGGAGGAATGAGCAAAAGTTTGGGAATCCGCAAGTACGTAAAGATTGCCGGAAAGGAAGAACAGAGGATCCTGGTAGTTGGAGACGGAGGAAACGATGTGGATATGATACGGGATTTGGGCGGATTTACCATCAAAAGCGGCTGTGCCCAGGTAAAAGAGGCTGCCCGGAGGATTTTTGACAGCGTAGAGGAGCTGATTGAAAATGCTTTACAAGAGGAATCCCAGGTAGTATAATACAGTTGGTAAAAATAAATATTAAAAGTCTTTGTGGCAGGGTGTAAGTCCCTACCGATGGTGATAGTCCATGACCCGTCTTGCAGACGGCTGAGCCGGTGGAATTCCGGCGCCGACGGTATAGTCCGGATGAGAAAAGACGTTTTCTAAAAAGAATGCCTGGGCTTATTTTATGAACCCAGGCATTCTTTTTAGAAGCGCCTTACCCGAAGCGGAAAGGTGAGAAACATGAAAAACGGAACAAATGTGAAGAAACTGGTGGTTATAGGTCTGATGGGGGCTTTGTCGGGAGTCCTGATGCTGTTTAAATTCCCCATTCCTTTTATGCCGCCCTTTATGGATTTTGATTTTTCCGGCCTGGTAGAAATTATAGGCGGCTTTGTATTAGGGCCGGGGGCGGCAATCATGATTATCCTGGTAAAGCTTTTAGTGAAGCTGGCCCTTATGGGAACCAACACCATGTTTACCGGGGAAGCCAGCAACTTTTTGGTAAGCTGTGCCTATGTCCTTCCAGCAGCCTGGATTTACCGTCATCATAAATCGAAAAAGGCAGGAGAAGCAGGAATGTTAATCGGGAGTATTACCTGTGCCCTGGTGGCGGTGGCGACCAACCTGCTTATCATCTTTCCCTTCTATGTAAACCTGATGGGAATGACCATGGAGCAGATTGTTTCTATGTGCGGGGCCGTAAACCCGCTGATGAAAAATACTCTTACATTGGCCCTGTTTGGGATTGTGCCCTTTAACTTAATCAAATGCGGAGTCAACTCCCTGGTTACCGTGCTGGTGTACAAACGGATCAGCAAGGCAGTGAAAGGGTTTATGAATTAAGGCAAAATTGAAAAAATCAAAAAGCCGGAGCCGTCAGTCGGCATATGTCCGGCTTTTTGATTTTTTCTTAATGGATAATTTGTTTAAATTGAATCTTGGATTTTGTTCCTGTCATATACTTGGTAAACAAATCTTTGCCGAGAATCTTTAAAATATTATGTTCCAATTGGGTTTTGGAGTCTTTATTTAAATAATAGATATGTATTGTAACTGGATCCATATCAAAAAAGGGCTTCAGGATATTTCGGTCAGTGGGATCCAGAGAATGGCCGTATATGCTGACCGTGCAATCCGTTAAATTGTCTGTCTCCTCGCCTTCTGCGCTGTCAAAATCCCAGGACTCGTATTTTTTTATCCAGTTGAGATAGTCATTGCTTGTTGCGTATTGATAGCACTGAAAGAATTTAAAGAAATCCACATACTTTTCATGTTTTGATTCATCATAAAAATCGCTGCCTATGCCCATAACAATTCCGGTATTGGTTTGCTCATCAATTTTTCCATGTACATAACAGATGTTTTTCGGAATAAGATTTTGATTTTTGTTGTACAGCTTCACAAAGGTTGTCGTATAGTTAAAGGATAATAAACAGTCAATTTCCATATCCTGAAACATCTTTATACTGCTGACTGCATCTAATTTATATTGAGTAATCCATAATATGTATTCTTTAAATAAATCAATAAAGTCCTGGATCTGTCTGTGAATGTCTTGTTCCAACTCCAAAAGCTCCCAATTAGACCAATATCGTTTCAATGGCCCGATTCCCATAAGGATACGATAAATAAAAGGGGAGCTCTCATGTATCTTATCGGAATCCAATAATAGTTTTGATACTACGGATTTATTTTCCCTGTATGTATATCTTTTAAACAGGGAAGGCATATCGCAGACACTGTCCACAATTTCCATAAGTTCATTTTCAAAATCAATCCAATCATTATTATTGCATAGCTTGGAGCACATATATTCAAAAATTTTTGATTGCCTGACCCGGTTAAATAGCGTTTGTGAATTTTCATTTCTTAATACATATTTGGAAAATTCTGAATTGTTTTGAACATTCGTAATGAAATCGCTGTACCGGGTTGGTAAGCCATGTGCGATATCAAACCCGTTTCCAATGATCAGAATATGCATAGTCTCCTCCAAATGCAGTTTTTACATCACAAAATATCATTATACCGCGGCAAAATATTCTTTAGTACAGGTCAAGTTCTGCAAAATCTATATATAGATCCTCGTAAATATTAACTTTGATTTTATCCTGGAATGTGTGTGCTTCTGCTTTAAAATTCTTCTGCTCCAGGTAGTACACAAAAATACTGTGCTTGTCCGGGTCTACAATCCAATATTCACGCACCCTGGCGTCAGCATATAGATTCAATTTGGTAATATAATCATGGCTGGAATTGCCCGGTGAGACGATTTCAATAATCCAGTCCGGAGCACCGGTACATCCCATGTCAGTAAGTTTGTTACTATCGCATATTACACTGATATCCGGCTCCACAATGGTTTTCCGATCCTTCCTTAGCCTGACAGCGAATGGGGCGGGATAAACCCGGCAGTTTCCTCTCTTTAATTTGATATAATTATTTATAATAGTGTGCAATTCGCCAAGTATGGTCTGGTGAATTCTGGAAGGCGCCGCCTGGTTATAGATCAAGCGGCCGTCAATCAATTCTGCCCGGACATCCTCCGGCAGGTTGTAATAGTCTGCTTCTGTGTAAAGTTTTTTTTGTGCGAATGGCATAATTCCCCTCTTTTCCAATGATTATCCATACCTTTATTATACAATACACAAAAAGCGATTACAATCTTTTAGAAGATGCTTTTCTGTATTCACTTGGAGTAATTCCCTGATTTAATTTAAACCTTCTGGTAAAGCTGGAAACATTGTAATAGCCTACCTGCTCACTGATATCTTTTAGAGGGAGATCGGTAGAGCTTAAAAGCTCCTTTGCTTTCTGAATCCTCAGATAAATGGTGTAATCCATTACATTTTGGCCTGTACTGTCTTTAAAAAATTTACTGAAAGCAGGCAAGGTCATATGAAACTGCAAAGCTGCCTCATAAGCAGAAAAGTCGCATCTCTGGCAATTGGCATTTAGATAAGAAATCACATCGTCAATAGCCGCCTTTTTCGAACTCCCGGCAGTAAAATCATGTAATTTCTCACTCCACTGGCGAAGCATTTGGATAATTTCCTGTGCAGTTTCCATACCGGAAAGCCGGATAGGAGAGACGGAAGACGAATCCTTTTGTACCTGGCAGTGCTCATTCACCATATGAATCAGATCAAAGCATATGTTTCTGGCTAAATAAAGAGGCATTTGATTTTGCTCCATAAAGCAGATAATATTCTGAATGGAAGAGTGAATGGCCTGCTCATTATGAATCAAAAGGGAGTTTTTTAAGGCTTCAAAATCCTGATGGGGATATAAAATGGGGGTTTGAAAAGTCCCTGCTTCCTGAAAACGGATTACGGTTCCGTTTCCCTTTACAAACCGATAATCCAAAGCGCTGGAAGCTTCCATATAGGATTGTGCAATGTGCTCTGTGCTGTCTGTGATGCAGCCGATACCCACAGTGGTAGTGTAGTTGTATTTTTTTTGCAAAAATCCCTGGAGCTTTTCAAAAGCCCGCTCTAAGGAGATAGAAGGGCTGGTAATATTGGTCAAAAGCACAATCTGATTGGAATGGAAATTGTGAAGATAATAATAGGTGCAGGAGTCTTTAAAAAATGCCTTTATTTCCTGGGAAAGGACATCCAGATCCCCTGTCTGCTGGTGAAACATTAAAATGATTACAGCAAAATAAGGGTTTGGAAGAGAAAGATCTAATTCTTGGCAATCTAAATTAAAATCCTCTCTGGAACCATAATTACCGGAAAACAACCGGTAAAGCCGCTGGTTTTTTACGGCAGTCAGGCTTCCTGCCAGACGGGTGGATAAGGTATCATTTTGGTTTGATAAAAAATCCAGGGCATTGGAGATATCCACAAGCTCATTTTTAGAGCTTCCTTCCGGGGACAACCTCTTTGCCTTGTCCCAAAGGCGGCGTACCGGCGCATAATTTACTTTTTGCAGTACATAGATGGTAAAACTGGATATCAGCAGGATTATAATAATAGCCAGGAGAAATTCCCCCATTATGGCGGAAACCTGGGAAAAGGTGGCCTGCTTGTCCGGTAGGTAAGCCTGATAGGACCAGTGGTTGGAAGGGGACACATAAGAGCGGATAATATAATCCTGGCCGTCGTCTGCCATGGCATTGGAATTTACCTGAGAATCCACAATAACCGTTCCATGCTGATCCAAAATATAAGTCTGAGCCTGATAGTTTTGAAGCTTTTGGCTCCAGAAATCCTGTATGGAAGAATCCTTTACAAAAAATAGAATGGCGCCTTCCCGTTTTTGGTAATCTGTAAACACCGGAAATACAAATAGAAGCATATCTTCTACGTTGCTGTTAAGGCCTAAATTCAAGATCTTCTGGCTGGGAAGGCACACAGGAGTATTGTATAAAAGGAGCTGGTCTTGAAACGCCGGGCCGCTTTTGTCAGGAAACTGTAAAATATGCTGAAAATAGTAATCCTTTTGGCAGGTAGTCTGGCTGGTAGAAACATAGTCCTGCCCGTCTAAAATAAGGGCAATGTCTGTGATAAAAGGGTTGGCGGAACAAAAGCCTGACAAATAAGTGATCACCGGAGACAGATTAAGAGGAGTTTGGGCACTGGAAGCCTGATTAATTGTACCGGTCAAAGCAAGCTGGTTGACAATACTCTGCATGGAATTCCATTGATTTTCTATCTGTGTTCCAAGCTGAACCAATTCCAGGTCTACTGTTTCAAAAATTTCATCATAGAACTTTTTCATAAAACGGGAAGAATAAAAAAATGTAAGGATCACAAGCGGAATCAAAAGAACCGTCATATAGGAAAACAGGTAGCGAAGATATTGATCGCCTAAACGAAATTTTTTCAAAAATTTTCTCATCAAGACAGAACCCCTTATTTTTAACAATTTTTATACCTAGATTATAGGGGAAGGAGGGACAGAATTCAAGGAGGAAACCAGCAGAGCAAAAGGTGTAAATTGTGGTTTTGCATAAAAATGTTTGGAAAGCCTCATAAAATATAGTGCAAATTCTGCATAGCGACAAAAATTGGCAAGTTTCCCGGCCGTAATATTTGACAGTGCAAAAAATGCTTTTACAAGGACAGAAACCAGGAAAATATTGTGAATTGAAATAGCTCCTTTTCCGGAGCTATACTGTGGGCATAAAGCAAAGGCGCTAGGAGGTATTTATTATGGGGAAAGGAGCAAAAGCCTGGAAAGCCCTGGAGAGGGATTGGCAGTTATTATTGCTGTGCATGATCCCAATCGGGTATTTTGTAATCTTCCATTACATTCCAATGTATGGGGTACAGATTGCATTTAAGGATTTCCGGGCAGTGGATGGTATTTGGGGAAGTAAATGGGTTGGCTTTAAACATTTTGAAAGATTTTTTTCATCGTCACAGTTTTGGCCGCTGATTAAAAATACCCTGGGACTCAGTTTTTTACAGATTTTACTGGGATTCCCCGTTCCCATTCTTTTGGCAATTATGCTGAATCAGGCAAAGAATCAAAAATTCCGGAAATTTGTACAATCCGTTGCCTATTGTCCACATTTTATTTCCATTGTAGTATTGACCGGAATGTTGTACATTTTCTTATCTCCCAGAAACGGAATTATCAACAATGTAATTCAGATGCTGGGAGGAGAGCCTGTTTTCTTTTTAGGGGATGCAAAATATTTTAAAATCACCTTTGTGATTTCCGGAATCTGGCAGAATGCAGGGTGGAGCGCAATTATCTACATTGCGGCTCTTTCCGGAATCAGCCCGGATCTCTACGAGGCGGCCCAGGTGGATGGAGCCAATAAGTGGCAGAGAATCCGTCATATTGACCTGCCAGGGATTTTGCCCACAATTGTAATGATGCTGATTTTGGAAATGGGTAAGGTAATGAGCCTGGGATTCCAGAAAGCATATTTAATGCAAAATGCCCAGAACCTGGCAGCCAGTGAGATCATATCTACCTATATCTACAAGGTAGGCATGATTGACGCTCAATACAGTTATTCAGCAGCCATCAACCTGTTTAACAACCTGGTAAATATTATTCTTTTAGTAACCGTAAACCATGTTTCCAAGAAATTGACGGACAACAGCCTGTGGTAAGGGGGAGAATATGAAAGGAAAGAAACGTCAATTACATAGAAGCTTTCGAACCCAGGGCTTTGGGGATAAGATGTTTGATATTGTAAATTATGGGCTTTTGGGTTTGATTGCACTTTGTGTACTATATCCCCTGTATTTCATTATCATTGCTTCATTTTCGGATCCGGTGGCAATTAATAATGGCCGGGTAGGGTTTTGGCCGGTAGGATTTAATACCACCGGATATGAGAAAATTTTTGAAAACATGAAGATCTGGAGATCCTACAGCAATACAATTTTCTATACGGTAGCAGGAACGGGAATTAATATTGTTTTGACAATGATGCTGGCATATCCGCTGAGCAGAAAAAAATTTTTTGCAAAAACGCCCTTGATGATATTTGTGATGTTTACCATGTATTTTCAGGGAGGGCTGATTCCTACATATTTGTGGATAAATGATTTAAACCTTTACAACACTCCATGGGTTATGGTACTGCTTCCGGCAATCAATGTATTTAACCTGATTATTGCCATTAACTTTATTAAAAGCAATATTCCGGAGGAATTATACGAGGCCGCGGCAATTGACGGCTGCAGTCATATTAAATTCTTTGCCAGAATTGTCCTGCCTCTGTCCAAAACCATTATTGTGGTACTGGTTCTTTATTATGGCGTGGCTCACTGGAATGAGTTTATGAACGGTCTGATTTACTTAAGAGACGAAGGGCTGTATCCCCTGCAGCTCACTCTGAGAAATATCCTGCTGCAGAACCAGGCATCAGGCCTGGGAGATGTGGACAGCATTATTGAGCAGCAAAAGGCGGCGGAATTAATTAAGTACGGCGTCATTATTGTTTCCACATTGCCGGTACTGGTAATTTATCCCTTCCTTCAAAAGCATTTTGAAAAGGGAGTTATGGTAGGCTCTGTAAAGGGCTGAAAAATTATATTAGGAGGAAGCTACAATGAAAAAGAGGACAACCGCAGTATTATTAACCGCAGCAATGGCAGTAAGCGGGCTGACTGCCTGTGTGCCAAAAGCAGAGAGTGAAACCAGGAGCACCCAGACCGCGGCAGCAGGAGAGGAACCAACCGCTTTTGAAGTGAACAAAGAAGGCCTGCCTATTGTGAACCAGCCCATTACTTATGAGATTGCAGCCAGCACTCAGAAAAACAAGAACTTTAAGGAACTGGAATTTTTTCAGGAACTGGAGAAGGAAACCAATGTAATTATAAATTGGAACATGTCCTCTGACGACGGCTGGAATGAGAAAAAGAGCCTTCTCTTTGCCAGCAATGCACTGCCAGATGCATTTTATGGACAGGGCATTTTAACAGAGGTAGATATTATGAAGTATGCCTCCCAGGGGATGTTGATTCCCTTAAATGATCTGATTGATGAGTATGCCCCCAATCTAAAAGCGATTCTGGATGAAAATCCCCAGTACCGCAGACAGATTACAGCTCCGGACGGCAATATTTATGCTCTTCCTACTATCAATGAACTAAGCCCCACGACTCATGACAAGCTGTTTATCAATAAAACCTGGCTGGACAATCTGGGATTAGAGGTGCCGGCTACTCCAGAAGAGTTTGAAGCTGTACTCCAGGCCTTTAAGGATCAGGACGCTAACGGCAACGGGGATCCCAACGATGAGATTCCTTTCAGCTTCCGTATGAGCTCCAGCGATCCCTATAACCGTCAGCAGGGGATCCAGTCCTTATTCGGGACTTTTGGCCAGTTGGATGATATTTATCACTTTGTAGTAAATGATGGTGAGGTTGTTTATACCCCCACTACAGAACCTTACAAACAGGCGGTTTCCTGGTTCCACGATCTGTATTCCAAAGGACTTATTGATAAAGAAGTGTTTACCCATGACAAGAATGTATATGTGGCAAAGATTCAGGATCCGGGCAAAATTGTAGGAATATTCCTGGGATGGAGCGGAAATGCCACTGCAGCAGCGAATAAGGATGATTATGTGGCTATGGCTCCTTTAAAAAATACCAACGGGGAACAGATTTGGCGTACCGTTGACGCCAAGATTATCTCCAAAGGTTCCTTTGCCATTACAAATCAGGCGGAACATCCAGAGGTGCTGATGCGCTGGATTGATGAGTCCTACGATATGGAAACTTCTCTGGAAATCTGCCAGGGCCTTCTTGGACACGCTCTGGAGATTACCCCCGACGGAAGGTATCAGCAGATGGAATTGCCGGAAGGAACCACTCTGGATACGGTAATCCATGATTTTGGTCCTGGCAATGACGGCACTTTCGCGGTAATGCAGCCTATTATCGACAAGCTGAATTTAAATGCAAACCTGACGGAGCGGAAGGAGCTGGATAAGTTTTACTCTCAGTACAATGTTCCGGCAGAAGATATGTACCCAAACGTATTTTTCACCGAGGATGAGATTGAGGAAATCGGCGTTCTTCAGACGGATATTGACTCCTATGTTGCCCAGAAATATGCCGGGTGGATTGTGGAAGGCGGAGTTGAAGAAGAATGGGATAAGTTCCAGAAGAAACTGAAGGATATGAATGTAGATCGCTATATTGAAATTTATAAGACTGCTTACGACCGGTACAATGCAGAATAAGGAGAGATTGAAAGGATGAAACCTCATGTGATTATGATTATGGCGGATCAGCTTCGGGCAGATGTACTTGGAAAAGGCTTTACTCCCAATATTGACTCCATCGCCGGGGAGGGAGTTCGGTTTGACCGGGCATATTGCGGCTGCCCTTTATGCGTACCGGCCAGAGGCGTAGTATTTACCGGCACTTATCCCAACCGCAATGGCTCCCTGATTAATCCCTGGGAACCGGAGGACGCCAGGTTTGGCTATGTAAAATCAGGAATTACCAATCTTTATGAGCTGATGGAGGAAGAATGGGACAGTATTCACAGCGGAAAGCAGCATCTGTTTACAGAGGGCGGAAATTTGGAAAGCAGAAAAGATTCCAAAACCCGGTGGCTTTCCACAGAGCATAGTTATAAAGAATACCTAAAGGAAGCGAAAATCCCTCTGCCAGGGGGGCCCTCCTTCCGGATGCGGGTGCCGGAGCTGATGAATGGGAAAACAACTCACGTGGCAAATTATTCCAATGCCAACACCGGACGGTATGAGCCGGGGGAAGAGTTTTATTTTGATTATTATTTTGCCGAAAAGGCAGTAGAAGGGATTCAGGAGAGGGATCCGGATAAGCCGCTTTTGTTAAACGCCATGTTTTTAGCCCCCCATCCGCCTTTCCAGATCCCGGAGCCCTGGTACAGTCTGGTAGCGGATAAGGATTTTGATTTGCCGGAAAATGTGGGAGTTTACTACTCCAACCAGTCGCCTCTTCAGATGTATAATCTGCCTGGAGCAGTAGGGGCCTGCTACAATCGAGCCCACTGGAAGGAAGCCTGGAGAGTATATTTAGGCCTGGTCGCCATGCTGGATAACTGTGTTGGCCGGATAATAAAGGAATTAAAGGCACAGGGAATCTATGAGGAAAGCTTGATTATTTTTACCAGCGATCACGGAGAAATGCTGGGCTCCCACGGCCTGTTTCAGAAAATGTGTATGTATGAAGAGGCATCCAGGGTTCCCCTTTATATGAAATTCCCCAAAAAGGAAAATCAGGGAATGGCAGGAAAGGTAATCAAAGATACTGTCAGCCATGTAGATTTGATGCCTACACTGTGCGAGTATCTGGATCTTAAGCCAGGGCATATTATGGATGGAAAATCCTTAATGCCGATGATTTCGGGAAAACGGGATGGCAAAGAAGGACAGGCCTTTATTCAATATGACGGCAATGGAAGCTTATCCAATTTCCAGCGCTGTGTTGTACGAAGGAATTACAAATTGATTGTGGATATCTTTAAAGATGAAGTTTATTATGAGCTTTATGATTTAGAGCAGGACGGGCAGGAGACGTGCAATCTGATGTTCCGGCAGGAGTATGATAGTCTGGCCAGGGAGATGGCGGCAGATCTGGCTCATCATATGATCATTACGGGAGATCATCTGGATTTTCCGGCGTTTTCGCCGGAACGGTTCCGTAAGGCTTATGGAGGCAGAGTATGAGCAGGTTAAATACCAAAGAAGATTATCAAAAACTGCTGCTTCAGCTTTTGGAGCCTTTAAAAGAAAAATTCACTTTCCAGGGCGCCGGGATTTATTTGTACGGGTCAGGCGCATCTTACCCGGAAAACATCATTGCAATGGAAGCATTTGCAAGGCCTTTATGGGGATTGGCTCCTTTTTGGGCCGGAGGAGGCCGGGATGAGTTTTGGGAGAAAAAATATCAGAAAGGCCTTTTGGCCGGAACCGATCCGAAAAATCCGGAATATTGGGGCGAATGTGAAGATTTCGATCAGCGTTTTGTGGAAATGGGGCCGATTTCCCTTGGACTGTTGATGGCGCCCCATATCCTGTGGGAGCCTTTCAGCCAGAGAGAGAAGGAAAATATCGCCGCCTGGCTGTACCAGATTAATCATCATACCCTGTCCAAATGCAACTGGTACTATTTTCGGATTTTGGTAAATCTGGCCCTTAAAACATTAAGATGTCCCTATTCGCCGGCTCTTTTAAAATCCGATCTGGAATATATGGAATCCTGTTATCTGGGCCATGGCTGGTATGTGGACGGTATCTCCAACCGGAAGGACTATTACAGCGCCTTTGCTATGGAATTTTACAGCCAGATCTACGGGGTTTACGGAAACGAAGACGATAAAAATCGATGTGCCCGGCTGAAAAGGCGGGCAGGGAAATTCCAGGCAGATTTTGTATACTGGTTTGATGAGCAGGGCAGGGCATTGCCTTACGGGAGATCTTTGACTTACCGGTTTGCCCAGGCTGCCTTTTGGGCGGCAGCCCTGTTTTCCGGCGCAGCAGGTTCTTCCGATGATGAAGCAGGGGTTAATCCAGGCCAGATAAAAGGAATCATTAACCGGAATCTGCGATACTGGCTGTCTAAGGAAATTTTTCAGGGAGACGGGGTTCTCAGTATCGGATATGCCTATGCCAATCTTTCTATGGCAGAAAAATACAATGCCCCGGGAAGCCCTTATTGGTGCTTTAAAGTGTTTTTAATTCTGGCGTTAAGCAGCGATCATCCATACTGGAGGGAAGAGGAATTGCCTCTTCCCAAACTGGATTTCCTCCGTTCCATGAGCTATGCAGACATATTGATACAGCATTGTGGAAAAGAGACCTGCGGCTATACGCCGGCTATTTATATCAAAAACCCGCTGGGACATTTTGTGGAAAAGTACGGAAAATTTGCGTACTCCACAGAGTTTGGATTTTCGGTATCTCATTCCGGCGAAAATCTGGAAGAGGCGGCTCCCGATAGTATGCTGGCTTTTGCAGTGGAAGGGGAGCATAAGGTTTATGTCCGCACCAGAAGCATTTCTTACGAGATCGGGGCGGATTACGTGGTTTCTCAATGGAGCCCTGTGAAAGGAATCACAGTAACCACAAGGATTCGCCCAACCGGTTTTGGCCATGTAAGGGAACATGAGATTACCAGCGCCATTTCCTGTAAGGCTTATGAGTGCGGATTTGCTGTGGCAAAGTACCTGACAGGATATGAAACTTTTCTGGGAAGCAAGGAAGCAGAAGCAAAAAATCACAGCCACCTTTGCAAAGTTGTGATAAAAGAAATTACCCCGGAAAGAAGCACCCTGTACCCGATGGTGATTTCAGCAGATCCCAACACTAACATCTTGTACAAAAATACGGTAATTCCTGCGGTGGCTTTTGATGTAACGCCAGGCACTACCAGAATAATAAGTCACATTGAAAGGAGTTTTTATGACAATCCGGGAATTTAAAAAATATGAACCAATGAATGATGAAGAAGTAAAGCAGGCCCTGGAGGCGGCAAGCATCCAGACCGGTTTTGCCCTGTCCAGGTTTGGCAATGGATTTAAGCACATTTTCAGCACCAATCAATTTTATACAGAAGCTCCCAATAATCAATGGACCAATGGATTCTGGACAGGGGAATTGTGGCTGGCTTATGAGTATACAAAAGATAAGAAGTTTTTAGAGGCAGCCATGGCTCATACCGAAAGCTTTCGTCAGCGGGCAAGGAACCGGATCGGGACAGATACCCATGACCTGGGATTTTTGTACAGCCCGTCCTGTGTCGCTGCTTATAAAATTACCGGGGATGAAAGGGCAAAAGACACCGCTCTCATGGCAGCGGACATGCTGCTGGAACGGTTTCACGAAAAAGGACAGTTTTTGCAGGCCTGGGGAAAATTAAACGAGGCGGGAAATTACCGTTTAATTATTGACTGCCTTTTAAATCTTCCCCTGCTTTATTGGGCCAGTGAAGAAACCGGAGATTTCAAGTATGCACAAAGGGCCCGGGCTCACATCACGACTGCCTTAAAGGTGTTAATCCGGCCGGATTATTCTACCTACCACACCTTTTTCTTTGATCCCAAAACCGGCGCTCCAAAAAGAGGAGTAACCCACCAGGGATATTCCGCCGATTCTACCTGGTCCAGGGGACAGGCCTGGGGGATTTACGGGATTGCCTTAAGCTACCGGTATACAAAGCAGGAAGAGTATATCCGGCTTTTTGAGAAAGTAACCGGGTACTTTCTGGAACATCTTCCGGAGGATTTGATTCCTTACTGGGATTTTATTTTTACAGATGGAAGTGAAGAACCCAGAGATTCCTCTGCCGCCGCTGTAGCGGCCTGCGGTATGCTGGAAATGGCAAAATATCTTCCAGAGGAAAAAGCAGACTTTTACTGTCAGGCGGCGAGGCGGTTGATGAAGGCTTTATACGAAAAATGCGGGGTGAAAAGCTCTGCCATCTCTGACGGTCAGCTTCTTCACGGGGTATACGGCAGGAAAACGCCTTATAATGACTGTATTGATCACGGAATTGACGAATGTAACCTTTGGGGAGATTACTATTATGTAGAAGGTTTAACCAGGCTGTATAAAGACTGGAATCCGTATTGGTAAAGAAAGGGGGCCGGAAAATGGAACGGTTCTGTAAAACATTGCTGGGAGAGTGGTGCCGCAGTCTTATGAAGCTTCAGGTGAAAGGAAGCAGCCATCCCCGCCTGGAGGGCGCTATCTTGTGTCCGGCCTGCGGGAAAATCCATGGGAGATGTGTGGAAGCCATGTATCCATTTCTCAGAATGGCAAAGGAAGAAGAATACCAGGCAAGGCCAGGCTGGCAGAAAAGGAGAGAGGAGTGGATAGAAGGGGCAAAAGCGCTGTTTTCCTGGGCAGAGCACACGGTGTCTTTGGAAGACGGCTCTTTGCTTAATGATATTGATTCCCAGTGGACAGGGATTACCGTATTTTATACAATCCAGCTTTCCGACTGCCTGCGGTTTGGCAGCTCTTTATTAGACCAGGAGACCAAGACATCCTGGACAAGGCGGCTGGAAAGGGCGGCAGAATTTTTATACAATACCCATATTCTTATGGAAAATAATATTAATTATCCCATTTCCAATGCCCTTGCCCTCTATCAGTGCGGAGAGATTCTGGGGAACGGGCACTATAAGAAAAAGGCTGGAGAACTGGCAAGGCTGGCTGGTTCTGTTCTTACGGAAAACGGGCTGGTATTTGGGGAAGGAGGCTCTCGGTTCCAAAAGAGCAGACAGGGCTGCAGGCCTGTGGACATCGGATATAATATAGAAGAAACTTTACCGTCTCTCAGTTTGTATGCCTGGGAAAGCAAAGATAACCAGGTCTGGGATCTGGCAGAAAAAAGCCTTTTGGCGCACCTGGATTTTATTTTGGCGGATGGAGGGATCAACAACAGCTTTGGCACAAGAAACTATAAATGGAGTTACTGGGGGAGCCGGACCTGCGACGGAATTGGCCTGGGATATTTGCTGGCTGCAAAGAGATTAAAAAGAGGCCAAAAGCAGCTGGAAATAGAAGGGGCTGTATGGAAAAACTTAGAGCTTTTAAAAGCGTGTACCCAGGATGGATTACTGTCCGGAGGGCCTCACTACAGGTTCGCCGGGCAGCCGTCCTGTGTACATCATACCTTTACCCATGCCAAAGTTCTGGCCGGGATTTTGGATCGGGAGCTGGCAAAAAATACAGGGCCTTTTTTAACAGATAAGCGAAAAGAAAATCCCTGTTTTAACTCCCGATGGTATCCGGAAATTGCCTCCTGGCAGATATCTGCGCCTTCTGTGTCTGCTACCGTAACCTGTTATGACTGGGAATACATGCCCGGCGGCCATGTGGGGGGAGGAACCCTTTCTCTCCTTCACCATAAAGACGCAGGCCCTCTGTTTTGTGCAGGGATGGGAGAATATACGCGAAAAGAACCCAACAATATGCAGATTCCATACAAAGTGCGCCACCAGTGCCTGGCGCTTCGGATTGAGGCGGAAATAAACGGGGTTCTCTACAGCAGCATCTATGAGGATGAGGCAAAAGCGGAAAGTCTTTTAAAAAATGATTCCCGGGAAATTTCTCTTAAGGTACAAGGTCAATTAAAAGACATTTCCCACAACCCGCCTGCCGGTATGGAGCTGCCTTATTGCCTGGAATACAGGTTTCTTAAAAACCAGGTGGAAATAAACGGGGCTTTTCCCCTAGGAAAGCTGATATGTCCCATTATCAGCCATCAGGAAGAGGAGCTGACTTTTGATGAAAGTGCCGGATACTCTATTATAAAAATAATGAAAAACGGCAGCCCTGTCTATTTTAAAACCCGGGGAAAAATGGAACTCCCTTATAAAACAGAACGGATCTTTCACCTGGTTCCGGGGTTTCAGGCGCTTCGGGTGGATATAACCCCTTTATCCAGAGAAAATCCGGTTAATTTGGTTATTCTGATGTAAGAAAAGAAGGGAAGTCAATCCATAAATATCGTCCTGAACGTTTAAATATCCAGTTTAGACAGATTGATGGAAAATCCCGGATAAATATTTACTGGAATATCATCGGTAAAGGTATAATTTGCGGCGCTGCTGTTTTGGAAATCATAAACAGTGACAAGGTTTCTTTCGTGATCCACTATCCAATACTCACGGACACCGGCTGTCCGGTATTTGAACAGTTTTTTGTAATAATCCATGGAGCGGCTGCTGGAAGATACAATTTCAATGATCCAGTCAGGAGCTCCAATACAGCCGTTATCGTGAAGTTTATGGGGATCGCATATTACGCTGATATCCGGTTCCACATAATTTTTATCATTTTCAGCGAGAAAAACAGCGAATGGAGCGATGTAAGGCCGGCAGGAACCATTATTTGATTTAATATATTCTCTGATGGTTCCAAAAAGCTCACCGGCAATATCCTGATGTTTTCGGCTGGGTGGCGCCATGCTGTAGATTTGGCCGTCAATCAGTTCGGCCCGTTCCCCGTCAGGCAAAGCATAAATATCTGCAATGGTATAGGTTTTTTCCTGAGCTAATGCCATAATAACACGTCCTTTCCGGGTGGGGTGTCGCAAAATGAAATAAAGTCTCTGGTTTTATTTTATATATAATTTTATTTTACTACCGATTATACACTTTTACAAGTTAATTTGAACTTGCTCTAATAACCGGATTGGATTGTCCGTCATTTATAAAAGCTTTTATGGAAAGTAAAACCGCTGCCGCCCTTGATGATGTCTATGATCGCTTACAATGGGCTGGCGAGGAATATATTCTTAAGGAACTAAATGATGAAGTTAGCGGACTTAAAAAGGCTGGCACAACTTATTCTTCAGAAGTAATGTATTGGATCGATAGGATTTTAGAGCAGGAAAAGCACTCAATGCCTTAATTGGGGTTCTTTCTGAACTTTGGATATTTATTTCTGCCAGTAATTCAGATTTTGTCGGAAATATAATGTTTTGGAAAAATCTGAATTTAGCAGTATATCCAAACGTGAGAAAGGTTTGGAAGTGTGCGCCTGCTGCCCGGTATCTGATATATGGCGTGGGGCAGCAGGGCAAGGGCTTATTGTCTGCCGGACATGGGTATTTGCAGATAATCAATCAGGGCAGCTTCCAAAAGTCGGGAATAGTTTACCTTTTGTTCTTCTGCAATCCTTTTCAGCCATGCCGGGAGAGTGGTGTTTGTTTTGATGCGCTCATTATCCTTTTTGATGCGGAATAAGTCAGGGTGGATTGTAACGGGCATTACAACATTTCCCTCTGTATCTTCTTTGGAGAGGTTCACGGATGGAGTGGGAATTTCCTCATTGTCACATTCCATACTGTAAACATGGAGGCTTGCGGCTTCTGCTGCCATGCGTGCAGCTTCTTCCAGATTATTCCCAACACTGATACATCCGGGTAAATCAGGGAAGTAGATACTATATGAGCCGTCTGTTGATGGTTCAAAAACTGCAAGATAAGTTAAATTCTGCATAAATTACGCTCCTTTCTATGATAACTGCAGGCAGTAGGGCTATTTCAGCCCCGCCTGTTTGTAAATGCTGTTTAGTGTTCCCGGTTTCAAGTCTCCGTTGTGGTTTGGTACTGTGACTTTTCCGGGCTTTGTTGGGTGCTTTAGGTTTATGTGGGAGCCTTCCTGATTGGTGGTGTACCATCCATCTTTGCGAAGTACCTTTAGTATTTCCCGAACTGTCATGTTGTGTCCTCCTTATATTATGTATTATACGTATAATTTATACGTGCGTCAACAGTTTTGCGTATAAATTATGCGTATTTCGCACGACATTACATAAACAAGACGGAGCCGCTATTGTACGCAATCCGTAGGATTTAATCTTTTTTCATAGGGAACTACAATGCCTTGTTACAATTGAGAGTTTTTCAAAAAATCAATTTATTATGTTAGTACAAAAATAGCAACTGTGGCTACAGTTGCCCTGCTTGCCATTTGTGCACTCCCTATAAATTCGCTTTTGACATGGACTGTAAAATAGGGCAACAGCGAGTTGCTTGTGTATCTTTGTATTCAGTGGTAAAATTATAGGAGAGATAGGAGGGATGTATCAATGGAAACAAAAGACACGATTTTAGAATTGCGAAAAAGTCTAAGTCTATCGCAAGATGAATTTGCAGAAAAATTATTGATTACAAGACAAGCTGTTTCCCGTTGGGAAAATGGAGAAACTATACCAAATACTGATACATTGAAACTTATCGCTGAAACTTTTAATGTATCGGTAGATTATTTGTTAGGTCATCCCGCTGGACAGTGCCAAAGTTGCGGAATGGTTTTGATAAAAGATAGCGATAAAGGAACCGAGAGAATGGCTTACAGTTGACAGAGCAAGAGGCAAGAGCAGAGTTGCTTAAATTCTTACCAAACTTCCATGCCTCGCCTTGCTTGGCCCCACCATAAATGAAACCTTTTGACTAAGATGAGGTATTGATATCGTATAGCTGCTGGCTGTATACTTATACTGACGGTAAAGATCGATCTTTATTTGGGCCCATAGCCCGTTTACCAAACTGATCTTAGGTTCTCTCATTTGTACCACCACCTGTCCAGCCGGTCGTCGGCAGAAGGACGTACAGTAAAATATTAAAAGACAGAGAACCAGGCCGTAAATTTTATTCTAAGGAAGTGGTCAGGATGAAGAAAGTTTACGACAATTGCTGTGGTATTGATGTGCATAAAAAGCTTATGGTTGCCTGTTTTATTCATGGCAGAGAACAGGAACTTCGTGAGTTTGGCGCAACAACGAAAGAACTTCTCGAACTTGCGGACTGGCTGCATAAAGGCGGCTGCCAGATGATAGCTATGGAAAGCACGGCATCCTATTGGAAACCTTTATATAACATTTTGGAATCCACCGGACTTAACGCCATAGTTGTGAACGCGCAGCATATGAAAGCAGTCCCGGGGAGAAAGACAGATGCG
>CAJTOL010000022.1 GCA_910577645.1 uncultured Lachnospiraceae bacterium
GGGGGAGTCTGCGCTTTTTTTCTACCTGGGGGATAGGTTTCACAGTAAAAAGGAGCCATTTTTTTCCAAAGACACAAACTATTTTACACTACCGAGCGGGATTAAAGGCGTTTCTCTCTGGCTTTTGCTTTGGCAGCCGCCTTTTTCTCCAACCGCTTTTTTATCTCATGTATCTTTTCCCATAGTCTAAACTCCTTGCATTTTAATACTCATCCGAAAGAATCCGGACAGCAATCTCCTTTGCTTTCCCGCTGGTTGGCTCTTCCCCCTCAGATTCCCCTAATCGGACGCAGAAATAAACCGGCCCTTCTTCTGTCTGTGCAAATCCTGTAAACCATGCGTCAACGGTCTTTCCTCCGGCCTTTCCCATGCCAGTCTTTCCGTAAACCGGAATGTCCGTTTCATAATCCGTTACTTCCATAACCTTTTTTAGCTGTTTTACTGTCCCGGGACTGTAAAGGCTATTTGCCCCAAAAATCCGTCCCATTACCTGAACCTGCTCTATGGGAGAAATTTTCAGGGAAGATTCTATCCAAAATCCGGTTAATGCCCGGTTATTATTGTTGGTATTAAGCCGTCCTTCCCAGTCTGAAATATCCTGATTTCCGTATTCCAGCCGTTCTAATTCTTCTGCCACGGCTTCTTTTCCGATATCGTCTATCAGCTGTCTGAAATACCACACACAGGAAACCCGGAATGCTTCCGGAAAGTCAATGTCCCGGTTCCAGTCTTCATTCCAAAATCTCTCCTTGCTCCAGATTCGGGTGGAGTTGTCCGGTATCACTATGCCATTTTCCAATCCTGTAAGGCCGGAGATGATCTTAAATGTGGAGCAGGGAGAGTGGCGTTCATCTGCCAGCTCAGGGTTATAAATGCGGTACTCCTTTTTTCCGGTGTCATACAGTACTGCAGTTCCCGTAAATCCGTCAAAGTACCCGGACCAGTCAATTTCGACAGTTGCCGGTTCTTCTGGTTTGGATTCCTGGATTCCGGATTCCTCAAACGCCGGTTTGCCAGATCCAGCTTCACCGGGCTCAGTTTTCACGGCTTCCGGTTCCTGAATCTGAGATCCTGCAGCCTGAGTCTGGGACTCTGCTTTTATGGAGCCGCTGTCTCTCTTTCCGCATCCTGAAAGCATTACAATGCATACTGGCAGAATTACAAATACCTTATATTTTCTCATAATCCCTTTCCTCAAGTATGGGTTTTCACCTGATCCCAAGCCGCCCCATCCTGGGCTCCTGTCAGCCAGTTTAAGGATTTATGGCGCTCCATCACCACTCCCCCGTCCAGTTTTCCAGGCATGGGAAGGCGGTTAATCCTGGCGTCCACACAGGCCCAGTCCAGACAGAAAATCAGGTCACAGGCATCCATTAGCTCCTTTTTGCTTTTGGGATGAGAAAGGTCTAAAATGTCCTGGATACTGTGGCAGTCCTTTAACAGGCTGACTGCCTTGGAAACATCACAGGTATGGGTAGGAAATCCCAAGTCAAAAGTCAGGCCCAAGGCCCACTCCATTACATAAAGGTTCTCATACTGCCAGGAAAATCCGATCCGTTCTTCCTCTGTAGAATCCACATTGTGGAGATATTCCCACTCCCTGGGTGAAAAAATCCCTTCCCCCATATCCTCTATTATCCCCTTTACAAACTCCATGGCCTGATCCGGAGTCTGGTTCTCCGAAAGCAGACATTCGGAGTAAAGGGCCACTGTCAGAAGAGCCGACGCCCTTTCCGCTATCTCCTCCGGGCTTCTCGCCTGAAGCTGCAGCCCGGATTCTAAAAATGGGTAGTGGGCAGGCACATAAATTCCTCTCTCCTTAAGGATCTCCCGGCTTTTGTTTCTTCTCTTAATCTGGCCTTGATTAATATTTTCTGACGGCGCGCCCCCGCGTCCCGGATAGGGCATAAATTCCCCAACCTGGCTGCTTCCTTCAAGGGACAGAAGAAGCTCCTTTTCCCCTTGCTCACCTGCGCTGTAGACTCCTGCCTCTCTTCCCTCTTCCCCCGGAATCCACATGACTGCCTGAAGCCAGTTTAGCATAGGGAAGAATGTCTGGTAAACGGTATTTTCCTTTTCTTCTGCCCCTTCATCCTGAAAACAGTATTCAATAGACAAAATTCCTTTGGTCTGTCTGATTTGGTGCAGCAGGTTAATTTTTACGTCCGTATGCTCCGTCTCCACCTGATAAAATCTCCGCCACAATTCTCCTGCCTGTTCTTTAATCAAGTTCTGGGCCTTCTCTCCCATGTCCGTGCACATGATCGTCACACTCATTTTAATATCGCCGTTTTGAAGCTCTATCCGATTTGTCCGGCGGTTGGGACGGATCCCAAAATTCCGGCACAGGCCGTCCATAACGACCTGAAGCGAATCAATAACTGTGTATAAAAACATTTTTCTTTCCTGTATCATTTTTATAATCCCCTTTCCATAGCCTTTCTCTTTTTAAATATAACGATTACTTGACAACCAGGATATATTTTGGAATCATCAAGCAATTTTATTGTTTCTCCATTTGGAAGTTCATATTCCAAATTAACATATGCGCCATTTAACTGACAGAGATCAGTTATAGGGAGCGTCTCAGCAATTCCAAGAGCGTTAAATTCTTCCATTATTTCCTTGTCCACTGAGGGTATTCCCATTCATTTTACCATTTTTCTTTCCAATCGCCAATGAAAAAACTTAAAGAGATTAACTATTTTAAAAATATTGACGATATAAACTATAGAATGATGTTGGCAGAAAATGCCATACCAGTGTAAAAGGAAAAGAATGCTTGTGAAACGCAAGTTTCACAACTGGAATGCATTCTGACGAAATGGCAGGCGCAGCGGTGCGTGCCGGTACAATTGAAAGGAGGGGTTTTATGAGTAAAATACAATCTGTACCGCAGAATACTGCCTCCGTTTATCCTCAGTCTTATAAGTCTGCAAAAAAAGACAAAGAGAAGGAGCTTAGTTGGGAGGATGAGAGAGCTTTACAAATGTTTATGGACTATCAGGAATCGAAAAAGGCCAATGAGAATAACAAAAAGCCTGTTGAATACAATGGTTCCGAGTTGATCCGTATGCTTTCCTCTGCCAGGGGGCGCACGGATATCCACATGGTGGTTTCCAAATGTTATCAAACCCTGTCTCAGCTTCTTGCCGCCGCCGGTATGGATGGGGCAGACAATAAAAAAATCAGCAGCTATATTGCTCACGTAAAGAAAATTATACGAAGTGCTGAAAAAAAGCTTCGCCATGTGGTATCAGAGGAAGCAATGGAGCGCCGCATACAGTCCGCTCAAAAACAGGAGGAGCATGAAAAGCAGGAAGAGGCCCTGAAGGAAAAAAAGGTGGAAAAACAGCAGCAGGCCTTAAAAGTAGAACGGGCCAAAAGGCAGACCCATGAGCTTCAGGAGTCCTACAAGAAAAAGAAAAAGCGTCATCTCAATGAGGAGAAAAAGGATATTCAGAAATTAGAGAAGACCCATCCGGACAGAGCCTCCGGCGTGGAAGATCTCTTCCCTCTTCCCGGAACTACATCCGGAAATTATCAGGAGCTTCCTGGTTTAACCAGTTCCGCCGCGCCGGTCTCTCAGGCAGCGGGAACCGGCGCTTCTCTTTCCCAGGCAGCAGGAGTCAGCCCTTCCGTTTCCCCGGCTGGCGCAAGCCCTGCTCCGGTTTCCCTGGATGTAACGGTGTAATGGTTTTGGGGAGAGCATGATAAAGCCCTGTAAGCTTCATCATTTCCAGATCCTCCTGAGAATCCCCTGCCGCCGCCGCTTCTTTTACTGAGATCCCAAGCCACTGGCAAATGGTCCTTACCCCATTTTCTTTGTTGGCTTCTAACAAAACGATCTGCAGGCAGTTTCCCTGGGAAAACGCCCGAGCTGGTTTTTCCCCGGAAGCTGCCATACTTTTTAAATATTTTTCTAAATCCTCTGTCTCTTCCCATGTCCAGCTGTTTTGATGCGGACGCAAAAGGGTTATCTTATAAAGAATTCCTCTCTGCCGGAAGGCCAAAACCCGAAAATTTTGCCCCCCTTTCCAGTTTTTCAGTCTGGAAATGATTTCCTCTTCCATCTCATAAAAATATTCCCTCTTTTCCCCTTCTGTCACTACCTGTAAATGGGCCCCGCCTGCAAAGATCCCTCCGTCAAACAAATCCCTGACATTGGCGCACCGCCTTAAGGCTTCCCGCCAGGGAAGGGAGGTTGCAAAAAACAGACGGCATCCCAAAGCCTTTAAAGCTTTCAGGCCGGCTGCCGTAGATTGTGGAACCGCTGTCTTTCCCTGAGGGATCAGGGTATTGTCAATGTCAAAAAAAGCCGCCTTTATTCTGCGGGGTATCCGAAAGACCGGATAAGGCCCAAACAATACCTGATTGAGAAAGTCCCTCCTTCCCCCATAGGCCAGATAGCAGCTGCACCTTTTCCTGGCGCACACCGGCTCCGGAAAGGAAACCCCATCTTCGCTGTCCAAAACGGCTTCTGCCTCAGCGCAAAGCTCCTCCCAGCTTTTGCCAAGAACCGGGCTGATGTTGCATATGCGAAGCCTTCCGTCTCCCTCCACCAAAAGCCGCTCCCTGCACACCTCTTTATTTCCGGGAGGCGTAAAAAGTTCCCGGGAAAAATAAGGATCTATCTCTTCCCACTGCCGGATTTCCTCCTGGCTGTAAGGCCGCTTTAATCCGTCCATGGCATTGATCCACAGATAAACTTCTTTTGGCAGCGCTTTCTTAAGCTCCTTTAATCCTTCCAGATATTCCGGCGCTCCCACGGCCCCGGCGCAGATATGAATTCCAGCCTGGGAAATCTCCTTTACATCCCGAGAAAATTCTTGGATTTTTGTCATTTCTGGATGAAACGTAGCCCAAATCCTCAGCTTTTCCAACTCTCCGCCCTGACCGGTAAAATCCTCTAACACCTTCTTTGCCCCAACACTTAGATTTGTCTGGATTCCTGCCGCCTCTATTCCCGGAATCCGGGTAATCCGGGCCAGCCCTTCTCTGTACCAGTCATGAATCAGAGCCTCCCCGTAAGGCACAACCATGACTGCCCCTATTTGAAGGGCTTTCTGTTTCTCCTCCAGGCTGCAGACAAAGGCTTCCCACCGGCTGCGATCCTTTCTAAGCTCCCTATCAGACACAGGGCGCTTAGAAAGGGGACAATAGGAGCACTGGTAATTACAGCTTTTTAAAATCCCCCGGTATAGCACGGTCCGTTTTTCCATGATCCATTCCCCACTCCTCCATCTTTTTCTGCACCTGGCAGGATATCAATTTCGGCCCCAAAAAGTCTGAAAGCCCCATTCCCTCCTCTGTGAGGCTCAACAATTCTTCTGTATCGCCTTTTGGATTTTCCTCTTTTACAAGCTCCAGATACCCTTCCTCTATCCAGTCCTTTAAGAGAGAAAATTCTTCCACAGCTTCTCCCTGAAAATGTTCTCTGTAGTCCTTAAGGCTTAATCCCGGCCGGATAAACAGATGGCGGATGAGATGCCTTCTCTTCATTTCTTCTTCTGATAAAAAGATTCCATGGCAGATCCGGGTAAAGTCCTCTGTCTCCATATAATTCTTTAACTCTGTCTGGCATTGGCTGACCGTCACCCCATAGGGGGTACAAAAGTGAAGGTTTCCCAGATAGCTTCGCCCGCCGCAACCTAATGCCAGGGAAGTTCCAAAGCCGCAGGCTTCATAATCCCGCTTTTTCTCTGCCTTTACAAAACGCCGCATGGAATCCTGGCGGAATCCTGCAGACAAAAGTATTTCTCTGGCCCTCCTGTACTGGGAAAACGCCTGCTCTCCGTCTAACACCGTTCCCTCCCTCAGGCTTTTCTCCATGGCCACTCCCCGGCGCACATACAGGGGATATAAAAACAGCTCGTCCGGCTCAAAGGTTAAGGCCTCCTTCAGGGAATCCATAAAAGAAGCTTCTGTCTGACCCGGGATCCCATAGATAAAGTCCAGGTTCAGACAGGGAAAATCCATTTCCTTTAAAAGGCAAAGGGCGCTTCTGGCCTGGTCTGCCCGGTGCTTTCGCCCCAAGGTCTCAAGCTCTGAGTCGAGAAAGCTCTGGATCCCCATGCTGATTCTGGTGACTCCCGCCTCTTTTAAGACTTCCAGCTTTTCCCTGGTAGTCTGGTTAGGCGCTGTCTCAATGATTACCTGCCTTTCTTTCTGAAAATCTAATTTGGAAAAGATCAAATCAAACATCCGCCTTAGCTGTTCCCTGCTAAACAGCAGCGGTGTGCCGCCTCCAATCGTCAGATCCGAAAAGCAAGTCCCTGTCTCAGAGAGGATTTCCTTATACTGGCGGATCTGACGTTCTACAGCATCCAGGTATCCATCCATGGTCTCCTTCTTCTGCCCTGTCAGGGAAAATAGGTTGCAGTAGCCGCATTTGCTCTGGCAGAACGGCACATGAAGATACAGGCTGTGCCCCGGCCCGGTCAGGTATTTCTTATAATCAGAAAGGGCAATGCCGGAAAGGGGGCCATAAGCGGTTTTGTGGGGATAGCTGTACATATATTGCGTATATCGGTTCATCAGATGATTTCCTTCTTTCCTTATCATTCCCTGCCTCAGCGGCAGCATCAGGCTGTTACAGCCCAAAAAGCTACAGGAAAAATTGCTTATAGGGCACTGTATCCACTGCCCAATGGCTGATCCCGTGGAACCGGCATCCATCCTCCCCATAACAGGTTCCATGGTCAGACAGGCAGATTACAAATCCGCCGCCCCGTATTTTTTTCCAGGCCTCAAAAAGCCGCCCCAGCTCCCTGTCTGCATACCGCAAAGCTGCCCGGTGGCTGTCCGGGCTGTCCTTTGTCTCCCCGTCCAGATAAAAATAATTGGGGTAATGGACAGCATCAATATTCAGGTAAAGGAAGATCCTCTCTTCCCCTGCCTGAGACAATTTTCTTATAATAAAATCCACCTGATTTTTGGTGCTCTCCTTTACCAGGCAGCCAAAGGAGGGATTCCAATAGCTTTTTTTAAAGTACCCGGGAAATACCTTTCCCAGATCCGATCTTTTATCAAAAAAAGACACGCCGCCCACACACCAGGTATCATATCCTTCCCGCTCCAGGCCTTCCATAATGGTAGCCCCGGCAAATGCAAAGGAGCCTTTTGGTTCCTTTCTCCCCATACCAATGGATCGGGGGAAAAACAGCATTTCCCGATCCGCCAGGCTTTTAGCCTCATACGGCGCCGGCAGGAATCCGGCAAATATGGCGTGGTGAGAGGGGTAGGTAAAATTTCCCGGGGCCTGACGTTTTTCCCATGGGCCGTATTGATTTAAAACCGGAGTCCCTCCTGCCTCTTCCTCCGCCCTGGCGCAATCATAGCGCAGGGTATCCAGGCAGATCATAAGAATATCCTGACTCCCCACCACCTGCTTCATATCCACCCGGGGCTCTCTGCCTTTCTGGTTTGCGGAAAAAAGCCCGGCAGGCACTTCGCTTCTGGATCCGTTGTCATTCATAACCTGTGACCTCCTTGTAAAGCTCCCTCTTCATAATCTCTGCCTGATGGCGGTAAATCCGGTTGTCATGATAGATATCCTGATAGATCAGATCTCCCTGGCCATTCATCTCAATAATCCGCGGATTCCGTTTTCCCTTTTCCAGTAAAATGTCAATTCCCGCAGTGGAAAGTCCCGGAAAGCAGCCCATGGCCTGCTTACAGCACTGAAAAATATCGTCCAGGACATAATCCGGCAGACGAAGCTCTTCTATTTTAAGTGGGCGATTGTTTAAGTGGAGATTGGTAATAGGGCCCCGGGACAGTCTGGCCAGGAGAAAGTCCATCCTCCCTTCCTGGATTACAGCCCGCAGATCATAAGAGCATCCCTGATATTCTTCTTTGGCGTACCATCGCTCCACCACACAGTCCATGGAAAGGAGGGCGTCTAAGATTTTCAAAATTTCCTCCGGATCCCGGCTGCACCGTAATCGTTTGGTATTGTAAAGCTTTCCTTCTCTGTTCAAATAAGCGCAGGTATACAGGGCGGCCTCGTTTCCTCCCGGCCTGAGGCGCAGGGCCCCGATCCCGGCTGCTCCGGATCCGGAGACAGGTTTTACAAATACCTGAAAAACCTTTATTTCCCTCATAGCTTCCATCAGATCCTCTCCCCGGGCTATGGATATTCCCTCCGGCCGGTTTACCATTTGAGTTACCGGAATTCCAGCTTTCACAAGAGTCTCTTTGCAGGCTCTTTTGTCCAGCAGGCGGCAAATAGCCCCGGGGGTATTTAAAAATTTTGCCCCCTGGCTTTTCCATATTCCTTCTGCCTCCAGCAGCTCCTGCTTGTAAGCTTCTGTCAGATTTCTCAATTCCCCCAGAAAACTGCTCTCCCATTTCGGCGGATCGATTTTTAAGTACACCGGACCTTTTGGCCTGTTCTCCCGCCAATTTTCCCAATCCAAAAAGAGAAGGGGCAGATCCGCCTGTTCTGCCGCCTTCTTTAAATAGATAGTCCTTTTGGTTTCCGGGCTTCCCAGTAAAACCGCCTGCATTACTCTGTCAGCATGGCGTACAAATAAATCTCGCCGTCATATTCGTCAGGCTGGTTGGCGTCAGAAGCATCCACTTCTACGGGAAGAGCCTGGAGCTTCTTTACCATGTCTTTTGTCATAAAATGGTAATGCACATCCAGCTTTTCCAGGTTCGGGTATTGGGGAACCGTCTCCAAAATCAGCGCTCCGCCCTTGTCTGTCAGGGTTCCGCAGGACAGATCCAATGTGTGAAGCTGGCCCATAATTTTATTCTTCAAAACAACTTCCGCCACCTGATCCTGAATCTCGCTGTCTGCAATGCCCAGATATTCCAGATTTGGGAAATCCATATGATCCAACAAACTTTTTATGGTATCCTCGTTTCCGTCAAACCCATAATTATCACTGCCAATGTAAAGCAGCAGCTTTTTTAAATTGGGGAGTTTGGCCTTTTCGATTTCTTTAATTACGCTTTCCGGAAGTCCGCCGCAGATAATGGTCAGGGATTCCAGATTGTCATGTCTGATATTCCCTAAAGTCAGGTCTGTGCTGCCTTTGATAGTCAGCTCTCTTAAGTAAGGCATGGCCTCCCACAACCGGCTGTAATTTCCCTGGATGATCCAGGATACCTCACACTCTTCAAAATCCATATCTCCCACAAACAGCTCTTCTATTCCGGAAAATTGTTCTCTATTCTCCACAATACCATCCAATATAGGCTGGCATCCGTCCTCAGCCGCCCACCCCCAGCATCCGATGATGATTTTTTTAAGCTCCGGAAAATCCGGATCCGACAGGATCTCCGTTACCATAGTTTTGCCATCTTTTCCCTGCTCTTCGTAGTCCTCATAGGTGTAGGCATATTTTTTTTCTGTGATCATAGCGAGACTCCTCCTTTTTGTTTTATACATCAAAAAATATTTTCTCATCCTTCTTCCGTTTACAGAAGGCGGTTGGCCATGGCCTGACTGGTAAGGTCACGGTTAGTTTCACACATTTCCGGGGAAATTCTGATGTATTCCTGGTAAACCATATCAATCACAAACAATTGGGATATCTTGGCTACTATGGTTCCTGACTGCAGCGGGCTTTCGTTAGATCCGCAAAGCAGAACTACATCCGCATACTGTGTGGCCGGGGATTTTGCGTAGCGTGTAACCAGAACAACCTTTGCTTTGTGTTCCTTTGCCTGCCCTAATATATCCACCATATCCTTGGTGGAACCTGAGTAAGAAAAAAACCACACCGCATCCTTATCTGTGCACATGGAAGCTGTCAGTACCTGCATATGCGTATCCTGAATCGTTTCAAAGTGTCTGGATACTGTAATAAAACGCGCCCATGCCTCCATTGCCGTAATCTGGCTGCCTCCCTGGCCAAAGCAGTAAACCCGCTCCGCCTGAGTAAAAATCCTGGCTGCCTCTTCCACATTTCCGGTGATCAGTAATTCCTGCGTTTGTTCCAAGGCAGCTGTATATAGGACCATAAGCTTCTGCCCGGTAGTCTGCACACTGTCCCTGCCGGTAACATTCATGCATGTATCAACCTCTTCTGTCGAAGCACTGTTCCCCAGAACACGTCCCTGCTCCTTGGCCAGGGCAATTTTAAAGTCATTATAACCGCCATATCCAAGTTTTTTGCAAAAACGGAATATTGTGCTGTCAGCTACGCTGCACTGCTCAGCCAAATCTGTAATTGACATTAATTCCAAATCCCACTTTTTCTGCATCAGATAATCTGCAATTCTTTTCTCTGACTTTGTCATTTTACTATATTTCTCAGTTATTCGATTGGGAATTTCCATACGCGTCATCTGGTATCTCCTCTCCTTTTTTCCGCAATCCTCCTCTTTAGTAAAAGCGCAAGAACTCTTTTCAACCCCAATCGCCGGATTTTGACATCCAGAACTCCTTCGGACCTTGTCCACTGAGGGTATATAAAGATATAATAAACGGCTACAGATTTAGTATAATCTGCAGCCGTTATTCATGCAAGCAAAATCCTCAAAATATATCTATATTCCTGGCCTTGCGATTCAGAAAGTTGCCTTCTCGCCCTGTTATGCCGGATTCTACATCGGATGGACATCCGATGTAGAATCCGGCATAAATTTTATCAGCTAATTGTAAATTACAGAATTTTTACGTCCTTCATCAATAATCACATTTCCTTTTTCCACATAGCTGTCCAGCGCCTCCTGGGCCGTTTTCTGACCTGTAAAAGCAGCCTGAAGTTCAGGGAACAGAACGTTTCTCAGTTCATTGTAGCCGGGAATATTGTTGGAGAAATTGTAAATATATTTCGCATTCTCCGTATATGCCGGCAGGAATAACAGTTCGTCAGAAACGGCCTTCGTTACAGATTCACGTACCGGAAGGGTATTTTTGGAAGCCAGAACCAGTTCCGGATCATGACACACGTAGTCAATGAAGTCTTTGGCCGCCGCAATCCGCTCTTCCTTCCCTGTATTCATTGCCATAAAGCCTGATACATAGGTAAAGGAGTTGGGACTTGGTTCGCCGGGGATATTTGCCAGACGGGCATCAAAAGGTTCAATGGTTCCGTTGGTCATATCTGTCTGAAGGTTGGTAAATAATGTGCTGTTGGTAAAGCTCACTGCAATCTGCTTATTCTGGAACATTGCATTACAGTCATTGGAAGTAAGGGATTCTGCGCCGGGGACCGTCAGGCCATTGCTGTACAGATCCAGAAGATACTGCAAAGCCTTCACACCGGATTCCTCGTTTACTATAAGGTGTCCGTCATCTCCATAGAACTTATTTCCAAACATGCGAAGCCATGTTAAATTCCAGGTATCGCCCTGATTGTTCATGGCAAATAAAGACATAGGGTAAACATTGGGATTTTTCTCTTTCAGAGTCGTTAAAATCTCTTTCAGCTCGTCAGGAGTCCAGGTGGCAATCTCATATTGGCCGGCAATTTTGTCATCCAAACCGGCTTCTCTGAACATGTCGGCATTATATACCAGAGTTCCCGGCATATGGGCAAAGGGGAAAATGAAGGTACTGCCTTCTACCTGGCAGTTATCCCATATTCCCGCTGCGATATCTTTCCTGTCGTCTTCCGTAATAATATCATCAATCGTAACAATAGAACCTTTATGGTAATAAGAAGAGAGAGTAAATGCGCCCTCATAGACAATATCCGGCAGCGTGTTGGTGGATTCTGCCACATTTAACTTTTCGTCACGGCTGTCTCCGGGTATTACTTCTACCTTAAATGTCACATTTGGATTTACATTTTCTGTGTACCGCTTTCCTGCCTCTACAAAGAAACTGTCATAGTCGGCTCCAGGCTCGTCTCCGCTGAAAACGCCTTTCCAGCTGGGAGTCAGCCATATGGTGATTTCCATTGGTTCTCCTTCAGGGGTGGCTTTTCCTTCTTCCGCCTTGCTTTCTCCCTGGCCGCTGTCTGCTGCAGGCTGGGCGGCCTCAGAGGCTGCAGTGGTAGAAACCGTATCTTTTCCGCCGCAGGCGGCAAGTGACAGCATCATAGACGATGCCAGAAGAATAGATAATGCTTTTTTCATAATGATATTCCTCCTTCTTTTCATTGTTATAAGTAAAACATATATATATCCCAGTCCCAATATTGGTCCCTGAATATTCCGCCCTTGGCTATTCTTTAACTGCTCCCATGGTAATCCCTTTTGTAAAATAACGTTGGAAGAAAATAAAGATTAACAGCATCGGCAAACTGGCAACCGTAGCTCCGGCCATTTTATATGCATAATTAGGACTGATCTCCTGCATGATGCTGGCAGTTCCCACCATCAGCGTCATCATATCTTTACTGCGGGCAATAAGCATCTGCCACAGGTAATCATTCCATACGTTTACAAAATTCAAAATGAACAACGCCCCAATTCCCGGTTTTACAATAGGCATAATCAATTTGATAAAAATAGTCATCTCTTTTGCTCCATCCAGTCTTCCTGACTCTCTGATGGAATCCGGCACACTGTCAAAAAAGCCCTTCAAAAGAAATACTCCAAAGGTGGTTGCCACATTAGGCAAAATCATTCCCATGTAGCTGTCGCTTAAATTAAACTTAAGAATAATCTGGAAAAGAGGGACGATGAATATTTCCTTAGGTATCATAAGAGCCCCGATAAAAAGGGCGAACAGGATATTTTTTCCTTTAAATTCAAGTTTTGAAAAAGCATATGCCGCAAGGGATGAACATGTCACCACCAGCAGTGTGGTAACCACAGATACCCATATACTGTTAAAAGCCCAGCGGAATGCAGGCTGCCCCACAAAGAGGTCAATATAGTTTTTATAGTGAAATGTTGACGGGAACCATTCCGGCGGCATTTTAAAGATTCCCGCAGATGTTTTAAAGGAGCTGGTAATCAGCCAGTAAAACGGGAACAAATTTAGTACGGCGCCCAGGCAGACCAGAATGTTCAGGATTAAATCAAAGGGTTCCATATGTTTCAGCTTTTTTTTCATTTCTTTTTCCCTCCGTTTCCACTCATAGACCGAAACTGCGGAATCGCCATGATTACGGCCAGAATAAACATCATAACGCCTACAGCCGCTGCAATATTCTTTTTATCGTAGGAGAATGCATTTCGATAGAGATAATACATCATGGTCATGGAAGAATTATTAGGACCTCCATCGGTCAATAGCTGGATAATAACAAACAGCTTCAGCATGGAAATAACACTTGTAACGGAAAGGTATAAGGTAGTGGGTTTGGTCAATGGCATAATAATGTGGAAAGTTCTCTGAAACTTACTGGCTCCGTCAACCTTTGCCGCTTCCAGAATATCTCCGGAAATTCCTCCCATACTGGCCACATACATAATAATTGCCTGGCCAACACTGGCCACAACGGTAACAAAGGCAATGACCCACAATACCGTGTCCGGATTTCCCAGAAGATTGCCGCCGCCCACTCCCGCTTTCTTCAGCAAGTAGTTCACCAGGCCATTAGCCGGATTCAGCAAAAATTTCCAGACCATACTCATAACCACCGTAGATACGATAACCGGCAGATAGTAGCAGCCGCGAATGAGTGAAATATATCCTGAGTTCTTATCAAAAACCGCCACCGAAATCAACATTCCAAAAAATAGCATACAGACTGTCACAACAACAACAAGAAACAAGGTATTGAAAACACTTCTTAAAAATACAGGGTCTGTAAACAGCGTTCTGTAATTTTCAAGCCCTACGAAAGTATTCTGTACTGCTGTCGTCTTATAAAGACTGATTCGGAATCCCTCAAATACCGGATAAATCGTAAATACCGCAAAAAACAAAAACTGCGGAAGGATGAAAAAGTATCCGGTATAAGGATTGTTGAGGTATGTGCTTTTCTTTTTCACTAAATAGCCTCCTGTCATTTTCAAAATAGAATTCATCACTTTTTGTTCATAAAAGGCAAAAATCATATGCTTATTCTATACTAGTTAGTGCAATATGTCAATATAATTAAAAAATTTTTTATTTATTTTACTTTATGAAAAAAATTATTGACATATCCGTCATTTATGTTATTCTAAAAAAAAGATGCAGGCAAACATTTTATCAGACTGGAGGCGGTAACATGAACATGATCCCTATTTCATTTGATACCAAGCTCAACCGTTTAGGAAGCAATTGCAGTAAATGGGATGCCATTCCTTATGACATTCAGGCAGACGATATAATCCCCATGTGGGTGGCTGATATGGATTTTGCATGCCCTCCGGCAGTTATAGACGCTATCAATGAAAGAATGGAACACCCTGTTTTCGGCTATATGCAGTTTCCTGCGAATTATTGGAGCAGCATCATCAACTGGCACAAAAACAGATATGGCGCAGATATTGAACAGGACCATATTGTCCCTGTTTCCAGTGTGCTCACCGGAGTAGCTATGGCGGTTCAGGGGCTGACGGAAAAAGGAGATTCCATTCTGGTTCCCACTCCGGGCTATCACGCTTTCTATAATGCGGTTATCAACAACGAAAGAAAGCTGGTCTCCTGTCCCATGGACAAGAGGCAGGATCGGTATGAGCTAAACTTTGATCTCCTTGAACAGCAGCTTATATCTGAGGATGTGAAGATGGTCCTGTTCTGCTCTCCTCATAATCCCACCGGGCGAATCTGGGCCAGGGATGAGCTGGCAAAGCTGGTAAACTTATGTTACCGCCATCATGTCTATCTTGTTTCCGATGAAATTCACTCCGATATGACCCTGACCCACCCATTTACTGCCATCTTCTCTGCCAACAGTCAGGCAGAAGAAATTGCAATCGCTCTGTATGCGCCTACAAAAACCTTTAATATTGCCGGACTGTGCACTGCTTATGCAATAATAAAGAACGAGGGAATTTTAAACCGTTTTAACCGGGCGGTTCTGGCCTCCGGCCTGAAGGTAAAAAATACCCTGGGAGTTTGCGCGTTGATCGGGGCTTATGAAAAAGGAGGGGAGTAGGCGGATGCTTTGCAGAACTATTTACTGGAAAATGCCCGGTTGGCAGTTTCCTATATAGAGAAACATATTCCGGGTATTCGCGCCTATCTTCCGGAAGCCACCTATTTTTTGTGGATTGACTTTTCACCTTCTGGCCTGAGTCCGGAGCAGATTATTGAGAAATGCGTTTACCAGGCTCATGTAGCCGTCACCCGTGGAACAGAATTTATTGAGGGAGGGGAGTCTTTTGTCCGCTTAAACTATGCCTGCCCGCGCAGCCTGTTAATGGAAGCCCTTCAGAGGCTTGAGAAGGTTTTAAACCAGTAATAAAAATATCAAAGAAAGGAAGAAAAAATGAGAAATTTAGAAAAGTATTATGGTGTCATCCCTGCATTTTATGCATGTTACGACGAGGAAGGAAATGTAAGCCCCAATCGTGTCCGCCAACTGACCCGCTATTTTATTAATGCCGGAGTGAAAGGAACCTATGTATGCGGTTCCTCCGGCGAATGTATCTACCAAAGCAAAGAGGAGCGGAAACTGGTTCTGGAAAATGTAATGGACGAGGCCAAAGGCCGGTTAACCGTTATTGCCCATGTAGCATGCAACAATACGGCGGACAGTATGGAGCTGGCAGCCCACGCGGAAAAATTGGGGGTTGACGCCATTGCTTCTATTCCCCCTATCTACTTCCGTCTTCCGGAGTATGGAATTGCCAAATATTGGAATGATATTTCAAGCGCCGCCCCCAACACCGATTTTATTATTTATAATATCCCTCAGCTGGCCGGTGTGGCTTTAACCCCTTCTTTGTTTAGGGAAATGCGGAAGAATCCCCGGGTCATCGGTGTTAAAAATTCCTCCATGCCGGTACAGGACATTCAGCTTTTTAAATCAGAAGGCGGGGACGATTGTGTCATCTTTAACGGGCCGGACGAACAGTTTATCAGCGGCCGCCTTATGGGAGCGCAAGGAGCCATTGGCGGCACTTACGGGGTTATGCCTCAATTATTCTTAAAAGCTGACGCCTGCTTAGAAGCCGGAGACTGGGAAACAGCTCGCAATATCCAGTACGACATCGATCAGATCATCTACTCCATGTGCGCCTGCAAAGGCAACATGTATGCAGTAATCAAGGAACTTCTGAGAAGAAAAGGACTTGATATCGGATCTGTCCGCCTTCCCCTCACCCCTCTGATGCCGGAAGATATGCCTCAAGTTGATACATGTGAACGATTAATCAAAGAAGCCGCCAATAAATACTGTTAAATATTTACATAATACAGGAGGAAGTCATGGAAAAACGTTACCCAAGAATGGCGCTGGGCGCTGCCCTGTTACCCTGGCATGAAGATTTTACACTGGATGAGCCGCTTTTTCGAAAAGGCATAAAGACACTTGTCACCAATGGCCTGAAGTACATCTATACCTTCGGTACAGCCGGAGAAGGCTATGGAATTGATGAAAAAATATTCACTAAAGTCACAGCTGCTTTTGCAGATGAATTGAAAGGAACAGATGTAGTCCCCATTACAGGTGTTATAAGCCTGTCTATGTCGGAAATGATTCACCGGCTGGAGATTGCTTATAATTTGGGTATCCGCGATTTTCAGATTTCCTTCCCTTCCTGGGGGCCTTTGACTGATGAAGAAGTACGGATCTTCTTCCACGACGTATGCGACCGTTTTCCAGACTGCCGTTTCATGCATTATAACAATGGAGGCCGCTCTAAGAAGCTGTTGAAAGCAAAAGACTATATCCGGCTTGCCGGTGAGATTCCCAATCTGGCTGCTGTCAAGTTTATGAATGATTCTCTGGAGGATGTTATCAACGTAGTCCGGGCGGAAACTCCCATTCAGTTTGTATTAAGTGAATATGGGTATGGTCTTGGCTGTTTCTATGGAGAGTGCAGCATGCTTTTCTCCAGTATTGTCACCCATTTTCCAACTGCCTGGAAATTATATGAAGCAGGTATCAGGCAGGATATCCCCACCATAGTAAAGTTGGAGCAGGAAGTAGCCCTCTCCCAGGAAATCCTGTTTGATACCTGTAAAACCCCGGTCATTAACGCTGCCTATGACAAATTGTATGTAAAGTCTTTTATACCGGAGTTTCCCATGCGGCTGTATCCGCCGTACCAAACTTTTAGTGAGGAGCAGGTTTCGGATTATATGAGGGAGATGAGGCGGCGCCTGCCTCAGTGGTTTGAATAAAGCATTGACCATAGAGGATATTTACAATCTGCCGGAAGGAACCAGAGCTGAGCTGATTGACGGAAGTATTTTCTACATGGCTCCTCCCGGCAGAAAACACCAGCAAATCTTAAGCGCTCTTCACGCTGCCATTTATAACTATATCCAGACCGGCGGGGGAGACTGTGAAGTTTATCCGGTTCCTTTTGCTGTATTTCTTGGTGAAGATGTTTCCAGCTATGTGGAACCGGAAAAGCAGCGTATTATTGTTTATGATTTGCAGGGTGAAGATATTTTCGAGTATTCTTTTTCAGACTCTGTAAAAGTCCATATCTATGAGGATTTTCAGATCGACTTTTCAAAATGGCATTTTTAGCTGGCAATTGCCTTCAGCAGACAGGGGATATTATTCTTTACAAAATCCCCTTCTTTCATAATAACCGCCATATTGGCAACGGTAAGATCCCGTATGTTCTTAAGAGGATTTCCGTCAATCACCAGTATATCCGCACTTTTCCCCGCTTCAATGGAACCCGTTATATCATCTACCTTAAGGACTTTTGCGCCATTTAAAGTGGCGGCAACAATGGTATCCATCTCACTGATGCCGGCACATTCCACAAAGGCGTGGAGTTCCCCCACGGCAGTCTCTCCGTAAGGTGTCATCTGTGAATTGAAGGAATCCGAACCGATAGTAAGAAGAATTCCTCTCTCCTTTGCTTTTTTTAAGTTGGCGTAAATCCGGTTCAGATCTTTTTCGGCAACGGTTTGACCGGGATACTGGTCATGGATCTTTGGATCGTATTTTGGTGGAAATGTTGTCATCTTTTGTTTCGGTATAAACCTTTACCGGGAATATCTTCTCGTTCTCTTCTTTCAGCTTTCTCATGGAGTCAGCCGGCGTCATCTTCCAGTTGGTTGGACACGGAGAAAGTACTTCTATAATTGAAAAGCCTTTCTCGTCTCTCTGGTTCTCAAATCCTTTCTTAATCATCTTTTTTGTCTCATTAATATGCTGCGGGTCATAAAGGGCCCCGCGGGCAGCATAGGCAATGGGGTACTGGCTGATGATATTCAGCATATCAAATGGCTGTCCTGCAACCCTGTCATCTCTTCCCTTCTTGCTGCTGGCAGTCTTATCCCCCACCAGGGTAGTGGCAAGGCACATCTGGCCTCCGGTCATGCCGAAAATGCCGTTATTAACCACAATCATGGTAATAGGCACATTCCTCTGGGCAGCGAAACAGGTTTCTGAAAGCCCAATCACGTAAGAGCATCCGTCTCCGGCGTGTACATATACATTGGCATCCGGACGTACCTTTTTAATTCCGGTGGCAACTGCGGCGCAGCGCCCATGAGGCCCTGCAATGCCGTCGCAGTTCAGCGTATCAATGGACCAATAGGCGCAGGCAATATCCACCACCTGTACGGTCTTCTCTACAATGCCCAATTCTTCGCAGCATTCCGCAATCAGGCGCTGGATAATGCCATGACCGCAGCCGCCGCACCAGCCTACCTGCTGATTAATCATTTCCGGTTTTGTAAGTTTCACAGCCATATTAGTAAACCTCCAGTTCCTTTTCTTTTCCATCCAGTACACTTTTGCAGTAATCCACAATTCCTTGGGTCTTAGGCACGTACTTGGATGTCAGGCATGCATATACAGGGTGGGAAAATCTGGTTGCCAGACACACATCCTGGCCCATCTGGGCCGACAGGCTCATCTCAACAGATACAAGGGCCTTTACACTGGCCGGAAGATTCCGAAAAGCCTTCTCCGGATAAGGCCACACACTGATTGGACGGATTAAACCCAATTTAAGTCCCTGGCTTCTGGCCCGGCGCACCGCTGACTTACAGACTCTGGAGGAAATGCCATAAGCTACCAGAACCAGCTGCGCGTCCTCTACCATAAATTCCTCCCAGCGCTGTTCATTGTCATGCATGGTTTTGAATTTATCCTGAATCATGCGGTCATACTCCCCGTAATCCATGGATCGGTCCAGGTTTGTCACCTTTACCTTTGGTTCTTCCTTTGTCTTGAAGCTCTTGATTGCCCAGTCAAATTGATCTTTATCGTGCTCCCTGGCTTGCGGCAGAACTACTTTTTCGATCATCTGGCTGATACCGCCATCGCTTAAGATAATCACCACAGTACGATACTTTTCTGCCAGGTCAAATGCCAGATAGGTAAGATCTGCACACTCCTGTACGGACGCAGGCGTAAGTACAATCTGCCTGGAATCTCCATGGCCGCCTCCCCGGACAGCTTCCCAATAGGAATCCTGTCCCTCTGTAATCTCGCCATCCCCAACACCGTATCTCATAACATCCACCAGAACCGCCGGAAGGTTGTAGGAGGCCAGATAGGAAATCCCCTCCTGCTTCAGATCGTATCCTGGTCCTGAGGAGCTTGTCATGACGCGCTCGCCGCAGGCAGCAGCTCCCCAAAGCATACTCATACTTGCTATCTCACTTTCACCCTGAACAAAAACTCCGCCTCTGTCTGCCATATTAGCCGACATATATTCCAGAATCTCACTTTGAGGCGTAATCGGATAGCCGGCGTAGAAACGGCATCCTGCTCTCAAAGCCGCCTCCGCAATGGCCTCATTGCCCTTCATAAGTTTAAATTTCTCGCCCATATCTCTTCTTTCCTCCTCCGCTGGATAGTCAGTATCCTAATCTACAGTACTGATGGTAAATACATAATCCGGACAGATTGTATAACAGCGTCCGCATCCAATACAGGATTCCTCATTGATACCGATAATCTCATACCCTTTTTTGTTAATCTCCTTTAGCGGTTCTATCGCCTGAACCGGACAGGCTCCCACACAGAGACCACATCCTTTGCAGAGACTTACATCTGATGTAGCTTTTGTTTTTGCCATTTCTACCTCCCCATTATTTCGTTTCATTTTTTTATTATTCTATTTCATTTTTTATTTTATAGTTTCATAATATCATCTATTAATTATAATATCAAGTACTTTTTTGTAGTTTTTAAATAAAATATTTCAATATTTTTGTTTCCACTTGCTATTTTTTTCATTTCCTTCTATAATGGTGATAAATAGTGTAACGCGCGTACCAAAATATTAGGAGGATGTAGGATGTCACAGGAAATAGAAAAGGCAGAGACAAAGCCGGAAACCATTCAGGCAGTAGACAGAGCTTTACAGATTTTAGAAACAATCGGACGGGTCAACAGTATGAGTCTGGCGGAATTAAATAAAGAAATAAAGGTGAATAAGGCTTCTCTTTCACGCCTGATATACACCCTTGTCCACAACGGATATCTGGCAAAAAATGAAAAGACAGGGGATTACTCCCTGACTTTAAAGACATATGAAGTGGGATTAAACGCAGTGCAAAATCTGGATAAACTTTCCCTTATCAATTCCACCCTGGTGGATCTGTACAACCGCACCGGCCGGATCGCACAGTTTTCCGTGGAGGACAACAACCAGCTGCTGTGCCTTCAAAGTATTGGTAAGGAGGCGGTAAGTTTCTCCATATACACCAGCGTCGGACACCGCTCCCCTCTCTACAGTACCAGCGCGGGAAAGGCTCTTTTGTCAACTTATTCAAATAGTGAAATTATCGAGAAGTGGGACAAGATGAATATCCAGTCCCTGACAGAAAATACGCTGATTGATCTGCAGCTTTTCCTGCAGGACATCGGATTGACCCGTCAGAGGGGCTATGCCCTTGACCGGGAAGAAAATGAATATCATGTGTTTTGTGTGGGATCCGTTATCATGGATTTCTCCAACCGGCCCATCGGTTCCATCAGTATCAGCGGCAGCAGTCTGACGGAGCAGGAGGAAAAAGAACTCAGCAGCCTTCTGATGACTTCCTGCCGGAAGCTTTCCGGCCTGTTGGGATATGCGATAAGATAAATAAGTTTTTTCATACAAATAGCGGGAATGTTGCAAAATGAAATAAAAGAGACTTTCTATTAGCAGGAGTTGGCCAACAACGCTAATAGAAAGTCTCCGGATTAAAAAGCCGCAAAGGGGCGGCTCCTTTTTTGAAGCAATCAACTTTTTCCTAATATTTTACAGTACATGGCGTATTTAAATACTCTTTACAGATAGAGGCTCTGTGGACTTCTAAATCTGAGTACTCAAAAATTCCAGGCGACATCTGCCGAAAGCCAATCTTGCCTCCGCCCAGCAATCCGCCAAATGTCTCTCCGTCATCCTGCCAGCAAAAAATAGGAAGTTCATCAATATAAAAAGCCACTTCATTTTCGCACTTTACCAATGTAATATGATAAGGTTTCATACAGGATCCAGTCTCCGGAATGGGGTTTGGAGCCTGGCAGACAATATGCCCGCCATGGCTCTTCCTTAAATTGCATACATGAAAATGTCTTTCTGTGTCATACTTTCTTCTAAAATATGAGAGATGGAAACAGTTAATATCCCCGTCATAATACTGGGAATAATCCCCGGTTCTCTTTTTAAGTCCGGGAGCAAATAAATCTTCCCCATTCCTTCCCTTAGCACTAAAAAACAATATGCAAAGCCCGGGTTCATAAACAGGCAAATAGTTAAATTCGATTACAATATCTGACGGGAATTCCTGATTGCACCAAAAAACAATATTGGTCTTCTGCTGAGAATCATCTGTAATATCTTCCCGCATCAAGGTTTTTAGTCTCATTTTTCCCTCAGGAAATTCCACGATTCCATTGCCTTCCATAACGAATTCGGCTGTATCCTCCTGGCTTTTCAGCGGATTTTGATATAGCAGCTCTCCTCTACGATATCTTAACATTTAGTCCTCCTGATAAAATATTGAATCCTCTGTTACATCTGGCGAAGACGGAAGGTTTTAACTAATTGCTTCAATACGCTGGCCTGGGCACTGAGTTCCTGGCTGGTAGCTGCGCTCTCCTCAGCGGTGGCAGAATTAGTCTGTACCACACTGGTAATTTGTTCAATCTGATCCTGAATTTGTTCTACTGCTTCCGCCTGAGTTTTTGCATCAGCGGCAATTCCATTGATGTTTTCCACAATTTCATACACGCCTGCCACTACATTTTCCAGTTGTTTGGCAGTAGCATCCGCAATTTGTGTTCCCTGATTCACTGTAGCAATAGAATGACCGATCAGCGCTGAGGTAGATTGAGAAGCTTCTGCACTCTTTGCCGCCAAATTACGGACTTCATCTGCAACCACAGCAAATCCCTTGCCTGCTGTACCAGCGCGAGCCGCCTCTACAGCTGCATTTAACGCAAGAATATTGGTCTGGAAAGCGATATCTTCAATTGTCTTGATAATTTTTTCAATCTCATTGGAGCTGTTGGTAATTTCTCCCATAGCGGCTATCATTTCCTGCATCTTTTGATTCCCCTCAGTAAGCTGACATTCCATGCCGCCAAACTGCTCCCGTGCCTGCTGGGCATTTTCTGCAGTTTGTTTGACCCTTTCGGTAACAGAACTGATGGTTTCCTCCAAATTCTCCACAGCGCCGTTCTGCTCCACAGACCCCTGGCTAAGAGCCTGAGCGGCTGTGGACATCTGTTCTGCCCCGCCGGAAACATGCTCAGCGCTGGTGACGATCTGTCCCATTGTGGCATTAAGCCTTTGGAGAATATCATTTAAAGATGTACGGATAGAAGCAAAATCACCAACATACTCCTGGGTAATCTGTGCTGTCAGATCACCGCTGGCAATGGCCTCCAAAACATTAGATATTTCTCCGATATAATTTTTTAAACGGTTAATAGTATTATCAAAGCTTTTAGATAAAATACCGATTTCATCGTCAGAATCAATTTCCATCATCCTGGTCTGGTTCTGATTCACCCCTAAATCTCCCTGCTCCAAAGTCCGTGCCAGCATGGTCAGATGGAAAAGCGGATTAGAAACCGTCTTTTTTAGATAGGCTCCAATAATTAAAATCCCAATAATAATAAGCACAAAGCCTGTGAAACAGGCCAGACCAACTGTCAGTCCAATTTGCGTTGTGGCGGAAGCCATGGAGATCCCGGCAAAAATCAAACCGTCGATTTGGCCATTCGCATCGTATGTAGGGACATATGAGCAAAGGTGCTTCTCCCCCAAAATAGTGGCCTGCCCCACATAGCTTTTGCCCTGTTTCAGCACTACATCAGCAACCTCGCCGGAGAGGCGGGTTCCCACAGCCCTCTGTCCGTTCTGCTGAATGGTAGTGTATGCTCTTTCATCTCCATGAAAAATGGTAAACTCACACCCCATTTCCTGCTTAAGCTCATCCAAAAGTTCCGTCTTGTCATCATCACCGGAATCACGGGCCAGCTCATAGGCCAGAATATTAGTGCCGCTTACACATTCATTTTGCATCATAGACATGGTGAGCCGATAGAACATCAGCACACACAGCATTACAACCAAAGTGATACTTACGCCCAGCATCGCCGCAACCAGATTCCCCACCTTGCGGCCAATACGTTTGTTCTTCTGTTGAGCATTTCCATTGTGTGCAATAGGTGCCATATATTTCACTCCTAAATTTATCATTATATTGGTATCCATACCCTCACAGACAAGGGTATGATTTCTGTTTGAGAATAGTTTTTCAGGGCCTTTATATGTTGTGTCCATGAACGCAATATAGGAATCTGCCCTTCTGAGGCATTGAATCCCCCCGGCAGGCTGACCTGCTACATACTTTTTACTATCTCCTTAAGCTCCCTCTCTGTTTCCAGAAAATGGTATGATCATACTCTTCATAGACAAATGGGCGGCTGACAGTCACCAGCTGAATCCTGTCATCTCCAGCAGCCTGCAACAGCTTTTCTTTTAAATTTGCCAGGCTCTGGCCATGGAACGCCTGCAGCGCCGCACCTCCCCCAGAATCAAACTTTTTGGCTGTCAAACAACACACCCTTCAACACCTCCCTGAATTCTTTCTCAATTTTTATATTACCATTTTCATACGCCTGGCGCAAGCAATACCCGGCCTGATTTTTAAACAGTCCGATATGTCCCTGCATTTCCGCTGACTCCAGCAAACATATCATCTCTATGACCGAAAAACAGAAGGCAAAGTTGTCAGGCATTAAAAGCAATTAACAAAATTTAATGGGGAATTGTCACAAAAGAAAGAATATGGTAGAATATCAGAGAGGAACAATCGTGTTGCAAGGTGGTAGCCTCCCTAAACTTCATGCCCGGTTCGCCGGAGTACATAAGAAGGGAGGTGGCGCAAATGACAGCTTTTGAAATCATTTCGATTTTCATAGGTATATTGGCTTTGCTAATTGCCTTTGGTAGTTTTGTTATAGCGTTGCTTGCCTTTCTCGATAAGAGGAACAAGCGAAAATAAATAAGCCTACCTTGTCACTTGGCCGGTGAAGGTAGGCTTATAACCTAGTCGGAGGTCAACCACTTTGTGGGCGGTTGTTTCCTCTTTTGTATATATAATATAGCATAATCCCCGCATAAATTCAAGAATAAATGGTAGTGTAAAATACAGATGCCCTCTATTCATCCAAAAAGACCGCTACTCTCCTGCTCTGGGTAGCGGTCTTTTTTATGCTTAATATTTGTCTATTACGTGGCAAAATTTAAGGCTACCGCCGACATCCTCTGTCAACGATAGCCCTTGATTTTACTGAATTTCTTAGAACTTACCTTCCTTGGCTGCTTCCTCGATGGAAACCGCTACTGCTACCGTCATACCAACCATGGGGTTGTTGCCGGCGCCGATAAGACCCATCATCTCTACGTGAGCCGGAACGGAAGAAGAACCGGCAAACTGAGCGTCAGAGTGCATACGGCCTAAGGTATCTGTCATACCGTAGGAAGCCGGGCCTGCTGCCATGTTGTCGGGATGCAGGGTACGGCCGGTGCCGCCGCCGGATGCTACGGAGAAGTACTTCTTGCCTGCCTCTACACATTCCTTCTTGTAGGTACCTGCTACCGGATGCTGGAATCTGGTGGGATTGGTGGAGTTTCCGGTGATGGAAACGTCTACGTTCTCCTTCCACATGATTGCCACGCCCTCGCGAACATCGTTTGCACCGTAGCAGTTAACCTTTGAACGGGCACCGTCAGAGTAAGCGATGCGGTTTACTTCCTTTAACTCGCCGGTATAGTAATCGTACTGGGTTTCAACAAAGGTAAAGCCGTTGATTCTTGCGATAATCTGGGCAGCATCCTTTCCTAAACCATTTAAGATAACCCGCAGAGGTTTCTGGCGTACTTTGTTTGCCTTCTCGGCAATACCGATTGCGCCCTCTGCTGCTGCAAAAGACTCATGTCCTGCTAAGAAGCAGAAGCAGTCGGTCTCTTCTTCCAGAAGCATCTTGCCTAAATTGCCGTGGCCTAAACCAACTTTACGCTGATCGGCAACGGATCCGGGGATACAGAATGCCTGCAGGCCCTCGCCGATTGCTGCTGCCGCGTCTGCCGCCCTGGTGCAGCCTTTTTTGATTGCAATCGCTGCTCCCACAATGTATGCCCAGCAAGCGTTCTCGAAGCAGATAGGCTGGATGCCCTTAACCTGGTTATAAACGTCCAGGCCCGCGTCTTTTGTGATTTTCTCAGCTTCTTCCAGAGAAGCGATACCGTAGCTATTTAATACGGAATTGATTTTGTCAATTCGTCTCTCATAAGATTCAAATAATGCCATGACTCAATGATCCTCCTTTAATTCATCTATCAATTGTTGGTTCCGGAAATACTTATTCTACTCTGGGGTCGATAATCTTCACTGCGTCAGCAACGCGGCCGTACTGGCCTTTTGCCTTCTCGTATGCAGTGTTTGCGTCGTCGCCCTTCTTGATGAAATCGGTCATCTTGCCAAGGTTTACAAACTGATAGCCGATGATCTGGTCGTCTTTGTCAAGAGCGATACCAGTAACATATCCTTCTGCCATTTCCAGATAACGGGGGCCTTTCTTTAAGGTTCCGTACATAGTGCCTACCTGAGAACGTAAGCCCTTGCCTAAGTCCTCCAGACCTGCGCCGATGGGCAGACCGTCTTCGGAGAATGCGCTCTGAGTTCTGCCGTATACAATCTGTAAGAACAGTTCTCTCATAGCGGTATTGATTGCATCACATACCAAGTCAGTATTCAGTGCTTCCAGTAAGGTTCTGCCGGGAAGGATCTCTGCTGCCATAGCTGCGGAATGGGTCATACCGGAACATCCCAAAGTCTCTACCAGCGCTTCCTGGATGATGCCTTCCTTAACGTTTAAGGTCAGCTTGCAGGCGCCCTGCTGAGGCGCACACCAGCCTACGCCGTGGGTTAAACCGGAGATGTCAGCGATCTGCTTAGACTGTACCCATTTTGCTTCTTCCGGAATCGGAGCGGCGCCATGGTTAACGCCCTGTGCTACTGTACACATCTTTTCTACTTCATGTGAATAAATCATGTTAAAACTCCTTTCAAATATGTAGTTTCGTGAAAAGCAGTAGTATGGATTGTTTATTTTTTCACATCATACCTGTCCTTATTTTCTCACAAAATCGTCATTTCGTCTATACTTTTTCCAACTTTTTTCGCGGAATTTTAAGTAACAGCCAAGGCGGCGTGGAAGAAGATGCCCCGTCTAAACCGTCGCCTCTATTTTGCACATTAAAAACGGTCCAAAACCCAAGGCTTCCGCCACGTTTCCTACAAAGTCCCACGCCTCTGGACAAATCCTCCCCCTTCCGCTATACTAAAGGCGGAGAGTGATAAAATGAATACGGTAAAATCCTTTTTTCATAAACATTTTAAAATACTGATTCCCGTCTTTTTCCTGCTCTATCTGATTATCGGAGCCTGCGTTCCCTTTTTTTGTTACCAGCCTCTTTCTCCTGAGGCAAAGCAGCAGATCCGGGAGACAGAATATTACCAAAACAGCCCCGGCCCGGAGCGGGTTATGCTTCTTGAAACCAACATAAGCGCCTGGGAAGAACGGATCCGCATGATCCAGCTTGCGGAAGAAGAAATCATTCTCTCAACCTTTGATTTCCGGGATGGGGAAGCTCCCAGAGATATCCTTGCCCTTCTTCTTCACAAAGCGGAGGAAGGCGTACAGGTAAAAATCCTGGTAGACGGCTTTTCCGGCCTGATCCGGATGGAAGGCCGGGATCTTTTTTATGCCCTGTCCAGCCACCCGAATGTGGAGATCCGCATTTACAATCCTATTAATCCTCTCACTCCCTGGAAAACCCAGGGCCGGATGCACGACAAATACGTTATCGTAGACCAAACCGCCTTTCTTTTAGGCGGCCGCAATACTTTTGACTATTTTATCGGGGACTACCCCACTGACAGCCGCAGCTATGACAGAGAGGTTCTGGTATATAATCCGGAGCCGGAAAAAGGAGCCGGGCCGGGCCTTTTGCAGCTTCGGGATTATTTTGAATCCGTGTGGAACCTGCCTGTATGCCGGGTATTTCATGATTCCCCAAAACTTGCGGAAAGAAAAGGCGTTAAAGCCCAGTTGGCGCTGCTAAAAGATCGCTATGACACCCTGGCGCTGTCCCGTCCGGATTTGTTCTCCCCGGAAAGGGCCTCCCATGTTCAATATTACAATGAAAACACTCTGGAAGCCGGGAAAATCACCTTAATCAGCAACCCCACCCACATTTACGGAAAAGAACCTGTTGTCTTTTCCGCCATCACGGATCTCATAGAAAACGCCCGCTCTTCCGTGATTTTCCACACTCCCTACATAGTTTTAAACGACTATATGTATGACTCCCTGAAAGAAGCTGCCAGCCAGGTTCCTGATATGAAAATCATGATCAATTCCGTGGAAAACGGAGATAACTTTTTCGCCTCCAGCGACTACATCCGCCGTAAAAAACGGATGGCTTCCATGGGAATCCCCATCTATGAATACGACGGCGGTATGTCATACCACGGGAAATCCCTGGTTATTGATGAAACCCTCTCCCTGATTGGCTCCTATAATCTGGATCTACGCAGTACCTATGTGGACACCGAGCTGATGCTGGCAATCGAAAGCGCCGGCCTGGCGGCGGAGCTTACGGGACATATGGACAATTTTCACAAGGACTGCCGCAGGCTCCTGCCCGACGGCTCTTATGAAATTCCGGATCACATAACCGTGGCAGATGTTCCCGTATGGAAAAAGGCGGCATGGGCTATCGTAGGATTTTTTATGAAGCCCTTCCGGTTTCTGCTGTAATTCTGCTGTAAACGGATCTTTTGGGCTGCAACCGAACTTTCAGGGCTGGGGCTGAATCCTTAAGTCCGCAACCGGCCTTAATTTTTACAGCGGAAGTACACCAGCTTCACCCGGTTTCCTGCCGTAGTTGCCTCCCGCCGTACCTCAAAAATACCCAATGATTCAATAAAAGGGGTAAATTTAGAGTGGCCGAAGTTTCTCACGTCGAAATCGGGGAAACGTTTGGCCAGCTGGTTTCTCAGCTCGCCGGAGAAAATCCAGCCGTCGTCGTCGGAGCAGCTTTCCGCAATACTGCGAACCTCTTTTTTAAACTTTTTAAGACTTAAGCTGTTGCGGGAAGCCGGGGAATCCTTGGCTTCTTTGGCGGATTTTTTGGATTTAGCCGAAGCTGCGGCGGCGCTTCCATCGGCGGCCTTCTTTTTTCCGGAAGCAGAAGCGGCCTCCGGTTCCTTGGCGGCTGCGGCGGCCTCTGCCTTCTCTTCTTTTAAAATCGCATTTAATAAGAGGTCAAGATACTTAAATTCATTGCAGGCAGTTACAAAAGGAAGAGGCGTTTTGCTCTCCCCCATCCCCAGCACATACATACCTGATTCTCTTAAGCGGGCTACCAGGCGGGTAAAATCGCTGTCTGAGGATGCAATGCAGAAGCCGTCCACGTTTTCAGAATAAAGAATGTCCATAGCGTCAATAATCATAGCTGAATCTGTGGCGTTTTTGCCGGTGGTATAGCTGTATTGCTGAATGGGGATAATAGAATTTTCCAAAAGCACCTGTTTCCAGGACCCCAGTTTAGGGCTGGTCCAGTCCCCATAAATCCTTTTGTAAGTGGCCACCCCTTTGCTGGCGGTCTCATCCAGAATAATTTTTACATATTTGTCGGAAATATTATCCGCATCAATTAAAATGGCAATCTTTAAATCTTTGTCCATATTCCTCTCCCTTTTTGCCCTCTCTCTTTATGAAAGGAGTTTTTATGTTTTCTATCGGTACTCATATTTCCTCTGCCAAAGGATATCTTCACATGGGAAAAGACGCCCTTTCCATTGGCGCCAATACCCTGCAGTTTTTTGCCAGAAATCCCCGGGGCAGTAAATCCAAACCTCTAAATATCCCGGATCTTCAGGCTTTTCATCAATTTTTGGAGGAGCATGGATTTGCTCCTATTGTGGGCCACGCCCCCTACACCTTAAACCCCTGTTCTAAGGATCCGGGGCTTCGCAAGCTGGCCGCGGAAATGTTTCGTGAGGATCTGGCTCTTATGAATTATATTCCGGGAAATTACTATAATTTCCATCCCGGAAGCCACTTAGGCCAGGGTTTTGACTCCGGCTCCCAATATATCGTTCAGATGTTAAATACGGTTATGACGCCGGATCAGCCTACCACGGTTCTCCTTGAAACCATGTCCGGAAAAGGCACGGAGATCGGCCGTACTTTTGAAGAGCTGGCCCGGATTCTGGAGAAGGCTGACCCGGCTCTCTCTCCCAAACTTGGCATTTGTCTGGATTCCTGCCACCTCTCTGACGCCGGGTATGATCTGATGGAAGGCCTTGATAAAACTCTGGAGGAACTTGACTCTTGTATAGGGCTGAAACGTGTGAAAGCGTTCCACTTAAATGACAGTCAGAACCCCAGAGGCAGCCGCAAGGACCGCCATGCCTCCATCGGCCAGGGATATTTGGGCCTGGAAGGGATTTGCCGGATCATGAATCATCCCAAGCTGCGGCATCTGCCCTTTATTCTGGAGACCCCTCAGGATCTGGAAGGCCACGGGAAAGAAATCGCGGTTTTAAAAGAGCATTTTGGGGAAGGCTGACGGTTCCCCAATGCTCCTGCTCTCTATACTTACATGGAAATCGCAAACTGACTGTTATACAGCTTTGCGTAAAATCCGCCTTTCTCCAGCAATTCCTGGTGCTTTCCCTGCTCCACAATATGTCCGCTCTCCATAACCAGAATCACGTCTGCCTCCTTGATGGTGGAAAGGCGGTGGGCCACAATAAAGCTGGTGCGCCCTTCCATCATCTTGGCAAAGGCCTTCTGAATCCGGATCTCAGTCCGGGTATCAATGGATGATGTGGCCTCGTCTAAAATCAGCATAGGAGGCAGACACAGCATAACCCTGGCAATACACAAAAGCTGTTTCTGTCCCTGGGAAAGATTTCCGCCGTCCTCTCCCATAACCGTATCATAGCCCTGAGGCATTTTCCGGATAAAGCTGTGGGCATGGGCTTCCTTTGCCGCCTGAATCACTTCCTCCAAAGAGGCGTCCGGACGGCCATAGGCGATATTTTCCCGGATGGTGCCGGATTTGAGCCAGGTTTCCTGGAGAACCATACCATAGTTGGCCCGCAGGCTCTTTCGGGTAATATTCCGGATATCTATTCCATCCACCTTTACGCTTCCCGAATTCACATCATAAAAACGCATTAACAGGTTAATAACCGTAGTCTTTCCGCAGCCGGTAGGCCCTACAATGGCCACTCTCCGGCCCGGCTCTACCTGAAGATTCAGGTTTTCTATCAGCTTTGTCTCCGGATTATAGGAAAAATCCACATGGCAGAGATCTACTTTTCCCGTTGCCTGTTTTAAATCCAAGGCGTCCGGCTTATCTTCCGGAAGAGCCTCCTCGTCAATCAGCGCAAACACCCGGGCTGCAGAAGCCAGAGCGTTTTGAAGCTCTGTAACCACGCCTGAAATCTCATTAAAGGGCTTTGTGTACTGGTTGGCATAGCTTAAAAAGCTGGTAAGCTGACCTACCGAAATCAGGCCCCTGATAGCGGCATAGGATCCGGCAAGGCCCACTGCGGCATACACAATACTGTTGACAAACCGGGTAGCCGGATTGGTAATAGAAGAAAAGAATGTGGCCTTTAAGCTGTATCCTGCCAGACGGTTGTTAATCTCTTCAAAGTCCTTCTGTATCTCTTCTCCTCTGCCAAAGGCCTGAACCACCTTGAGATTCCCCAGCATCTCGTCTACCAGGCCGGTAAGCTGGCCTCTGGTCTCCGACTGATGATGGAACATGGTATAAGTTTTTTTGGCGATAAAGCTGGCCACCACCAGGGACAGAGGGGTAAGAACCACTACCACAATTGTAATCAGGGGATTGATGGACAGCATAAACAAAAGGGTTCCCAGGATGGTCATAATCCCGGTAAAGAGCTGAGTAAAGCCCATGAGAAGGCCCTCGGAAAACTGGTCAATATCCGTAATCACCCGGCTGATAATATCCCCGGATGAGTGGGAATCCAGATAGCTGATGGGCAGCACTTCCAGACGGTTAAAGGCCTGCGTCCGGATATCCATCACAACCCGGTACGTAATCCGATTGTTAATATGGTTCATCATCCACTGAGACAAGGCCGTTACCGCCACCGCCGCCAAAATCTTTCCCAAAATAGCGGAAAGTCCTGAAAAATCCACCTTCCCGGGGGCAATAATCAGATCCACTCCCTGACCGATTAAAATCGGCACATACAGAGTCAGGGCTACCGTGATAAATGCCAGAATCAGAGAAGATCCCACTCCTAATTTATATTGGCGGATAGAGAGAAGAATTCGCTTTAGAGTCTTGCTGTTTTCTTTCTTTTTCATGCTACTGCACCTCCTCTTTGGAAAGCTGGGATAAGCAGATTTCCTGGTAAACCTGGCAGGTTTCCAAAAGCTCTTTATGAGTTCCTGCTCCCGCCAGCCTTCCGTCATCCAAAACCAGAATCTTGTCCGCATTTTTAATGGTTGCGGCTCTCTGGGAAACGATAAACACCGTCATATTTTCTGTATCTCTTTTAATGGCCTGGCGCAGTCTGGCATCCGTGGCAAAATCCAGGGCAGAAGCGCTGTCATCCATAATCAAAATCTCCGGCCGCCGCACCAGGGCTCTGGCAATGGTAAGACGCTGGCGCTGGCCTCCCGACAGGTTGTGGCCTCCCTGGCTCACAAGCAGATCAAGACCTCTCTTCTTTTCTTCCACAAACTCCCTGGCCTGAGCGGTTTCTAAGGCCCTATAAATTTCTTCGTCCGCAGCTTCTTCCCTGCCCCATTTCATGTTGTCCCTCAGACTTCCCTTAAACAGCACTGCCTTTTGGGGAACCACACCTATGGCATTTCGAAGAGAATCCAGTTTCTTCTCTCTTACATCCGCTCCGTCAATCAGCACCGCTCCGTCTGTGACATCATAAAATCTGGGAATCAGATTTACCAGAGTAGATTTACCGGATCCGGTGCCGCCGATAATGCCGATAGTCTCCCCTGCACTGGCAGAAAAGGAAATATCGGTAAGGGACGGTTCCTTTGCCCCTTTGTAGGTAAAGGTTACATGATCAAAGCGGACTTTCGCAGCGCCGCCCTTTTCTGCCGCCGGAGATTTTGCAGGCCTGCCCTCTCCTGCCCTGACGCTTTCTGTAATGCTGGGCGTAATCTCAAAAACACTGTCCACCCGGTTCATGCTGGCCATGGCTTTGGAAATCAGAATAATCAGGTTTGCAAGCTTAATCAGCTCCACCAGGATCTGGGACATATAGTTGACCAGGGCCACCACCTTTCCCTGGGACAGAATACCGGCATCCACCTGCTTTGCCCCTACCCAGATGAGAACTACGATAGCGCAGTTAATCACCACATAGGTCACCGGATTTAAAAGGGCGGCAATTTTTCCCACAAATATCTGGAGCTTTACCAACAGATCGTTTTCCCCTGCAAAGCGCGCTCTCTCGCTTTCCTGCCGGTTAAAGGCCCGGATCACCCGGACTCCCAGCAGATTTTCCCTGGTAGACAGGGTTACTTTGTCCAGCTGTTTTTGAACTTTTTTATAGAGGGGCATGCTGATCAGCAAAATCCCAAATACCACTGCTGACAAAAGGGGAATGGCGCAGGCAAATACCAATGCGCCTTTAAAATCCACGGTAAATGCCATTATCATGGCTCCGAATACCACGAATGGGGATCGAAGAAACAGCCTTAGAACCATATTGACCCCATTCTGCACCGTATTGATATCGCTGGTCATACGGGTAATCAACGTAGAGGTTCCTATGGTGTCAATTTCTGAATAAGACAAACGGTTAATATGGGCAAACAGATCGTTTCTCAGGGCAGTCCCTGTGCCAATTGCAGACCTGGCGGCAAAATACTGAGCCGTCAAAGAGCAGGCAATGCCGATAACTGCCAAAAGCGCCAGAAGTCCTCCCATTTTTAATATGTAGGACACATCCCGGTTCCGGATTCCCACATCAATCATACTGGCAACTACCAAAGGTACAAACAACTCAAAGCTTGCCTCCAGCATCTTAAACAGGGGCGCAATAATGCTCTCCTTTCTGTAAGCTTTCATGTACCCTAAAAGTCGTTTCATAGCAAGTATTCCTCCAAAGTTTTTATAATCAGGCTGTCTGATCCGCCTTTTGAAATACCAAAAGGCCTATGATAAACATAACGGCCAGAACCCCTACGCCTATATTGGGGCTTCCGGTTATCTGGCTGATGACTCCTACCAGAGCGGTTCCCAAAAATGCCGCCCCTTTTCCGCAGATGTCAAAAATGCCGAAAAGCTCTCCGGATTTCTCCGGCGGAATAATTTTGGCAAAATAAGATCGGGACAAGGCCTGGATGGCTCCCTGAAACATTCCCACAAATCCGGCCAACACCCAAAACTCCCACTGCTTATCCAGCTGAATGGCAAACAGGGCAATCCCTGTATAGGCCAGAATACAAAGCCGGATCAGCTTTGGAGCCGGATACCTTTTAGCGGCCGCCCCAAATATAAGGGCAAAGGGAAAAGCCACAATCTGAGTCATCAGAAGGGCCAGAAGAAGCCCCTGGGTGTTTAAGCCCAAAGCACTTCCGTATGCGGTGGCCATATCAATAATAGTGTATACGCCGTCAATATAGAAAAAGAAGGCAATTAAGAACAGGAATATTTTTTTATGTTCCCTTATATCTTTAAATGCCTGCCCCAGTCTCCGGATACTGGCTGTCACCACTCCCTTCTTCCTCTCTACAAAATTGATCTGGCGGTAATTTTTTAAAAGAGGCAGGGTTGCCATAAGCCACCAGCCAGCATTTAAGTAAAAGGCTATGGCCATGGCCCCGGTTATGGTTATCCCCAGGCGATCATAAAAAAGAACAAACACCAGGCTGATAATAAAAGGAATGCAGCTTCCGATATAGCCCCAGGCATAACCGTGGGAGGATACCTGATCCATCCGATCCTTTTCTGTTACATCCGGCAGCATGGCGTCATAAAAGATCAGGCTGGACGAATACCCCACCTTTGTCAGGACAAACAGGGCTAAAAATACGATCCAGGAAAGCGGCAGGGAAAGAGCCGCGCATCCCAGAACCCCTGTCATCATAAATATGGTAAAGAGAGGTTTTTTATAGCCCCTGGTATCCGCCACGGCTCCCAGCACAGGGCCGATAGCGGCCACACACAGGGTGGCAACAGAGGCCGCATAGCCCCAATAGGCCACATAATCCGCCTCTGAGATACCGGCGCTTTCCGCAAGGGAATTAAAATAGATGGGAATTATGGTGGAGGCAAGGAGCACAAAGGCGGAATTGCCTACATCATATAAAATCCAGTATTTTTCCAGTTTTGTCAGCTTCATTTTTTCCATACTTTCCTCTTTCCTATCTCACTTCCTCATAGGCCTTGTTATTTTCTCCGGAGCATGGTATATTTTTATCAGCCCCGGGGTTCCTGTAAAAGTCCGCCGCTAGGCGCATAAAATTAAGGAGACTATGCTCATGGTAATGTACCTGTTGTATCTGCAGCGGATTATTAAAAAATATATATCGGACGAGATGACCGTTTATGCTGCCCAGGCCTCATTTTTTATTATTATGGCCGCATTTCCGTGTATAATCCTCATGTTGTCCATTATTCAGGTGATTCCAAACATAAGCCAGGGGGACTTGCTGGAGCTGCTGGGGCCAATGATCCCCCGCCAGTTTGGCCAAATCCTTGACAGTGTTGTCAACAGCCTTTATACCAATTCCCCCGGAACCTTGCTGTCCCTGTCCGCTCTGGCGGCTCTCTGGTCCGCCTCCAAGGGCATGATGAGCATTGCCAGGGGATTGAACCGGGTCCAGGGAGAGCATTCCCACAGAGGATATATTATCACCCGGATTATCTGTTCCGGCTACACCATTGTCTTTATCCTGGTGTGTATCCTGTCCCTGGTTCTTTTGGTGTTCGGCGATACCATCAGCAGTTTTATCTTGAAGATTTTTCCTTTTTTAACTGCCATTACTCAGTATATCATAAATGTCCGTACTCTGCTATCCCTGGGAACCCTGATTTTCTGTTTTACCGGACTTTATACCTTTGTCCCTAACCGGGAGCTTTACTGGCGGGAGCAGGTGCCGGGAGCTTTGTTTTCCACTCTGTGCTGGATTGGAATTTCCTTTGCCTTTTCCATTTACTTCCGGTTCTTTAACCGGTTTTCCTACACCTACGGAAGTTTGACGGCTGTGGTTCTTTTGATGCTGTGGCTGTATTTTTGTATCTGCGCCCTGTTTTTTGGCGCTGAAATTAATTATTTTTATGAAAAGGAAAACAGCGGGAAGCCTTAAAGCTTTCCGCTGTTTTCCTTTTCAGGTATGTTATCACATTTTAAAATGGTCCCAAATTAATAACTGGGCGATCACTAATACAACAATACTCATTGCAAACCAGATCGCCTGTAATGGGAACTCATTTCCATCGTTTTTGGGGTGGTAATTGCAGCTACTCTTTTAATATTTGGTTGTTATATTCGAAGCCCTGAATAGGCATACAGGGTGACAATGGCATAATCTCGTTTGCTCCCGTTTTCAGGATTACAGTCTCAGTCTGGATTCCTTCGGCTATCAGGAACTCGTTTAGGCACCGCAGTGCGGATAAATGGTTATTGGCCGATTATGGGGAATAGTATTTCAGGATCCGCATATAGGTTTCCATCATATTCTGGGACTTTCCCAACTGAGATTCATATACAAAGCAAATTTATCTGTCATTTTCCCACGCTCCTTCCTTTTCCTTTTTTATTACACGTTGGAGAAGCCGTTATTACAACAGCATCAGCCCCACTTTCAAAGAATATAATCTATGTATCTCCGAATTTTCATGATAATTCCTTGATATTATTCTCCAATGTGAATATAATAGATATAGCAAAGAAACAAGGAGCGACTGTCATGAAGTATATTTCAACGAGTGAAGCGGCCGAAAAATGGGGACTCTCCAGACGGCGGGTAGCAATCCTTTGTAAAGAGAATCGAATCGAAGGCGTCCAAAGAGCCGGTCAGACATGGATTATACCGGAAACGGCAGAGAAGCCAGCGGACGCTCGAATCAAAAGCGGTAAATATATAAAATCGAAGATTAAAACGGAGGAGCAGACAGAATGATTAATATTGCTTCTATCTTAGACGCAAAAGAACATATTAACATGGAAGTGAAAGCAGCTGGCAAAGGGATTCCAAACAGTATCTGGGAAACCTATTCTTCCTTTGCCAATACATTTGGCGGCACAATCATCCTCGGTATGGAAGAGGATAAAGCAACAAAGGAATTTATCCCCAAAGGCGTTCAGGATCCACAGCAAATGCTCTCAGATATCTGGAACACACTGAACAACCGGCAGAAGGTAAATGCAAATATTCTCCTTGAGCATCATGTTTACTATACTGACTATGACGGAATGGCTTTTGTCGTAATTGAAGTTCCCCGTGCTGACCGTCGGGATAAGCCTGTTTATGTCGGACAGGATATGTTCAAAGGGACTTTCCGCAGAAACCATGAAGGGGACTACCACTGCTCTGCTGAAGAAGTGAAGTCCATGCTCCGCGACCAGGCGGACACTACCCAGGATGCCCTTGTCCTTGAAAACCTGCTAATAGGAGACTTGAACCAGGAATCCATCCACCGCTACCGAATTCTCTTTAACAACCTGAAACCTGACCACATTTGGGCAAAGCTGGGCGATGAGGAATTCCTCTTAAAAATCGGAGCCGCAAGGAAAAGCCAGAATGACGGCAGAATCCATCCCACCCTTGGCGGACTGATTTTTTTTGGGGACTTCATTACGATTACAGATGAACTGCCGAACTACTTCCTGGATTACAGGGAACGCCTTTTGGGCCATACCCGCTGGTCTGACCGCGTCAGTTCCGGCGACGGCACCTGGAGCGGCAATATCTTCGACTTTTACTTTCAAGTCATCGACCGCCTGACTGCAGATGTGAAAAAACCGTTCCAGCTGGATTCCAACTTATTGCGGATCGATAATACGCCTGTCCACAGATCCCTGAGGGAGTGTCTCGCAAACGCCCTGATCCACGCTGATTTTTACGGCCGCCGCGGCATAGTGATTGACAAAGAATTCCGTAAAATCACGATTGCCAACCCCGGCACATTCCGTATCGGCATTGACGAAGCTATCGCAGGCGGTATCAGCGACGCGCGGAACGGGCGGATTTTTAATATGTTTTCCCTGATCCATGTAGGAGAGCGTTCTGGGACAGGCATTTGCGATGTATACCATGTCTGGGAGGAAAATGGATTTAAGAAACCTTCTTTTGTTGAAACGGTGGATCCTGACCGTGTCACTCTTACCCTCCAGATAGAAACTGATGGCAATCCTGATGGTAATGATGGCAATCCTGATGGTAATGATGGAAGCCTCACACAGAACGAAATGTTTGTACTACAGGTCATATCGAAAACCCCCAGCCTATCTGCCGCCAAAATCAGTTCCCAGGTCGGTTTCTCAAAACCATCTGTAGAGCGCGTTCTACGCTCCCTAAAAAAGAAAGGATGGATCCGCAGGGAAGGATCTACGCGGGGCAAATGGATTATTTTAAAGTAAGAGCGGCGATTGCGGCAAAGGCTAATGTCCTGCTCACTGATGACAAAGATTTTCTGGAATCAGGTTTGGAGAATCCAAGGATTATGACACCGGCTGAATTTCTCAACATGGATTAAAAACAGCTTTGTATGATAAGGCCGGAAACTGTAACAGCTTCCGGCTCTTGTACCGGCTGTCAATGACAAGAAACACCTGCTCTAACGCAAACAATGCTTATTCAGAAAATAGTCCTGTAGACAGATACCGTTCTCCTGTGTCAGGCAGCAAAACTACGATATTCTTCCCGGCATTTTCCGGCTGTCCGGCTTTCTGTGAGGCCGCCCAGAGAGCGGCGCCCGAGCTGATTCCCACTAAAATCCCCTCTGTTCCCGCCAGTTTTCTGGCGGCTTCATAAGCCTGTTCCTCTGTAACCCGGATTACCTGGTCATAAATATCCCGGTTTAAAATCTCTGGAATAAAATTAGCGCCAATGCCCTGAAGGCCATGTCCTCCTGCCTCCCCGCCGGAGAGCAGAGGGGATTTATCCGGTTCCACAGCCACAATCCGGACAGAAGGGTTCTGGGATTTTAAATACTCTCCCACTCCCGTAATAGTGCCGCCGGTTCCTACCCCTGCCACAAACATATCTACCTTGCCATCCAAGGCCTTCCAAATCTCCGGCCCGGTGGTCATACGGTGGGCTTTGGGATTGGCCGGATTGACAAACTGTCCCAGAATAATGGATTCCGGAATCTCCTTTTGAAGCTCTTTTGCCTTTTCTATGGCTCCCGCCATCCCCCTGGAACCTTCCGTCAAAACAATCTCTGCCCCATAGGCGGCAAGCAGCATCCGCCTCTCGGCGCTCATAGTCTCCGGCATGGTCAAAACCGCCTTATATCCTTTCATAGCCGCAATGCTTGCAAGGCCGATCCCTGTATTGCCGGAAGTAGGCTCAATGATAGTTGCACCCGGCTTTAACAGCCCTTTTTCCTCTGCGTCCTCAATCATAAATAAAGCCGCCCGATCCTTAGCGCTTCCCGCCGGATTAAAAGACTCTAATTTTAGAAAAAGGTTTGCACAGAGATTCTGCTTCCTCTCATAATTTACCGGTTCCAGCAATGGGGTGTTGCCGATAAGCTCCAGACCGCTTTTTTTAATATCTGCCATAGCGCTGCCTCCTATTTCCTAGTAATTTAATATGATTTAGTTTATTGTAGCATATGGATGGGATTTGTCAAGAAGGAATGGCAGGCCTGACAGGTTATTCGCACGAAAAAATGCAACACTTTGCACGAAAACTTAACAGCATCTGAACCACCGCTCTAAATCAGCTTCTTTAGTTCCTCCGCCTCCTCTTCTGACAAGCCTTCTCCCCCTGTAAATGCCGCAATAAATTTTGCAAGGGAATTGTCAAAGGATCTTTCTATCAGCTTTCTTGCACACTGCTGCTGATAGTCTTCTCTTGTACAGGCAGCTGAATATAAACGGGCCCTCGGGCCTTTTTCCGCCTTTAGCAGTCCTGCATGGGTCAGATGATTCAGATAGGTATTCATCGTCTGTTTCTTCCACTCTTTTTTCTTTTGAGTATTGAAATATTCTATGGTTTCGCTAAATAGCCGCGGCTCCTTTTGTCCCCAAAAGAATTCCATAACCTCAAGTTCTGTATCTGTCAAATCGTATAGCTTCAGCATTGGTATTTTCCTCTCTTTCTATCAGATCGTGTCCTTACAGTAAACATCTGCAAGGTCTGTTTCATTAGTCCACCAAAATCATGTGACGCCCTTTCCCTTTTACAAAATTTTTCTTTATCCCTCCGTTCAGCTGATCTGCAATCGTACACATGGCATGAAACATATTGGTATTGGAAACGCCTGTCTGGATTTCGCCTCCGATTCTTTGCCCCATATACGCAGACAATACCTTCATAGGAACCGCCCCCGGCTGGCTAAGGCACAACAAGGCAAAGCTGCGGTCTTCCGGAGAACTGTTATCGCTCTCCAAGATCCGCTCTGCAAAATATCTGGTAATCACCGGGGACAGCCCCGGACCTCCCAATCCTCCCCAGGACGCATAAATAGGGTTAACAGTATCATATTCGGTTTCCATATCAGACAGGCATGTATATTGAGTCCTCAGCTTTGCCCCTTTTTTTAAATGAAACCTGCAAAGCTCAAATTCATTTTCCTCCATATTGCCATTTGTGTCAAGAACCAGCTTCATTTCATATACCCTATAAGCCGGCGAAAAGTCCTTTGCTTCTATCTTTATCTTCAAATATTGGAGCTGGCCGACTGGCTCATATGCAACTCTTCCTCCCTCTTTCATGAGACAAATCATTTGCCCATATTTTATGATTCCCGGGCCTATAATAATCTCTCCATTCTCGGCCCTAATATCACAGCCCCGAAGGATCCCTTGTCCATACTCCTGATATTCAATTTGAGTATGCAGGAAGGAATAGTCCCTGAGGGCCTCAAGCAGCTCTTTCTTCAATATACGGTTGTGTTCAAACAAAGGATAGATATTCTGCATCTGTTTCCTCCATTGACAGCCTGGTATTTTACTTCATTCCATCAAAGAAATTCTGTACCCATCCGTCGTTTTCAAAATAGTATATTTCTTCTTTTCCAAGATACAGGCATCTGTTTTTCCGATACACCGGCGTCACAGAAAATGCCCAGTCTTCCGGCCTTGCCCACACAAAAAATTTAACCTCCTGCTCCACAATATTATCTGTATCCTCCTGCAAAATGTGATTCCCATAATCCCTTTGGATCTCCTCATAGCTCTTCTCAGTAAAATCATGTAAAGAGCTGTCGCAGGTATACTGATAACGTTCCCTTCCTTCCGGATCCTTTAGATGGAGCTGCAGCGTCAGATCTTCCATATTGCGTGAAATCATGCCGCTGCGGCTGTTTCGTTTCAGATGATGGATCAGCACCACCTCTTCCCCATTATGGGTATACGCTGTAATACTGTAAGGCAGAGCCGGTTCCTTCGTGTTTATGGTAATATCGGCAAAACCATATTTTTTATCCTTAAGATACTTGACAGCGCCGTCTACACATGTCATTTTCAGCTCAACATCCTTTGTCAAATCACCGCTTTTACGCTTAAACTGAATAATCCTTCCCGGAACAAATTCCTTAAGGGCACTGCGGAAGCTGCTGATTTTGCACGACTGGCCGGTAAGCTTCATAATGGAATAATCTTCCAGAATCCCCTCTTCATACATATTTTCCATAAAACGCCGGATCACCTCATAGATGTCCGCTTTTAAAAGCAGCTGTATCTGGTGGATATTCAAACATACCTCCGGAAATTCTTTTATGATTTCCAACCCTTTTTTTCCGTTTCCGGACAGCTTCCATTTATCTACCGGAATCCAGGTGGTAGCGTTCTCCTTTACTTCCCGGGAAGAAAGGGCAATCCGCAGAGTTCCCACATGGTTATAGAATTCTTTTTTCACAGTCTCAGCCAACCGGAACAGGAAATAGAAATTATTTTTTACCATATAATAATCAGCCCGGCTTCGGTTTTCAAACTCTCTGAAACGTGTGGGGAGAAGCTTTTCTGCTTTTGCGTATTCCTGTTCCAGCTCTTTATACAGCTCCCCTGTCCCGCCACATTGATCCACATAGCGAAAAACATCTATGTCATACTTTTCCAAAATCTGCTGTTCCGTCATAATATCCGTTTTAAAAAGGCGGTTGACTATGGCAATTTTTAACAGCTGCATAATCCGGAATGTGAGATTATTTCCTCCAAAATCTGTGTCTCCGTTTTCATAGGAGGTATCAATCTCAATGCGGTAGGAAACCCGCTTATCCCAAAGCCGGAACCGGCAGGAGCACAGATCCGTGGTTCCGCCTCCGCAGTCAATAATCAGCGCCTGATACTCCTCACCGTCTCTGGCAGCGCCGCTGCGGATGATTTCTGAGATAGTATTATAAAGAACCGATACTCCTTCATCAATCATATCCTTTTTATCCATGGCAATGCCCGGCAAAATCTCTTCAAAAAGCCGCTGAAACTGAGATTTCTGCTTTACCGGACAGGAAATATGCAGTTTCTCTACCTTGCATTTAAACCGGTTTTGGACTGCCTGTATTACATAATTAAAATATGCTTTCAGTATTTCTTTTCTGGGAATAAACTTTCTTCTGCCATCTCTGTCCGTAACCTCTTCCAATTTCCCATAATCACTGATCCAGCGTTTAATATCGTAAAATACGCAAAAGCCTTCATCAATATAGCTGGAACCGGCCAGACGTATGGCGTCATATCCAAACAAAAACTCTGGTTCCCCGGAATTTAAGCTGCTTACGCCGACCACGCTTGGAAGCAGCATTGTTTTCTGCCAATGAGATCCGGTATCGTAGAAAATAGCATAATTAACATCATTTACTTTTAATCCTCTCTCCCCGTTTTGCAGCCCTGCTTTTCCGAAATATTGGCTATCCAGGTAAACTCCAGCCGTGGTATTAGAGGAACCAAAATCCATAGCCATGGGCATGGACAGCGGAATCGGGCTCCTGACCTCAAAATCTAAAAGAGGGATCCGGTATACTTCCATATGCCTTGGAAGGGACTTGGCCTCTCCATTATAAATCTGGTATATGAGATCCGATTCCCGGCGGGCCATACAATATAAGCTGTAGTTTTTTACTTCTGATTCCCTGCATGGCAGCTCTGCTGCCTTCACTATATATAAGCAGCCTGTTTCCGTTCCCATAGGGACAATATTCAATATCCCGCAGACCGTCATATCGCCGCCAACCACAATGGCATTGGTTCCAGCCAGCCGCTGATCATAGGGAATGGTCAGTTCATCAAAAAAATCAATGGAAAGGCCCTGGTATGCCACAATTTTAGAACTGCATCGAAGATTTAAATCCCGGCCCTCCTGTAGTTCTGTTTTTTGCAGCGTCTCTTCTATAGCCCGGACTCCGTCTTCCTTTTCCTTTTGGATCAGGAAATGCTCATCTGCCCCCCGGTAACGTAAAATCACCCGTATCAATTCCTCTTTATCCATAGGATTGATAACGCCCTGAATAATCTTTTCCCTTTGGCAAATTTCCCGAAGCTGGAACGATGTCATCAGCATCAGATCCGCCTTATGATAATGGCCGCCTGTCTTTTTATCTGTCTGGCTCTTTTTCAGCACATATCCGTACTTGTCCATATATGTCCCGCTTTCTTTCTATTGGTAATTAAAATAAAACCATTTCATCCAATTCCATAGTCTCTTCCACGCCTATTATTCCAAAATGGTGTTCCCAAAACAAGTACACCTGGTAATGAACCGGCAGAAACATATCCCGCAAAAACTCTACCCGCTCTCTTTCCTTTTCTGTTTCCTTTTGCCCGATATACACCAGCACCTGGCAAACCGCCTCATTACTGGCATAAACCAGAGACCCGGAATACATACAGCGGATTACCTCTTTAAACAGATAGATGGAGCTGCCGCATTGATATAGCTTTAATACCAGACGCAGCAAACGCCGGATTTTCTCCTTTTCAAAATGCTCCACAACCCGGGCTGCCTGGCCCCCGCAAACGCCTCCCAGCAAATCACGGAGCAAGAAGCGCAGGGCATATTCCTGTCTGGACAATCCCTGCCTTAAATCCAGCTGAATCAGATACTGCATAACAATCTCGATAAATAATTGCCTTGTAGTTTCATATCCTTCCAGGTTAATGTCAAACAGATTGGAAAACACCCCGGAGAACCGGTAAAGGGGATTAAATTCCACCTTATAACTTTCCAGGCCTTTTTTATTCATAAATTCCCGGGTTACTTCCGTATAAGGGCTTCCATTTCTAACCGGCGCATACCGGAGATCCTCCCTGGGAATCCCTGCCTCATCAGCCGCCAAAGCCGCCTCCCAAGCATAATTCAAATTACCACCCCCACGCAACGGTATTCGCTGATTTCCAGCTGCATCTGTGAGATTACAAACCGGATCATCCCGTCATTGAGATAATGTCCCGGCTGCCTTTCCTTAAATTCCAGCAGCAATACTTTCCGGCTCTCCATGGGAAAAAGCTCGTCTTTTACAAACCAGTTCATTGTCTCTGCCTTTGGATAGGCGCTGGCATGATCCACAATCTTGTAGCCTGCTATTTCGACATAATCCCGGATATCCAGCTCCATAATCCTGCGGAACAGGTCTGTCTTTGTCATAAGCGTTATCCGGCTGTTCTCCGAAAAGCGGCGGATAAAAGAATCATTTTTATGATTGGTAAGCAAAGGGGCCGTGTAATCAAGAGAAAGCCTGCTCTTTTTCTGAATCATATGAAGGGCCTGCCAGTTTTCAAAGGTCTCTTTGAGGGATTTCATAACGATTTTCTTCTTTTCATGCCGGATTTCCAGTATCTCCTCATTGGTCTCAATAAGATATCCATCCTGTTCTTCCTTATCCCCCAGATAAAACTCATGTTCATAATACATGCCGCCGGTGCAGGGGAGCATAAAATCAGCGCTGTCAAACTTTACTCTTTCTATATTCCAGAGAGGGATCATTCCATACCGGACTGCTTCTGTAAATTTTCCAAAATCAATATGCAGCTTTCCAGGCAAACCAAATGCGGATTCAGGGATGTCAGAGCTCGCCGGGCTTTCCTGTGGGGTAATTCGTCCGCTGCCAGACCCATGCAGGTTTCGTCTGTAAATGTCATAAAACTTGTCCAGATAAGCTGTATTCACTGTTTCCCATGGAATATGGTTATCCTGAAATATTTTATACAGACCTTCCATTACATTCCGGTAGCGTTTTGCAGGTTCTGCACGAAAAACCGCCTCTCCTTTTTCCCCGTCCCCTTCTATGACGCCTGAAAATTCACCCATGGATTCAAATTCTCTCTGTTTTTCTTCTGATACTGCCAGAAAAACCGTGTCCTCCCAAATCCACTCATCCCCGGACAGGGATGCCGCCAGCTTATCCGGATTTAAATCTTCTTCTATTACCGGATAGAGGGTTTCATTTGCCGGATCATAATGCTTACGGTTTATAACCGTCATCGCGGTTTCATATTGATTTTCTTCAACCTTTAGCTCTTCATATATCCTTCTCTCCAACCGGCTATATTTTTCTTCTGTTTCCTGTATTACCTTCCCAATTCCCTCCGCCAGGATTTTTTTCGCAAACCGCCGCTCGTCCAGATCGTCTATTTCCCGGATTCGCTCTTCAATAAAGCGGCCAAAATCAAAAGGGTATTCCATCAGGGCAGACAGGTTATTGTCTTTCCATTGCTTCATGGTTTCCTCCAATCTGCTGGAACTCTGTCAAATCCCAGGCCCAAACGATTCCATAGCCGCCAAACCTCCAGGCCCGGTCTCTCCGCCAGGCCCTGACAGGACGGAAGGCGTTTCCTGTTCTGTCAGGCTTTCTTCTTCGGCAGCTGTTTCTTCCTCTCTGCTCTCCTTCTCCGTTTTCTCCTGTTCTATGGCGGCAGAGATTTCCAGAACCTGAATCAGACTGTCTATTTCCAACACTTTCTCGTCATTCTTCAATTCCTTATACAGCTTTTTTGCAAACAGATATTGCTTTTGGGCTTCCAACGGATTCCCCTCCAGGGCCTGCTGCCTTCCGGCCTCCAGGTAAGCCTCTGCCTCTTGTTCCTTCTGTTTATTAGCGTCCGCCTTCTCACTGCTGGATGCAATTTTGGTTTGGACTAATTCCCCGTGGGCGCTGTCTCCCAGTTCCTGATATTTTTCTAGAGCCATGGCATAATAAGCCTTTGCCCCTTCATAGTCGCCCTGTGCAAATGCTTTATCACCCTCTGACGCAAGCTGGGCGGCTCCCACTTCATCCGATGCCTTTTCCTTTGCTTTTCGGGTATCGTTTTCCTCCTGCTTTTCCCTGGCGGCATACATGGCTTCCAGGGAATTTATGGCTTCCTTTCTCCCCTCTTCAAAGTAAACCCGGGCGGCCAGGCTTTTAGCCTGAAGGTATTTTTCCTCTGCTCTCTCATAATCTCCCCGGCCGGCCAGCATATCCCCCAGCTGAATATAATCAAACACAGACAAATAGTCTGTAATATTTTTTAGCTGCCGGTCAATATATTCATCTGCAATCCGGTCTGCATACCGGGAACGCTCCAGCGCCGCCCTGTAGGCGTTTCCGGCGTTCTCATATTCTTTGCCGCTGTAAGCTTCATCCGCCGCATTTACCGCTTCAACCAGCTTCTGATAGTCCGATATTTCCCGAATCCACTTTTTATCTCTCAGTTTCTCTGCCAATGCAAGGGCCTCCTCACATTCTTCCCCGGCTCTCAGAAAATTCCCGTCCTGAATATATTCAATTGTATTGCAGTATCTTCGCTCCATCTCGTCCATACGGTTCTTCCTCTGACGATATAGCAGCCACACGGTCAGACTGACCAGAACCGCCGACACAAGCACTGCAATGCTAATCATTACTATTTTCTTTATTCTGCGTTTCCGGTTGGGATCCAGAAATACTTTATTGATAAAAACAGCCGCACAAGTATAGTTTTCCAGCTTTCCAGGCTGTCTGGAAAGTAATAAATCCTCTACATTATCCAGGCATTGTCCGGGTTCCTCCCCTGCCTCGGAAAATACATCATCCAATTCTCCGGTATCCAGGTTCTCCCAAATCCCCCTGGTATACAAAACAAATATATCCCCATTTACTAATTTTTGTTTTTTCGAGATATATGGATGAAATCCCTTTCCCTGGCCCAAATATGTATGAAGGTTATTTCTCTGTTCATGCCTGGACAGCGCATCCTCCGGAAGGTTCCCGCTCTTTCCGGCTTCGTTTCCCAGGGACATATCCCGGGTCTGTTCCCTCACTGTCCCGCTCCGGTAAAGACTTAACCGAGTATTTCCCGCATATCCGTACCTTGCTTTTGCGTAATCTGTGACCACAACCACCACAGATGCCTTCAACTTTTCCCTGCTTCCCGCTGTGGAAAGAGCTTTATTTGCCGCTTCCAGATAGGATAAAATGGCCCGTTTTCCCATGGAAGGGTTCTCTTCAAATGCCAGAAGAATGGTCTGGGTGGCCAGCCTGGCGCTTTTTGCGTCCGGAAGCTCATTTAAGCCGTCCGCCACCACGTAGCATGCATACTTTTCCAGCTCTACAAATGCAAAATAGTCATTATTTTCCAGCTCAGAACCGGCTTCTGATATAAACGCCGTTTTAAATGTGCTGTTCTGCTTTCTCATGATACCGGTTTCTCCTCCATGAAGTTTTATACACTTCCGGAAATGCTATGGTTTCAATATTGGGAGCGCTTTTCCCCTGAGCCAGGATATCCCCATAGGCCTTTTCCCATTTCACATTCCATAAATAAAGCTGACTAATGTAAATAATTGCCACGGTGTCCGCAACCATTCCAGCCAGCATAATAGCCGCTATACTGCCTTTTATTATCCGGGCAAAAGGATCCGTCCAATTCCAAATGATAAGCAAATCCAGATTAAAAAGCAGCATGATAAATCCATAGAGGTATACCGGCACCTCCGCTACCTGCCGGATCCCGTACAGATTCAGCCGATGGTTTAACCGTTTCTCCCGTTCCTGTGAGATTTTATAGCTGCCTTCTTCCATGGCATAGCATACTGCCTTTATCTGCAGGTTTGCCATGGAATCGCCGAAAATATCATGAGCCCGAAAACGGTTCCACAGAAAGCCCGGATAATAATAAAATATGCTCTCCAGCATACTATACAGGATATGTTTCCTCCGCCCGCAGGCCAGATTCCGGATGTTGGAGGCAATGCTGATTCCTAAGATATACCGCAATGTGAGCATGTAGATTATCATGGGTATTGCCGCCAAAAGTTCATTGTCGAAGAGACGTCCTAATACCCATTGTTCTTTTACAAATTTTATCCCGGATAAATTATAAAGCAGGAACAAAATACTATAAAGCCACAAGGTTTTATGCCGGAAAATAACCTTCCATGCCTTTGTCAGATATCCGGCGCTTCCATCGGCCTTCATTATTTTTTTTAATTTGACAATATAGCGGTAAATATTATATCCTATAAAACTATGCGTTATGATAAACACTAAATATAGTAAATTTTCTGATATGCTAAAAGACATAGCTTTCACCGTCCCTTTCCTTAATTATTGTGAAAAAATAATCATCAACTTTAGTAGTAACTATATGAAAAATAAAAAATAATATCAATTCCTAATTTTATAGCAAAAAGAAGTAACACATCCCAGAGCAACGTAATAATCACTCCTAAAGGTAAGGAGGTGCCTTTACATGTTCTACGCATTGTTATAAATCCCAGTTTTTTACCCCGTGCTTTCTCTGGCAAATGCATAAAGTCAAGTCTTTTCTTTATATTTTTCCAATAGATTCTGTCTGCCATGAGTCCACTTGGGATAAACCAAATTATGTAAGATAACCATTCCGAAACTTCAGAAGGATTCTCTAAATCGAAAAAAAAGCCATGAAGTATCAGGATGCCAAAAATCCCAGGTATTATCAGATTCATAAGAAACCGACATAATATTACAAGTAATCCTTCCAGCCACATTTTTCTATATGCAAACCAAAACTCTCCAAAAAATGCCGCTGCAAAATTAAACTTTCTGCCGTCTTTTAGACGTTTAAAACGATCCAAATATTCTTCTTCTCTCTTTCCGACAAATTCTTTTATTTCCGGGATTGCGTATCCGTATAATTCGTTTTCCATATGTATCCGCTCCTTTATTGTTTATAGTACCATAACGCTTTTATTTCCATAGGATCCCCCTGCATATCCTTTGATAGCGCTACCACATATTGCCCTGTATATCCTTTATCATTTTTTTCAAAAATGGTAAGCTTCACATCATTGGGTTTTAAATAATAAATATTATTGTTTGTATAGTTTTCTCCCTTTCCATGAAAAGGAGTATACTCAATTGCCAGAAGATTACCATCTGGCAGCTCTCCATACAAAGCTTCCTGTATCTCCTGTATATCATTTACAAACCCATATGCCCAATCTGCCCCTTTTATATACTTTTCTCCAACTCCCATATGTTTCGATTGCTGTAATATTCTATTTTTTTCATACTCTTCCATCCCGTCCTCAAGTTTCTCCATCAAAAAATCTTTTGGTATCCCTTCCCAAATCGGTTTGTCCAGCCACCCGGTATTTGAGCCGTATGTATTACTATCTACCAATTCACTTATTAACTTAAGTCCATCTCCAACTCCCGAAATTTTTCCTCCCGCAATAAAAAGAAGTTTCTCCTTTCGTCTCAATTCATCAATTTCCCCCAAACTATACACATGATACTCTTCCACCTCTAACTCCACATCCGGATCTTTGATCCCCTGAAGATGGTCTAACACCATCCGGATATTTTTCTCTTCCTCTGTCTCCGGGCCTCCAAGCCTATGCAAGCTTCCGTCCGCCATGAAAAATTCTGCTCCGCTTTTTCTTTTTTCCTCAAAAGCAGTTAACATTACATTCACAGCATCCTGATCCGGGATCTCACATTCTTCATTCAGGGGACTGAATATGTTGATCTCACTGTCTTTCATATGCAGTTGATCTTCTGTCAGCAAAATCCCTTTTTCCCCACTGTGCATCCAGACATAATCTCTGGCTGTCAATGAAATTTCCCCGGCTGTCCCTTTGATATTTTCCGCACATAGGTTGACATCCCCTTTTGAATAAAGGGAAATCTTATCCCTGGTTACGGTTATTTTTGCCGTCTGCCCTTTTGAGTGAATCCACACCCCGTTTCCGTCCAGCACTGCTCCCAGATCCGCCGCTGTGGTCAGGCATTTTGTCTTTGGCAAAGGCTCTGCCTTTTCTCCCGCGGCATTTACTATCTGGTTTAGTTTTTCCGGGCTGGCGCTGGCGGAACCGATAATGTAGCGCTCCGCCTCTGTATCAGAAGCAAAATATAGCTGCAGCGTATCCCCCGGCTCCGGCCTTCCTCCGTATCCCCGCCCGGTTCCGGCGTAATAGGCTGGCTGTATATGCCAGCTTTCAACGGTTTCCTCTTTGTCTGTCTGAAGCTTTAACTGTACCTGTCCCAGCCGGGAATTAATTACAGTCCCTGATACGGAAGTTCCTCTGAGATTTTCATTTTTCAAGAGTCCCGTTTTACATGCTTCAGGTGTTTTTAATACATACTCATATTGCCATTCTCCGTTTATCAAGCCTGCATTTACCTGGGCTGCGATGAGGGATTCTCCCATATAAAAAACGGGGGCCCCCAGTTCGATTTCCCTGGCAGCCCCATAAATCCGGTATTCCTTTCCATCCCTGACAGAGAGGCCGCCTGCTTCCTCTGAAGTGTTTTTTATCCGTATCTCCGTCTTATGAAAGTCCAGATTTCTCCTTACTGTATCCCCGGACACCTCTTGTTCCGGCCGTTTTAAAAGCCCTACATAAAATTTAGGTCCCGGCACGGTTATTTCCGGAATCAGCGCTTTGTGATGCCTGGAAGCCAGACGTCTCAAAAATTCCCAGTCGCTCTCCTGATACTGGAACAAAAACTCATTGACAGGCATGCCCTTTTCTTCCCCGTTCCAGATATACGCCCCTGACGGATATCCTGCTAAAATCAGCTGGAATAACTCCCCATATGTCCGGCTCTCTTTTTGGAAGGAACGGCTTTTCCTCTCAAGATCAAACAGCAGGGAATATGAGCTTATAGTCATATCCTGATACAACTGGCCATCCTTGCGGTATCGGACTGTTTTCACGATGATCCCGCTGAATATGACTTTTTCTTCTTCTGAAATCATCATAAGCTGAACCGGAGCCAGACATTCAAATCCGCCCCCGGTTTCGTCCCCACCTTTCATGGACAGGGTTACTTCCAGCCGGGAATGATCATTTAATTTTTGGAATATCTGTGCTCTTTTTACCTGATATCGCATATGCGATACCTGAAGTATCAGTTCAATCCCTTTCATTTTCCCTACCTTCTCTCTTTTCCTGGAATTTCTCCATAAATTTTTTAACGGTGTCATCTGTCTCTTCGGTTTGGGATTCCTCCGGATCTAAGAAGCCGGAAAACTTTGGCGGCTCTTTGGGATGGCTGTTCATGGCCTGGTTTAATGACCATTCCAACAGATCTTCTTTCCCCCGATATTTTGAAATGTAGTCGTCATACCGGTTATGATTTCCGGCAGGGGTTTGCTCTTCTTTTAAATACGTTTCCAGCATCCCGGAAAGAGGTTGGGCCGGTTTTTGTAACCCTGCCTCCAGAAAAGCGTTAAACATCCCGTCGTCAGATACGGTTTCCTCTGTAAGCATAAAATGAATCGGATTATTCAAAAGAGATAACTCCGGAGGACGCTCCTGTAAAGCCTTATACAGCCCCATCATATAGCTGACATCTACCTTCTCCCCATCTGCGGCAGTTATTTCCAGCTTCTATTTCTGTAACCTCATCTTCAAAGGAAACCGTAATCTTTTCTCCATAAAATACCGGATATCCCATACCTTTTTTCAAAATCTCCATTCCTCTCATCACCGTACAACGTTCCGATTGATCTGTGATGATAACAGAATGATCCGGCCCCGGATAAAAGATAATATTCTCTGCTCCGCTCTTTCCCAACCGGATTTTGCAGGTTTGAAGCACTTGATTTAATGACAGCTTTCCTGCTCTGCGCCCAAACAGCCGGTAGGTCTGAGGCGGTACATCCGTCCCATCTGCAGTTTTTACTACATACATGTTGAATTTTCCGGTATAAGTACAGGGTTTGCTTTTTGTCTTCTCTGTCCGATTTCTTATATCAGAGGGCTGAGATACATAAAGTATGGTTGTTTGGTTCTTTTTTAAAAGCCAAATTCCAAGAACCGTAATAATTGCCGCTAATCCTCCCAGTATGCCCCATAATGGCCGGTAATCCGGATCGGGGACAAATTCCGGATCGGGTATTTTAGGGATCGGGGACACTACCGGCTGTTCTATATGGCAGATAGCCCCAGAGCTGCTAAGTTCTACTGCTACCTCCACTTCATCGATCCCATCCGCCGGTATGGTATGACTAATCCTTCCCTGTTCCACAACCCCTGTAAATGGAACACTATTTATAGAATACGGAACTTCCAGCCCCTCAAATGCTTTTCCTGTAAATATATTGGTATGACCTTTCCCTGTGTCTATTACTTCAATGGTAAGATCTGCAAAATGTTCATAGGATGGCTGTTCCTGCTCTTTTGATTCTGCCTGCATAGCAGGCTCAATTCGATACTCTACAAGCACCTGCGGCTTTACAACAAATTCTGTGACTAAATATGCTTGTACTTCTGAAACTTCAGAAGCTAAAAAGCAGATTTCCACGGTTCCCGGTTCAGGTCTTTCTAAATCGACAGCCGCAAATCGCTTCCCTGTTGTGATATGTCCCCCTTCGGCGTCATATTGGGCAGTCACTTGCTCTATTTCATTGTCACTGGTTATCATAATTTTTGCCTGATTCACGCCTGCCGGGAGTTCTGCCAGGATTTTCCCTTCCTCTGCATCTGTTGCAGCAAGGGGCTGCCGGGGAATCTGCAGCTTGTGGGACACAATCCGCTCTATAATCTGTGTCAGAGAGCCGGATGAACCTTCCCAGTAAATCGTTCCGTCTGTTATCTCTGCGCCGTCAAAAATATGCATCTGGGGATTGTTCAGCTCGCTTCCAATAGCTATAATGCAGATTTGAATCCCCTTTTTCTCTGCATAAGCCGCTGCCTGTTTATAACTTTCTCTTGACTTTTTTTCCTCTTCCGCCCCCGGCATATCAATCTCACCATCTGAAAGCATAATAATATACCGCGTCTTATCCGGCGTATCAGAAAACAGCCCTACAGCCTGAGTAAGCCCGGCTCCGGCATTGGTATATCCTCCATATTCCACCCCATCTATCTGCATATCAAGCTTTTCCTTGTCTTCTGTCAATGGAACCACGGTCTGTACTTCTGTGCCATAAGCCACAAATCCTGTCTGGCAGTTGGACGGAACGCTGTATATGCCCTGCCTGATTGCATCCAGGGCCAGCCACTCCCTGTCCTGGGTTTTCATACTGGCGCTGGCATCCAGTAAAAATACTATTTCTGCTGATTCTTCAGAATTTCTTTCTGCTGCCAACGCCAGCGAAGAAACGCTGCAACTAAATACTAACGCCATGCCTATAGCCTTGAGCGACTCTACTATTCTTATCTTCCTTTTCATATCCCGCACCTTTTCATTTGCTAATCTCAGTATTTGATTCCTGTAAGCTCGTCAGATTAGCAGGATATTTTTAACTATGTGTAATGTAAGCAGTCATGCTTTTAATACCTTTTTTACTTTAGTGAGGGCATTTTGTGTACTTGACTTCATTTATCATGCTGCCATCTTTCATCATTCCACATAATTTACATCTCATAGACTCTACATACTTTACTACACAGCCTCCATTACTATTGGGGGTATGTTTAGTAGTTGTTCCCGCTATTGTAAACTCATGTGCACATCCCCGCTGGGTACGGGGCTCCTTTTCGATAGGATAAATAGTTCCGTTCTGGTCTGTAAAAAAGTAATCATATGGCAAAGTTTCTGCAAGCAATTCTTCCGGTGATACAGGAATAAATGTTATCGTCTCCATTCCAGAATAATCCGTTCCATTTACTACCATAGGCGGGGTATATGCAAAAGCCGTCACCACGCTTGCCGCGCCAATCATTGCCATTGTAATGGCGGATAAAAGTACCTTCGTTTTTACCTTGCTTTTCATTTCTAAAATTCTCCTAGTATAATAATGGTGTAGTCAAGAATGACTACTGGTTAATAGTTACA
>CAJTOL010000023.1 GCA_910577645.1 uncultured Lachnospiraceae bacterium
ATATTCTTTCTTCCCTTTCCTTCCTTCACCTTGGTTAAGCCCTCAAGATAAGATATCCCATCGAAAGAGTAAGACCCCTTGAAGAAGACGAGGTAGATAGGTCAGAGGTGGAAGTGCAGTAATGTATGGAGCTGACTGATACTAATCGGTCGAGGGCTTAACCAAGGTGAAGGAAGGAAAGGGAAGAAAGAAGGATGGAGTGTTTCAATGTGTGGTTTTGAGGGTATGTGGTAAAGAGATACCTGAAGAAATAGAAAGTAATCCTCCTTAGCTCAGTCGGTAGAGCATGCGGCTGTTAACCGCAGTGTCGTTGGTTCAAGTCCAACAGGGGGAGCTAGGAAGAGAAGAAAAGAGAGAGAAAGATCCCCAGACGAGAGTCAGGAGGGGTAGAGAAGGCCCCATGGTCAAGCGGTTAAGACATCGCCCTTTCACGGCGGTAACACGAGTTCGAATCTCGTTGGGGTCACTGGAGAATCAGTTAACATCGGTTTATACGCCGATATGGCTCAATTGGCAGAGCAGCTGATTTGTAATCAGCAGGTTATCGGTTCGAGTCCGATTATCGGCTTAGTAATTTAATTAAGGATGGATTCCCGAGTGGCCAAAGGGGGCAGACTGTAAATCTGTTGCGACACGCTTCGGTGGTTCGAATCCACCTCCATCCATTTGACAACTTTATACTGATAATATCGCGGGGTGGAGCAGTCTGGAAGCTCGTCGGGCTCATAACCCGAAGGTCATAGGTTCAAATCCTATCCCCGCAACTCATGCCCAGATAGCTCAGTTGGTAGAGCAGAGGACTGAAAATCCTCGTGTCGCTGGTTCGATTCCGGCTTTGGGCATCTTCTTTTATGGGGTATTAGCTCAGGTGGTAGAGCACTTGACTTTTAATCAAGTTGTCCGGGGTTCGAGTCCCCGATGCCTCAGTATTTTATGAACTAGTAAATAATTGCTAGTTCTTTTTTTGTATATAAGTATGTAAGAATTTGCAAAATATCGTAAGGTTTCTTTCCTTGTAATGCTTAATAAAGTCTGATAGGATAGATTTAATTGATTGGAGGCTTAGAATGACAAACAGAAGAAGAAAGAAAAGAAAAGAATCTTATATTTGGACTGCAATAATGGCAGCATGTGCGATAGGTACGCTGATAGTGGCAGTTTTAGTAATTGTTACTGTATTTTCGATGATAAAAAAGGATTCTACTGATAGGGAAGAGAAAGTGGAAGAAACTACAATTTCCCCTATTGTAATTGAAACCGAGGCTGTTTATGGCTGGATGGAGACCGAGCAAGGGACAAAATTTAGGGAAAATGATGGTACATTTGCAAAAGATACCTGGAAGTTTTGGGAAAATGGATTGTATTATTTAAATGAAAATGAAATTATGGAAGCCGGAAAGTCTGTGGCCATGGACGGCTGGATTTATGAATTTTCGGAAAACGGAATTTTAAAGGATATTCAGTTAGATTCTGGTTATAAGGGGAGATCTCCGGAAGAAGAAGAAACAGGTAAAAAAAGTTTAGTAAGAAGTAATGAGTTTTACTGCTATCTGGATATGTCTGAAGCTTATCAGGGAAATTTCAGGCCTGTCATTTATAAAAAATCTGCAGAAGAAAGAGAAGAATATCTTGGAGGAAACAGTGTTCCGGAAGTTACTGCTCCCAATTCTATGGCAATTTTGGATGGCTGGGTTTATTATTTACCTCAAGCCAGAGAAGGGGTGGTTTTAAATACAGAGGAGCAGGGAATAAACGGAAATTTGTTTCGAATGAGGCCGGGAGACAGAACGAAAGAATTGATAGCCAGCCAGGTTACTGGATTTTTAGTTGTAGATGGACAAGTCTTTTACGCATCAAATGGCGCTGTTTTTAAGGCGGGATCCGGAGTTTCTTATCCGGTTGGAGAAAGTTGGTATCAGGTTAAAATAGAAGAGAATATTGCTTATCTTGTGAATTATCTGGGAAGCCTTGCAGCAGGGGATTCTTCGGGAATAAAGACCATAGGAGACAGGCAATATAAGCTGGATGAAGGAAAGATATCTTATGTGAAACCTGGTTATCAGACTGTCAGCGGCGTTACTTATGAGTTGAAGGATGATGGAGGAAAGGATTCCCTTTCCTGGAAAGACGCTTCCGGACAATCTGGAATTTTGGCAAGAAGTGAATTTGGCATTGACAGTTTCTGCATTGCGGAAGATTGGATTTATTACAGCGCTTATGTGTCCAGAGCTGACAGCGGTGAAAGATATAGTCAGATTTACCGGATTTCTATGGATGGTACGGATAAAAGAGCTGTTAGTGAGGTATTTCAGGGAAATATATTAAATCTATATTATTATAAAGAGCAAAGAACAATTTACGGAGAATATTATCCGGTTAGCTGGAGATCAGGTTATGGACAGATTGTAACAATAGAATTGGATGGAAGTGTAAAAAGGATACTGGATCAGGGGGTACGACAGGGAAATACAGATGAAAATAAGGCATTGGAGCTTTTATTAGTAAATGGCGATACCATTACCTGTTATGAGCATGATTCCAGGTGGGATGCTTTTAATGGAAACTGGGAAGTATTGGAAACAAATGCCATTCAATTTTCTTCTGCGTCCAAAGAACCGGTTGCAGGAAGCATATTAGTAAGCGGAGAAGGCGGAAATGATGCCGGACAGGAGTCAGAAGAACAGGAGACGGAAAACTCTTTGGAAAATCCTTCAGAAGAAGATCCGGAAGAGGTATTACTCCCAGAGCGGCCATCAGAAACCATACCGTCAGCAATGCCCATAGAGACTATACCTATGCCGGGAGAAACCATTGGAAATCAAGCTCCCGGAGCTGACACATACAGTCGTCCAAGCGAGACGATAGGAGGACAGCCGGGAACAAATTCTATTGTGATTCCTGTATTTTAAATTTAAGACTTCAACGGCATACTTTACAACAAATTAAAGAGGGGATGCTGCAAGATGAAACCAGGGACTTTCTATTAGCAGATGTCCCTGGTTTCATTTTGCGACACCCCTTTTTATTCATCAAACTCGACGATTACATAGAACCCTCTGGAATTTTCCCGAACATCTTTTACAATTCCATATTCAGAGAGAATTCGATCCCGGTTAGAATAACAGCCAGACATGGCAACAGCCGGATCGATGATATAGCTGTAACCACTGGTGCCGTCCCTCTCTATAATTTTTACCTTATCGCCGGGATTTACCAGGCCTGGACGTTCCATTTTAAACTCTTCTGTTCTCATTGGATACTCCCCCTTGTTGAAATAATTCTGATTCTGTTTTATTATAGAATAAATTAGTAAGAAATAAAAGAGGTAGAATCGTGGACTTAAAAAGTGACAGAGGGATTTTGGAAAAGCTGAAGGAATATGGAAAATCAGATATGTATCCTTTTCACATGCCCGGACATAAGAGAGAAAGAATAGATTTCCCCAACCCTTTTCAAATTGATATAACAGAAATTGAAGGATTTGACAATCTTCATCATCCTCAGGGGATTTTAAAGGATGCAATGGAAAAAGCATCTAAAATATATGGGAGTGATAAATCCTGGTTTCTGGTAAATGGCAGTACTGGAGGGATTTTAAGCGCTGTTTGCGGCTTAACCAGGCGGGGAGGAACAATTATAATGAGCCGTAATTGCCATAAGTCGGCTTACCATGGGATTTTCCTCAATGAGCTTCATGCAGAATATATTTATCCACAATATATTCCGAAATTTGGGATACAAGGTGGAATATTTCCGGAAGATGTGGAAAAAGCATTAAAAAAGCAGCCAGATACTCAGGCAGTTTTTATTGTTTCCCCTACCTATGAGGGAATTGTTTCTGATATTAAAAGAATTTCTCAAGTTGTGCACAGATATGGGATACCACTAATTGTGGACGAAGCTCATGGGGCCCATTTTCCCTTTGCCTGTCAGGGAGAATTTCCAGAATCTGCTCTGAATTTAGGGGCAGATGTGGTAATCCAGAGCCTTCACAAAACCTTACCTTCTTTTACCCAAACTGGAATCATGCATTGGAAAAGAGGATATGCAGATGAAAAAAGGATTGAGCGATATCTTCAAATATACCAGAGCAGCAGCCCTTCTTACTTATTTATGGGGGGAATAGACTGGTGTATTGAAAATATGGTTAGGGATAAAGGAAAAAGGCTTCATTTACTGGCAGAGCGGCTCCAAAATATCCGTAGCCGGGCAGAGAAATTTAAAAATATCCGTATTCCCGGAAAAGAGCTTTCTGGAAAGTTTGGTGTGTATGATGTAGATTTATCAAAGCTGGTATTATCTGTAAAAGGAACAAATATTGATGGAGAAAGATTATCAGAACTTTTAAGGAATCGATACCACTTGGAAATGGAAATGAGTAATACGGACTATGTTCTTGCAATGACTTCTGCCTTTGACAGGGAAGAAGGTTTTGAAAGGCTTTTTAAAGCTTTAAAGGAGATAGATAAAGAAATCAGCCCGGAAAAAAAGGCTTTTTTGGAAATGGAGAAGGGTTTTCCATGGCCTGAGAAAGCATATATGAAGATTCATCAGGCCTGGAACAATCAGACAGACAAAATGCCAATAGAGGATGCGGAAGGAAGGATAAGCGGGGAGTTTGTATATATATATCCTCCGGGAATTCCTGTTATTGTGCCGGGAGAGCGGCTGGATAGAAAAATCATAGAATTTATACAGAATTATAAAGCAAAAAATCTTCCGGTTCAGGGCCTGAAAGACAGGGAAGCAGAATATATTGAGACAGTGATTGGAGAATAAAATGGGAAAAATTTTTTATCTGATGGGAAAAAGCGCATCCGGGAAGGATACCTTATTTAAAGAAATTTTGGAGCGGATACCGGAATTAAAAACAGTGGTGCCTTACACTACCCGTCCCATTCGCACTGGGGAAAAGGATGGAAGGGAATACTTTTTTACCACAGAAGAAAATCTTCAAAGATTATTGAAGGCCGGAAAAGTTATCGAATGTCGGACCTATCAGACTATGATGGGAGCATGGAATTACTTTACTGTAGATGATGGTCAGATTGATATAGAAAAAGAGAATTATCTTGTAATAGGGACTCTGGAATCTTATGAGAAAACCAGACAATATTTTGGAAAGGAGTATATGGTTCCTTTTTATATTACAGTGGAAAACGGTCTTCGGCTTCAGAGAGCGATTGACAGAGAAAAAAACCAGACAGAACCTCATTATGACGAAGTATGCAGAAGATATCTGGCAGATGAAAAGGATTTTTGTGATAACAGGTTAAAAGAATGTGAAATCGAAAAATTTTATGAGAATCAAGATTTTCAGGCCTGCTTAAATACAATAGTGGAGGAAATCCGTGGGATAACCATAAATAACCTTTCTAAGAGGGAGAATTTATGATATACTGTCCATGCAGGCTTTTATGAGTGGCAGCACGCCGGTAGCCGGTGTGTTCCAACTTCGTTGCGGGGCAGAATCCCTTTTTATAAAGGAGTTTATAAATGCAGACTTTTGAAACAATATTAGGCCAAAAGGCCATTAAAGAACACTTTACTACAGCAATCGCCACCGGTAAAGTTTCCCATGCTTATATTTTAAATGGTGAGGAAGGAATGGGGAAAATGGCGCTGGCAGAGGCCTTTTCTCTTACGCTTTTATGTGAAAAGAGGGATTTGGTTTCTCCATGCCTTAACTGCCACGGATGTAAGCAGGTGCTTTCTCATAACCATCCGGATTTAATTTATGTATCTCATGAAAAGCCAGGAAGTATTGGAGTAGATGATATCCGGCGTCAGATTAATGATACAATAGCTATCCGGCCCTACAGCAGCCCTTATAAGATTTATATTGTAGATGAGGCGGAAAAAATGACAGGACAGGCTCAAAACGCTTTGTTAAAAACCATTGAGGAGCCGCCGTCCTATGCAGTTATTATTCTTTTAACGGCAAACCAGGAAGCTTTTCTTCCTACTATTCTGTCCCGCTGTGTACAGTTAAACCTGAAACCTCTTCAAGATGGAGATATTAAAAACTATCTGATTCAGGAGAAAGGGATTTCTGAAGACACGGCAGAGGTATATACTGCCTTTGCCAGGGGGAACCTGGGACGAGCGGTGCATTTGGCTGAGTCTGAGGAATTTCAGGCGGTTTATCAGACAATGCTGGCGCTATTAAAACATCTCCGGTCTATGGATATTGCAGAGCTTATGGAGACGGTCCGCAAGCTTAAGGAGGAAGGCTTAAATCTGGAGGAGTGTCTGGATTTTATGCAGCTTTGGTACAGAGATGTATTGATGTTTAAGGTTACCAAAGATATGAATCTCTTGATTTTTAAGGAAGAGTATTTTTCCATTAATGATATGAGCAAAAACAGCAGTTATCAGGGTCTGGAGACTATTTTAGAGTCTATTGAAAAGGCCAGAACCAGACTTCGTGCCAATGTAAATATGGAGCTGGCTATGGAGTTGATGTTGTTGGCAATGAAGGAGAATTGATAAATGACGAAAGTAATCGGAGTTCGGTTCCGGACAGCTGGAAAGGTATACTTTTTTGATCCCGGCGACAAAGATATTAAAAACGGGGATCACGTAATTGTGGAAACTGCCAGGGGAATTGAATATGGAAACGTAGTTTTGGGAACCAGAGAAGTAGAAGAAGGAAAGGTGATTCAACCTTTAAAGCCGGTAATTCGAATGGCTACCTCTGAAGATGAGGCTATTGAGAAACGCAACAAAGAAAAGGAGCGGGAAGCATTTAAAATCTGCCTGGAAAAAATTAAAAAGAGAGAGCTTGAAATGAAGCTTATTGATGCAGAATATACCTTTGATAACAACAAGGTTCTGTTTTATTTTACTGCTGATGGCAGAGTGGATTTTAGAGAGCTGGTAAAGGATCTGGCGTCTGTATTTAAGACCAGGATTGAACTGCGTCAGGTAGGAGTTCGGGACGAGACTAAGATTATGGGAGGAATTGGTATCTGTGGACGGCCCTTGTGCTGTCATTCTTATCTATCAGAATTTGCTCCCGTGTCTATTAAAATGGCAAAGGAACAAAATTTATCTTTAAATCCCACAAAAATATCCGGTGTCTGCGGCAGATTGATGTGCTGCCTGAAAAATGAAGAGGAAACTTACCAGGTATTAAACAGTAAGCTTCCGGGAACAGGAGATTTTGTCACTACCAATGACGGCTTTAAGGGTGAGGTTCACAGTGTCAATGTACTCCGTCAGCTTGTTAAGGTCATTGTTAATGTAAATGATGAAAAGGAAATTAGGGAATATAAGGTAGATGATATCCGGTTTAAGCCCCGAAAAAAGAAGGGAAAACAGGATAAGCTGGAGGATGCAGAGCTAAAGCAGCTGGAAGAGTTAGAGAAAAAGGAAGGAAAATCAAAACAGAATGGAAATAAATCTGAAGGAAAACGAGCGCATTGATGATTTACAGAGAAATGGGTACGGAATCATTCAGAATACAGGAGCATTTTGTTTTGGAATGGATGCGGTGCTTTTATCCGGGTTTGCAGTAGTAAAGCCGGAGGAGAAGGTTTTAGATTTGGGAACCGGAACCGGGATCATTCCCATCCTTTTAGAAGCAAAGTCTGAGGGACGCCATTTTACAGGATTGGAAATTCAGGAGGAAATGGCGGATATGGCCCGCAGAAGCGTGGCCTATAATCACCTGGAAAAAAAGGTGGATATTGTGATTGGAGATATAAAAGAAGCCGGACAGCTTTTTGCCCTGGCTTCTTTTGATGTCATTACTGCCAATCCGCCTTATATGAATGATGCCCATGGGTTGAAAAATCCGGATATGCCAAAGGCCATTGCCAGGCATGAAGTGCTCTGTACACTGGAAGACGTAGTGGCTGCAGGGGCAAAATTGTTAAAGCCGGGAGGAAGATTTTATATGGTGCACCGGCCTCACCGGCTTATAGAGATTATTACAGTATTAAAGGAATATAAGCTGGAGCCTAAACGAATGAAGCTTGTCCATCCTTTTATTGACAGAGATGCCAATATGGTTCTGATAGAGGCTGTGAGAGGCGGACGATCTATGATTAAGGTAGAAGCCCCCATTGTGGTTTATAAGGAGCCTGGGGTCTATACAGATGAGATTTATGATATCTATGGATATTGAGGCAGGAGGAGTTAAAATGGCAGGAATACTTTACTTGTGCGCTACCCCCATTGGAAATCTGGAAGATATTACCTTTCGGGTATTAAAGACTTTGAAAGAAGTAGATTTGATTGCGGCAGAGGATACCCGCCACAGTATTAAGCTTCTCAACCATTTTGATATTAAGACTCCTATGACCAGCTATCATGAGTACAATAAGGTAGATAAAGCCGGGTACTTGGTAAATCAGATGAAGGAAGGGGTAAATATTGCCCTGATTACCGATGCAGGAACTCCAGGGATTTCTGATCCCGGAGAGGAGTTGGTGAGGCAGTGCTATGAAGCAGGAATTACGGTTACTTCACTTCCCGGTCCTGCCGCCTGTATTACGGCTCTTACTATGTCAGGGCTTCCCACCAGAAGATTTTGTTTCGAAGCCTTTTTACCGTCAGAGAAAGGAGATAAAAAGGAACGGCAACGGATCCTGGAGGAGTTAAAGAGAGAAACCAGAACCATAGTTCTCTATGAAGCGCCTCATCATTTAGTAAAGACACTGGAGGATTTAAATAAGGCCCTGGGAGAGAGAAAGATTACTGTTTGCAGGGAATTGACCAAGAAATATGAGACAGCCCTTCCCACTACTTTCTCTCATGCTTTAGAATATTACAGGAAAGAGGAGCCAAAAGGCGAGTGCGTTATCGTAATTCAGGGAAAATCTGTGGAAGAAATTAAGAGGGAAGAGAAGGAGTCCTGGGAGGAAATGTCTCTGGAAGAACATATGGGATACTACGAGTCCCAGGGAAAGGATCGGAAAGAAGCTATGAAATTGGTAGCAAAGGACAGAGGGGTCAGCAAGAGAGAGGTGTATCAGGCATTACTATAAAATGACAGCATCCTCTTCTTTTATTGATTTTATATAGTTTATAAAATAAGGAAGGGAAATATGGGCTTCAACAATTTCAGGATGCCAATATTTTTCCCATTCAAAGCAGAGATATCCATTATACCCGGAATTTTTTAAAAGTGAAAGGGCAAGTGTAATGGGAATATTTCCCTGTCCCGGAAGGGCCATATCAAAGCCTTTTTCGGAATAGGTAAAGGAATCTTTAATGTGTACATGATTTATATACGGCATAAGATTCTTACAGGTAACTTCCATGGGTTCACCGAAACGGTAGGGGTGCAGAATATCCCAGATGATACCGACTTCTTTGTCAATGCCTTTTAAGAGAGGAAGTATGGTATCAGAGGTACTGAAATCATCATGGGTTTCAAAAAGCAGCTTGATGCCATATGTATTAGCCATATCAACAGCTGTTTTATAGTCATTAATATCACGCGCCAAAACTTCTTCATAAGTCTGCCCTTCTGGAACAGGCCCTCCAAAAACACGTAAGTAGGGACAACAAAGCCCCTGGGCAATCTCACAGAATTTTCTTAAAATCTGAAATTGATTGTCTCTATGTTTTAATTCTGGCTTCGCGAAGGATATGCTGGTTCCGATTACGATTACAGGAAGCCCGGCTTCTTTAAATTTAGAACTTGTTGCGGAAAGATTATGAGGATAAAAATCCTCCAATTCCCAAAGGTTAATGGTATTTTCTAAAGTCCGTAATTCAATTCCGTCAAAACCGCAATCTTTGGCCATATGAATCAGTTTGTCTACATTATAAGATGGACAGGCCAGAGAACTAAAAGCTAATTTCATATCAATACCTCAAATAGTGAAACAGGAAAGGGTGTCCTCCGTTATGAAGTGAGTTTTGAATTCACAGCGAAAGACACCCTTTTATTATTCTACAACTTTTAATCCAGCTAACTCAGCAAGCTCCAGAATCGTGGACTTAGATATGTATTTACCTTCATACTCAATTAAATCTTTGGTTCTTCCGTTAAACACGTCTCCTGCTTCTGCCTTACGAAGGATAATACAGTCATCCTGAACTGTGATTTCAAGACCATCTTTCACATCCAGATCCAGGCTTCTCCGCAGCTCAATGGGTAAGGTGATTCTTCCAAGTTCGTCTAATTTACGGATAACGCCGGTAGTTTTCATAAGTTTATCCCTCCTGTAAAAATTTGAGTACATCAAAATGCCGACCATAACGAACAAGTATTTATATTAATACATTAGCATAGCAAGCGCTTTCTGTCAATACGATTGGTTAACCCAAAACTTAGAAAATAACTCTTGACAAAACGAAAACTATTATATATTATTATTTTGATATTCAAAATATTTGAAACTAAAATGATACCGTCAGTGGACTTAGGAAGACAAATATGTGGACAACAAAAATTGTAGGAACCGGATCTTGTACTCCGGAAAAGATCATTACCAATCATGACTTGTCAAAAATTGTGGATACCAGCGATGAATGGATTCGCAGCCGGACCGGAATTGGAGAGAGAAGAATTACAGAAGAGCTGACTACAGCCGGATTGGCGGCAAAGGCAGCACAAAGAGCTTTATTAGATGCAGATATGAAGGCAGAGGATTTGGAGCTGATTTTGGTGGCTACTTCTTCTCCGGAACATTTTTTCCCCAGTGTGGCCTGTGAGGTACAGGGAATCATCGGAGGAAAAAATGCCGTTGCTTATGATTTAAGTGCCGCATGTTCTGGATTTTTATTTGCCTTAAATACTGCTTACAGTTTTTTAAAATCCGGATGTTATAAAAATGCATTGGTTATCGGCGCAGATGTAATGAGTAAGATAGTGGACTGGAAAGACAGAAGTACTTGTGTTCTCTTTGGAGACGGAGCAGGAGCGGCGATTATCCGGGCAGAATTGGAAGAAGATACAGAAAAGCCGGCGGGAATTCATCATTTTATTATGGGTTCTGACGGCAGCGGGGCAGAAGTTTTAACCTGTACGGCTCGATCCAATGGAAATTTCCTTTTGGGAAAGGAATCTCAGATGGGGTATCTTTCCATGAATGGCCAGGAAGTTTTTAAATTTGCAGTAAAAAAGGTTCCGGAGTGTATCAGCCAGCTTCTTTGTGAGGCGGATGAGAAAAAAGAGGAGATTTCTTATTTTATTCTTCATCAGGCAAATTATCGGATTATTGAATCTGTGGCAAAACGGTTAAAACTTCCTTTGGAGCGTTTTCCTATGAATATTGAACATTATGGAAATACCTCCGGCGCATCTATTCCCATTCTTTTAGATGAACTGAATCGGAGCGGGGAATTAAGCCGGGGAGATAAGCTGGTATTATCCGGTTTTGGCGCAGGCCTTACCTGGGGCGCAGTGCTTTTAACCTGGTAAAAGTATTATAAATATTATTTAGCAAAAGGAGAGCAAAGATATGTTAGAGAAGATGAAAGAAATTATTGCAGATCAGTTAGGAGTAGACGAAGATATCATTACAGAGGAAGCTTCCTTTAAAGAGGATTTGGGAGCAGATTCTTTGGATTTATTTGAGCTTGCAATGGCGCTGGAGGATACCTATTCTGTTGAAATCCCTTCTGAGGAATTAGAGGGATTAACGACTGTAGGTAAGGTTATGGATTATTTAAAATCAAAGGGTGTTGAGGCGTAATGAAGACGAGAATTACAGAATTATTGGGAATTGAATATCCCATTATCCAGGGAGGTATGGCCTGGGTGGCAGAGCATAATCTGGCTGCCGCTGTATCTGAGGCAGGCGGACTGGGGCTGATTGGCGGAGCAAATGCACCGGGAGAAGTTGTTCGGGAAGAAATCCGTAAGGCCAGAGAGATTACCAAAAAGCCTTTTGGCGTTAATGTTATGCTGATGAGTCCCCACGCAGATGACGTGGCCAGGGTAGTTGTGGAGGAAGGCGTAAAGGTAGTTACCACCGGCGCCGGAAATCCGGAAAAATACATGAATATGTGGAAGGAAGCCGGCGTTAAAGTGATTCCGGTTGTGGCTTCCGTTGCAATGGCAAAACGTATAGAGAGAATGGGAGCAGACGCAGTAGTTGCAGAGGGAATGGAGTCTGGCGGCCACATTGGCGAGCTGACTACCATGACCCTTGTTCCTCAGATTGTAGATGCAGTATCGATTCCTGTGATTGCTGCAGGCGGTATTGCAGATGGCAGAGGAATTGCTGCTGCATTTATGCTGGGGGCTGAAGCAGTTCAAATGGGTACCCGGTTTGTAGTAGCCAAAGAATCTACGGTACATGAGAATTACAAGCAGAGGTTAATTAAGGCCAGCGATATTGATTCTACCGTTACCGGCCGGTCTCATGGACATCCTATCCGCTGCCTGAGAAATCAGATGACCAGAGAATATCTGAAGTTGGAAAAGGAAGGAAAATCCTTTGAAGAATTAGAATATTTAACTTTGGGAGCACTGCGGAAAGCAGTTCAGGAAGGCGATATTAAAAACGGAACTGTTATGGCAGGTCAAATTGCAGGGATGATTGACAGGGAAATGACCTGTAAGGAAATGATTGAAGAAATGATGGAGCAGGCATCCGGACTGCTGGAACGTTAATTTCGGGCAGAAGATGCTGGAAGGAGTTTTAAGATGAGCAAAATTGCATTTATTTTCCCTGGCCAGGGCGCTCAGGTATGCGGTATGGGAAAGGATTTTTATGATAATACAGAAATTGGCCGTCAGATATATGACAAGGCTACCGGTTTATTGGGATTTTCTGTTCCCCAGCTTTGCTTTGAGGAAAATGACAGGTTGGATATTACCGAATATACCCAGACGGCAATGGTAACTACCAGTATCGCCATGATGAAGGTACTGGAGGAAAGAGGAATATCCCCGGATGTTACAGCAGGTTTAAGTCTGGGCGAATATTGTGCTCTGACAGCGGCAGGGGTAATGAGTGCCGATGATGCTATTAAGGCAGTTCGCCAGAGAGGGATCCTGATGCAGGAGGCCGTACCGGTGGGAATCGGCGCTATGGCGGCAATTTTGGCTCTGGATGCAGCAAAGATTGAGGAAGTCCTTTCTTCCATGGAAGATGTATGGATTGCCAATTATAACTGTCCCGGACAGATTGTAATTTCCGGCAGGAAAGAGGCTGTGGAAGCAGCATGTGAGAAGTTAAAAGAGGCGGGGGCAAAGCGTGCGGTAATGCTTAATGTCAGTGGTCCCTTCCATTCTAAAATGCTTGAGGAAGCAGGAGAAAAGCTTGGAAAAGTATTGGATAATATAGAAATTTCTAAGCCTCGAATCCCCTATGTAGCCAATGTAACTGCTTCTTACATAACGGATAAAGAGGATGTAAAGCCCTTATTGATAGAACAGGTTTCTTCTTCTGTCCGCTGGCAGCAGAGCGTGGAAGCAATGATAAAAGACGGTGTAGATACTTTTATTGAAATCGGACCGGGCAAAACCTTAGCTGGTTTTATGAAGAAAATCAGCCGTCAGGTAAAGACTCTGAACGTAGAAAAGCTGGAAGATATTGAAAAGGTAGTGGAGGCGCTTTCATAATGAATAATAGTCTGGAAAATAAAGTAGCAGTAATTACCGGGGCAAGCCGGGGAATTGGAAGGCAGATTGCGCTTTCCATAGCAGAGGAAGGCGCCATAGTCATCGTCAATTACAATGGTTCTGCCGAAAGGGCAAAAGAAGTAGTAAGAGAGATTACGGAAGCAGGGGGCAAAGCCGAGGCTTATCAGTGTGATGTATCTGATTTTGAAAAGGCAGCCGCGCTTATGGATTATGTGATAAAGACTTACGGACATGTGGATATTCTGGTAAACAACGCCGGAATTACCCGGGATAACCTTTTAATGAAAATGTCAGAAGAAGATTTTGACGCAGTACTAAATACTAATTTAAAAGGCGCATTTAATTGTACCAGACATATTTCACGCCAGATGATTAAACAAAAGGGCGGAAGAATTATTAATATTTCTTCTGTTTCCGGAGTTATGGGAAATGGAGGCCAGGTAAATTACAGCGCTTCCAAAGCAGGAATAATTGGTCTTACCAAGGCAGCCGCCAGGGAGATGGCCAGCCGGGGAATTACTGTCAATGCCATTGCTCCGGGATTTATTAAGACCGAGATGACGGAAGTGCTTTCAGAGTCAGTGAAAACTGCGGCAGAGGCTCAGATTCCTATGAAACATTTTGGAGAGACTGCAGACATTGCTCATATGGCGGTATTTTTGGCATCTGACAAGGCAAAATACATTACCGGTCAGGTTATCAGCGTAGACGGCGGTATGGCAATGTAATCCAGGCGGAAGTAAAGGAGATCAGATAATGAGCAGAAGAGTAGTTGTAACTGGTATGGGGGCCATTACCCCAATCGGAAATGATGTAGAGTCCTTTTGGAAGGGATTAAAAGAAAAAAAACTGGGTTTCGGCCCAATCACATATTTTGATACTACCGAGTATAAGGCAAAATTGGCGGCAGAGGTTAAGGATTTTGATCCGAAAAAATATATGGATCCCAAGGCGGCCAGAAGGATGGAAGCTTTTTCACAATATGCTGTGGCAGCAGCAAAAGAAGCGTTGAACAACGCAGGTATTGAGATAGAAAAAGAAGATGCCTACCGGATAGGCGTAAGCCTTGGATCTGGTATTGGAAGCCTTCAGTCCATTGAAAAGGATTATAAAAAGCTTTTGGAAAAAGGCCCTTCCAGAGTGAATCCCTTGTTGGTTCCGTTAATGATCAGCAATATGGCGGCCGGAAACGTGGCTATCCAGTTTGGATTAAAGGGAAAATGTATTAACGTAGTAACCGCTTGTGCTACCGGAACCCATTCTATTGGGGAGGCGTTCCGTTCCATCCAGTACGGAGAGGCGGATGTAATGGTGGCAGGCGGTACGGAATCCAGCATTACCCCTCTTGGCGTAGCCGGATTTACAGCCCTTACGGCCCTTTCTGCTTCTCAGGATCCGGAGCACGCTTCCAGACCTTTTGATGCAAACCGGGATGGTTTTGTCATGGGGGAAGGAGCCGGCGTAGTAGTTCTGGAATCTTTAGAGCATGCACAGAAAAGAGGCGCAAAAATTCTGGCAGAAGTAGCAGGCTATGGCGCAACCTGTGATGCTTATCATATTACATCCCCGGCAGAAGACGGAAGCGGGGCGGCAAGAGCAATGGTAAATGCCATGGAGGACGCAGGAATCAAGGCAGAGGATATTGATTATGTCAATGCCCATGGAACCAGCACCCATCACAACGATTTATTCGAGACCAAGGCCATTAAACTGGCACTGGGAGATCATGCATACAAGGTAAAAGTAAATTCCACCAAGTCTATGATTGGCCATTTGCTTGGCGCAGCAGGAGGCGTAGAGTTTATTACCTGTGTAAAATCCATAGAAGATGGATTTGTTCACGCCACTGCCGGGCTGGAAGTTCCGGGAGAAGAGTGTGATCTGGATTACACCATGGGAGATGGCGTTTCTATGGATGTTCATTATGCTATCAGCAATTCCCTGGGGTTTGGCGGACATAACGCCAGCCTGATTGTGAAGAAATTTCAGTAGGTTTGGGAGGGAATCATGGAAATTAATGAGATTATGAAGCTGATTCAGGCAGTTTCCGATTATGGTCTGACCAGTTTTGAATTAGAGGAAGGCAATATTAAGATTGCTTTAAAGAGGGAGAAAGAAACCGTAATTGTAGGCCAAACCGCCAGCCCGGAGCCGGTAATTCAGGTATCTCAGGGAGCTGGCATATTACAGCCTGTAGTACAGGCGCCTGTTGCCGAAAACAGCAAGGAAGACATTTCCACACAGAATACCATTGGCTCTGATAATGTCGTTGCTTCTCCTTTAGTAGGAACCTTTTACAGCGCGTCATCACCGGATGCAGAGGATTTTGTCAAAGTGGGAGATCATGTAAAGAAGGGCCAGGTATTGGGAATTATTGAGGCTATGAAACTGATGAACGAAATCGAAAGTGATTTTGACGGTGTGGTAGAGGCAATTCTGGTAAAGAACGAGGACGTAGTAGAGTACGGTCAGCCTTTATTCCGAATTCGGTAATCTGTATATTAAAAAGGAGAAAATCTTATGCTGGGAATCAAAGAAATTCAGGAGATTATTCCTCACCGTCACCCGTTTCTTTTAATTGATTGTATTGAGGAATTAGAGCCGGGGGTACGGGCTGTGGGATATAAATCCGTTACCTACAATGAACCCTTTTTTGCCGGTCATTTTCCAGAAGAGCCGGTCATGCCGGGAGTTCTCATTGTGGAAGCCCTTGCTCAGACCGGAGCAGTCGCTATATTGGGGCTGGAGGAAAATAAAGGAAAAATCGCTTACTTTGGCGCTATCAACAACGCTAAATTTAAGCGCAAAGTAGTTCCGGGAGACCGCATTCGTCTGGAGTGCGAAATTATCAAACAGAAAGGCCCGGTAGGCGTGGGAAAGGCCACTGCTACTGTGGACAATAAGCTTGCAGTATCTGCGGAATTAACATTTATGATTGGTTAGGAGAGAGCCATGTTTCAGAAAATTTTGGTTGCCAATCGGGGCGAGATAGCGGTTCGGATTATCCGGGCCTGCAGGGAAATGGGAATTAAAACAGTTGCAGTATATTCAGAGGCGGATAAGGATGCTCTTCATACCCTTTTGGCAGACGAGGCAATCTGTATTGGCCCGGCGTCTTCAGCACAGAGTTATCTGAATATGGAGCGGATTCTGACTGCCACGGTAGCCATGAAAGCAGACGCCATTCATCCGGGATTTGGTTTCCTTTCTGAAAATGCCCGGTTTGCAGAACTTTGCGGGAAATGCAATATTACTTTTATTGGGCCGTCTGCAGAAATTATTAACAAAATGGGCAATAAATCTGAGGCCAGAAAGACAATGATGGATGCCGGAGTCCCCGTAGTACCGGGCACCAAGGAGCCGGTATTTACAGTAGAAAAAGGGCTGGAGCTTGCCAAAGGAATTGGATTTCCGGTAATGATCAAGGCTTCTTCCGGCGGAGGCGGAAAAGGTATGCGGATCTCCTGGGGAGAAGAGGATTTTACTATGAATTTCCAAAATGCCCAGCAGGAATCCATAAAAGGATTTTCCGATGATACCATGTATATAGAGAAATATATAGAGCAGCCCAAGCACGTGGAAATCCAGATTATGGCGGATAAATTCGGAAATGTAATTCACCTGGGGGAACGGGACTGTTCTATCCAGAGAAGGCATCAGAAGGTTTTGGAAGAATCTCCCTGCGCCGCTATTTCTCAGGAGCTAAGAGAAAATATGGGTGCTGTTGCGGTTCGTGCGGCTAAGGCAGTTGGTTATGAAAATGCAGGAACCATTGAGTTCCTTTTAGATAAAAATAAGAACTTTTATTTTATGGAAATGAATACCCGAATCCAGGTTGAACACCCGGTTACAGAGATGGTTTCCGGACTGGATTTAATAAAGGAACAAATTCTGGTGGCAGCAGGTGAGCCTTTAAGCGTTACTCAGGATCAGGTGAAGTTAAAAGGCCATGCCATTGAATGTAGGATTAACGCAGAAAATCCCCAAAAGAATTTTATGCCCTGTCCGGGGCGGATTACGAATGTCCATGTGCCGGGAGGCAACGGAATCCGGGTGGATACCCACATTTACAGTGATTATCAGGTACCGGCAAATTATGATTCCATGCTGTTAAAGCTGATTGTACATGGCAAAGACAGAGAAGAGGCCATTGCCAAGATGCGTAGCGCTTTGGGTGAGTTGATTATTGAAGGAATTGAGACAAACCTGGATTTTCAATATGAAATTTTAAATAATCCGGCATTTGAAGAGGGGAAAACGGATACGGATTTTATCCTTGCCTATTTCCCGGAATATTGTAAGTAAGGAAGCATGCTATGTTAAAAAATATGTTTAAAAAAACCTATACACGGATTGATAGCAAATACAGGCCTTCCAAATCTGAGGAGGAGCCTAATATTCCGGAAGGACTGTGGCGTAAATGTAATAAATGCAGCCAGCCTATTTATGTTGAGGATGTAAAGAATAATTATTATGTATGCCCTAAGTGCGGCGGTTATTTCCGCGTCCATGCCCGCAGAAGAATTGAAATGATTGCGGATGAGGGAACCTTTGAGGAATGGAACAGGGATATGGAATTTTCCAATCCATTGGACTTTCCGGGATATGAAAAAAAAGTTTTGGCTGCCAGAGAAAAAACAGGGCTTAATGAGGCGGTAATAACCGGAAAAGCCAGTATTGACGGCCATCCCGCGGTAATTGGCGTGTGCGACTCCAGATTTTTAATGAGCAGTATGGGATATATTGTAGGAGAAAAGATCACCGGTGCGGTAGAACGGGCTACGAAAGAAAAGCTTCCGGTAATTTTCTTTGTTTGTTCCGGCGGAGCCAGAATGCAGGAAGGTATGATTTCCCTGATGCAGATGGCAAAAACATCTGCGGCTTTAAAACGTCACCAGGAAGCAGGACAGCTTTACATTACGGTTCTGACAGATCCTACTACAGGTGGTGTTACAGCCAGCTTTGCCATGCTGGGGGATATTATCCTGGCAGAACCGAAAGCGCTTATTGGATTTGCAGGCCCCAGAGTTATTGAGCAGACCATAGGTCAAAAGCTTCCGGAAGGATTCCAGAGATCAGAATTTCTATTAGAGCATGGGTTTGTAGACAAGATTGTAGAGCGTCATGAATTAAAGGATACCTTGGTGAGAATCCTGCGGATCCATGAAAATACCGGCAATAAGGTGACTTTCAGGATGTCAGAGGTTTTTAGTAATTTAACCTCTATTTTTTCAAAAAAGGATTATACCGACAAAACCCCCTGGGAAACAGTGATTCTATCCAGAAAATCGGATCGCCCTACGGCTCTGGATTATATTGAGAAAATTTTTGACGACTTTATGGAGTTTCATGGGGACAGGTATTTTAAGGATGACGGCGCGATTGCCGGCGGTATTGCCATGTTCCATGGAATTCCGGTTACGGTAATCGGACAGCAAAAAGGACGAAATACCAAGGATAATATTAAACGCAATTTTGGTATGCCATCTCCGGAAGGCTATCGAAAAGCGCTTCGCCTGATGAAGCAGGCAGAACAGTTTCACCGTCCGGTAGTATGCTTTGTGGATACGCCGGGAGCATTTTGCGGCCTTGAAGCAGAGGAACGGGGACAAGGAGAGGCCATTGCCCGCAATCTGTTTGAAATGTCTTCTATCAAGACCCCCATTCTTTCTATTGTAATCGGTGAAGGCGGCAGCGGCGGGGCTTTGGCAATGGCAGTGGCAAACCAGGTATGGATGATGGAAAACAGTGTATATTCTGTGCTTTCTCCTGAGGGGTTTGCTTCTATCCTGTGGAAAGACAGCAAAAAAGCTCCGGAAGCTGCCAGAGTCATGAAAATGACAGCCAGAGACTTAAAGGAATTAAATCTCATCGAACATGTAGTTCCGGAAAAGGTTCCGGCCAGTATGGAGAATCTTTCAGAAATAGCGGCGGAGATAGATACTGCCATGAGGGTATTTTTCAACGAATATCAAGGAATAAGCGGAGATGAGGCGGCGGTTCTTCGTTATGAAAGATTTAGGAGAATGTAAGCTTATGGGGAAATATAATCCATTACGAATCGGAGATTTAGTTGTAAAAAATCCAGTTATTCAAGGCGGTATGGGGGTTGGAATCAGCCTTTCCGGCCTTGCCGGAGCAGTGGCAAAGGCAGGGGGAATAGGAATTATTTCCACGGCACAGATCGGATTTCAGGATCCTCAGTTTGAGGCGGATCCTGAAAAGGCGAATCTTAGCGCTATTATTACAGAGCTAAAGAAAGCCCGGAAAATCGCAGAATCCAATATATCGGGATTAAAGCCTGTTTTAGGATTTAATATTATGGTTGCTACAAAAAACTATGCCAAGTATGCCAGGACAGCAGCCCAGGCAGGGGCGGATATTATTATTTCCGGCGCAGGACTTCCCATTAACTTACCAGAATATGTAAAGGGAAGCAGAACAAAGATTGCCCCTATTGTTTCATCGGCTAAATCTGCATCGGTTATTTGCCGTATGTGGGACAGAAAGTACCATCGTTCCCCCGATATGGTAGTGATTGAAGGCCCCTTGGCAGGAGGACATCTGGGATTTTCCAGAGAGGACTTAATAGAATACGGGGCGGATACAGCAGACGTGCCGTCAACTTACCGTCAAGCTTCCTACGATGAAGAAATTCATAAAATTAAAGAAGTTATTTCCCAGTATGAGAAAAAGTATAACTGTAAAATCCCGGTGGTCAGCGCTGGCGGAGTATTCAGCAGAGAAGATATGGAACACCATATGGGACTTGGAGTAGATGGCGTCCAGGTAGGAACCCGATTTGTTACCACCAGAGAATGTGACGCTCCATTATCTTACAAACAATCCTATATAAATGCCAAAAAAGAGGATATTATTATTGTAAAAAGTCCCGTTGGCATGCCCGGCCGCGCTATCAAAAATCCTTTTATGGAAAAGGTACTGAGGGAAAAAGAAAAGATTTCTCACTGCTTTTGCTGCCTGGAACACTGTAATCCGGCAGAAATTCCTTACTGTATTACCAAAGCGCTGATCCGCGCTGCCAAAGGCCAGGTAGAAGATGCCTTGCTGTTTTGTGGCGCCAATGCCTACCGCTGCCATCGGATTGAGACAGTGGAAGAGGTAATGGCGGATTTGTGTGAGGAATAGAGAATACACAATAAATGTAAAATAAGAAAAACCCGGTCAGAATGTGACAGATTTCCTTTCACACTCTGGCCGGGTTTTTTAATCTTTGGAAACATAAGTCTCTCTTTCCACCAATTTGGCAGAAAGAACAATCCGTTCCAGCGCCTCGTCTCCATTAAGAAGAGCCATCAATGTATCAATAGCAGTATTACACATAAATTCGATCCGATTGTCAATGCTGGTAAGGTAAGGGGTACAGCATATTGCATAATCGGAATTATTAAATCCGATGACCGGGACAGATAAGCTGGCGGCATTTAGTGCCTGTAAAGCTCCTACTGCTAAAATATCATCTGCGGATAAAACCGCATCAATAGAACATCCTTTTTCAATAAGCCTTTCAATCTGCTGCTTGGCGCTCATTAATTCATGGGTATCCAGTGGAACCTGAATACAAAAGGATTTTTCTTCCAGATCACAGTCATGGATAGCTTTAAAAAATCCTTCCCGCTTCTGCCTGGCGCTGTAAGTAACGTTATCTTCCAGAAAGTAAATGTTGCGGCAGCCTTTTTTATACAGATCCATAACGAGATTGTAAACGGCATTTTTCTCATCACAGGAAATATTATAGACGCCAGGGGCATTAACATATCCATTAATTACAATAATAGGAATTTGTTTTGCCACAATGGCGTAGGTTTCCAAATCATTTTCATCCCCGGAAAAAGATCCAATAGTGAAAATAGCGTCTACCTGTTTCGTGGTAAGCAGGTTAAAGGTTTTTTTATTGTAGGGGCGGTAACCTCCGGTGCAGCATAAAAGGGAATCAAATCCATTGCTTCGGAGTAAGTGCTCGCTTTGTATTGCTGCTTATCTCCCTGGCAGTAATGTCCAGGCTGTTTGGAGATAGTGGTATTTGGCTGGCATCTCTGGTATCTGAGGGAATGTGTCTGGTAGTGACTGTTCTGTTTTATAAGGATTGGAAAAAGCGTGGAGCAGTGATTCCGGTAGATGGCGGTTATTTATCGCGCTGACAGCTATTACTGGTGGAAATTCTTGTCTGCTGGGAATAAATGTATATTTCGGTTTGACGGCGCAGCCGTCACGCAGGAAATGTGTGGCGTTTCACTCTAATCTGCATGAAACGCCACAGTCCTATTAGCGTAAGCCGCTTTTTATGTGTTCGAACTCTTCATGTATAGAAGCCTTTTATCAGCAGGTAACGGTTACGCCGCAGGGATACTTGGTTTCATCAATAATGACGAACAGATCGTAAGTGCCGTTTAAACCGGCCTTGTTAATGCTGGTCTTGGTGATGCGCTCATCGGACTCCAGGAAGGTGCCGCAGCACATGGCCTTCCGGGACATGGCGGAGGTGGAGATGTAGTAGCGGTGTACTTCATCGCCCTGCTCTAAAAGCAGCATGACCAGTTGGCCTTTCTCAAATTTGGCGTGGAAGGTGAAACGATCCTCCTCGTCCTCTATACGGGCCTCGCACTTGTTGGGAAGCAACTGGCTGGAGAGCTCAGACGGAACTTCTGTATCGAATTCGGCAGTTATGCCCATGCGGCCCAGAAGAGAGCCTTCGCCCAGTTCCAGATTGCCGTTTTCTGCATACAGTTTCATCTTTTCAGCGCGGTAGTAGTTGCCCTTGGTACGCAGCTCCATCATAATCTTATTGTCGCAGATTTCCAACGTAGTGGCCTTTAAGGTGCCGTCCATGAACTGCTCGAAAGCGCCCAAAGACTCAGAAATCAATCCTTCCTTATTGTAGGCGATGCCGCCGGAGTGAACCATATAATGGCCTTCGTTGTAATACTCTACATTACAGATGTAGGGAGAAAAGAACTCAGCACCCCGGTCTTTTCCGTATTCCCATACCTGTTCAATGGTCATGTCTTTGGTGTTGATGCGATATCGGACAGCACGGGAGTAGTTGTTTTTGGCCATCAGGTAGTTGTCCTTATTTTTAGAACCCCAGTGATGGTTGTCAAAGCACATGACATCGCCGTCCGGTGTAATCAGGCATGCATGCTGCTCATACTGCCAGCCAAAGTTGTTGCCGATAGGTTTGAAGAAATAGCGGTCTACCCATTCCTGAGGCCAGCCCTCCGGGTCCCCGATAATCCAGTTCAGCTTTCCGGTTTCAAAGTCGATATTGACAATAGAGTCCATATGTCTGCCGGAGAAGGTCAGGGAATGGGTGTTTTCATCGTACCAGACAGCATTGTTGTGGAACCAGTCTTTTTCTGACCAGCTGCCGCTCTTTCCAAGTCCCGGCTGCAGGAAGGACTTGTAATCCCAGGTTTTGATGATGTCTCCGGTTTCTCTGTCCAAAAGCACGCACATATCCTCTACCGTGGAGGAGGTAAGGTCTTCTGTCAGGCAGAGCAGATTGCCGTCCGGCATCTCAAAGGCGTCGTGGTGAGAGCCGCCGGGAAGCCGGTATTCGTGGTAGATTTTGCCGCAGAGGCTGGTTTCATACATGCCGGACATGTAGTAGGGCATGCTTACCAGGCGGTCTGTTCCCATGAGGACATGGCCGTTTTTCAGCCGTTTCATATCAAATACGCATTTGATATTTAAGCACCAGCGTACATCTCCGGCGTAGTCAAAGGCAACGGCCAGCTCAGAGCCGGACGGAGACAGGAAAATGCAGTTATCCTGCAGATATTCCGGAGTGGTATCTATGTATTCCAGGGGATTATGGCCTTCAAACACATCCGGAACGGGAATCTCCACGATGTAGGAACTCTGCCGGTAGGCTCGAATCTCTACCTTGTTGTTGTAGTCGGAATAAAGGCCTACGATGGGCAGCACATGTTCCTTTGCCTTGGGGAAGGTGTGGGTGATGGAGCCCTGTTTTCTCTTTCCGTGAATGGTTACGGTCACAGCGGTTTCTTCTTCTGTGTAAAAAGCAATCACTGCAGAGAGAGGATTGATCAGGTAAAGATTGTAGGACACCAGCGGATTGTCGATGGTGTAACTGCCAGAGCGAAGAGTCTGCAGCATGGCTTTTTCTGCTTTGGCCTGACGTCTGATTAAGTGTTCCTGAAAGGAATAAGATGTTCCTGACATAATAGTTATTCTCCTTTTCCGGAAAGTACCGGGATAGATTTTTGACAACCGTTTCAGCACCCGAAAGCGGCTCTCTTTGATAAAAGAATAACACAGGTCTCGGAACAGGAAATTAGCTGCGGCTATGTTTTGAACCAGGAATTGGGCTGGAATCACATCAGTTCCCACAGCCGTTTTTCATCCATAATCAGGATACGGCCCTGTTCCTTGCGGATGATGCCGCTCTTTTTTAGTTCACTGGCCAGTTTAGAAACGGTTACCGGATGAATGCCCAGATATTTGGCTATATCCGTATAGGTAAGGCCGCGAGGAACGGCGCGGTAATTTCCTTCTGGCTGACTGAAGTCCAGAAGCCATTTGTAAAGTCTGGAAGAAATTTTTTCCTCCTGAGAATTTTGAAACTTCAGTACTAAAGAAGCATAATTGTGAGCCATGGCTTCCATAATGTAGGAAAGAAAAATAGGGTCTGTATCCAACAGGGATTCAAAGACCGATTCGCTGATACGGTAGAACACACAGTCCGTCTTGGTGTCAATGCCAAATTGAGAGATGCCTAATGCATTGTTTGCCGGAGCTTCATTCCGGAGTTTTCGGTAATACCGCATAAGGGATGGAAGAAAGCATAAAAGATGTCCGGCCGGAAAATAAAGAAAGTCTTTTTCAGACCCTTCCGAGGTAAGGGAGGTCAGGCTGGCGATACCCTCGGCCAGATAGTAGATATAGTTGTCAGCAAGTTTGGGATTGCAGAGGGAGACTTCTTTGCTGACAGAGATTTTGGTACCGTACTGCATAAAATAATTGATAACGTCGGAAGATGTAGTCATTGGAAAATCCTCCTGATTTTTTTGGAAACTTAGCCGCAGCTATATTTTTTTAGTTGTTAATATATTATCATAATTTCCAGGGTTAGCAACTACTAAATATGGGGGTTATTATTATGCAAACAAAAAACAGAGATTTAAAGTATGTGCATCTGGCTATTGGCGTGGCTATCATGCTGCTGTTCCGCTTCCTTCCGATTACCCTTCCTTGCGTAACACCGTTGGGAATGAAGATTCTGGGAATCTTCATCGGAACCCTTTATCTGTGGACGACATCCGATGCGATTACATCCAGTATTCTGGCTATTTTCATGGTGGGAATATCCGGCGCCAGCGATATGAACTCTGTCCTTACCTCTACCTTCGGTAATCCGATTTTGGTGCAGGTAATGTTCATGCTGTTGATTATCAATTCCCTGGTGGAAAACCGGCTGACAGAGTACTGCGGCCGCTTCTTCCTGACAAGGAAAAGCTGTCTGGGACATCCGTGGATGCTGGTATTTTACATCATGATCGGCTGCGTGCTGATGGGCGCATTTATGGGAGGTTTTACACCCATCTTCCTGTTTGGCCCGATTCTGTATGATATTTTTGAGACCGTAGGCATGAAAAAGCATGAGAAGTTTCCTACCATCATGCTGATTCTGGTAACGATTGCTACCCTGCTTGGCTTCCCGGTTCCGCCGTTTATGGGAAACGGACTTGCTCTGATCAGCAACTACGCCACTGTTACCAGCAACATTATGGGCGCGCCCATAGAGATTAACAGTGCAGGCTATCTGGCAACCGGTCTGATCCATGCTTTTGCCTGTGTCATCGCTCTGGTTCTGTTTGCGAAATTTGTTCTGCGTCCGGATGTGAGCCGGCTGAAAAATCTGACCATGGATGACCTTAATAAGAATCCGCTTCCGCCTATGAGCCTGAAACAGAAGCTGATTGCCGCTTCCTTTGCCGGATTTGTAATCATTCTTCTGATTCCCAGCGTTGCACCGGGCTGGAGCTTTGCCAAGATTGTAAAAGCAAATACATATGGTATCGCTGCATTTGTAGTATTTTTAATGTGTACCGTTCAGATTGCCGGAAAGCCGCTGTTGGTATTTAGTGAAAGTATGAAACGGTTTAACTGGAGCACCTATTTCCTGATCGGCTCTGCCATTCTGTTAGGAAATACGCTGACCAGTGAGAGCACCGGTGTTTCTGCCTTTTTAAACAGTGTGCTGATGCCCATCTTTAAGAATGTGCCGGTTTCTGCATTTGCCATTATCATTATGCTTCTGACGGTAGTGTTGACGAACTTGTGTAACAGCTTTGTAATCGGTTTGCTGTTGCAGCCAGTCATTGCTACCTTCTGTATGGCATCCGGTATGAACTCTGCGCCGGTAACAGCACTGATGATTCTGTTCGTACTTTCCTCTGCAGCCATCACTCCGGCAGCATCACCGTTTGCGGCTATGTTGTTTGGAAACAAAGAGTGGCTGGAGCCGAAGGAAATCTACAAATATACGCTGATGTTTATTGGACTGGAGCTGATTGTGGTACTGGCAATCAGTCTGCCGGCGGCAAACTGGCTGCTGTAGTCCGCTGTTGCAGAAACAAAAAGTATTTGACAAATTGGATATATAATAAAACTAAGAACTAAAGTTTTTACCCCTGGAATAGACATATAAAAATGATGTCTGTTCAGGGGTTATTTTATGATGAACTGGTTATGGGCCGGAATGATACTGGCGGGTATTATCTGGGGGATGTTTCACGGAACGCTGGCGGAGGTCACAGACGGCGCTATTGCATCTGCCGGGGAAGCGGTAACTCTATGTATTACTATGCTGGGGATTATGTCCTTTTGGACAGGAATATTGGAAATCGGCAGCCGGTCCGGAGTAATTGAGGCTATGGTAAAGAAAATGAGGCCAGTATTGAAATTCTTATTTCCCAGGCTTCCTATGGATCACCCGGCGGCAGAATCTATTGCAACCAATATGATCGCTAACATGCTGGGGATGGGATGGGCGGCAACACCGGCGGGACTTAAGGCGATGGAGGAATTGGCGAAGCTGGAGGAGGAACGGGAGATGCTGGGGGATATTTCGACGAAAGCCAGGAGAGGAAAGACTCGGGACAAAGGAGCAGAGGTGATCAGTGGAAGACTGCCAACCAGTAGAATTAAGGGGGAGGGGGTCGCAAGTAATGAAATGTGTACATTTTTAATATTAAATATTTCTTCTTTGCAATTAATTCCAGTAAATATGATTGCTTACCGGAGCCAATACGGAAGTGTAAATCCGACAGGGATTATTGGGCCAGCGATTATTGCGACGGCGGTGAGTACGGGGGTGGCAGTAGTGTATTGTAAGGTGAGAAATAGAAACTGAAGAGCGTGAGGCTTTCTGGTTTTCTTTAAAGGCAAGAATATACTGGAAAAAGGGTAAGAATTATTGTATGATATCAAAATAGGAATGTTGTTTTATCTAATAGAAAAGCCTTGAAACTAGATGAAAGATTTTTCTTTTTGGATGGAATATGAGGGTATAGAAACAACAGATCATATGCTAAATTTAAAATCGGAACATATAAGGGAAGGAGGGATAAATATGTCAACTAAAGATGGGAAGGACTATCTATATCTGATTTGGAAATCTGAAAAGACCAGAAAACAATATATTATTGGTCAATTAACAAAGAATGGTCAATACGAATTCCAATATGGTGAGGAAGTACAATCTGCTATAAATGATGGATTTAAACCTCTGCTTTGCTTTCCAGATTTGGATAAAGTATATAAAGATAATCGGCTTTTTACAATTTTCACCAGTCGTTTACCAGATAAAAAAAGGAAAAATATTCAGGAAATTTTGAAAAAATATGATTTAGATGAATATGATGATTATATGCTTCTAAAACGAAGCGGTGCGCGCCTTCCAATTGATAACCTTGAATTTATTGATCCAATATTGGATTTTGATAAAAATATAACTAGAATTTTCTATATGGCTGGTGTTCGGCACTATTTAAATTGCGATGGACAAAATTGTGCCCATGCTATAGAAATTACTCGTGGAGATGAGGTGTTTTTACGAAGGGAGCCTGATAATAATTATGATTCGAATGCGGTTCAGTTTTTAGATGCATCAGGAAAGGTATTGGGATATATTCCACGGTATTACAGCAAAGGGGTGACGGAATTATTAAAATTAGAAAAAAGAATTATATGTCACATTTACAATGCTGATAAAAATAAGAATTGTAACGAGTGCATGAAAGTAATTATGGAAATTATGAATTAACCTGCAATGGAAAAATTAACCATCCCATAAATAAAGAAGAATTAAATGGACAGTATCAAGTAAAGCTTTTAATTGATGAAAAAATATATCAAACAGGAATTACAATAAATTGTGGTAAATAACTGACAGCGCCTCCCGAATAGAAATTGTGGTTTTATTCGGGAGGTTTTTATTGTATGATTAATGGTAGTGGAGTATTGGGGATAGAGAGAACTGTATAGTAGAATGGAAGAAAGTTATTTTCAGGCATAGTGAAAGGGGAAATGGTATGAGATATTTAGCACACATAAATGATAAAGGCGAAGAACAGTTGCTCAAAAACCATTTAGAAGGGTCGGCTTTACTTTGTGGAAAATTTGCAGACAATTTTGGAGCTTACGAATGGGGATATTGTTGCGGGCTTTTACACGATATAGGAAAATATTCATTAAAATTTCAGAAAAGGATTCGTGGTTCTGAAGAACGTGTAGATCATTCTACGGCAGGCGCAAAGCTATGCTGGGACAAAAAGGGATTTTATCAATTTTTAAGTTACTGTATTGCAGGACATCATGCAGGATTGCCAGATACAGGCGGTGACAGCGATGTAGGTACATGCGGAACAATGACAGGAAGAATGAAAAAGAAATTAGAAGATTATCAGGCGTATGAAGAGGAAATAGAGATTCCTGTATTAAAAAATCCTCCGTTTCAGCCTGTGAAAGAAGAAAACAGGGACTTCTTTTTTAGTATGCTGATAAGAATGCTTTATTCCTGCCTTGTGGATGCGGATTATTTGGATACCGAGATATTCATGAATGGAAAAGAAATTAGAAATAGCGGAGAATCTATCGAAACATTATACGGGAAATTTGCAGAGAGAATATCAGGTTGGCTTGATAATAATGACTTAACGACAATTAATGGAAGAAGAACGGAAATCTTAAAACACTGTATAAAAATGGGCGAAGCCGAAAAAGGCCTTTTCAGGCTGACGGTTCCGACTGGAGGAGGGAAGACAGTCTCATCATTGGGTTTTGCTTTAAGACATGCAAAAGAGCATCATATGAACAGAGTTATTTATGTGATTCCATATACAAGCATCATTGAGCAGAACGCAAAGATATTCGCTGATATATTAGGCGCAGGCAATGTATTGGAAAATCACTGTAATGTAGATTATGAATCAAGTGAAGAGTTAAAGCCCATGCAGCTTGCTGCAGAAAACTGGGACAAACCGGTGATTGTTACTACAAACGTACAATTTTTTGAATCTATATTTTCCAACAAGTCATCTAAATGCAGGAAATTACATAATATTGCCAATAGCGTTATTATTTTTGATGAGGCTCAAATGCTTCCCAATGACTATTTGAAACCATGTATAAGTGCAATAGAACAAATTCTGCGGTATTATCGCTGCAGCGTTGTTTTATGTACAGCAACACAGCCTGCTTTAAAAAATTTACTTTCTGAAGAAATAAAAATCACGGAATTATGTCCCCGGATGGAAGAGCAATTTTCCTTTTTTAAACGTGTATCGATAAAAAATTTAAATAAAATATCTCACGAAGAATTAATTCAGAGATTGGAAAGAGAAAACCAGGCGCTTTGTATATTAAACACAAAGAAATGTGCACAGCAGGTATTCCAAAGTATTGAGGAAGAGGGCGTTTATCACTTATCAACTTCTATGTATTCTGCTCATAGAAAAAGAGCATTGGATGAAATCCGGGAACGGTTGCGAAAAGGGGAAAAATGCATTGTAGTATCCACCAGCCTTGTTGAGGCAGGAGTGGATTTGGATTTTCAGGCAGTATACCGGCAATTGGCAGGAGTGGATTCCATTATTCAGGCAGCAGGAAGATGCAATCGGGAGGGAAAAAGACCTTTTTCTCAATGCTTTACCTATATTTTCAGCTTGGATTTAAAAGAATATGTACCAGGGCAGAGGCAGCAAATAGAGATTGCAGAAAGCCTGCTTTCTGACAACAAAAGTTTCGAGGAGCTGGAAACTATAAAAAGGTATTTTGAGATGCTGTATCATTTCCGCGGGGATAGTCTGGATAAAAAAGATATATTGAAAAAATTCAACAGAGGAAATTTTCAGTTTTCTACCGTGGGAAAAGAGTTTCGACTGATTGAAGAAAATACAAAGACAATTATGATACCAAAAGAGGAAGAATCAAAGGAAATTTTAGATCTTCTGAAGATAAAAGGATTTACCAAAGAACTGATGAGAAGGATGGGACCATATTGCGTAAATGTTTATGAAAATGATTTTCGTAAAATGTTTGCAGCAGGAATGTTGGGAGAAATATCAGAGGATTTGAAAGATGATTATTTTGTGTTGAGAGATACGGAAAAATATACGGACGAGATGGGATTAAACTTGAATATAGAATATGGAGAAGCTGTGATATTTTAAAAAGTATTTAAAAGGGCTGCCGCATTTATGATTTTTAAATCATTGATGTGGCAGCCTTTTAAAGTAAAAAAATAGCAATTCTAAATATTTCAATCCACAATCGGAAAATTCCAAAAGACATTGTTAAATATATCATAGAATTAAGAAAAGAGAAAGGGGGGTTGACAAATATATAAGATTATGAAACAATATCAATTATAAATGAAAATTAGAAATGAGGGAAGGGTTATGATTCTGTATCATGGCAGTAGGGAAATCGTTGAATATCCGGAAATACGAAAAGCTGTATTTAATAAGGACTTTTATTTTGGATTTTATTGTACTGAAAACCAGCGGCAGGCAGAGCGATGGGCAACCAGATATGGAAGAAAAGGATATATAAACAAATATCTATATACGCCGGATAAGGAATTGAAATATTTGAAATTTGACAAAATGACAGAAGAATGGCTGGATTTCGTTGTAGCATGCAGGTTAGGGATGCCACATACTTTTGACATTGTGGAAGGACCAATGGCGGACGATGCAATCTTTAACTATGTTCAAAACTTTATTGATAAAAAGATATCGAGAGCGGCCTTTTGGGAATTGGTAAAATTCGATTATCCTACTCATCAAATAAGCTTTCATACGATTTCGGCTTTAAATACGTTGACATTTAAAGAAAGCGAGGAAGTATATGGGAACAAAAAATAATAGTAACTTATTTTATACTTGCAGTTTAATTGAATATATCGGAAGAAAAAAGAAACGAACCCGACGGGAGGTCATAGATTTTCTGGGAAAGGATACCGTAAAAAGAATCTACGATTATGCGGATATTTTTCACTGTGAACCAATAGAAAAGGTTGCGTCAGAATTTATGGATGAATCTCAGATTAAAGAAGGGACGTTTGATAATGAAGGAGAATGTAAATATCGAATTCCGGATTATTGGACTATAGGTGAAGTGTATGAAAGGCTGATTGAGGATTGTTACTCGGATGATGATATAGTGGACGGGATCTGGATGGTATATCATTCATGGATAGATGAAAGTATATCTGATTATAATACAGATTTTTATTATCAGCCTCGTGATTATATAGCGGCATGTTATAGAAATGATACTATTTTATAGAGGGAGGTGAAAACCATGTCAAAGGGAGTGAGAGTAAAAGTCTGGGGTGATTATGCGCTGTTTACCAGACCAGAGATGAAAGTAGAGAGGTGCTCTTATGATGTTATGACCCCATCTGCCGCCAGGGGAATTCTGGAAGCTATTTACTGGCATCCGGGTATGAGATGGGTGATTGATCGGATTTATGTTAATAAGCCAATCCAGTTTACCAGTATTCGGAGGAATGAGGTAAAAAGCAAGATTTCGGCAAATAACGTACTGCCGGTGTATAATGGAAGTCAAAAAAACCTTTCTATCAGCAGCAAAGCGGAAATTGTACAGAGAGCATCTTTATTACTTAGAGATGTAGAGTATGTGATTGAAGCGCATTTTGAGATGACGGAAAAAGCAAACAGCAGTGATAATCCAGGAAAATTTAAAGATATTGTCATGCGGAGACTTAAGAAAGGGGAATGCTTTCATACACCTTATTTTGGCTGCAGAGAGTTTCCAGCAAGATTTTGTCTATATGAAGATGCTGAGGTATCCACAGCGTATGAAGGTGAGTCTCAGCGTGATCTGGGATTTATGCTGTATGATTTAGACTATTCTGACCCAGAGAATATTCAGCCAATGTTTTTCCGGGCGCTTATGAAAAAGGGAGTTATTGATTTGCAAAACTGCGAGGTGATTCGATGATTTTACAAGCTTTGGTGGATTACTATGAGACATTGCTGGCAAATAATAAGGTGGCAAAACAAGGATGGTGCCAGGCAAAAACGGCATTTGCCTTAAATCTCAACATTGACGGCAGTTTAAAGGGAATCTTGACTCTGAAAGAGGAAGAAGAGAGAGGTAAGAAGAAAATATGGGTGCCTTCTTATCGGGAGGTTCCTCAGATGGTGGCCCGTTCCTCAGGTGTGTCAGCGAATTTTCTTTGCGATAATTCAAAATACATGTTAGGTGTCGATGCAGAAGGAAGTGGAAAGAGGGTTCAGGAGTGTTTTGAGGCTGCCAGGGAAAAACATCTTAAGATTCTGGAATTTTCAAATGGTCCAATGGCTATGGCAATTAAAGGATTTTTTCGCACATGGATTCCGGAAGAGGCAATAAAAAATGATAAGCTGCAGGAAATATGGGAAGAGATTACAGATGGCAGTAATTTGATTTTTACAATGGATACCAATGAGGCGCAGAAAGATGAAGAGATACGCATTGCCTGGCAAAATTTTTTGGATCAGGAGGAAGAATGTAAAAAGGGAATTTGCCTTGTAACAGGAAAAGAAGGCGAGATTGCAAGAATTCATTCGACAATTAAGGGAGTACAGGGGGCACAGTCCAGCGGAGCGGCTCTTGTATCTTTTAATGCCCCGGCTTTTGAATCTTATGCAAAGGAACAAAGCTATAACGCGCCGGTTGGGAAATATGCCGCCTTTGCTTACACTACGGCATTAAATTACCTTTTAACGCAAAAAGACTACAAATTTCAGTTTGGCGATACGACAGTTGTATACTGGGCAGAAAATGGAGAGGAAATTTATCAGGATGTTTTTGAATGGTCAATTGAACCCCCAAAGGATAATCAGGAGACTATAAAAAGTATTTTTCAAAATTTAAAGGAGCAAAGAGCTATTGACCTTGATGGAATTGAGCTGAATGTAAATCAAAGATTTTACATACTGGGGCTGGCTCCAAATGCGGCAAGATTATCGGTTAGCTTTTTTTATGAAAATAGCTTTGGAAATATTCTTAAAAATATTCAAAAGCACTATTACAGAATGGAGATGGTAAGACCTTCCTGGGAAGAACGGGAATACTTAGGCGTTAGAGGAATGTTGTATGAGACCGTTAATCAGAATTCAAAAGATAAAAAACCCATACCAAACCTTCCCGGGGCAGTTTTAAAGGCAATTTTGGGGAATACGAAATATCCAGAGAATCTTTACAATAATAGCATGATAAGGATACGTGCAGAGCAGGGAAGAATTACATGGGGAAGAGCGTCAATCGTAAAAGCTTATTTGATTCAAAATCATCATTTACAGAAAGGAGAAATGTTTGTGAAATTAAATGAGGAGACCAACAATACGCCATATGTGCTGGGACGAATTTTTGCAGTGCTTGAGAGTATACAGGAGGAGGCGAATCCGGGAATTAATACAACAATAAGGGACAAGTATTTCAATTCGGCGTGTGCAAATCCGGCTTCAGTATTTCCAATTTTAATAAAATTAAAAAATAGCCATATTCGAAAAATTGAAAGGCAAACAGAATGGAAAAAGAAATATTTTGAAAAATCATTGACAGAATTGACGGGAAAAATTATAGAATTTCCCAAGAGCCTTACATTAGAAGAACAAGGACAGTTTATTTTAGGTTATTACCATCAGGTTCAGAAAAGATACGAAAAAAAGGAGGAAGAGTAAATGAATGAAGTGATTAAAAACAGGTATGAATTTGTAATCTTATTTGACGTTGAGAACGGAAATCCCAATGGGGATCCTGATGCAGGGAATATGCCAAGAATTGATCCTGAGACAGGATATGGTCTGGTTACAGATGTGTGTTTGAAGCGGAAAATCAGAAATTATGTGGAAACAGTAAAAGAAGATGAGGCAGGGTATGGAATTTATATTAGAGAGGATGTCCCTCTTAACAGAAGCGATAATAAAGCATATGAGTATCTTGGAATCAAAGAGAAAGATGTGAAAGAGCTTAAAAAGAAAGATCCGGAAGCAGATATAAAAATCAGGGATTTTATGTGTCAGAATTTTTATGATATCCGTACATTCGGAGCAGTCATGACCACATTTGTAAAGGCCTCTTTAAATTGTGGGCAGGTCAGAGGCCCGGTACAATTAGGATTTGCAAGAAGCATTGATCCGATTATCAGTCAGGAGGTGACCATAACCCGGGTGGCTATTACTACGGAAAAAGATGCGGAAAAGAAGAGCACAGAAATGGGAAGGAAAAATATTGTTCCTTATGCATTGTATCGGGCAGAGGGCTATATTTCAGCGAACCTTGCCAGAAAAGTAACCGGATTTTCTGAGGATGATTTAGAGCTTTTATGGGAAGCAATTATTAATATGTTTGAACATGACCATTCTGCGGCAAGAGGAAAAATGGCTGTTCGGGAATTGATCGTATTTAAACATAGTAAAGAACTGGGGGATTGTCCAGCGTATAAGTTATTTGATTCTGTGGAAGTGAAAAAGAAAGAAGAAGTTATATACCCAAGAAAATATCAGGATTATATTATTAATATTCATGGAGAAATGATACCAGATACTATAGAAATGGTAAGGAAAGTGTAATGGAATATAAAGAAGATGAATACTTAATGATTTCAGGTATTCAGCATTTCAAATTTTGCCGGCGTCAGTGGGCACTGATTCACATTGAACAGCAATGGGAAGAAAATGTGCATACAGTTGTGGGAGAATTAATGCATAAAAAGGCACATGATCCTTATTTAACTGAAAAGAGAAAAGGAGTACTTATTACAAGAGCACTCCCTGTTTCTTCACGGATGCTTGGCATTAGCGGGGAATGCGATGTTGTAGAATTCCACGAAAAAGATGAGGGCGTAAAACTGCATGGACATAGAGGTTTATACGAAATTTACCCAATAGAGTACAAAAAAGGAAAACCTAAAGAGTCAGAGGAAGACATTTTGCAGCTGACAGCGCAGGCAATGTGCCTGGAAGAAATGTTTTCTTCTGATATTCAGGAAGGGGCGCTTTTTTATGGGGAGACAAGGCGGAGGGAGCCTGTTAAAATTACAGAAGAATTAAGAATTCAAGTGAAGGATATCGTAAAAGAGATGCATCAATATTATGAAAGAAGATATACTCCTCAGGTAAAATACAGTAAACGCTGTAATTCCTGTTCTTTGAAAAATATTTGCATGCCGAAACTAGGAAAAACTTCTTCTGTTAAAAGCTACGTAGCACAGGCTTTGGAGGATATATAGTGAGAAAATTGTTAAATACATTATATGTGACATCAGAGGACAGTTATCTGTCTCTTGATGGTGAGAATATAGTTGTATCTGATAAAGACTGCGAGATAGGAAGACTTCCCTTACATAATCTGGAGGGTATCGTTTCATTTGGATATAGAGGGACAAGTCCTGCATTGATGGGCGCATGTGCAGAGCGGAATATTTCTTTATGCTATTTGTCACCTCAAGGAAAATTCCTGGCAAGAGTGAGCGGGAAAGTAAAGGGAAACGTGATATTGAGGGAACAGCAGTATAAAAGCTTTTTAGATGACGGAAAAAGTCTGGAGATTGCGAAAAGTTGTATTATTGGAAAGATTTATAATGCCAGATGGGTTTTAGAAAGGGCTACCAGAGATCATAGCCTTCAAGTAAATGTTGAGAAATTAAAAATGTCATCGGAGAAGTTAAAAAACTCATTAGTTTATGTGCGTGATTGTCAATCAAAAGAACAGCTGCGAGGATTTGAAGGGGAGGCGGCCCAAGTTTATTTTAGGGTTTTTGATGAATTAATTCTTCAGCAAAAAAAGGACTTTTCCTTTAATGGAAGGACGAAGCGTCCTCCTTTAGATAATGTTAATGCAATGCTTTCCTTTGTTTATACTTTATTGACGAATACAATTACTTCTGCACTGGAAACAGTAGGTCTGGATCCATATGTGGGATGTCTTCACACAGAGCGTCCCGGACGGGTGTCATTATCATTAGATTTGATTGAGGAATTGAGGCCTGTTCTCGCAGATCGTTTTGTCTTATCACTAATAAATAAAAAAATAGTAAGTAAAAAAGGCTTTGAGAAAAAAGAGAATGGTGCAGTTTTAATGGATGATAAGACCAGGAAATCGGTGCTAGTAGAATGGCAAAATAAGAAAAAAGAAACTTTAACACATCCTTTTTTGAAAGAAAAAGTTGAGTGGGGGATGATTCCTTATGTTCAAGCGATGCTATTGGCAAGATATTTAAGAGGAGATTTAGATGGATATCCGCCTTTTTTATGGAAGTGAGGAGTTAGGTAATGCTTGTTTTAATTACATATGATGTAAACACAGAGACGGCAGCGGGAAAAGCTCGGTTAAGGAAAGTAGCAAAGCAATGTGTAAATTATGGGCGTAGAGTGCAAAATTCTGTGTTTGAATGTATTCTTGATAACGCACAATGTGTGATATTAAAATCAATACTATCAGATATTATTGATGAAGAGATAGATAGTTTGAGATTTTATTATTTGGAAGATAAGTATAAGACGAAAGTGGAAAGTATAGGGGTTGAACAGGGGAAGGCTGTGGATGATGTGCTGATTCTATAAACCAGTCTGTGCGAATACTAAGTACACAGAAAAGTATTGGGAGATTCGCACCTAAAAGTTTGCGTAAAAAGGACAGAAAGGGGATTGAAATATAATAGGATAAAGACAGAATTATAGAAATATTAAATAAATTAGTAAAATTATTTCGAAGTATACAATGAAAATTGTGTAATTTTGCTGTCACTCCCCTCGTGGGAGTGTGGATTGAAATTAGCTGTCCAGTGGAATAAAGGATGCTCAAGTTGTGTCACTCCCCTCGTGGGAGTGTGGATTGAAATAATCATAATGCCTCCTTAGGAAAGGGGAGGTTTGTCACTCCCCTCGTGGGAGTGTGGATTGAAATTCCAATATAATCATGTGAAAAGTCTCCTATTGTGTCACTCCCCTCGTGGGAGTGTGGATTGAAATCCGGTTTGAAATTTTACTGCGCCTGGAAATCAGGTCACTCCCCTCGTGGGAGTGTGGATTGAAATCATCTTGAAAAGTTAATGTTGTGCAAATCTGTTAAGTCACTCCCCTCGTGGGAGTGTGGATTGAAATCACCTTTTAACCTTTCTTTTTTATTTTTAGTAAGTCACTCCCCTCGTGGGAGTGTGGATTGAAATGAGGTGGATCTTCCCGGTTATGTTGGGGGTAGGCGTCACTCCCCTCGTGGGAGTGTGGATTGAAATTCCCATTCTTTTTTGGTCATGTCAAAATCCTCCCCGTCACTCCCCTCGTGGGAGTGTGGATTGAAATAATGAATTTGCCAATTATGGCACAGCCGATAAAGTCACTCCCCTCGTGGGAGTGTGGATTGAAATAAACTGTCCTGATGATGTAAATTTGATTGATGTTCGTCACTCCCCTCGTGGGAGTGTGGATTGAAACTCGTGTTTCCATATGCCCAGGAGACCTTGGAATTTGTCTACGCACTTGCTATGGTACGGTTACATACAAAAAAATGAGAATGTAGAAAAAGGCAGACATCTGCCAATAGAAAGCTGCAGCTAAAATGATTATCCCCAAACCCTCAATAATCCCAAAATCAACAAGTGGGCAGGATAAAACCAATAAAAGAAATATCGAAATCGAGTTTTTCCGGCCTGTCCGTTATAAAACCAGATGGGAATAAAAGAAAAAACAGCAGTAGATTCACAGGCAGCCATTAGGATTCCGAAAATGGTCTGCCTGGTTTTGTCTTCATGCAGAGAATACAGGATGACAATAAAAAGGATTCCGTACATGTGATAATCGCTTTTTAAGAAAAAGGCTGCCACGCAGCCTGCTGCAATCACCGCAATGGTTAGAAAAGATCCCAAATCAAGACCTGCGTAACACTGATCAATTTTTTGAATTCCGTACATAACCAAAAGACCAATTAAAAGAGTAAAATAGACATTCTGAGATTGCCAATTTACAAAAGAACCAGAAATTGCCAAATCAAAGGGCACTTCAGAAATAACAGAAAATAAGGCCATTCTGCCCATATAATTTTTAATATTTTTAGTATGATAAAACCCTTCTACCAGTAAAAAGCAAAAAATAGGAAAAGCCAGCCTCCCTATGATGCGAAAAGCCATAGCGGGAAAAGCCAGGGCGGCTGTCTCATTCAGAGCGCCGTTCATGAGAGCCACGCTGATATGGTCAAGCAGCATAGCAAAAGCGGCGATCCATTTTAATTGTTGTCCTGTCATAGCTGTCCTGCCTTTCCCATACGTTCCCTCTCATAATAAAAGATATACTGCTGCATCACTCCTGCATACCCCTGGTAACAGCTAAAATGGTCTGCAATCATAGCTTCATAAAGGCGGGATTTAGGGAGCTTTTTATAGCGCCTTGGATGCCTGGGAAAATATTCTGCCATAAGGATTTTCTGAATCCAGGTGTCCACTGGGAATGCATCAATGTGATGGAGTCCGAAAAGGCAGATACAGTTGGCGACCTTCTCACCAATCCCGTAAAACTGTTTTACATAATCCAGAGAATGAGAATAGTCCATAGATAAAAGCAGAGGCAGATCAAAAGCACCGGTGCATACATCCTGAGTGATTTTTACAATATATTTTGCCCGGTAGCCTAATTTTAAGCTTTGCAGATCTTCCAGGGACGCCTGTGACAATTGCTCTGGTGTAGGAAAGGCATACACAGTTGGGCAGGCCTGTCTCACAGAAAGGGAAGCTTCCGGGGATTCATCGGATTCAAAGGACTTGATGGGGGTTCCATATCGCAGGCTAAGCAATTCCACGGCCTGACGGATAGCCGGAATGGTTTTCTGTTGGGAGAGAATAAACGTAATAATCATTTCCCATAGATCCTGCCGCAGAATCCGAATTCCATATCCCACTGTTCCGGCCGTCCTTAAATAAGAGTCCTCTGAGCGGATCGAATCTAAAAAGATTTGATAGTCAGTATCCAAATCAAAATAGTGCAGCCAAAAATCCAAATCCTTTTCTTCGCAGGTAAAGGATACAACGGCTTCTTTATTCGGCTTTGTGCTTAAATCTTCCCTTACCTCTAAATATCTTCCGCTGCTGATAACAGAATATCCTCCGGTTTCAAGGGGAAGCATCCGAAAGCACTGCCCGGATCGGGCGATTTGATTTAAGCGGAAACAGGGAAACGAAAAAGTTTTTGTTACAATCATATCCGTAATTTACCAAACTCCTGAGTATTAATCTTTACAAAATCAGGTTGCCATCAGTGGACAAGGGCCCATTAGTGAATAAAGGCACATACGCCTTATTCATTGATGGTACTTTAAAAAGAATCCTATGTCAACAAAAATAATATAACTGTATGTTTCCCGCTGATTTTGCATAAATTATTAAAAACAGCGGGAGAGTTAAAATGGATCTTATAAAGCCCTTTCTCTTTCTTTCAAAAGCAATCGTTCCCCTGATTATTTTCTATATTGTAGGATTTGGCCTTCTGCAAAAACGTCCGGTATTGGAGGATTTTTTAGATGGGGCAAAAGAAGGGATGAAAACCGTATCAGGGGTTATGCCGACGCTTATTGGGTTGATGACAGCAGTAGGGGTGTTGAGGGCTTCCGGGCTTTTAGACTTTTTGGCAGGTCTTCTGGCAAAACCGGCCGGATGGATTCACCTCCCGCCTTCTATTGTGCCGGTTGCTCTGATACGCTTGGTCTCCAACGCGGCGGCTACAGGACTTGTATTGGATATTTTTAAGACCAGCGGGCCGGACTCTCTGGAAGGAATCATCGGCTCCATCTTAATGAGCAGTACGGAAACCGTTTTTTACTGTCTCAGCGTTTACTTTGGCGCTGTCCGCATTACCAAAACCCGTTATGCCTTATCAGGGGCATTGACAGCGACAGCGGCGGGAATAATAGCCAGCATTATGATTGGTACAGCAATGGTGGGATAAGCCCGGAAACGTGAAAAAACGTAAATATAGGTTGAAAACCCGGAAAATTTCTATTATAATAAAATGGCTGTCGCCTTTTGGGATTTTATACAAAATTTACAGAAAAAACACCACTTTGTAAGAATTTCATAAGGATTTCAGAGGTTGTTTTCTAGTGGAAAATCAGATATAATCAGTAGGAAGCTTTTACCGACAGGGTAGAAAGGGATAAGACGTGGATAGCTACGGGACTTTAAATGAAGTGCTGGTAAGGTTGTTCAATGATATTATGGATATTGAGCAGAAGGCGATTATTACACCTGAATTTAAAGATATTACCAATAAGGATATGCACGTCATTGATGCTATTGGAGTTGGGACGCCGAAAAATATGTCTGCCATTGCAAAAGAGTTGTCCGTTACAGTGGGAACTTTAACCATTGCTATGAACAGTCTGGTAAAAAAAGGCTATGTCAACCGGGAGAGAAGCAGCGAGGATAGGCGGGTGGTCTATATTTCCCTTTCCGAAAAAGGACAGAAGGCGTTTGAACACCATGAAAATTTTCATAAACAGATGATACAAGGTGTTATGAATGAACTGGATAGACAGGAATTAGAGGTTTTGGTTAAGACCTTAAAGCATTTGAATAACTGGTTCCGTCAGGTCCAGGAGAACGATTAAGGAGGCATTACCAATTATGAAAAAAACAATGATGTACATTGCAGCAGCTTTTATGGCAATTTCACTGGCAGCATGTACCCCAACCCCTCAGAAGGAGGCAGAGACCGCTGTCACTGTAGAGAACACCCAGGGCGGCGGCCAGCTGGTGGAAGGCAAAGTTCCGGGTCCGGAGGAAGACACCATTTCCGTATACAGCATCAATGAGGACGGAAGCGGATTATTACAGAATATGGATTCTTTAGAGGAGCTTACCAATCAGGGTCTGGTAGATAAGATTATTGAGTATGGTGTTTTAGAGGAAGGAACAACTCTAATAAGCTTTGAGATCAGCCAGGACGAGAAGATGGGAGTAGTGAATCTTTCCGCAATTCCTTCTTATGAAGATGATGATTTTATGAACCGGGCGACTTTAGAGGCATTGGTCAACACTTTTATTGAGAACTATGAACTGGAGTTGGTAAAGCTTCAGATTAATGGGGAAGATGTTCAGTCTGAATTATTGGAGAGAGATGAAAACGGCTATTCTACCTATTTCGAAGATTTCGCGGATTTCTGGAAAGAATAATTTTAGATAGTTTTAAAGAGCGGGTGTGCCATGATGGTATGCCCGCTCTTTTATGTTTAAATCTCTCTTTTTGAATCAGCTCGTTTTCTGAGCCAGCAGCCAGGATTCCAAGCGGGATCGGATAACTGAGAAAGGAGCCGGACCAATATCCAGGATCAGCTTATGAAATTCTTTGGCATCGAATTTGTCCCCCAGTTCCTTTTTGGCCAATTCCCTCATTTCACAAAATTCCATATATCCCACATAGTAGGTAAGGTAATAACCAGGATTTTCGATTAAGGTCTGATAAATTTCAGAGACAATATCAGAATTCTCCACATCATAGTAATCTGCCAGATAATCGTAGGTTTGCTTTTCATCCCATCCGAAATAATTGATATTCAGATCCAAAAGCGCATTAAGGCCAATGCTGGCAGAAGAATTGTACATAAGAAGCTTTGCACCGTCCGGATCTACCCCATTATTGTAGAGATAAGATAAAAATTCAGAATACAGTCCCCAGCCTTCTGAGTATCCGTTAAAAGAAAGCAGGCAGCGGATAGGACTTGGGTTGGTGCTGTAAAAATAGACATTCTGGTACAAATGTCCCGGATACCCTTCGTGAGCCAAAGTGGTATACAAATACTGGGTAATACCGTTATTTTGATCCATGTTAAGATAAATTACATTTTCATTATATTTATCCATAGGGGGAACCATATACAGGGCCGGGGAAAGAATATCTTTTAATTCCGGAGCCACATATTTTACAACATAGCTGTGTTCTGGTATCTCCGGGAATTCCCCGGCGATTTCCTGTTTTAATACATTCAGGATTTCCAGAGGTTCTGTAGGAGAAAAAGCATAATCGTTGATCTGATCCAAAAGCTCCGGCCGATTGCGAATGATTACTGCCATGGCGGCAATGTCATTAATATTTTTATTTTCAATGGCGTTTTTTAAATCCTTCATGCTGGTATAAGAGGTTCCGGTTTTAGAACGGACCAGATATTCAAAATAATCTTTTCCCTGGGGATAGTGGCAGAGGCCCCCCTCATATTGTCCGGTTCCCTTTAAATTGGAAAGTCCGGCGGTAAGCTGTTCATAGGCTGGGATAAAATTATTTGTTACCGCATCCAAATTCTGCTGAATGTAAGCCGCCTTTTCTTCCTCTGTCAGATCCGGAAATTCTTCCAGCCTGGTGATAAAAGAGGTATGAAGCAGATTGTATTCTGCATCAATCATATAGGGCTGGCAGGACTCAATAATATGGTCTGCTGCTAAATCATCACAGAATAAACCGGCGGCGGCACGTTCCTCCTCAAAGGTCAGAATCTGATCAAAAAACTCATCTATATTAGATACCAGCTCAAGATATTCATCAATGTCTTTCCGGCTGTAGAACCGGTATTCAGAAAGGACAATGGGCAGATCAATCTGGATACCTGTGATAGAGGATAATGGAGTCATATACAGCTCAATGCCGTCCAGAGACAACTCTGTGTCCACATATTCCCTTAGAATATCCAGAGTCAGAGTCTGATTCTCTGTTAAAAGAGAGCGGTTGAAGCTATCCAGCTGAGAAGCCAAAGCCCGGAGCTCCATAATATTTTCCTTACTGTCCGCCACAGAGAAATCGCCAAAAGTATGGGGATAATCCGTAATCCCATAGGCAGAAGGATCACTGACCGCATAATGAAGGGTCAACAGAGAGGAGGTTAAAGAATCCTGAAAGGTTTCGTTCATCAGTTCTTCAAACCGGGCCTGTTCCCTGGCAGCATCTTCCTTATTCCTGACCGGGATATCAGAATCTTCCTCAATACCTGGAACATTTGTCTGGGAACCCGAAGAAAAGGGATCCGCTGGTTTTATGGAACAGCCGTTTAGCAGAGCAGTACCGGTAATGGCGGCGGCCAGCGCCAAAGCGGAAAGTTTCTGGATGTTAAAATACTTTAAAAAATTCATTTACTATCCTCCATAAAGGGATACTACTCTCAGTGGACAGAGGGAGCGTATGTGCTTTGTCCGCTGAGGGTAAGGTTTCTGAAATATAGTTTATTATATATTATATTTTCAAAGAATACAATCATTCTCAGAACCCTTGACAAAGTGAAAGGAAACAGGTAGACTTACCATATATTTGGAAAGCAACAATTATTTTGAAAAGGCGATGAAGAGAAGAGTATGCGGCCGTACCCCCTTACCAGAGAATCCCGGGAGCTGAGAAGGGAGAAGGGAAGAGACTGCAGAAGATGGCCTCGGAGCTTCGCGGCTGAGAATGTCCGGCTGGGTTTGGGAAATATGCAGGCAACAGTACAGGAAATTTTAGGCGGCGGCGGGTTCACCCGTTATCGTGAAGGACTGTATTGGCAGCCCATGAGGCCTGTGCCGTGAGGTTCAGGTGAATTAAAGTGGTATCACGGGAAGAATATCCCGTCTTTAAGTGCAAATTTAAAGGCGGGATTTTTTTGTTTTATAAGTATTCAAAAAACGCGCCGGTGACACATTTCCCGGATTTTCCCGGAATTTTGGCTGCCGGAACAGTTCCAATAATCCCGCAGAAGAAAGAGAGGATGGACATGACACAGAAGATCAAAAAACCCTATTACATTACTACTGCCATCGCTTATACATCAGGCAAGCCCCATATCGGTAATACCTATGAGGCCGTATTGGCAGATGCCATTGCCCGTTATAAGAGAGAGCAGGGCTATGACGTATTTTTTCAGACCGGTACGGATGAGCATGGCCAAAAGATCGAGCTAAAAGCTCAGGATGCAGGCATTACTCCAAAGGAATTTGTAGACAGCATATCCACTCAGATCCGCAGTATCTGGGATATGATGAATACCTCCTATGACAAATTTATCCGCACAACTGACGACTATCATGAAGCACAGGTACAGAAGATTTTCAAAAAGCTTTACGATCAGGGTGACATTTATAAAGGATATTATGAGGGACTTTACTGTACCCCTTGTGAAGCGTTTTTCACTGAGTCTCAGCTGGTAGACGGCAAGTGCCCGGATTGCGGCCGGGAAGTGCAGCCTGCCAAGGAAGAAGCTTACTTCTTTAAAATGAGCAAGTATGCTCAGAGGCTTATTGATCATATTAATGCTCATCCTGAATTTATTCAGCCAGTATCCCGGAAAAATGAGATGATGAATAATTTTCTCCTTCCGGGACTTCAGGATCTGTGTGTATCCAGAACCTCCTTTACCTGGGGAGTTCCGGTAAGCTTTGATCCTAAGCATGTTACCTATGTGTGGCTGGATGCCCTGACAAACTATATTACCGGAATCGGCTACCAGTGTGACGGAGAGAGCAGTCATCAGTTTCATAAACTGTGGCCTGCTGATCTGCATCTCATCGGCAAAGACATTATCCGCTTCCATACCATTTATTGGCCCATTTTCCTCATGGCTCTGGATCTTCCCCTGCCTAAGCAGATATTCGGCCATCCCTGGCTCTTACAGGGCGACGGCAAAATGAGTAAATCCAGAGGAAACGTGCTTTACGCCGATACTCTTGTAGATTTCTTTGGCGTAGATGCGGTTCGCTATTTTGTTCTTCATGAGATGCCTTTTGATAACGATGGCATTATTTCATGGGAATTAATGGTAGAGCGGTTAAATTCCGATCTGGCCAATATTCTGGGTAATCTGGTAAACCGTACCATCTCCATGACCAATAAATATTTTGGAGGAGAGGTGAAAACAACCGGCGCCAGGGAAGAAGTGGACGAGGACTTAAAGGCCACTGTTTTAGAAGCTGCAAAAAAGACGGATGCCAAGATGGATCAGCTCCGTGTGGCAGACGCTATTACAGAGATCTTCGGTATTTTTCGCCGCTGCAACAAATACATTGATGAAACCATGCCCTGGAGCCTGGCAAAGGATGAGGCAAAGCAGGATCGCCTGGCGGAGGTTCTCTACAATCTGGCAGAAGCTATCACCATAGGCGCATCCCTGCTGGCATCTTTTATGCCTGACACTTCCGAAAAGATTCTGACTCAGATAAACGCAGAGAAGCGCAGCCTGGATCAGATGGAAACTTTCGGATTGTATCCTTCCGGAGGCAAAGTAACAGATAAGCCGGAGATCCTTTTTGCCCGTATGGATGTAAAAGAGGTAATGGAAAAGGTAGAGGCAATGCAGGCAGAAGACGCTAAAAGGTCTGGAACAGAAGCTGTTGAAGAGGAGGTTAATGAAAATGTAATTGACCTGGAGGCAAAGCCGGAAATTACTTATGAGGATTTTGCCAAGCTTCAGTTTCAGGTAGGTGAGATTATATCCTGCGAGGCAGTTAAGAAGTCCAAAAAACTTCTCTGCAGCCAGGTTAAGGTAGGTTCCCGGATACGTCAGATCGTAAGCGGCATTAAAGCTCACTATACTCCTGAAGAAATGGTAGGCAAAAAGGTTATGGTAGTCACCAATCTAAAGCCTGCTACTTTGGCGGGAATTTTATCGGAAGGTATGATTTTATGTGCTGAGGATGCAGAAGGAAACTTGGCTGTTATGAAGCCGGAAAAAGATATGCCGGCAGGTGCGGAAATTTGCTGATGAAACTGATTTAAAAATGAACCCCCAATAGACAGGACAGTCCCAAGATGAGAGCATTTGTTTTCATTTTGGGGCTGTTTTGTTACGGAGTGGGAATATTTTCCTCAAAGTCCTTAAAAGACCATAAAAAAGCAGTAATAGTGGTAGAGACTGAACAAAATATAACTTTAAAATCTCTTCTGGTGGGGAAAACTTGCTTTTTTTTCCATTGTGGAGTATAGTAGGGATTAGAAAGAGATACCAATTTAGGGAAAAAGCATTTATCCCTGAAAGGTGAGGTTTACAGATGAGGAGAAAAGGAAACTATAATAGAGGGCGCCAGAACAGAAGGAGAGGGCCGGGAATCTGGACCGGAAACTTCCTGAAAATGATTGCAATTGCTGCCATGCTGATGGATCATGTTGCGGTAGTAATATTAGAGCAGGGCATTATTGCAGTCTGTCAGGGGGATGCCGCCATTATAAACGAATTTTTTGCCTCCGATATAGGGGCTAGGGTTCTGCTTGCTGATCGGGTTCTGCGAGGGATTGGGAGAGTATCCTTTCCTATTGTGTGCTTTTTATTAACAGAAGGCTTCCTCCACAGCGGGAACAGAAGAAACTATATTATCAGGATTGGTTCCTGCGCTCTGATTTCTGAAGTGTTTTTTGATTTGGCAGTATATGACTCCTGGTTTTATTTAGGTTATCAGAATGTACTGTTTACATTGTTTGTGGCGCTTCTGGTTCTGACAGGAATGAGGCGTTTTAACAGAAGACCGGTTCTTCAAATCATCTGCATTGCTGCTGGCAGTGGAGTGAGCTGGCTGATTCACAGTGACTATTATATTATTGGTATTATCCTTCCGGCAGTATTTTACTGGTTCCGCAACGAAATTTTATTCCAGATGATGATAGGCGGAATCTTATCAATCATAGAAAGCATCAGCTTTTTTGGCTCTGCCATACTGGCATATATTCCCATAATGATGTATAATGGCAAACGGGGATACTGGAATTTAAAATATTTCTTTTATGTATTTTTCCCGCTGCAGTTTCTGGCCTTGTATCTAATCCGCCAGGTATTGCTTAAGGGGGGATGGCTGACCGGGCTTATAACACAGGCAGGTCTTTGATTTTCAGATATCCCTGTAAATTCAGTATAAGGAGTTTTTTACAGCATGATATTTGATACCCATGCACATTACAATGACCAGGCATTTGATGAGGATCGGGAGAAATTAATCCAGAGCCTTCCGGAGAACGGTATTGGCCTGGTGGTCAATATTGGAGCCAGCCTGGAGTCCACTGCGGAATCTATTAAACTGGCAGAAACATACCCCTATTTTTATGCATCTGCTGGTGTCCATCCCAGCGAAACCGCAGAACTGAATGATCAAAACCTGGCCAGGTTAAAGGAATATACCAATCAAAAAAAGGTAGTTGCAGTTGGCGAAATCGGTCTTGATTATTATTGGGATGAGCCGGACAGAGAAATTCAGAAGGTTTGGTTTGAGCGTCAGATGGAGATGGCAAGAGAAATAAATCTTCCTGTAATTGTTCACAGCCGGGATGCGGCCAAAGATACCCTGGACATGATGAAAGCGGCAAGAGCCGGGGAGATAGGCGGTGTTATCCATTGCTTTTCCTATGGCGTGGAAATGGCAAGAGAGTTTTTAAATATGGATTTTTATCTGGGAATCGGCGGTGTGCTGACCTTTAAAAATGCTAAAAAGTTAAAAGAGGTAGCAGAGTATACGCCTCTTGACCGGATTGTTCTGGAGACAGACTGTCCTTATATGGCCCCAACTCCCAACAGGGGCAAACGCAACTCATCTTTAAATCTTCCTTATGTAGTCGAAGAACTGGCCCGAATCAAAGGACTGACAGTGGAAGAGATTGAGCAGGCGACCTTTGAGAACGGGAAAAACTTGTATCGATTAAAATAGTAATAAGACAGGAGAATACCATGGCTACTCTGGGAAATCCCCAAAAAACCATAGAAATTATACAGAAATATCAATTTGCTTTTCAAAAAAAATTTGGTCAGAATTTCCTTATTGATCAACACGTTCTGGAGAAAATTATCGGGGCGGCAGGTGTTGCCAAAGAGGATATGGTTTTAGAAATCGGCCCGGGTATCGGTACTATGACGCAATATCTGGCGGAAAATGCCAGACAGGTAGTGGCGGTGGAAATTGACAAAAACCTGATTCCTATTTTAGAAGAGACCTTGTCGGGTTATGATAATGTCACCATTATCAATGAGGATATCTTAAAGCTGGACATTAAAGCTTTGGCTTGGGAACATAATGATGGAAAGCCTATTAAGGTAGTGGCAAACCTGCCTTACTATATTACTACTCCCATCATCATGGGGCTGTTTGAAAGCGGCGTTCCCATTGATAACATTACTGTTATGGTTCAAAAAGAGGTTGCTCAGCGGATGCAGGCAGGCCCCGGTACCAAAGACTACGGCGCTTTATCTCTGGCAGTTCAATATTACGCCACCCCATATATTGCGGCCAACGTGCCGCCTAATTGTTTTATCCCCCGGCCCAACGTAGGATCCGCAGTGATCCGTCTGACCCGCCACCCGGAGCCGCCGGTATCAGTAAAAGATCCGGTACTTATGTTTGAACTAATCCGTGCATCCTTTAATCAGCGCCGGAAAACTTTACAAAATGGTCTCAATAACGCCCAAAACCTGAACTTTACCAAGGAACAAATTGCCGCTGCCATCGAAAGTCTGGGAGTACAGCCCGGTGTTCGGGGTGAGACTCTGACGCTTTCTCAGTTTGCAGGGCTGGCGAATTATCTGAGCAAAGAAAGTGGATGTGGCAAAATGAAATAAAGAGACTTTCATTTTGCCACATCCACTTAGCTGTCTTTTCCCTTAGAATTTAGACATAGCAGCTTCATCCGCAATAAGAATTACATCTGGATGGAACTGAAGCAGAGAAGCCGGAACCTGAGGCGTAACCGGTCCGTTTACTACCTGATACAGGATATCAGCCTTATCTGCGCCGGAAACCAGGATTAAAATCTTCTTTGCCCGCATAATAGTACCACAGCCCATGGTATAAGCCTGACGGGGAACATCGTCGGCGGAAGCAAAGAAGCGCTTATTTGCTTCGATGGTCATCTCGGTTAAATCTACACAGTGCGTAATTTTGTCAAAATGATCGCAAGGCTCATTAAAGCCCATGTGTCCGTCATGTCCCAGGCCTAAAAGCTGTAAATCCACACCTCCTAAGGATTTGATAACTTCCTCATAACGGGCGCACTCAGCATCCGGGTCATTATTGGTGCCGTCCGGAATATTGGTGTTGGCAGGATCAATATTAACATGCTGGAACAGGTGGTTGTTCATAAAATAATAGTAACTCTGATCATTATCCTTAGTCAGACCGCGATATTCATCTAGGTTTGCGGATTTAATTTGTGAAAAATCCAAATCGCCGGCCTTGTAAGCAGCAACCAGATGCTTGTAGGTACCAATAGGGGTAGAGCCGGTAGCAAGGCCAAGAACACTATCGGGCTTAGAGATAATCTGGGAAGCAATCACAGCAGCGGCCTTGCGGCTCATTTCTTCGTAATCCTTCACTTTGTAAATCTTCATTTTAAGAAACCTCCGTTTTCTAAAAAATGTGTTACCTTCGAAACCTTCTCCTATAGAATATCATTTTCATGACATAGTTTCAATGGGTATTTGCATAAATATAGACTAGAGGTGATTGTATGTCTAATTATAGAAGACTCATTTCATATATTTATGAATATGAAGGAAAAACGAAGGGGAGAAATGTAGGTTTCACAAAGCTGGAAGCCCGGGGTGGGCAATGCAAAATCAGCGTAAATGTGAAAAAAATTTTTACTAACGGGGATGCCGGGATCTATTTACTGTCTTCTACTGGGGAGATTCTGCTGGGAAAATTATTTTTAAGAGGGGGAACCGGAGAGTTTCGTACTGCCGTACAGGTAGAAAATGTAGAAGGCAGCGGCTGTGAAATGGATCGCTGTTACGGCCTTGCAATCCATGAACCGGAAGATAACTGGCGTACCTATCGAACCATTTGGGAAGATGAAGTGGCTCACGCGGCAGAAATTGAACTGGCCAGGGCAGTGCCGAAAGAAGAAAACAATATTATGGAAACTGCCGGAAAAGTAGTCTCTGAGATAGAGCGGGAACTTGCCAGGGAAGAAGGCGCGCCTGATATAGTGGAAGAAAAAAAGAATATAGGAGAACTGCAGGCAGAAGCTGTTTCAGAAGAGACGGAAACGCAAAGTACGCCTTTGCCGGAAACTTCGGTAGAGATAGAAGAGGAGGAAGATGAAAAGGTATATCTGGTAGATGGGACAGGATCGGAGCCAGTACGGCAGGAGACGGTACAGTCAACATCTGCTCCTCCTAATATTCAGACAGTGCCTACTCAGGAAAGCGGCTGGAGCGGAATTGGGATTATGCCGCAAGATGCTGTCCAACAGCCTGTATCACAGGCAGCAACCGGTCTGCCGCCTGCTGCTGCAAGGCCCAATCCGCTTCCCCAAGCCGGAATGCCGGGAGAACTGGAACAGATTCCGCTAACCGATGAACCGGCAGAAAGTCCGGCCCAGATATGGGACTGTTTTGAAAAAGCTTATCCAAAGATTCAGGCCTTTGACAGTGAGCATGGCTGTATTATCCTGGCAATAAAACCTCAGGATATCGGCCTTTTGCCAAGAGAGGTATGGATTCATGGAAACAACAGCTTTTTACTTCACGGCTACTATAATTATCGTTACCTAATCCTGGCCCGCCTGGAAAATCCCAGGGGAAATCCAAGATTTCTTTTAGGTGTTCCGGGACACTATTACAGCAATGAAAAATACATGGCCACCATGTTTGGATTTCCTCATTTTGTCCTGTCAAAAAAGCAGCCGTCTGGAGATGGCCGCTTTGGGTATTGGTATACAGACATACAATTGGGAAATACATGGGAGCAGGAAACTTCTGCAGGACAGGGGCAAAGCACAACAATTATTTCATAAACTAAAAATCAACTCCACGGATAGATACGCTGCCCACAAATGGTTTAACCACATCTGCAAACTCTTTTAGTTCACTGGGGGAAAATCCTGTGAAACCAGGCTGAAGGACGTACTCCGATTCTTTAAAATTCTGCAGGAAATATTGTGGGCAGCCCTTTATCCAGGAACCAATTTGTTTAAAATCCCTTTGGGTATGAAGGCCTTTTACGACGGTAGTCCGAAATTCAAAAGCCACTTTGCCGGAAAGCAAAAAATTTATACTCTCTTTAATTGGCGCCAGGTCCATCCGGGAAAGCCCAGACACAGCTCCATAATTATCCGGACCGGCTTTTATATCCATGGCTACGTAATCCAATAGATCTTCTGCAGCCAGCTGTTTTAGCACATCCGGCCGGTATCCATTGGTATCTAATTTTACTAACAGGCCAATATTTTTAATTTCTCTGACAAAATCTATTAAGTCCGCCTGTAGCGTAGGCTCTCCCCCAGTAATACAGATCCCTTCCAGAATCCCTGCCCGTTTTTTGAGGAAAGACAGCACTTCCAGGTCTGTATAGTCGGATTCTGCATCAGCAGTAATGATCTCTGCATTTTGACAAAAAGGACAGCGGAAGTTGCACCCTCCGGTAAACACAGTAGCTGCTACATGGCCTGGAAAGTCTAATAATGTTGTTTTTTGTAATCCACAAATTTTCATAATTTTAATTCCAATCTTCCATATTTCGTAGTATAATAAAAATAGTTTATCCACTGAGGATACCCTCAGTGAACAAGAGCACACACGCCGCAACCACCGTCTTTTAACGGCTGGCGGCGTTAACGTTAGTCGGCGTACATCCAGTACGCCTCCATCCGTT
>CAJTOL010000024.1 GCA_910577645.1 uncultured Lachnospiraceae bacterium
TTACTGTCATATTTGCTATCTCCAATATAAAGCATTTTCCTATGGTCTGTTTTTGATAATTCCTCATATTTCAAAAGCGGTGCGGCATTGGGTTTATGTTCCTGTGTATCGTCCGCACATATGATTGTTTTAAAATAATGGCTGATACCAAACTGGCAAAAATCATGTGTAAATTCTTCCCTTGTCTTTGAGGTGACAATTCCCATTTTATAATCCAGACTTAGAAGATTTTTCAATAGTCCGGTTATTCCGTCAAATACTTTAATAGTATCTGCATATTTACACATATTTTTATCCCATAATTCTGTCGCATAGGAAATGTCTTTTATCTCAAGTTTTTTCAAAGCGTCTATCCCGGTAATCCCTAACGCAAATTTTAGTTCAGAGCATGGTATCTCTCTCCCCGACAATGCCCTTATGGTTTCCTGTAAGGAATGTAAGACAGCATATTCCGTATCAATCAGAGTACCGTCAATGTCAAAAACGATATGCTTATATTTCATGTAGCCGCCTTTCTTTGTCTGTATCAAAATGACGTATCACCCTGCATGGATTCCCTACTGCAACACAATTAGCCGGGATAGGGCGGTTTACAACACTTCCAGCCCCTATTACGCTGTTTTCTCCTATGGTGACTCCTGGCAGAAGAATACAGCCGCCGCCAATCCAGACATTATTTTCTATCTCTATCGGACGTGCATAGGTTCTAAAAAATGTTGTCTGGCGTTCCCTCCAATCCGGCACAAGCCTTTCCATTGGTAAAACAGGGTGCGAAGATGTATAAATCTGCACATTTGAAGCAATCAAAACCCTGTCACCAATTCGGATAGTTTTGTTATCCACAAAGGTACAATTCATATTGATTATCACATCATTTCCCAAAAAAATATTTTTTCCATAATCACAATGAAAAGGTGTGTCGATTGCCACATTTTCCCCAATTCCTCCCAACAGCTCCCGAAGAATGGAAGTGCGTTTTTCCATATCTCCATAATCAGAGAAATAATATTCCCGTGTTAATTCCCTTGTGCGGGCAATCTGCTTTAATGTATCGCTGTCCGCAGTTTCTAAAAAATCGCTTGCTTCGTAATACACAATATCCCTCCCTTAACGAAAACTGTTTTCCACAACGCCCGGAAGCAGAGTATAAACAGAGCAGCCAATCTGTTCTTCAAACAGTTCTTTAATCTCTAAAATTTTTTTCCACCTGTCTATTGTCGCCGGGTGGATGCCGTACCGTATTGTCACATCTACGAATCTCTTTTCCAAAAGGCAGAACCCCGTAGGCATAGCCAATGCGTCACATAGCTGTACCAGACGGTCATAATCATCATATACCGCATTTGCAACAAAATCTTTCATAAACAGGTAATCCTCATCACTGACATCAAACTCTCCGATAGAAGTATCAATATCCTGAATCATAAATGCGTGAGATATACATATTTGTGCAACTTTTCCCCACCCACGCTCCATACAGTAACGATAGCCGTCTATCAAATGCCTTTCCGAACTCACTCCGGCATAACGTCCAATATCATGTAACAGCCCGAAAAGATACGCCTGTTCAGAAGATAAATCTTTACAGTGTGACGCAATGTTTTTACAGGCTTTGGCTACATACCGGGAATGATCTGCCCATGCCCCCGGATTGGATTTTGACGCTTCCTTTAATGCCAGTTCTGCGGTCTGAATGTTTAGCTCCATTTTAACTCCTTTTAAAAGGGCGGGGCTGGCAGATAAACCGTCCAGTCCTCTTTATGATGAAATATTTACAGACAAATCAACAATCCCCCACATAGTATGAAACAATGCTCATATAGTCCATTGGATTAGGAATTTCTAAAACAAGCCGCAGGTAGTTTTTGTTTTGGAGGTACTGCAGCCACAAACTGTCCTGTACCCTTTCTTCTCCATTGATATTTTGTTTGTTACCGTCCGGGCAGAGCATATTTACTTTGCCGGTACAGGCATTGACCGTATCTAAAAATTTTTTCATGTTCAGAATGTTTAATTTTACCATCTTGAACCTACCTCCTGTAAATTGCTGATTTACTTTACAGGTATCATTATAATGCAGAAAACGCAGGAAAAATATTTCATTTCTGCCTTTATATATCACTATTTTGCCATTTCCTCCGATAGTAAGCTTCCTTGTTTCCAGTATAAATTCAATGCTATGGATACTTTTCATGTCTGTTCACCTGAATATCTGCGATTTTGTCTATTTTATGAATTAAATATACTGGAGCAGCTCTGTGATTGTCAATCAATATAGTGCGTTCTTTACGGCAAAAGAAAAGGCAGGAATGTGTTCTACCAGGGGTGCCCATCGAAACATGGGATAACCCGTTTACAGGGACTTTTACAGGCAATGGGTTTGCTCTTATGATAATTTTGTCTATCCCAAAGAAACAGGTATAAATAGCAAGGGTAATTTTTCACAGATAGAGCGATACTATAAAGCCAACAGCTTATTACCATTTCAAATCGCTTTCTCCCAACTGGATCAGGAGGCCCAAGGCAAATGGCCGGACAGGATTTACACAGATAATCGAATTGCATTCTGGGACACTGTAGTGGGCTCGCTGGAGGAGGAATATACCTTTCCAGTCCGTCCTGTTTAATGCCCTGAATCGGGAGGATGAATTTGACAAGCTGATAGGGAAACAGGAAAAAGAATGGGAAGAGGAGCTTATCGCAAAATATCAGGCGGTGGGCACAGATAAACAAAATATTAAAGTAAATTGACGTAATATCACTTTGGTGATATAATATTGATATGGAGAATGGAGGTCAGGAAAATAGATAAGCTGATTACTATATACTACGGTTCAGAAAAAAATGTGGAACTGCCGATTTTCGGCGAAGGAAAGAAGAATAACGACTTTGGTCTTGGTTTTTACTGTACTGCAAGTGAGGAACTTGCAAAAGAATGGGCGGTATCTTCTGTGCGTGATGGATTTTCTAACCGCTATACGCTGGATACCGAATACTTGAACATTTTGAATTTGAATAGTCCAGATTACACGATCCTTAACTGGATTGCTGTCTTGGTAGAACATCGTCTTTTTTCCATAAAAACTCCTGTGGCAAGACGAGCAAAGCGATATTTGATTGATAACTTCAGCGTAAATGTAAATGCCTATGACTTGATTACAGGCTACCGCGCGGACGATTCTTATTTTGATTATGCAGAGTTGTTTCTTAATAACGGTATTTCTGTAGAACAGCTTTCACGTGCCATGCGGCTTGGAAAGCTTGGGGAACAAATAGTTATTAAATCAAAGTTTGCCTTTTCCAAACTGAATTATGAAGGTTTTGATGTTGCTGAAAAAGATCAATATTATGTTCTTCGCAAAGCCAGAGATGAGGAAGCCAATCAGGCTTATCTGGAAATGCTTGAGGAAGAGAGTGACGGATTGTACATTCAGGATATTATGAGAGGAGGCATTAAAAACGATGATCCACGCATACCAAGAAATATATCTGAGTAAGGCCCAGTCGGTACTCGGTGATGCCTTTGATTACGCAGTCAATACTTGTGCTATTCACGGAAATGATTTTGTGAAACTGTTTATTGCAAGCTCTGTAAGCAAGAGAATGGAAAACGGTGAACCTGCCTGTCTTGCAGGTAAAAGCGGCATTGAAATTGTCAGGGAAATTGTTGCAGAAACAAAAGGGCAAGAACTTCAAATAGAACCGCAGGATCATTTTGGACGTTCAAAGGAATATTGGATTGGATGGGCTGTTGCCTATTATCAATGGTATTCTGGCAGGAAGTACCATGACATTTTTAAGGTTCTCTCTTTTGAGGATTTGCAAAAGATGTACTATACTCTCCACGAAGCGGATATAACAAAGTTTGTTGACATTGTGGATTCAAAATTGAAGGAATATTTTCCTGAAACTAATTTAAAGCGCATTCGTACAACATATGGCTTTACTCAAGCAGAGTTAGCGAAACGTTCCGATGTCAGCCTTCGTTCAATTCAGATGTATGAACAGCGAAATAAAAACATCAACAAAGCAAGTGCAGATACAATGTATAGCCTCGCCAAGGCTCTGGGCTGTACAATGGAAGATTTGATTGAACGGTAATCAAAATATTTCTACCTTAATATCAACCGATTGACACAAAAAGAGGAATACCCTATAATAAAAATTAGCAGAAATTATGGGGGTAAAAACAATGAAAATCCTGGTTTTATCAGATATCCATGCCAATATCCAGGCATTTCGTGGGGTTATGGAAAGGGAGAAGGAATATGATATTCTGTGTTTTGCAGGGGATATGGTGGATTACGGAACAGAACCGTCCCAGGTTATAGAGAGCCTTCGAAGCGCGCCCAGGGCCCTGCTGGTACAAGGAAATCACGACCTCCACGCAGTAAATGTTTGGCAGGAAGAGGATTTTCGGAATATGCCTGTAAAGAAATATAAATGGATTCACTACAATCTGGAGCGGATGAGTGGGGAGCAGGTAGATTATCTGAAAAATCTGCCTCTTCACAGGTATTTTGAGGCGGACGGCTGGGTTTATTTGATACAGCATCAATATAAAAGCGGTTCCTATGATGTCATCGAAAACCGCAGCCAGTTTGACAGGTACTGGAAAGAGCATATGCCGAAGGCATATTGGGATGCTCCTAACCGCCGTATGATTTTTGGACACAGCCACAGGCAGTGTATCCACGTTTTGGGAGAAGGGATGGAGTGGCTGAATCCGGGGAGTGTTTCTTATCGGAGACCGGATGATCCGGACAAAACTGCCCACTATATGGTTATTGAAGGCGGCGCTATAACAATGAGACAGATTCCCTATGATCGGCGTCCTCTCTATGAAGAGGCGCTCTGCCAGCTTAAAGGGGGCCGTATGATGGATACGGAAATACAAGATTTTATGTTCTTTTTTGGAAATGCAGTTTCCAGCAGGGAGGAGCTCCCTGTAATAGGAAAATAATGGATACCTTTGTAAATCATGGAGCATATATCAGGGAATAACGTTCTGAACCCGGTTGTGCCATAGGGTTTTCCTATGGCATAAAGCCGGTTTGGGGCGTTATTTTTGTGCAGATTTATCAATAAACCTTTAAAATAGCGGCATTTAGTCAGCGATACACCCATTTATTCCACTAAAAAAAGCGAAGCTGTTACAAAAAATTTAATAAAATATATTAAACGCTTGACATATATCGCAACACATATTATACTGGTGCCTATAAAGAGATGGTAAAAAAGCACAAAAAAGGTATGAAATATCGAATAAAATTGTGATATTAACCGATTGATCGATATTTCCAAAAAAGGAGGAAGGTGAATGCCTGAAAAAGTATTTTGGGGTACCGGATCGGCGGAGGGAATCCCCAATCCGCTGTGCAAATGTCCTGCCTGTGAGAAGGCAAGGAAGATGAAAGGGAAAAATATCCGAAGCAGAAGTTCCTTTCGCTTATCAGAGGATATTTTACTGGACTTTGGTCCGGATTTGGTGACTCAGGCACAGAGAAACGGCGGGGATTTGATGAAGCTTCGCCATGTGCTGATTACCCACACCCACTACGATCATTTCTCTGCATTTGCTTTATGCCAGTTTGCAGGAAGCTATATTCCGCCCAAAGAGCCGGTTGCCTTTTATTTTACAGAAGAGGCCTATGAAATGGCAGATTACCTTTGCCATGATGAAATGCTGCTGCGTAATGGGTTTCGCGAAACACTGGAGAGCGGTACGATTCGGTTTGAAAAGTTGAAATTTTTTGAAGAGAAAAAGATTGGGGATTACATTGTGACCCCGCTGCCTGGAAGGCACCCAGGATCTACGGAAAAAAGATCAGCCAATTATCTGTTTGAGGATCCGGAGGGAGAAGCCCTTTATTATGGGACGGATACGGGATACTATTTTCCGGAGACCATTGATTTTTTAAAGGATCATCCGGTGAATACTTTGATTACAGAGTGTACCTGGGATGAAAACAGGCCCTGGAATCCAGAAAGTGATAAGCATCTTTCCCTGGGGACATTGAAGGAGCTTTTGAAGGTCTTGAGCGCACAGGGGACTTTAGGGAGCTTTTCCAGGGTATATGTAACTCACATCAGCCACAGTCATAAGAGAACCCATGAAGAATTAGAGGACTTTATGCTGGGGTGGACGGAATTTCCGTTTAAGGTTCACATTGCCTATGACGGCATGGAAATAAAATAAGAATAAAGGAGATTGAGACTATGAAAAAGAATGTAAAGCTATTTCTTGGAACTGCTATGGCGGCGATGATTGGTACAGCCCTTACCGGCTGCGGAAGCAAGGCGGCAGAGACAAGCGCAGAGACTGCAGCCAATACTACAACAGAAGCAGCGGCCGGCACTGAGGCAGGCGGTGAGGCCAGTACAGAAGCCGCTTCTGAAGAGGTGAAAAATGTCCGTATCTGGTTGGCAGACGGAGCAGAGGCAGAATTTTATAAAACAATGCTTTCTGATATTGACGAAAGCCATCCGGAGTTTACCGTTGAGTACGAGATCTATCCTAATGACGAGCTGATTAACAAACTGCAGCTGGCGCCTTCTGTAGGGGATACACCGGATTTGGTGGTTGTGGACGGCCTGAGAGTTCCGCTGTTTATGACTCAGGACATGATTGCGCCAATCGACAGCTATATCAGCGATGACCTGAAAAACGATCTGCTTCCTTCCGTTATTGCAGAGTGTACTTATGGAGAACAGCTTTATGGCGTGGCACAATTTGACGCCGGATTGTCGCTGTGGGGCAACAAGTCAATGCTGGAAGAGGCAGGCGTGCGGATTCCTGCCAGCTATAAAGAAGCCTGGACAAAGGAAGAATTTGAAGACGCTCTGGCAAAGCTGAAAGCAAATGGAATTGAATATCCTCTGTATATTCGCCAGAATTCCCCAAGAACCCTGTACTACACCTACCTTCCCATAGTAAGAAGCTTTGGCGGCGATCTGATGAATCGGGAGACAATGCTGACAGAAGGCACATTAAACAGCCCGGAGACTGTAGAAGCATTTTCTTATATCACCTGGCTCGTGGATAATCAGTACATCGATCCTCTGTGCGATTATGAGGATGGCTTCTTCAATAAGAAAGAAAACGCACTTTCTCTGGTTGGCCACTGGGCTACCACAAATATTACCGATGCTCTGGGTGAGGACGCCATTTTAGTTCCGATTCCGGATTTTGGAAACGGCGTATACACCGGATCCGGTTCTACGGTATGGACCATGACTACTGCAGCAGTAGACAACGGCAATGCAGAGGCCGCATGGAAGGTTATGGAAGAAGCAGTATCTACAGAGAACGTTTCTGAGATAACCAAAGCAAACGGCGGCATCCCGGCCAGAAAGTCTGTTTTAGAAAAGGATGATCGCTTTGTAGAAGGCGGACAGCTTTACCTGTACAGAGAGCAGTTAGAGGCAGGAATCAGCTATTTAAGACCGCTGACACCGGCTCATCAGACCAACTATGACGCGGTAGAGAGCGCAGTTTCCAACATTCTTTTAGGAGCAGATGCCAAGAGCGAGCTTGATAATGCGGCTGCATCCGTAGACTCCATTATTAAAGAAAATGGGTGGAATGAATGGCTAAGCGAGTAACAACCAAAAAAGGCAGCAAATCTATTCGAAGCCAGGGATTTGCTGCCCTGGTTTTAGGCGCGCCGGCTTTGGTTTTAATCACTGTTTTTATGCTTCTGCCCTTTGTGATGTCCATTGGCTATTCCTTTACGGACAAAATGCTGGTGTCAGGAAAAAACAATACGGTAAATTTTGTAGGCCTCAGCAACTACATAAAGCTGTTTACTTCAGAAGCCTTCCGGCAGGCCTGCATAAATACGGTATTCTATACAGTTATGGTAGTGCCGTCCATTCTGATTCTGGCAGTGCTTTTGGCGGTGCTGATTAATCGGAAGGCAAAGGGGATAGCCCTGTTTCGTATGATTTATTTCAGCCCCCAGGTTATAACCATGACGGTTGTGGCGGTGGTATGGGCATTTATCTATTCACCGGGAGAAAACGGGCTTCTCAACTCGTTTTTGGGCCTGTTTGGCATAGAACCACAGCTATGGCTGAAAAGTTCGTCTCAGGCAATGCCTTCCATTGCGTTTATGTCTGTATGGCAGGCCCTGGGGATGCAGGCGGTGATTGTGCTGGGCGGTCTTCAGTATATTTCGCCGGACCTGTATGAGGCAGGAAAAGTAGACGGATGCAATTCTATCCAGGAATTTTTCTATATTACCCTGCCGCTTTTGAGAAATACCATTACTTACGTTATCGTAACCAATACCATCAGCTCTCTGAGACTTTTTACACAGGTATATGTGCTGACAAACGGAGGGCCTATGGGAGCAACCAATTCTATTGTATTCCAGATGTATAAAACTGGATTTAATAACAATCAGGTGGGATATGCATCCGCCATGGCAGTGGTATTCTGTGGCACAGTGCTGATTATTTCCATCTTGCAGAACAAATATCTGGGAGGTGAAGATTAAAATGGGAGATAAGACGGTAAAAAAATTTCTGTTTTACGTCCTGTACACAGCGCTGGCTGTTTTGTTTATCTTTCCTCTGGTCTATATGGTGGTATCCTCTTTTAAGAATGACGATCAGATTGTCAGGGATATGTCCAGCATTGCAGCGTTTATTCCATATGGGGAATTGTCGGTTCAAAACTATCGGGATGTGTTTCAAAAGTTAAACTTCCTTAAATATTTTACCAATTCCATGACAATCTCCCTTTGCTCTGTGGCAATCGGGACCCTGGTAAATGCCATGATGGGGTATGTGCTGGGGATGTTGCAGTTTAAAGGAAAGAATCTGCTGTTTGCCGTGATACTGGCCTTTATGATTGTTCCTAATGAATCCATTATTATTAACCGGTTCCTGGTAGTCAATAACCTGAAAATGGTAAACACCCTGCCGGGCCTCATGGTTCCATGGCTGGCAATGCCCATGTACATTTACCTGTTTTATAACCATTTCAGGAGGATGCCTTATGAACTGGTTGATGCGGCGGTGGTAGACGGAGAGAGCTATGTGGGAATTTTCTGGAAAATCATGCTTCCTTTGTCAAAACCCATTTGCGCTACGGTAGCCATTATGATTTATATCCATGCATGGGGAGATTTGCTATGGCCTACCATGGTGACCAGAGATGATTCTTTAAGGACGCTTCCCCAGGCATTGCGCTCCCTGTTTCAAAGCGATCAGACGCTTTGGGGACAGGTATTTGCCTTTGGTACCCTGGCGACGATTCCGGTATTCCTGCTGTTCCTTACATTCCAGAAACAATTTGTAGAATCTCTTGCATCTACAGGGATTAAGGGTTAAACTATAAGAAAGTTTAACAAATTGTTTGGGAGTGAACCTATGGCGACAATTAGTGATGTGGCAAAAGAGGCAGGGTTGGCGGTGGCCACTGTTTCCAGAATTATGAACAACAGGGGCTATATCAGCGAGGAAGCGCGGAAAAAGGTAGAGGCGGCAGCCGAAAAGCTGAATTACCGGCCTAATGAGCTGGCCCGTTCCCTGTCAAAGCAGAAGAATAATACAATAGGAATCATCGTTCCCCACATTGTACACCCATATTTTGCAAAGCTAATCAGCAATATTGAAAAATCAGCTTCTGACAGAAAATATAAGATCCTTCTCTGTAATACCAGAGAAGAGCACAAGAGAGAACAGGAATATCTGGATATGTGTGTCAGCAACCGGCTGATGGGAGTGATTTTAGGAAGTTCGGTGCTGGAGCCGGAAAGTCTGGTAAAACTCAATATCCCGATTATCACCATTGAGCGGTATCTGGGACAGGGAACGGCATCCATCGTATGCGACAATTTCCAGGGCGGCGTTATGGCGGCCAATCACCTAATTGATAAGGGATGCCGGTACCTGATTAATTTTGGCGGGGTGGAAAATAACTCCATGCCTGCCGATGAGAGAGAAGAGGGGTTTCTGCATACCTGCAGAGCGCGGGGGGTAGCCGGTACATCTGTAAAAAGCAAGGCAGATGAGTATTACATGATGGAATACCATGACTACATAGAAAAAATTTTAAAGGAGCATCCGGAAGCAGACGGGATTTTTGCCAGCAGCGATATTATTGCGGCTCAAGTTATACAGGTCTGTACCCGAATGGGGATTCGGATACCGGACAGAATGAAGCTGGTGGGATTTGATGATGTAAACGTGGCGGCCCTTACCACCCCTTCTATTACCACTATCCGGCAGCCGGTTAAGGAAATCGCGGATATGGCGGTAGATCTTTTGATAAGAAGCGCTCAGGGAGAAGTGATCCCTACAAAGGTGACGCTTCCGGTTAAACTGGTAGTAAGAGAGAGTACAAGTTAAAAAGGAGAATAGAGGAAAGACTTTAGAGGGAGTATCGTGGAAACCATGGTACTTCCTTTTTTCATAAGCATCCGGGCCATTTTCTGCTTCAAAAAGAGTAAGGCCAAACAGTTTATTTCGGATTGAGGAATTTTTGGCTATATAATATAATGATTTTAAATACGTTACGCCACGAAAGAAGATATGGGTTATGTATAGAATTTCGGTATGTTGACGGTTACACAGAGTATGTGTTTCCGTGCAGCAGCATGGCGGCAAAAGAGTTTGCCGCCATGCTGCCCCTATGTATTCCGGCTACCGCGGGGAGAACCACACGAAGAATATAGGAAGTGGAACTAAAAAGAGGCGGCACACCCATTCTGTGATGTACCGCTTCTGTAATCAGAACTGTTTTAAAATGTCGTGATGGCCCACATCTATCAAAACAATCATTTTGTCGCCCTCATAGTACCAGATAATGCGGATGTCCATGTTGACGCTGCACTCGAACAAGTCTGTGGTGCCCTGAATCCGCTTGGTACGCAGAGACGGATGGGAAGGATTCTGCGCCAGGAGTTCCAGTTTATTTTTTAGCTGTTTTTTTCTTGGGCGGTCAGCCCCTTAAAATGCTTCTGGAAACGTGGCGTAAAGGTAAATTGGTATGCCATCAGTCTGCCTCCAATTTATCAAACAGGGCGTCCACACTGTCAAAAACAGGCTGCTCCCCGGAGGCAAGTCTTGCCTTTACATCGTTGATTTCCTCTTTCAGCTCATTCAGATATTTTTTTGGATAGACAGCAACCGGCATAAGGCAGATGGAGCCGTCCTTTTCAAAGATGTCCAGTGTATCGCCTTCCGACAGACCCAGCTTTACAATGATTTCTTTTGGGATTGTGACCTGTGCTTTCTGGCGGAGTTCAGCTAGCATAATATCATCTCCTTTTCTCGTTCATGTTCCTGCTCTTTAGGTATACAAGCATACCCGAAGGGTATTTGTATAAAGTTTGAAAATAAGAAAATCTAAATTTCCTACTTATAGTATATCTTCTTTCCGGGAATTATGCAAGGAAGTAAAAAATTTACAAATGAAAAAATTTAAACTGCAAAAAAAGAATTTAATAAAAATATTACATTTACATAAAAATAATACAAGAACGATTGTGCAATGTGTCGGAAAGATGCAGAAATAATAACATAAATCATAAAAATTATCAATTCTATACAAAAGGAAAAATTGGTATTCTAAGTATATAAAATCGGTAAGGGAGGAATACCAAATGAAATTGAAAAAAATCACAGCATTGACACTGGCAGCAGGTATGGCAGTTTCCATGACAGCCTGCGGCGGCGGCAATGAGACTGCTGCGACTACAGCAGCTCCGGCAGCAAAGGAAGATACTACCACTGCAGCGGCAGGGGATGCGGCAGAGACTGAGGCTCCGGCAGAAAATGCAGGAGGAGAGTTAAGCGGAGAGCTGACCGTTTCCGTATGGGATTATGATGCAAACCCGTCTATGTCCAGCATGGTAGACAGCTATATGGAAAAGAATCCGGGTGTGACCATTAATGTAATTGATACTTCCGCAGATGAGTACAACAACTCTTTAGGAATCAGCTTATCTGCAGCTCAACCGGATCCGGACGTTATTTTTGTAAAGGATATGGGTTCCATGCTTCAGATGGCAGACAAGAACCAGATCCTGTGCCTAGATGATTTTATAAGCAAAGAAAGCTTTGACTTAGGCGTTTATAAGGGCGTGGCAGAAGAGCTGCAGTATGATGGAAAGACCTACGGGCTTCCCTGGCGTTCTGACTGGTACATCCTGTACTACAATAAAGATCTGTTTGACGCAGCAGGCGTTGAATATCCGTCCAATGACATGACCTGGGATGAGTACTATGATCTGGCAGCAAAGATGACCTCCGGCGAAGGCAGCGCCAAAGTTTACGGTACTCACCACCACACCTGGGAAGCTCTTACCAGCGCTTTTGCAGTACAGGACGGCGAACACACTGTAGTAGCAGAAGATTATTCTTTCTACAAACCCTGGTATGAGAAGACCCTGTGGCTTCAGGACAACGGTTATATGCAGAGTTATGCAAACTTAAAGACCGCTAATATCCATTACTCTTCTGTATTTAAGAATCAGCAGTGCGCTATGATGCCTATCGGCACCTACTTTATTGCTACCATGATTCAGTCCCAGAAGGATGGCGAGACTGACTTTAACTGGGGCATTGCAACCATTCCTCATCCGGAAGGAAAGAGCGGATACACCGTTGGCGCTACCACTCCTTTAGCTATCAGCGCTTACACCGATGTACCGGATCTGGCTTGGGACTTTATCAAATATGCTACCTCTGCTGAGGCTGCCGGCCTGCTTGCAAGCTACGGCTCCTTCCCGGCAGTAATGACCGAAGATGCTTTAAATACCATTTCCAGCATTGAAGGTTTCCCGGAAGGCGACAGCAACAAGGAAGCTCTGAACTATGTAAACTTCGTATTTGACAGACCTTTGGATCCGGATATCGAAGCAGTCCGCGTACCTCTTAACGAGGTTCATGAGATGATCATGATCGGCGAGTACACCATTGATGAGGGTATTGAGGAGCTGAATACTCGTGTAGGCGAGATTAAAGGTTGGTAATACATTAGACTGACAAAGGAGCGCTTCATAGGAGATCTGTTGAAGCGCTCTTTTTGTTCCGGGAAGTATCCGGCAAAAGGCGCTGGCGGCGTATTTTTTCCGGATATGGAAACAGGCAAAAGGCCGGCGGCAGGCTTCTCCTGCACAAGAGCCGGTAAAAATGGGAATAGGAGGTTATAACATGACAACAAAGCAAAAAAGAAAAATCCGTGATAATGTTATCGGATATTCTTTTATACTTCCGAATCTTATCGGATATTCAATATTTGTTTTCTTGCCCGTGTGCTTTTCATTTATATTAAGCGTTATGAAATGGGATGCATCCCAGGCGCCCATGGAGTTTGTGGGACTTCAGAATTTTACCCGGATTTTTGGCGATAAGCTATTCAGAGGCGCATTTATGCATACTGTATCTTACGCCCTTATGACAGTGCTTCCAACATTAGTATTGTCCCTTTTACTGGCGGTGCTTTTAAATTCGAAAATTAAAGGAATCCCTTTTTACAGAGCTTCCTTTTTCTTCCCTTATATTACTTCAACCGTAGCCATCGGCGCTGTGTGGAACATGCTGTTCCAGCCGGAGTTTGGCCCTATTAATGAGTTTTTAAAGTTTGTAGGTATTGCCAATCCGCCTAAGTGGGTGGTAGATGTGGACTGGGCTATGGTAGCCGTTGCTATTGTTACGGTTTGGAAATACATGGGCTATTACATGATCGTGTATTTGGCAGCGCTCCAGGGGATTTCCAGTGATCTTTATGAGGCAGCCAGCCTTGACGGCGCCGACAGCTTTCAGAAGTTCCGCTATATTACCGTTCCCATGCTGACGCCCACCACCTTCTTCGTATTGATTATGCTGACCATCCAGTGCTTTAAGGTATTTGACTTAGTATACTGTATGACCGGCGGAGGTCCCGGAAACGCCACCAAGACTATTGTAAACTATGTTTATGAGAAAGCATTTATCAACTGGGAATTAGGGCCGGCAAGCGCTGGCGCCATTATCCTGTTTGCAGTGGTTCTTGTTGTCACCCTGATCCAGTTCAGCGGTGAGAAAAAGTGGTCTAAGGATATGTAAAGGAGGAGAGGACATGGAAGAGAGAAAAAAGATGCAGAAAACAATCCTTATGGTTTGTTTAATTGCTTTATCCATATTTATGCTGATCCCATTTTATTGGATGGTGATTTCCTCCTTCAAGATGAACAAGGATGTATTCTCCATTCCTATGAAATGGTGGCCGGATAAATTTCAATGGAATAACTATAAGATTATCTGGAAGAAGATCCCGTTATTTACTTATTTTATGAATACGGCGAAGCTGACCATCATCACTACCGCCATTCAGCTTTTTACAAGCTGTTTTGCAGCATACGGCTTTACCAAGGCAAAATTTGTGGGAAGAGATCTCATCTTCCTTATGTATGTAACCACCATTGCCATTCCGTGGCAGGTATATATGATTCCCCAGTTTATCCTGGTTTCCAAAATGGGTCTTAATGACACCCACCTGGGACTGATTCTGATGCAGGCATTCTCTGCATTCGGCGTATTCCTGATCCGCCAGTTTTACATCAGCATTCCTAACGAGCTGTGTGAGGCGGCAAGAATCGACGGACTTAACGAGTACGGCATTTTTGCAAGAGTGGTATTCCCCTTAGGAAAACCGGCTATGGCTACCCTGGTTATTTTCACCTTTACCAATGTGTGGAATGACTTTATGGGCCCCCTGATTTACTTAAAGACAAAAGAGTTAAAAACCGTCCAGCTGGGTATCCGTACCTTTATCTCCCAGTTTGGTGCAGACTATGCATGGATTATGGCCGCATCCGTATGTTCTCTGATCCCGATTCTGATTGTATTCTTAAGCTGCCAGAGATTCTTCGTAGAAGGTGTGGCGTCCAGCGGTATTAAGGGGTAAAGGCGATGTCAGAAAAGCGACCTAATTTATTGTATATTTTTGCGGACCAGTGGCGGGCCCATGCTCTGGGCTATAAAAAAGAGGATCCGGTCGTTACCCCCTGGATGGATCGGTTTTGTGAAGAAAGCGTGTGCTTTTCCAATGCCTACAGCACCTTCCCTCTGTGCACTCCCCACCGGGGATCTTTAATGACCGGAAAATATCCTCTGTCCATAGGGCTCTGGACCAACTGTAAAATTGGCCTGGAAGAAAAGATTATGCTAAAGCCCCAGGAAACCTGTATTGCCAATGTGTTAAAGGAGTATGGTTATGATACCGGATACATCGGCAAATGGCATCTGGATGCGTCAGAGCTTAATTTTACCTCCAGTCCCAAATCCGGAGCAAAGGAGTGGGATGCGTTTACTCCGCCTGGGGAGAGGCGCCAGGGTTTTGACTACTGGCTGTCCTATGGGGCCTGTGATGAGCATCTGGATCCCCATTACTGGCAGGACACTCCGGAGCAGATTCGCCCCGGCAAATGGTCTCCGGAGTTTGAGACTGACAAGGCTTTGGAGTATATGGACGGACACAAGGATTCGGATAAGCCCTTTGCCCTGTTTGTTTCCTGGAACCCGCCTCACCTTCCCTATGAGCTGGTGCCGGAAGAGTACTATGAGAAATTTAAGAATGTGGACGTATGCTGGCGCCCGAATGTGTCGGAAGAGATGCGTACACCGGAAATGGAAGTAAAGGCCCGCCAGTATTTTGCGGCGGTTTATGGGCTGGATCTCCAGTTTGGCCGAATTTATGAGTATTTGAAGGAAAACGGCATGGAGGAAAACACCCTGGTGGTGTTATCTGCCGACCACGGGGAGATGATGGGTTCCCACGGGAAGATGAGCAAAAATATCTGGTATGAAGAATCCATACACATCCCCCTGATGATGCGGCAGAAAGGCCGGCTGACTCCGGGGGAGAATCGTGAAATTTTTGCCAGCCCGGATCACATGCCTACTTTACTGGAACTTTTGGACATTCCGGTGCCGGCTACCTGTCAGGGCTTTGGCCATGGCAGGGCCATGGCAGGGCTGCCTTCAGAGGAAGCGCCAAAAGACATGTTTTTATGCTCTTATCCGGGCGGTGCAGATCTGGTAGCAACCTTTTCAAAACTGGGCCTGAGCCATAAAGCTTATGGATGGCGGGGAATTAAAACAGACAGATACACATATGTGTGTTATAATGGGTATGAGCCCGGAGAAGACCCCCATGAATGGCTTTATGACTGCAGAGAGGATTACTATGAGCTAAGCCCCAGAGAGATTGAGGCTGACTGCAAAGAAGAACAGATCCTCTTTTTCAGGAAACGCCTTAGAGAGTATTTGGATCAAATTGGGGATCCCTTTCTGTTTCGGTATTAACCGAAAGGAGCCGTCTGGTCCTTTCATCCGGGCATAGTAGAGCGTACCGATTCATTATTATACCAGGAGGAAAGATACCATGAGCATGGAAGGAATATTTGAAGAGATTGGCAGAACCATTGCCGGGAAAGGCCGGGCTGCCGCCGAGAAGGCAAAGGAATTTACAGAGCTTGTCCAGCTTAAAACGCAGTTGGCGGCAGAGAAAAGCCGTATTCGGGAGCTCTATGCTGCTTTGGGAAAGTGGTATTATGAAAAAGAGCAGGGAATTTTCCAGGAAGAGAATATCCGGCCGGAGGCAGAACTGATTCACGGGATTGGGATACTGCGGGCCAGGATGGAAAAGCTGGAGGAAGAGATCGCCCGAATGGAGGAAGCCGGAAACTGCCCCGGCTGCGGCGTTAAGGTTCCCAAAGATTCTTCCTTTTGCCCTAACTGCGGGGCCAGAATAAGGGGGGAGCAGGAGACAGAAGAGCCTGGGCCTGCAGATATGCCAATTCTTCCCAGGCTGGAAAACCACGAAACAGCAGAGGCTGATGAGGAAAGCTTTTTTCAGGAATAAGTCCTGAAGGGGCGCCGCAAAATGAAATAAAGGGACATCTGTTAATAGAAAGTCTCTGGTTTCATTTTGCGGCGCCCCTTTGTTTTCTGAACTTCCCGATAGCTTTATCCGAAAAGTGAGCCTAAGACCCCGTAGGACAGGATTGACATAATCACGGTGGCAATAAAAATGCCCAAAAGGATTGCCGGGAAGGACTTGCGGATTTTCATATGGAGCAGGGAAGCGATAAGAGCACCGGTCCAGGCTCCGGTTCCAGGAAGAGGGATGCCTACAAACAGTACCAGTCCCCAGAATTCATACCGCTCAATCTGTGCTTTTTTCCCCATGGCTTTTCGCTTCAGCCACAGAGCAAGGGGACGAAACAGCCTTACAGTCTCCATCCACTCCAGAATCTTGTTGATTAACAGGAGAATAAATGGGATGGGGAGAATGTTTCCGATGATACAAAGGGGGATAGCCGTAAGGATGGGAACATTTAAAAGGGCCGGGGATGCAGCCAAAAGGCCGCCTCGAAGTTCCAGAATGGGAATCATGGAGATAATAAAAATAATTCCCTCTTTGGAAATCATACCGGACAAGTTGGATGTAAACCATTGTACAAGAGCGTCTGCCATAAGTTAAATATCCTCTTTCTAAAAGTTAATTGTTTCTATCATACATGGAATCCGGCGGAAGTTCAACCGGAAAATAAAGAAAAGAGAAAAGGGTGTTACACAAAAACGCGTGTAATGCCCTTTTGCTATTTGTGCAAAATTGTAAGGAAGGGTTTTAATATAGCAATAATATATAAAAAATGCACTATAAATAATGAGAAAACAGCAAAAATACAGGATATAATGTACGCAAAAGGAGGAAGAAGATATGAAATCTTTAGAACGAAAGCTTTTCCCGTACCTGATGCTGCTTCCTATGGTCATCATTTTCGGCGTGTTCCTGTTTTATCCGGCGCTTAACGGATTCAAGATTTCCTTCATGAAGTGGGACGGAATCAATGCCCAGGAATTCATCGGACTGAAAAACTATGTCAAGCTTTTAAAAGACAAAACATTTTGGCGGGCCTTTACCCGGACCATCGCTTTTACGGCAATGGCAGTGCCGGGAATCTATGTAGCCGCCATGGGGCTGGCCCTGGTGCTGACCAGAGAAATCAGGGGAAGCAATTTCTTCCGGGCAGTATTTTACTGGCCCACTATGATTTCCAGTATTGTAGTAGGTTTATCCTGGAGATTTCTGCTGGGAGAGGACTTTGGCGTTATTAACTATGTGATTACTACGTTGGGAAGATCCCCGGTAAAATGGCTTACTGATCCCAGGGCAGCCATGGGAGTGGTAGTGTTTGTCACGGTGTGGAGTCTGGCCGGGTATTACATGGTAATGTTTGTAGCCGGGATTAAAGCCATCTCTCAGGATTATTATGAGGCGGCCCAGATTGACGGGGCAACCTTCTGGCAGCAGTTCTGGTACATTACCCTTCCTTTATTAAAAGCAACCAGCCTGCTGGTACTGGTGCTTTCTACTGTAACGGTAATTAAGACCTATCCCCTGGTATTTGCTTTGACCAAGGGAGGCCCGGCCGGCGCCACCAAATTTATGGTACAGGCCATTCAGGAAACCGGTTTTGAGAAGAGCCAGATGGGATATGCCTGCGCGATGGCTATGATATTGTTTGCGGTTCTTGCGGTTTTGACTATGGTGCAATTTAAACTGAACAAAGGAGGAAGCCAGAATGAAGACTAAAAGATTGGCGCATGCCGGATTATACCTGCTCCTTGGGATACTGTGTTTTATTTTTCTGATGCCGATTGTGTGGGTAGTATTTTCTTCTTTTAAGCCGGCAGGAGAGCTGTTTGCCTGGCCGCCGTCCTTAATCGGAAAGAATCCTGGTCTTGACAACTACATTTTAGCTCTGGAGGAAGGCGATTTTGTCCGCTATTTCGTCAATACTGTAATGGTTTCTCTGATAGCAACCCTGCTGACCGTGGTGGTAAACGTAATGGCAGGATATGTATTTGCCAAATATCATTTCAGAGGAGAAAGACTTTTATTCGGAATGGTAATGGTAACCCTGATGATTCCTCTGGAGGTAATCATGATCCCGATTTTTAAGGTGATTGTAGCCACCAAATTGTATGACAGCCTGTGGGGACTGATTATCCCTGCAGTGGCATCCCCTACAGCCGTATTTCTGGTTCGCCAGTATTACGTTCCGATTCCCAATGAGCTGATGGAGGCGGCCAGAATCGACGGAGCTTCTGAGCTGCAGATTTTCTTAAGAGTGATGCTTCCCCTGGCAAAGCCGGTGGTTTCTGTACTCTGCATTTTCTCCTTTATGTGGAGATGGAATGACTATCTGTGGCCAAAGCTGGTAATCAACAACAAGAGAAATTACACCCTTCAGCTGGCGCTGGCCAATTTTTCCGGGGAGTATTCCGTAGACTGGAACAGTTTGCTGGCCATGTCCGTTATCTCCATGATCCCGGTGCTTATTGTATTTGTGACCCTGCAAAAATATATCATCGGCGGAATGACAGCCGGAGGCGTAAAAGGTTAAGGAGGAACCCATATGAAATTACTGAAATACCCGTTATCAGAAGAAGGCTATGTGAACCGCTTTATTACTACAGGCGTATTTACGGAGCCCCAGACTTTTAAAAAAGCCGTTTTACAGGGAAAGGTAAACGAATGGCTGAAAAAAGGGTTTTCCATTCACGAAAATCCCTGCCGGAATGAGTTTATTGCCAGGCGCCGGGAAAATCTTCCGGAATATCTGGACATCAGCCAGACCGCTTTGGGGGGGACGGCAGAGGTATTTGGCAGGAAAAATGTGTTGAGAGTGTATTTCCCATTTGGGAATATCGGCTATGAGGAGTCGGGATTCTATTTCTGCCCCACCTACTTAAGAACCTACTGCTGGGGGATTTTGACGGCGGAAAAGGAGGAGTTTGCAGAGTTTGTCCTGGAGACCTGCGGCGGGGTTACCATCTGGAATAATGATGAATTTGTGACGGATTACATCCCCTTTACCCGGAATATGGTAAAGCACACTGCCATAAAGATTCCGTTAAAAAAAGGTGAAAATAAGCTGATTTTATGCCTGGATGATCTGGCGGAGAGAGACACGGATTACTATTTTCGCCTGAAATATAAAGGGATTCAGAACCTTTCCATCCTGCTCCCCCTGCCGGAGAGCGTTGATTTGGACAAGGTATACCGTTATGAGAAAATTCTTGACAATATCTGCTTTGAGAAGGAAACTTATATTAGCGAACCGGTGAATTTGGCTGTGCCGGGACAGCTTTTGGAGGATGATCTTTTAAAAATGACCATTGCCAACGGGGAATGGGTGGAGAAGATGCAGCATGAAGGAGAGGAAGACCCGGCTCTTTGCTATAATCTGAAAAGAGATATGAGAAAGGTCACTCTGCTGGAGGCAAAGGATATGCTTCCCGGGTTCTATTTCTTTGATTTTGAACTGAAGGAAGGTCCGGTATCGGTAAAGAGAAAGCTGGGGAATCAGATAGTATGGAAAGAGCTTTTAGTAAACGGTTCTGAGGACAGCAGAGAGAGAAAGAAGCAGCTTCTGGACACCATTATCCATTACAGCGTAGACAATTCCTACAAAGCCGCCGCCTGCTTCCAGACCGGTTACTGTCTGGAGGATGCAGAAAAGATGATCTTAAATGAGATCGTGGGAGTGAACCAGCGCCAGGACTGCTCGGATTTTCATTTTACCACAATTTTATTTACCTATTTCCGCCATGGAGATAAAATGTCTGACAGGCTGAAATCCGTAATTAAGGATGCGGCTTTAAACTACCGGTACTGGATTGATGAGCCGGGAGACGATGTTATGTGGTTCTTCAGCGAGAACCATGCCCTTTTATTCCATACCTGCCAGTATCTGGCCGGGCTCCTGTTTCCGGAGGATTTGTTTACCAACAGCGGTAAAACCGGAAAAGAGGTAAGCGCCAGAGGAAGGGAGCTGTTGGAAGAGTGGTTTGAGGAATTTTTCCGGGAGTTTATTACGGAATGGAACTCCAACGCCTACATCCCGGTGGATGTTCATGGACTTGCCACCATTTACAACATTACCAAAGAAGGGGACGGGCTTCACGAGAAGGCAAAAAAGGCCCTGGATATGGTTTCCTACAGCCTTGCGGTCAACGCTCACAAGGGCGCGGTTATGACCAGCTTTGGAAGAACTTACGAAAAAGAGATGAAGGGCAACTACAATGCAGGAACCACGGCCCTCTTGTATCTGTTTTATAATGCCGGATACCTGGCAAGAAACGGCATGGGCTGTGTAGCCGTAGCCTCCGGCGATTATGAGGCGCCCCAGGAATACAGACAGTATATTACCTTAGAAGAAGGCCAAAGCCTGATTTTTGAAAATACCCAGGGCTTTGAACAGCATGCCAACCTTTATACCTTTAAAAATAATCAGGTACAGCTTTCTACGGCCATTGGCTTTAAACCCTTTCAGAATGGCTATCAGGAGCATATCCTTCAGGCATCTATAGACGAGACTGCCCAGGTATTTATTAATCATCCGGGAGAAACCCACCCATACGGCAGCGGCCGCCCCAACTTCTGGGCAGGCAACAGCGTACTGCCCTTGGCCCTGCAGTATGAAAATCTGGCGATTCTGGTATTTCATGTGCCGGAGGAAAACCGGATAGATTATACCCACGCCTATATTCCCTTAAGCGAATTCAGCCAGTACAAGGGCCAGACGGATTCGGTGGCTCTGGAGAAGGACGGCGGATATATTGGAGTTAAGGCTATGAACGAAATTTGCCTGACAAAAACCGGTCCTGTATCCCACAGGGAATTTATCAGCAGGGGAAGAAAAAATGTGTGGGTAGTAAAGGTTGAGACAGAGGCGCAGGCCGGAGATTTTGAGGACTTTTTTGAGTCGGTTGCGGACATTTCCATTGACTGGAAAGAAGACGGGATGGTTCTTGTAACAGACGGGGAAAGAAAGTACCGTATCGGCAGGGATTTTAAACTTTATGTGGACGGGATCAGCGTTCACAATTATCCCATGGAACCGGCGGGGAAAATTACTGTAAAGGGGAAACAGAGGGTATGAACATCTATAAAAACAGCTTAAAGCAGGTTACAGACGCCATGCTGACCATGAAAAACAACGGGATCGAAGAGAAGTTCCCCATCAGCCTGATTGATGTTGACTGCTGGGAATGGCCTCAGGGCGTAGGGCTTTACGGGCTTTATAAATATTATGAATTCAGCAGGGAAGAAGAGATTTTAGGCTTTCTGATCCGCTGGTTTGATGAGAGAATAGAAGAGGGGATTCTGGAGAAAAATGTAAATACCACAGCTCCCATGCTGACCTTAAGCTATATCTATGAAATCACAAAAAAACCGGAATACCTGGATCTGATTCAGGAGTGGGTCGGATGGATTATGGAGGAAAAGGGCTTGATCCGCACCGGAGACGGATGTTTCCAGCATATGATTACAAAGAATCCCAACCAGGGAGAGATTCTTATTGACACCTTGTTTATGACGGTTCTGTTTTTAGCAAGAGCCGGAGTGATTTTAAACCGGCAGGACTGCATTGACGAGGCCAATTATCAGTTCCTTCAGCACATTAAATATCTGCTGAACAAACAGGAGGGCCTGTTCTACCACGGGTTTAATTTTGACAGAAACAACAATTACGGCCAGATTATGTGGGGCAGAGGCAATAGCTGGTATACGGTGGCCATTATGGATTATATAGAGACGGTGGAACTGGACGAAAGCCTGAAACGCCATTTCCTCACAGTCTATAAGAACCAGGTAAAGGCGCTGAAAAAATATGCAGATCCGAAAGAGGGATTGTGGCATACCATAATTAATGACAGCAGCTCTTATATTGAAATGTCTGCAAGCGCCGGCTTCCTCTGCGGAATGATGAAGGGAATCCGAAAAGGGGTGATTTCCGAAGCAGAATATGGAGAGACAGTAGAGAAAGGTTTAGAGCATCTGTTTGCATATATTGACGAAGAAGGCGTTGTACAAAATGTCTCATACGGCACGCCTATTGGAGAAAACGGGGATTTCTATAAAAATATAATATGCTGTCCCATGACTTACGGACAGGCAATGATGATTATGGCACTACAGGAGGCAATGCGATACACCGTAGAAAGGCAGTAGACTGTATGAAGAAAAAGGTGTTTTTTGAAGAGTTTGGATCACTTTACTATTTCCATGGCGCCACCCAGAACTGGAAGATGCAGGGATTTCACTTCCATAAGCAGTACGAGATTTTGCTGTTTATGAGCGAAGGAGCCAAACTGGAGATCAAGAACCGGATTTACAATGTAAAGAAGGGAGACATCTTTTTCATTAACAATACGGAATACCACAGGACAGAAGGGAAAGAAGGCGAGGAATATAAGCGGTATGTGCTGATGTTTGAGCCGGAAAGCGTGGCTCAGATGTCACTGGGGTTTGGATTTAATTTTACCGCGCTGTTTGAGGAATATCGGGAGGAATATATTAATTACCTCCATCTTACAGGCCAGAATCTGAAGCTTGTAGAGGCCAAGATGCAGAAAGTGGAGGATAGCATTTCCAAAGACATTACCAATATTTATAACAAAAACCAGGTGAAACTGGAGCTTTTGGACTTGCTGAATACTCTGAACCAGCTGTTTGATTCCTTTGTAAAAACGGAAAAAGACAAGCGTCAGGTTGCGGTTTTGGAAACTGCCGGAGATGAGGAGCGGAGGATTCCATACCGCAGCCGGATTGAAGAGATAAAAAAATATATTGTAGAGCATATTGAAGAGAAGCTGGAGCTGGATGATCTGGCAGAGGTATTCTACATGAACCGGTATTACTTAAGCCACTATTTTAAAAAGGAAACCGGATTTACACTAAATCAGTATATTACTAATCAAAAGATTATGGCCGCCAAGAAGATGCTGCGAAGCGGAATGTCTGTAACTGAGGCGGCCCTGCGGCTGTCCTACAACAGCGACAGCCATTTTATTTCCACATTTAAGAAAATGACAGGGATTACTCCCGGGAAATTTGCCAAAGGAAAAAATGGCAATAATGTATAATTTTATCCAATCATACTGCAAGAAATAGTGCAAAGTAACTGATACAATGAAGAAGTCAAAATACTTAATAGAAGGAAGGGCTGTATTTATGAAGAAAATTTTAGCAGGAATGTTGGCAGGAGCAATGGTACTTGGCGCGCTGACTGGATGCTCTGGAGGGAAGCAGGAAACACAAGGGCCTGCAGCAGAAGGAACGGCAACTACAGCGGCGGCAGAAGCCGGAGACGGGAAAAAGGCGGACAGAGGCGAAACAAAAACCCTGGATGTGGTGTGGTTCAGCGATGGCAAAGAGGGAGAGTCCTTTATGAAACTGGCCGACGAATACATGGAGCTTCATCCGGAGATTAAAATTGAGCTTATCGAGGTTCCCTATGCGGATTTGGATAATAAGCTGAAAAATATGATTAACGCAGGCCAGCAGCCGGCGCTGGCAAGAATCACCAATCTGGGCGTGGTTCAGAATCAGCTTATTGATTTAAACCAGTATGTATCGGATCCGGAAGCATTTAAAAATAACTTTGGCTCTGGTTTGAGAACGGACTTTGACGGAAAATTCCTTGCAGCTCCTATGGATGTTACGGCTAACGGCATTATTTACAACAAAACCGCTTTTGAGAAGGCAGGGGTAGCGGTTCCTCAGTCTGAAGATGAAATCTGGACCTGGGAAGAGTACGAGGAAGCCTTAAAGAAGGTAATGGAAGGCAGCGACTGCAAATATGGTATGGTATTCGATTTCTCCCAGCAAAGATTTGCTACCCTGATTTACCAGGCAGGCGGCAGTCTTTTAAAGGATGACATGACAGCTTCCAACATTAATTCCCCGGAAACCAAAAAGGCGCTGGAGTGGTTTAAGAAGCTTCATGACGACGGTATTATGCCTGCTTCTGTATGGCTGGGAGCAGAGAACCCCAATGAGATGTTCCGCACCGGCCAGGTGGCAACTCACTTTGCAGGAAGCTGGATGATCGCAAACTACAAGGATCAGATCACAGACTTTGAATGGGGGGTTACTTACCTTCCAAAGGATGCAACCAGGGCAACGGTTCCCGGCGGAAAATGGCTGGCTGCTTTTGACGGAACCGGTGTTGAAAAGGAAGCGGCTGAATTTGTTGAGTGGATTTCCCAGCCGGAACAGAACGCAAGGTATTGCGTAGAAAACTACTATCTGTCTCAGGTAAAAGGGAATGAATCCCTGGACTATGATTTTGGCGCGGAATACTTTGAAATCTTCTCCAATGAATTGAATGCAACCAACGATGTACCGGGGAAAGAGTATGGTTATCAGGCATTTATCAATTCGATTCAGGCTGACATGAAGAACGGTATTTCCGAGGTTCTGGCCGGTAATTTAAGTGTAGATGAGCTGATTGAATCGATAGATGCTCTGGCAACAGAATCCCTGGAAGAGTTAAGCCAATAGTTTACCGAAATTTTACCGTCCAGGGTACTTCTGAATATTGAAAAGGAAATGCGCGGTCTCTCCGTAAGGGAATGGGGTCGCGCATTTTGACAACTGTAAGGATGATTCACCTGTTTGTATCCGATAAAACGGGAAATGCAACGCTATGAAACGTGTACAGAATGGAGGAAAGGATAACCTTATGAGAGATGAATGGAGAAATCTGCCGGACGCTTTGACTTGCCTGGACGGGACGGTAATCAGGGACAGAAAACAGTGGGAAGGAAAACGGCGTCCGGAGATTTTAGAGATGTTTTACCAGATGGAATACGGGCGGATCCCGGAAGAGGAGCTTCAGGTGACGATACGCCTTACCGATGTGGCCGAGTCTCCTGACATTATGGGGGGAAAAGCCTTAAGAAAGACGATAGAGGTGGAAACGGAACGAAAGGGCCGGCAGTTTTCCTTTGGATTTGTGATATTTGTACCTAAAAGAAAAAGTAAAGTGCCGGTATTTATTACCATCTGTAACCGGGGAATAAAAGACAGCGACCCTTCCAGAGATTTTTTAAGCTCCTTTTGGCCGGCGGAAACCATTGTTTCCAGAGGATATGGAGCAGCTGCATTCCGCACCCAGGAGGTTGCGCCGGACTATGACGAAGGCTTTACAACCGGATTCCACCGGCTGTTTCCCGAATATGGGGGAAGGGGAAAAGAACGTCCTGCCAACCTGTACGGAGCCATCAGCGCCTGGTCCTGGGCGGTGAGCCGGATTATAGACTACATTGAGACAGATCCGGATCTGGACGAGAAACGGATCGCCGTTGCAGGACATTCCAGGGGAGGAAAGACGGCGCTGTGGACGGCGGCCAGAGATCCCAGAGTGGCTATGGCCGCCGCAAGCTGTGCCGGAAACAGCGGAGATGCGCTTTCAAGAGGCAGCAGGGGAGAGCGGATTGAGGATATTACAGGGAAATTCCCTTACTGGTTTTGCCCTGCTTATAAAACTTTTAGCGGAAGGGAAGAGGAACTGCCCTTTGACCAGCACATGCTTCTGGGGCTGATTGCCCCCAGGCTTTTATATACATCCGCAAGAAGCAGAGATGACTGGGCGGATCCGGAAGGTCAGTTCTGTTCTCTTTTACAGGCGGAAAAAGTATATAAGCTGTACGGGAAAACCGGACTGGAAGAAGGCAGTTTTCAAAGTCCGGAGGAACCTCTGGCAGGCGGAGCTATTGGCCATCATCTGAAAACAGGCTCCCATGATCTGGATGAATATGACTGGAACTGTTATCTGGATTTTGCGGATCAGTATTTAGTGCCTTTCCTTTAAGCATTGATCCGCTGTTGAAAAGGCGGGACTTCTATGCCGGGGATTAGTGAAAAGTTTAGGAGGTCTTACATTGCCTTGCCACATACACGGACTTTATGGTAATATGGAATCGAAAGCTGTTAAAGAAGATGTTTTGATGGTTTTAGGCTTCAGCGTGGGAGGTTAATAGTATGGGACTATATTTGAATCCGGAGAATGAAGCGTTCCGGCAGGCAGTGACAGATGATATTTATATTGACAAAACAAAAATGATTGCCATTATGAATCAAAAACTAAATAAATCCAGAGTGAAATATGTCTGTGTAAGCCGTCCCCGTCGCTTTGGAAAGTCTATGGCTGCCGACATGCTTGCTGCTTATTACAGTAAAGGATGTGATTCAACGGAGCTGTTTGCAGACAGAAAGATTGAAAAAGAAGAATCCTTTCGAAAACATTTAAACCAACACAATGTGATTCGAATAGATATTCAGAGGTTCCTTTTTGACGAAGCCCACCTGGATATCTTTATTGACAAAATCCAGGAGGCGGTGATAAAAGATCTGAGAGAGGAATATGGCGATTATTTTACAGTAGATCAATATGGATTGCCTGGTGTTTTGGGGCAGATTTATGGGCGTACAAAACAAGGATTCATTTTTATTATTGATGAATGGGACTGTGTATTCCGGTTTGCAAAGGAGCAGCAGGAGATCCAGAAAGCTTATCTGGATTTCTTGAGAGGACTTTTTAAAGGTGCGGAATATGTGGAGTTGGCATATATGACGGGAATACTTCCTATTAAAAAATATGGGGAACATTCTGCCATTAATATTTTTAAAGAATTTTCTATGTTGAATCCAGGTCCTTTTGCAGAATATTTTGGGTTTACAGAAGGTGAAGTAGAGGGACTCTGTAAAAGATATAATGTAGATTATGGAAAAACAAGAGAATGGTATGATGGATATCTTATAGGAGATTTCCATATCTATAATCCTCAGGCGGTTACAGAATTGATAGATAGCGGAGTATTTCGGAGCTATTGGACTGGTACGGAGACTTATGAGGCCCTGAAAATTTATATTGATATGGATTTTGACGGATTAAAAGAGACAGTAATCCGTATGCTTAGCAATGTAAGCTGTGAGATTGATCCGTCTACCTGTCAGAATGACATGACTACTTTTAAAGGAAAAGATGATGTGCTTACACTGTTACTGCATCTTGGATACCTGTCATTTGATGAAAAAAGTTCAAAGGTATTTATTCCCAATCGGGAAATTGCTATGGAATTTATGCGATCAGTAAAGACGGGAGGTTGGGATGGGCTAATACAGGCTCTGGAACGCTCGAATGAGCTGCTTAAAAAGACTTGGGAACTGGACGGGGAAGCTGTGGCTGCAGAAATGGCGGCAATTCACAGGGAAACTGCATCAATGCTTAAATACAGCAATGAGAATTCTCTTACCTGTACCATATTGATAGCATATTACAGTGCAAAAGCATATTATATGAACCCGCTTTTGGAATTGCCATCTGGAAAAGGATATGCAGATGTGGTATATCTGCCTAAACGGGATATAGATAAACCCGCTCTGGTGGTGGAATTAAAGTGGAATCAATCTGCTGAGAGCGCTGTTGCACAGATTAAGGAGAGGAAATATGCAGATTGGCCGAAAGAATATACAGGAAAGATTCTTTTGATAGGAATTGCTTACGACGATAGGAAAGGCCATACATGTATTATTGAAGAATACACGAGGCCTTGAAAAATTTTCTTTTAAATGCAAACCAGGCGGACATCTACTAATAGAAAGCCGCCTGGTTTCATTTTGTCATATTCCTTTTCTCAATGCCCTCTTATATCAAACTCATGGAAAATGGTAGGATTTGTCCCCCATGAATAGACAATATAATAGTCATCCCCTTCTATCCCTGTCTTAAACGCCAGATTTGCATGGTCGATGAAGGCTATATTTGCATCTGCCTGTTTTTCCACCACACATTCATCAGCATGTTCTGCATAATTCAGATAATATTCTTTTAATTCTTCCAAAGAAAGTTCACTTTTAATTAGTATGGCTCCAAAATATTGCATTCCATTGCCATTTCCAACCAATTTTCCTGATTTATATACAGATTCAATAAATTCAGTGTCATTTGGAAGGGGCAAATCCATAAGTTCATTTGCTGTTTTCTTTGAAACAGAATTATTTACTATGGGCGCGGCTATTAAAAAGGACAGGAGAGAAAGGATAACAATTAGAGGGATAGTAGTTAATATTTTTTTCATTCCCTTTAAATTTCGATTAACTGGTATTCCTTACTTCCTAATCCAAGTTTCACTGCATGATCGATACAGCTCTCCCAGTTGGTATCCGGGTGAGTATCGGTGAAGTGATCGTGGTGGCAGTGATCTTGTTCAGAAAGAAAGCTTCCTGCCATAACCGGCTGGCGATTTACGGCATCTACACAGGCCATATCCAGGGCAACCGGATCAAAGGAGGCAAACATGCCGATATTGGGAACAATCGGAGCGTCGTTCTCAGCATGGCAGTCGCAGTTGGGGGATACATCTACCACCAGGCTGATATGGAAGCTTGGGCGATCCTTTAAAATAGCCATGGTATACTCAGCGATTTTGCAGTTTAATACATCGTTGGCCTCATCATAGTCGGGAGTAACGGCATCCGTGGGACATGCGCCGATACAGCGGCCGCAGCCTACACACTTGTCATGGTTGATGGAAGCCTTTCGGTTTTCAATGGTAATGGCGTCATGGGCGCAGTTTTTCTTACACATGCCGCAGCCTACGCAAGGCCCTTGATTTACATGAGGCTTGCCGGCGCTGTGCATTTCCATCTTACCGGCGCGTGAGCCGCCGCCCATGCCGATATTCTTTAAAGCGCCGCCAAAGCCGGTGGCCTCATGGCCCTTAAAATGGGTTAAAGAGATGAGGATATCCGCATCCATTAAAGCCCGGCCGATTTTGGCTTCCTTTACATACTGACCGTCAATGGGAACCAGAGCTTCATCTGTGCCTTTTAAACCGTCGGCGATAATCACATGGCAGCCGGTGGCAAAAGGATTATAGCCGTTTTCATAGGCGGCATCCAGGTGATCCAGAGCATTTTTCCGGCGTCCTACATATAAGGTGTTGCAGTCGGTTAAAAATGCTTTTCCTCCCTGAGCTTTTATCAGATCTACCAGGACCTTGGAGTAGTTGGGGCGCAGGTAAGCCAGGTTGCCGGGTTCGCCGAAATGAATCTTAATAGCGGCAAATTTGTTATTAAAATCAATCTGCTCCAGCATACCTGCTTTTTTTACCAGGCGTTCCAGCTTTCCTAAAAGATTTTCACTGAGGGTAGTCCTCATGTTGGTAAAATAAACGTTAGATGGTGCCATATTATCCTCCTAGTCTAATAATGAATCGGTATGCGACTCTTAGGGTCGCCTGAAGGGTTACCTTAAAAACTGAAATGATTATAGCGTAAGTTTTAGGTATTTTCAATAAGGTTTTTTTGTGGTAGACTAGAGTGTACTTGAAACAAAAAGGAAAATCAACACAGCAGTTCAGATTCCATGCTGGTCTGAACCGTTATAAATCATCAGGAGGAAATAAACAATGGAGAAAACACGTTCCCTTGACACCATCTGCATCCAGGGCGGATGGCAGCCGAAAAACGGAGAATCCCGGGTTCTTCCCATTTACCAGAGCACCACTTTTAAATATGAAACCAGCGAGCAGATGGGGCGCCTTTTTGACTTAGAGGAGTCCGGATATTTTTATACCCGTCTGGCAAACCCAACCAATGATGCGGTTGCAAACAAAATCTGTGAACTGGAAGGCGGCGTTGCTGCCATGCTGACTTCTTCCGGCCAGGCAGCCAACTTTTATGCGATGTTTAATATCTGCTCTGCAGGGGACCATATCATCAGCGCTGCTACCATTTACGGCGGAACTTCTAATTTGTTTACTGTAACCATGAAGAAAATGGGAATCCAGGTAACCCTGGTGGATCCGGATGCATCGGAAGAGGAGCTGGAGAAGGAATTCCGCCCCAATACCAAAGCGGTTTTCGGCGAGACCATTGCCAATCCGGCTCTGGTGGTGCTGGACATTGAAAAGTTTGCCAGACTGGCCCATAAGCATGGGGTTCCCCTTATTATTGACAATACCTTTGCCACTCCCATTAATTGCCGGCCTTTTGAGTGGGGGGCTGACATCGTAACCCATTCCACCACCAAATATATGGACGGACACGCTATGTGTGTAGGCGGCTGTATTGTGGACAGCGGAAACTTTGACTGGGATGCTCACAAGGACAAATTCCCCGGACTTACCACCCCGGACGATTCCTACCACGGAATTACTTATACAGAGCGTTTCGGAAAAGGCGCTTACATCACGAAAGCCACTGCCCAGCTTATGAGGGATCTGGGATCTATCCAGTCCCCCCAGAATGCATTTTTATTAAATGTAGGCCTGGAGACTCTCCATCTCCGGGTGCCCCGCCACTGTGAGAACGCGTTAAAGGTGGCTTCTTATCTTAAAAGCAGAGAAGATGTGGCCTGGGTAAACTATCCGGGACTGGAAGGAGATAAGTACTATGATCTGGCCAGGAAATATCTGCCAAAGGGTTCCTGCGGAGTTATCTCCTTTGGATTAAAGAGCGGGAGACAGGGAGCGGAAGTGTTTATGGATAAGCTGAAGGTTGCCGCTATTGTAACCCATGTGGCAGATGCCAGAACCTGTGTCCTCCATCCGGCCAGCCACACCCACAGACAGTTAAATGACCAGCAGCTGGCAGAGGCGGGAGTGGATCCGTCCTTAATCCGTTTAAGTGTGGGCATTGAAAACGCGGATGATATTATTGAGGATATCCGCCAGGCGTTAGAGGATTAGATAACAGAAAGCGGCGTAACAGCGGCAAACTGCTTGGTACATAAAATTGAATAGCGTGTAAGATCAAAGGACATTTCATCTTTTATTTAGGTGGATGTCCTTTTTGTATTTATCTACTACCGGGAAAAGTTTGGATGAAAAAACACCTTTGATGCTGCACTAGAGTCATTCCTCTTATAGTCTATTGAAAAAATGTCCCGAATATTATATAATATTCGGGACAAAAGGGGAGGCGGACCCAGAGGCGGTAGCAAGGGCGCTGGCCCGTAATTACCACTGGACGATTGCCCCTTGTGGAAATACAGCGTTGAATCTGTTAGAGATTTCCACGCAGGTGACAGCCGTATGGTCCTATATCAGCGATGGCCCATATAAGACCTATGAGTGGAATTCTACAAAACTGGAATTTAAGCACCGGACCAACAAGGAGATCACTGGGCTTTCTTATATGACGGTTCTTGTGATTCAGGCATTGAAAACTTTGGGGCAAACAAATGTCACTTCCAAAACAATCAAGGCGCTTAGCTCTCTGTTAAGTGAAGAAGATAAAGCCGCTATGCTAAGAGAGGCGGCAGAATCTACGGATTGGGTTTACAATGCGATACGGCAGATTGCCGGGGAGCACAACAGGCACAATTATTTGCAGGACATAAATTTGTTTAAAGGAGTGACACTGAATGATTGATATATATACAGAGAAAAAAGAATCAAAAGATTGGATCCTTCAAAACGATTTGTATTTCAATTTGAATACAAGTAATGAAGAAATGTCCGAAAATGAAATAAATCTTATTCAGCAGGTGGATGAGGCAAAATTGACACCAAATAAGCATATTGAAACAAAATATGGATTAGGTACAATCCGTAATTTATCATCCGGATGCAAGACATTACTCAATATCGTAAAACATCCTGATAAGGTAGTGTGCGTAGAGGAATGTGGTCCGAATGTTCTTAAAATTATTTTTGCAATGGATAATATAAAGATTTATATGTCAAGGCCATCTCTTGCAGATATTCCAGACGATGCGAAAATTAGATTCAATGATTCAGATGTAGTGATTGGAAGCACAGGGTATAATACTTGGTGGAGTAAGGAGTATGAAAGGAGAGAAACTGATGATTTATAAGAATATTGCGTTTAAAGCAGATCCGTTTTCATACGATTTAGTGTTTGATGATAGAATAACTCTTGTTGGTGGAGATAGTGGTACAGGTAAAACAGTTCTTTATGAAATTTTAGAAGACCTAAGACTTACCGATGGATATAAAAGGATTAAATTGTTTAATTACAAATCAGATAAGTTTTTAGAGTCGATTAAACAGTGTAAGGATAGTTTTATTATAATTGATAATGCGGATATTTTAATTGATGATGATATCAGAAAATTTATCAATTTCGAATTTTCCAATCAATATATGCTTTTCTTAAGAAATTGTGATGGACTCAACGTATCTGATAAGAGTTTTAAAGTGTTGAAGCTTGATAATAACAGGATAACACTGGAAGAGGAGTTGTGATATGAAATATTTATGGACAGAAGATACGAGCGCAGGACTTCACTTCTGGAAATTGGTTAATCAACTTTTCTTTGATAATGTACTTGTAATCGAAAGTAAAGAAAGCAATCAGGGCATTTTAGATGGACTGTCAGCTTTAGAGATTAAAGAGGGCGATAAGTACTATATTGCATTTGATTATGTGGTTGATAATCAGAATATTCGTAACAAATATCGTTTGCTGAAATCAATAGCAGAAAAGTCAGAAGGGAAGGTTATAATTCTCAATATGATTTGTTTTGAACACTTGATTCTTGCCTTTGACAAGCTGGTGCTATGGACGAGAACTGGCAAGGCAGATAAAATCAAGATTCGTGAAGAAGTTTTATCAGCAATTGAGAATCATAGAATCAACTTGTCAAAGATTGTTGCGTATCTGATCATCCGGATAATCTTAGGTGTGGTGAGCCAGAGGTTAAAGATGGAAGAGAGAAGATGCTGATGCTGATACAGTCAGAAGAAGTACAAAAAATAATTCAAGACGTTACTGTTTAAAATAATTTTACTAGCTGTAATTAAATGTATTGCGAAAAGAACCTTTATTCCCCAAAAGGGATGGAATGAATTGTGAGAAACTTTAAAATAGATGCCGCCCCGGCAGTATTGGGGCAGGCATCTATTTCTTTGCCGAAGTCTGATGCAGACTTCGGTTAAAGGCGCTGGGAGTCATTCCAACCGTTTTTTTAAACAGATGGGAGAAATACTGGGGATTATTGCCATACCCCACTAATTGGGCAATATCCTGTATTTTGTCAGCTTCGTTAGAGGCCAGATATTGCTTGGCCCTTTTTATCCTGACATCAGACAGGTAATGAGAGAACTTTACACCGGTATCTTTAAAAAACTTGCGGCTTACATAATTGACATTCATATACAGTTCATTTTCTGCAATGAATTTTAAGGTCAGATTTTGATCCTGCAAGTGTTCCTCCACATAATTCATAATCTGCTTTGTCATGGTGCTGACCTTGTTGGTCTGAGGAGCGCCGGCAAGCGCCTGCTTTATCTTTTCCTGAATCAGCTGTTTTAATTGTTCCAAATTATCCTCCCGGTTTAGACTTATAAGCCAGTCAGTAAAATCTGTGGCGGACAGAGCTGGGTTATCTGATGAAATTTTTAAAAGAAGGCTGACAGCCAGCTGACGGCAGAAATTCAAATCGCTAATACCTGTAAAGAGCCCAAGAAGATGAAGGATTTCTTCGGGATCGCCGGTGCTTTTAAAAGCATGGTAGAGCCGCTCGGACTCTTGGGTAAAAAATAAATAGTTGCATGTAGCGAATGCGTGAAAATCGCTAATATAATAGATAATGCTGAAACGCCGTATCTTATCCAGAACAGTATGGAGCAGATTTTTTAAGTTTGAATATTTTACACATTCAATTTTCAGATCCATATGCCTGGCAGATAAGGGCATTTTCAGCAGGAATTGAATAAAACTGTCATAACTCTGTGCATGATCTTTAAAAAACAAGATCATGGTACAATGGACATAGATTCCGTGGATTGTGTGATGAGGAATTCTTTCCCGGCAGTACTGTTCCAGGCCTTGTAAAAATAAGTCCCTGGCATCCTCTTCCAGGAAATACACGTAAAATAATGTATAAGGGGTATAGTAAAAATCCATATATTGCTCATAGCTCTTTACCATATCGTCCAGGCAGCCGTTTTTTTGGAATATAGTATCGTTAATGATACAGGAAATTACGCTGTGCTGCATACTGTTGGCAATAAAAAACTGATTTTTCCCCATTCGCATGGATAACTTTTTCCGATAGCAATCCTGCGCCGTCTTTTGAATACACTCTACAATCTGATGCTCATTACAGGGCTTTAACAGATAATGCTTCACCCCATATTCCATGGCAGTCTTGGCATATTCAAATTCACCGTAACCGGACAGGATGATGAATTGAGTATCCAGATCCATTTCTGAAATATTTTTAATAAGCTGAAGGCCGTCCATGTGAGGCATCCGAATATCTGTCAGGACAATATCAGGAGATTCGTCCAGAATGGCATTGTAGGCCTCAAGACCGTTTTTACAGAGGCGGCTCAATTCGATATCGTATTTTTTCCAGTCAATAATGGTAGAAATAGCTTCACGTATTACTTTTTCATCATCAACGATAACTAGTTTAAGCAAGCCGGTTACACCTCCGTTTTGTAGGCAATTGTAAGAGTTGCGGTAGCGAAATCATTTTCATTGGAAAAAGAGAGGCCGTATTCTTTACCGAAAAGAAGCTGAATTCGCTGATTGATGTTAAGAATTCCGATTCCCAAACCATTAGGCTGAATTTTATTGCTTTTCAGACGTTCAAGAAGGGAATCTTCCATAACAGAACCGTCATTTTGTACCTTTATGATCAGTTCGCCGCCGAGTCTGGTAATGATGACGAGAATGTGGCAGACATCGTCTATATTTTCCATTCCATAATGTATGGAATTTTCCACCAGAGGCTGGATGGTGAGAGGAGGAATGACGGCATTTTCCAGTTCAGGAGAGGTGAGCAGTTGATATTCCAGCTCATCTTCAAAACGAAGCTTCTGAATTGTCATATAGCAGTTGACCAGTTCCAGTTCATATGAGAGTGTAACAAAAGATTTTTTATTGCTGAGAGTGGCCCGAAGGAGGGTTCCTAAGGATTCAGCCATCTGGGAGATCTTTTCATTTCCACTGGCTTTCGCTCTCCAGTTAATGGATTCCAGGGTGTTGTAGAGAAAATGGGGGTTAATTTGGGCTTCCAGGGCCTTTAATTGAGCGTCACGTTTTAAGATCTCATTGATATAGTTTGTATTTACCAGGGAGCGGACGCGGTTCATCATGGCGTCAAATTGTTGGTGAATCATTCCGATTTCATCCTGCCTCCGGGCATAAGGGTAATCCGTCTTAGGAATCGCCAGTTCATTTTTGCTGAATTCCACCATTTTGTAATTCAGGGCATTAAAATGAGTAATGATGGAGCGGATAAATCCACGGCTTAGCAAAGCGACAAGGATTGTTACGGCAATAAGAATCAGAATAATGAAAGCCAGGGACAAGTCCAGAGACTTGCGGATGGTATCAAAGGGAATCAGATTTATATAATTCCAGCTATAATCAGGGATGATTCCGTGAACCGCAAAATAGGTATGTCCGTTAAAAGGAACCAGCCCGTAATCCATCAGGTTTATCTTTTGAATAGAATCCAAATCCTTTGGAGTTAAGTCTTTAGAAGAGTAAATTACAGAGCCTGAGTCGTCTACAATGATATAATAAGAGTTGTCGTACTGTATGGCGGCAGTGTTGGCAGAATCCACAATTTCCTCCATATTGACATTAATAACCAGTTCCCCCATGGAGTCCAGTGAAAAATTCTTAATCTGGCGGATATCCCGGGTGAGAAAAAGATAGTCCCGATGCCCGGATTTCCAAATCCATTTTGCAGAGCCGTTGTTGGAACGGGCAGCATCAAATACCTGGTGAAGAAAAGCAGGATCCACTTTTTTTAAGTGGGGCAAGTTGGTACAATTAACAGATTCTTGGTTTTTTATGGCAATATAAGCTACGCCTCTGTCTCGAAATGTATCGTAATAGGAGAAGAGAGTACTGTTAAGAATCTGCCCGGCATTGTAATGAAGAACTGGATCCTGGGTATCTTTAATAGTGGATAAGGAATTCTGTACGGCATTATCAGATAATATCATAGAGGACAAAGTTTCTATATTTTTCATGGAAGATGAAATCGTGCCTGATGAATAAGAAAGATTCCCTGCTACCGTTTTATACAGCTGTTGATTATAAGCTCTGGTGCAAATGAAGAAGCACAGAAGAAATGCAGCCAGAAGAATACCCGAATTGATGAAAAACATACCGAGGAACTTATATTTTAAGGGGAGGTTTCTAAGCTGATTTTTCAGTCTGTTCCAGCAGCTTTTTATAACAGCCATAAATCCTCCTCCTTCTTCTGAATTCACCAATCAGGATAACCTGTTGACGGTAAAATGATACCACATCCAAGTGTTCCTATTATAGCTCAGGGAATAGATTTCTACAAGAAAGTACAGGAAAAAGTATGTTTTTTGTAAGAAAAAGTCGCTTTTTTCTAAAAATCATAACAAATACCCCAAATAGTAGTAAAAAAGTATGTTTTTTTGCAGATAAGAGTCGGTTTTTCCTCTCACAGCAGGACAGAAAATCACGATATAATGACGACATGGAAGGTGACGCTAAGCGACGCGTGCCGATTCATTAGATTTATTATGTTAGGAGAAAAGGTATGAAGAGAAGAATTTGGCTGGCAGCGACAGCAGTATGTCTGTGCATGGCAGGATGCTCATCACAGAAATCAAATCAGGGACAGGAAGAGGCAAAAACAGGAGCAAAGGCCGCCGGACAGGAGGAAATTGTGGTACAGGATGGAGCCTCTGATAATAAGCTGGGAATATCCTGGTGGGGAACCCAGGTGGTTCATGAGTTTACATTAGAGGTCTGTGATAAGTATACAGAGGAGACCGGTATAGAACTGGAACCTGTTTACGCTTCCTGGGGTGATTACTGGCAGAAGATGAATACATTATCGGCTGCCGGAGATTTGCCGGATATTATGCGCCAGGATTATTCCGTTATCATGCAGTACGCCAGCAAGGGGCTGCTGGAACCATTGGATGGATATATAGAATCAGGAAAACTGGATATGACCAATGTGGATCCCATTAAATTGGAAGGCGGTAAAATTGACGGGAAGCTTTACGGAATTAATGTAGGCTCCAATGCTCTCTGCCTGGTGTATGATGAGGAGATGATCCGTGAGGCAGGCATGGAAGTTCCGGGGCCTGATATGAGTTGGAATGATTTTGAACAATTCTGTATTGAATTCCATGATAAAACCGGGAAATACGGTTCCACTGTCAGCGATATTGTAGACAACATAAACCTGTTTGAGATTATCGCAAGAAGCCAGGGCGGCGCCCTGTTTGGCAGCAATGGCGGCTTAGGGTATGAGGACAATGTACTTACCGAATTCTACAGCAGTGTCCAGAGAATGCATGATGCGGGAGCGCTTCCGTCAATTGATACTAAGGTGCAGCAGACCAGTGTGGAAGATTCTCTTTTTGCCAAAGGCGAGGCAGCTACAGAGATTGTATGGACAGATATGTATGAGACACTGGTATCTGTAAAAGGAAAGGAACTGGGACTGACGATTATTCCCGGCTCGGGAGAAGCCAAAGGCATGTATATAAAACCATCCCAGTTTCTGTCTGTTACCGCTGCTTCGGACAAGAAGGAGGAGGCCGTAGCATTTATAGATGCGTGGGTTAACAATAAAGAAATAAATAATATTATTGCAGGCCGCCGGGGCGTTCCTATTTCTTCGGTTATGGCAAAAGAAGTGTCCGAAAACCTTGAGGAGCCAGGCAAAAGAGTTTTTGAATATATGGATCTGGTTTCAAAATACGCGTCTCCCATAGACCCGCCAAATCCGGCAGGCACTTCCGAGGTGATTGCAGAATATAAGAAACAGTTTGAGATGGTTTTATTTGGAGAATCGGATCCTGAGAAAGCCGCAGGCGCTTTCCGCACCAATGCGGAAGAGGCATTAAAAGCTGCAAGCAAATAGCATATGAGGGGGTGCGTTTATTTCATTTTGCTGCATCCCCTTTAGAAAGGAAAGATGATTATGACAGAAAAGAAAAGGAGGGAGCGGAAAGAAAATTTGTTGGGATATCTGGTAATATCCCCCTGGCTCATTGGCCTCCTGGTTTTTACGTTTCTTCCCATGATGTATTCACTGTATTTATCATTTACAAACTTTGACGGAATCAGTACGGCAAAATGGATTGGCCTGGATAATTACAAAAGAATGTTCCAGGATGAGAAATTTTACCAATCCTTAAACGTTACCTTTACCTATGTAGTCCTTCTGGTGCCGCTGCGGCTGGCATTTGCTCTTCTGGTGGCCATGCTGCTTTGCTCCGGGCGTAAGGGAGTGGGGATATACCGGTCTGTGTTTTACCTGCCGTCCCTTTTGGGAGGCAGCGTGGCAATTGCAATTATGTGGGGTCAGCTTTTTGGAGCCGACGGCGCCGTTAACTCCATAATCCGGATGTTGGGAGGAAATGTGGAGATATCATGGATTGGAAGCCCCGGAACGGCTCTTTTGGTACTGGTGATACTGGGAGTCTGGCAGTTTGGAGCTTCCATGCTGATCTTCATAGCCGGATTGAAACAGGTGCCGGTTACCTATTACGAGGCAGCAACGCTGGACGGGGCTTCAGCTTTTCAGAAATTCAAAAGTATTACGCTTCCAATGCTTTCTCCTGTGATCTTTTTCAATCTGATTATGCAGATTATCAATGCATTTAAGGCTTTTAATGAGAGCTATATTATAACAAAAGGCGGCCCCTTGGATAAAACACTGTTTTACGCCTTGTACATTTACAGACAGTCTTTTGAGTATTTTAATATGGGCTATGGAAGCGCCCTGGCATGGATACTTTTGCTGATTATTGCGGTATTTGCAATCTTTATTTTTAAGTCTTCCGACAACTGGGTTTATTACGAAACAAAGGGGGATTAGGATGAAAAGAAAAACCGGAAGTTCTGTATGCTTTCATCTTTTTACCGGAATATTGGCCCTGATTATGCTGTATCCGCTTTTGTGGATGTTCTCAAGCTCTTTAAAGGCTACAGAGCAGATTTTTGTAGATGCGGCTAATTTAATACCAAAAGAAATACATATGGAAAACTATATAAACGGCTGGAAAGGAATGGGCGGAATCAGCTTTGGAATATTTTTTAAAAACTCATTTGTGGTAGCGCTGTTTGCCACCATAGGATCGGTGACTTCATCTTCCATTGTGGCCTACGGTTTTTCAAGAATTCAGTTTAAATATAAAAATTTCTGGTTTGCAGTGATGATGGGGACTATGATGCTGCCGGAGCAGATTCTGATTGTCCCCCAATACCTGATGTTTAAGACCATACACTGGACCAACACATTCCTTCCGCTGATTGTGCCGTTTTTCTGTGCCATGCCGTTTTTTGTCTTTTTAAACATGCAGTTTTTAAGGGGGCTTCCTATAGAATTGGATGAGGCGGCAATGATTGACGGCTGTGGGAAGCTTCGCATCTATACATCCATACTGCTTCCCCTGACCAAGTCTGCAATTGTAACATCCATTATATTTTCATTTTACTGGAGATGGCAGGATTTTCTGGCCCCATTGATTTTTTTAAGCCAGCCCAGGAAATATACATTTTCCGTGGCGATCAAAATGTTTACGGATCCTACGGTTCAAAGCGACTGGGGAGCAATGTTTGCAATGGCAGTATTGTCACTGGTTCCGGTGTGTCTGATATTCCTGTTTTTTCAGAAATATCTGGTAGAAGGGGTGGCGGTGTCAGGCTTAAAAGGCTGATAAAATTACAAGGATAAAAAAGAAAGAAGGATGAGAATATGTCTAAAAAAATTGCATTTATCGGCGCCGGAAGCTTTGGCTTTACCTATAAGCTGGCGGCGGATATTTTGATGAAAAAGGCCCTGTTTGACTGTGAACTGAGCTTTATGGATATAAGCCGGGAGAGACTTGACAATCTGAAAATTTTATTGGATTACCATCTGGAACGAATTCACTACACAAAAAAGCCTCTGTATACCCTGGACATGGAGGAGGCCCTTACAGGAGCAGATTTTATTATCCATCTTACGAAAATAGGGGGCTTAAAAGCATCAGAAAAGGATATGGATATTCCAAAAAAGTATGGCCTTTATCAGACTGTAGGAGATACCTGCGGGGCAGGAGGGGTTTCCAGAGGGCTTCGTACCATGGTATTTATTGAGAAGATGCTAAAGACTATTGAACATGTATCTGCACCTGGGGCGGTAGTGCTTAATTATACAAATCCGCAGCAGATAAATGTGATGGCCGCGTCCCGGATCAGCAAAGTGCCGTTTATCGGCCTGTGCCACAGCGTACAGGGAACCACCAGACAGATGGCAAAAGCGGTTTCGGTTCCCTATGAGGAAATAACCTATGAAGCGGTCGGAATTAATCATTTAAGCTTTATTCTGAAATTTGAGAGGGACGGGAAAGATCTTTACCCGCTGCTAAAAGAAAAAGCTCCGGAAATTTATAAAACGGATATCTCAACCGATGATCAGATCTTTGCTTCGTTAGGGCGGGCGCGGATAGATCTGATGAACCGGTTCGGCTATATGGTTACTGAATCAAGCCAGCATATAGGAGAGTATGTTCCGTATTACCTGCGGACTCCAAAACTGAGAGAGGAGCTGGATATCCATACAGATATATATAAGAAAAATATTGCTGCCTCAACAGCAAAGTTTGCGGAAAAGGTAGAACTGGCCCGCGAAAAAAAGCTTCCTTTACCGGAACCAAGTGTAGAGTATGGAGCGGAAATTATCAATGCAATGGTAACAGATGTGCCCTGCAGGATTTATGCCAATGTAATAAACCGCGGGTTAATTGAGAATCTGCCGGAGGACGCCTGTGTGGAAGTGGCATGTATGATTGATAAAAACGGAGTACAGCCCTGCAGGTACGGCAAAATGCCTATGCAGCTGGCTATGCTATGCGATATGGAGATTCATGTACACAGGCTGGCGGTGGAGGCCTTTATCAGAAAAGATGCCAGATACGTATACTGGGCGCTCATGGCAGATCCGGTGACAAACAGTATTCTGACGGCAGAGGAGATTCAGTCTCTTACAAAAGAGATTTTAGAAGCTCAGAAGGAGTATCTGCCTGGCTTTTCATTATAGAGTATCCGGTAAAACGCGGCGCTGGCATACTGTTTGGGAATTGACAGGGAAACGAGCGGTTGATAAACAGGCTGCTGGGAGAAAACACAATTGAGAAGCCTGCTGACAGACGGAGGGCTGCTTAAAGCTGCTATGAAGCGAATCCCCGCTAGTTAGTCAAGATCGGCGCAGCCGTTTAGTTTACTCTTGACTGGCTGGTGGGGATTTACTATCGGAATGTAAAGATTTTAGTAAAAATTGAAGAATGAACGGGATAGATGTTCGGATAGATTTTTTATAGAAAATACGGTATAGTATAGGAGTGGTTATTTGAAAAAGAAAAGAACATTTGTTCTAAAAGATGTTGAAAATAAAGCAGATATAGAGTATAATTGGTACACGTAGATGGATATGGGGTGAGATAAAATGTTGGAAAAGATTATTGAACTCACGAATTTATATATAGATAATATGCCAAAGAAAGAAAGAAAAAAATATGGGCAGTTTTTTACAAGTATGGAAACTGCAAAATTTATGGCAAATTTGTATGACGCTCCGATTAATAAGCAGAGTGTAACAGTTTTGGATGCTGGGGCGGGTTCTGGCATATTGTCATGTGCTTTTATCGAATGGATAGAGCAGTTTGACACAGTAAAAGAAATAGAATTGACTTGTTACGAGAATGACAATAATGTTTTGGGGCTTTTAAAGGATAATTTAGAGTATTGCAAAACTCATTCAAGTAAAATAATTAGGTATAATATTCAGACAGAGAATTATATTACAAGTCAATATTTAGATTTTAATTATATGATAGGTGGGAATCCTAATCCGATGAAATATGATTATGTAATTGGGAATCCACCTTATATGAAAATACCGAAAGATGCGCCGGAAGCGACAGCTATGCCGGAAGTTTGTTATGGTGCGCCAAATATGTACTTTATTTTTGCAGCTATGGGACTTTTTAATTTAAAAGAAGATGGGGAAATGGTTTATATTATTCCTCGCTCATGGACATCGGGAGCATATTTCAAACGGTTCCGACAGTATTTTCTGACAGAAGGGAAATTGGAACATATTCACTTATTTGTAAGTCGGAATAAAGTTTTTGACAAAGAAGATGTATTGCAGGAAACTATTATTATAAAAGTTCGGAAAATACATGTAAATCCGACACAAGTAAAAGTTACATCATCTAAGTCAAATAAAGATTTTGAGGAATTAACTTTCTTGACCGTACCATATGATCTTGTTGTTTCTGGCGAAGATTACTATGTGTATTTGGTAACAGATGATGAGGAAGTTACGGTATTAAAGCGACTGCATAAGTTTAATCAGACATTACCTGAAATTGGTGTGAAAATGAAAACGGGATTAACTGTAGATTTTAGAAATCGGGATATTCTTCGCGATGTGGAAGAGGAAGGTGCAATTCCTTTATTTTATTCACAGCACATAAAAAAAGGAAAAGTGCAGTTTCCTATTCAGAAAGAGCATGAATATGTGGTAACAGACCAACGTGGGCTTATGCAGGATAATAAAAATTATTTATTTGTAAAAAGATTTACGGCAAAAGAAGAACCACGAAGATTACAATGTGGAATTTATTTGGCGAAGAATTATCCACAGTATACGAAAATTAGTACGCAGAATAAAATTAATTTTATTGACGGACTTTTGGGAGAGATGTCGGAGTGCTTGGTGTATGGTTTGTATGTGCTTTTTAACTCTACATTATATGATGAGTATTATCGGATTTTAAATGGTTCAACACAGGTAAACTCTACAGAAGTAAATTCGATGCCTGTGCCAGATATGGAGTGCATACAGGAAATGGGAAGGAAGTTAATGAAATCAAAAGATTTGTCGGAAAGAAACTGTAATTTGATCTTGGAGGGATACTGTGGGTAAAGTTGAAGAGGCACAAGAATTTTTGAAGATGGTGGGTATGCCAAAAGCGCAGCAGGCAGATATATGTTGCTATGCACTGTTGGCAATGGCAGATATGAAACCGGATATGTCGTGGAAAGAAGCGAGTAATGAGTGGATTCGTATTCATGACATCATTCAGTTTTCTAATACGTTTTATGGGACTACTTATGCAGAAAACAGCCGGGAAACATTTCGTAAGCAGGCATTACATAGATTCCGTACTGCTGCTTTGGCAGAGGATAATGGAAAAGCAACAAATAGCCCCAACTATAGATATCGCCTTACGGAAGAAACACTGAAAATGCTGAAGACATTTCAATCTGTGGAATGGCAGAAATCATTGAACCGTTTCTTTATGTATCATGATAAATTGATTGATATTTATGCTTCTAAAAAGAAAATGATAATGATGCCAGTGAAGATTAATGGGGCGGATTTTAAATTTTCAGTAGGGAAACATAATGAACTGCAGAAAGCAATTATTGAAGAATTTGCGCCGAGGTTTGCACCAAATTCGGAATGTTTGTATATAGGCGATACAACAGAGAAAGATTTGGTAAAGAATGTTGATAAGCTAACGGAGTTAGGCTTTGAAATTACTTTACATGATAAGATGCCGGATATTGTTTTATATAGAGCGGACAAGAACTGGATTTATTTTGTGGAATCGGTCACTTCTGTAGGTCCGATGGACCCGAAACGGATTCTTGAGATTACAGAAATGACAAAGGGTGTTATGGCAGGAAAAATTTTTGTTACGGCTTTTCTGGATTTCAAGACGTATAAGAAATTTTCGGAAGCATTAGCATGGGAAACAGAAGTATGGATTGCTGAAATGCCAGAGCATATGATACACTTAAATGGAAATAGATTTATGGGCCCAAGATAGAAAGGGGAACTGAAATTTCAAACCGTTTACAATTTTGAAATATAATCATTTTTCAACTGTTCTATAAAAATTCTGCCAGCCAGCGTGGCTGCCTTTCGACTGGATTTGATTTTGCGGTCGCTTTTATCATTTCTGGGACAGCATCCTGCCCAGGAGACGAGGTGTTTTGCTGTGGGGAAGACAGACCTATCACCACCGATCTCTGAAAGCTATTGAATAAAGGGATCCAATCCTTACCGGTAGATTCCATACAAACATCTTTACAGTTGTATTTAGCAAGCCAGTCACACAACTCATTCAATCCTTTTGTAAAGGAAGAAAAGCGAGACTGTTTGTACTCTGTACGATTATTGGAATCAGTAATTCCGATACAAGCATAGATCCATGTTTTGTGGGCATCAAGTCCACAGCAATTAAATTATAAAAATAGTATCAGAAGGAAACAAAAATAAAAAGCGAAAGCCATTGCAACTGTTTCATGATGCATTGGTGTCTTTCGCAGAAAGACGGGCTATATGAATGAAAATCAATTAGCGGAAAATCTTATGTACTATCGCAAAAAGAAAGGACTGTCACAGGAAAAAATCGCGGAATATTTGGAGATCAGCCGTCAAGCCGTAACCAAATGGGAAACTAATACTTCAAAACCAAATTCTGCCAATTTAATTAAGTTAGCACAATTATTTGAAGTTGATGTTGATACATTGCTAGGGAATGAGGATGGGGAAAAATCATCAACACAAGGGGAAGTATCAATAGGAAAAATGTCATGGGTTTTTATAGGAATATCTGTTTTGTGTATATTGGCATATATCATTCAAAGTGTATTAACGGATATTTTTAGTGTTGGGATATTCATCTGTATGTTTATTCTATGTATTCCAATACAACTGTTCCTGCATATCTATTTTTCCAATGCGATAAAAAATAATTCTTTTAATGGAATTGCAGGATTTGATGACAAGATAGAGTATAATATTTTTGAAGTGAAGAAACTGCTTGTACAGATTGATTTGCATATTGGAATCATGTCTACTGTATATATTTTTCTGCTTTATGTGATAAATGGGGTAAATTTGAAAATGCAATGGTTTAATGGCGTTCTGATCGTTGCATATATACTGAATTTTATCACAAGCATAGAAATGAGCAACTACAAAATGATAGATAAAATCTATCGCAGAGAAGATGACAGGAAACGTGCCAAACGCAGTATTCCAGTAACTGGAATATTTTCCTTGATACTATGTGCAGGGATAGGAATGGCGGTTATTGTATTTGAAACAAAGGGAATTGAGAATAATACACTGCCTGCGATGAAAATATGTGGATTGCTGCTTTTGGGTATAATGAGTGCAACCACTGGATTCTTATTTGAAAATAGCAAAATAAAAAAGTGGAATCCTGCAAATACAAATTATAGAACAAATAAAGTAAGTATAATCAGTTTGCTTATATGTGCGATAATGTATGGGCTGATGTGTGCTGTATAAGATATGTGGAGCATTTTTCGGGTGTGGCAAAATTCCGGTTTGTTGAAACAACCATTATCATAATCACAACAGAATAAGTAATACAGCGTCAAAGCGTATAGAACAGTCTATGCGCTCTATTTTATTGTAAAGGAGCAGATTTATGAGCAAAGACAGCAATACACAGCAAGGAGCCATCCGACAGCACCCATCCACAAAAATTATCGTGGAAAGGCACTATGCAGGCACTGAAAAATGGAAACGGTATTCAAGCGGATAGCCGAGGAACAGATAACAAAAAAGGTTAAGGAGATAGCGGAAAACAACGCAAATTAGCACCGGAAACGGAAAAGGGAATATGGAAGCGGCTGCCGAAAAGTATGCCCAGGACATTGGCAGATACGGTAGGAAGTGTGAATCGATACATATCAGATATCCATCAGGTATTGAGCGGCGTTGCCGATGGTAATCTGCAGATTGAGCCTCAGGTTATGTATAAAGGAGATTTTGCGCTGATTCGAAACAGCCTTGGCACCATTCTTGAGTCTATGAATAAGACTATAGCAGGCTTTCGGGCGGCCGCAGCCCGTCTTGCCCAAATGGCAGAAGAATTGAGCGGACAGTCAGGGCAGCTTCATCATGCATCTTTAGAGCAAAATCAGGCAACCGAGGTGTTGGTTGATGAAGTGACCCATGTCAAGGAACAGCTTGTCAGTGTGATCAAGAGCAGTGAACAAACACATACCATGACCAGTGAAATCACCAGAAAGGTCCAGGAAGCGAATACACAGATGAACGCCCTTTCCAATGCGATGAGTGATAACAGCTCCAACGCACAGGCAATCACAAGTATTGCAAAAGCCATTGACAATATTGCTTTCCAGACCAACATTCTGGCGCTAAACGCTTCTGTGGAAGCGGCACGGGCAGGAAGTGCAGGCCAGGGATTTGCCATTGTGGCTGAAGAGGTGAAAGAACTGGCAGGCAAAAGTGCTCAGGCAGCTCAAAGCGCAGTGGATATCGTAACAAATACCAGGGCCGTTATCCAGACAGGCGTGGAGCTGAATGCCAGTACGGCCGAATCGCTGCAGGCCATTTATGGTGTTTCC
>CAJTOL010000025.1 GCA_910577645.1 uncultured Lachnospiraceae bacterium
GTTAAGACATCGCCCTTTCACGGCGGTAACACGAGTTCGAATCTCGTTGGGGTCATTATGGCGACATAGCCAAGTGGTAAGGCGTGGGTCTGCAACACCCTGATCACCAGTTCAAATCTGGTTGTCGCCTCTTATTTTAAAAGACTGGAAACGTTGAAAATCAATGTTTCCAGTCTTTTTTCTATATTTTGTCACACAGGCAAAAAAGAGTTGTCTAATTAAATAGGAGGTAAAGCATATGGATAAAAAAGTAAATGAAGAATTACAGAGTTTAGTCAGCAAAGCTACGGCAGGAGATAAAAAAGCTCTTGAAAAGCTTATTTCGGGCATACAGGATATGGTATTTAACTTATCCCTGCGGATGTTGGGGACGTTTGCAGATGCTGAGGATGTTACACAGGATATTTTGCTGAAAGTAATTACCCATCTATCTTCTTTTAGAGGCGATAGCCTGTTTACAACGTGGGTGTTTAGTATTGCGGTAAATTATCTGAAAAATTACAAAAAGCACATGTTTGCCCAGTATCCTTTAAGCTTTGAGTATTACGGAGAGGATATAGAAAACGGGAAGATACAGGATATTCCGGATTTAACCCAGAATATAGAAAAAGATATCTTAGCCGAAGAATTGAAAATGTCCTGCACGAATGTAATGCTGCAATGCCTTGATACGGAAAGCAGATGTATTTTTATACTGGGAACAATGTTTAAGATTGACAGCCGCATTGCAGGGGAGATTTTAGAAATATCTCCGGAAGCATACCGTCAGAGACTTTCACGGATACGCAAAAAAATGGCAGGTTTTCTTGAACAGTATTGCGGAGAATACGGAAACGGTAAATGCAAGTGCAAAGACAGGGTGAACTATGCAATACAAAACCATAGGATAGATCCACAGAAGCTGGATTATACAACAGCTGAGGAAGCTTCCATCAAGACTATGCTTGATGTGAAAAATGCCATGGAAGATATTGACGATTTATCACAGAATTTTTCCTTCTGTAAACCTTATCAATCGCCTGAACATACGAAACATTTTATACAGGAATTTTTAGATTCCATTCAGTTTTCCATTATCAAAAATTCATAAAGGAGAATCCGGGCTTATGAATATGCAGCTAATTATAAACTACTTATCAGAATTAAGCAGGAATAATAACCGGGAATGGTATCATGCCAACAAAGAAGAGTATAAAAAAGCCAATGCTGAGTTTGAGGGATTACTGCAGGCTTTAATATCGGAGATTGGAAAGTTTGACAGCAGTATTTTACATAACAATCCTAAAGACCTTACATTTAAGATAGTAAGGGATACCCGTTTCAGCCATGATAAATCTCCTTATAACCCTGCATTTCGTGCTCATATTTCATCGAAAGGGAAGCTGCCGGTTCCAGTTGGATATTATCTTATGGTAAAACCCGATAATCAGTCTTTTTTAGGCGGCGGGCTGTTTGCAGATATGTTTAAAGACGCAACCGGAATGATACGGGATTATATTGCACAAAACGGCGAAGAGTGGGAAAGGATTATCCATGATCCAGAGTTTGAAAAACATTTCGTTGTACAGGGAACCGCATTAAAAAACGTTCCCGCAGGATATGAAAAAGAACACCCGCAGGCAGAATACTTAAAATTTAAGAGCTGGTACCTGGAATACCCGCTGAAAGATGAAGAATTGGAAAATGCAGAATTATTTCTTGTAAAGGCAACAGATCTTTTCCGAAAAATGAAACCCTTTAACGACTATCTGAATAAGGCACTTGCAGGTTTTCAGATGCCGACGCGATAGGATGATTTCAGAGGTCTGCCGCTATTCTGCAGATAGAGCTGCCGTATATCAAAGAAAATCCTCCAAATCCATTACAAAACAAAGAAAATATGGTATAATGTGAGCACTTGGCCAGGCTTTTCCGGCCCAGGCATTCGCATGTACCCTGTATTCTATTTTGTCATATTTGTCATATACAAGGAGGAAATCATGGAGTTAAACCACAGAATCAATATAGAACAAAAACAGACCCTGTCGGTGAACCAGGTACAATCCCTCAATGTGTTGGCGCTGACCAACCAGGAGCTGGAAGATTTTCTGATGAATGAATATCTGGAAAACCCCATGTTGGAGAACAGCAATGACAAAGAAAATGACATGATAATGGGTATGGAGAAGATCTACGAAAGCGGAACCTCCTTTAAAGAACAATACCTTGATAATCCGGAGGAAGAGGAACGTTACAGAAACGATGCCAGGGCGAAGCAGGAAGACGTTATCAAGGAATACCTTCTCAGCCAATTACAGAGAGGAAAATATACAGGCAGGCAGCGGCAGATTATGGAGTATCTAATTGACTGTCTGGATGAAAAGGGATATTTCACTTATTCTCTGCGGGAGCTGGCTTCCCCATCCGGCTATAGGGAAGCAGAGCTGGCGGAATGCCTGGATATTTTAAAGGAGCTGGAGCCGGTAGGAATTTTTTCCAAGGACCTGGCAGAATGTTTGGAACGGCAGCTTCGGGCAAGAGGCGAGGAGGACGAAAAACTGTTTTGCCTTTTACAGGAGTATCTTACAGAGCTGATGAACGGCCAGATTGGGGTGATTTCCAGAAAGCTGGGGATTTCCACGGTTCGTGTTAAGGAGTATATCCACCTTATTGGGAACCTGAATCCCAGACCTATTATGAGTATTCAGCGGGAAGAGGCAAACTACGTAGTGCCGGATATTATTGTTTCCAGACACGGCAGTATGTGGGATGTTTCCATTAACGATAGCTGGATGGGAGAATATAAATTCAGCAATTATTATATGCGGATGATGGAGCAATCTCAGGATCCGGAACTTCTGGCGTATTTTAAAGAGCGCCTGGAGCGAGCCAGATTTGTGGTAAACTGTGTGGAGCAGAGGAGGAGAACCATCACCCGAATTGTGGAGACTGTGCTGGATTTGCAGGAAGACTATTTTGAAGGGAGAGGCCCCTTAAAACCAATGCAGCAGGAGGATGTTGCCAATCTTCTGGGAATTCATGTTTCCACTGTCAGCCGTGCGATAAAGGGCAAATATGTTCAATACAAAAAGTCTGTGCCCTTAAAATCTTTGTTTTCCACGGCTTTGCCGGCAGCGGTTCCATTGTCTTTTGCCGCTGGCTCGGAAGGGGAAAATACCGGCGTTTCTGCAGATCAGATTAAGCAGAAGATCCGGCAAATGATTGAAAAAGAAGGAAAGAAACCTCTCAGTGATCAAAAAATAACAGAACGGTTGGCAGAAGAAGGAATTCAAGTATCCAGAAGGGTAGTGCAAAAATATCGTATCCAATTGAATATTCCGGATTCCAGACAGAGAGGAATGTTATTATAATAAAAGGCCGGTACAGCAGCTTGAGATTCAAGCGCTGTATCGGCCTTTATTGCCACAAGCAATGCGCCAAGTGCCCTGGCTCCCACGAGTATTGGGCTACTATGGAGTATACGTTTTCAGGATTTAAGCCAGCTGATCTTTTTCCATCATGATATTTAAGATGGTGTGATCGGTTTCCACCATACCGGGATTGCTGACCTTACCCATGTTGCGGATGGCTTCTTCCGGAGTGTAACCGCAGATACCATCAGTGGCCTGAAGAACTACGTCAGACATAGCCAGGTAAGCGCACATCATAGCAGCGTTGGTGGCAGTTGCCAGTTTCAAAGCGCAGCCAATTTTTCCGCCATCGCAGATCATACCAGTTAAATTTCCGCTCATGTTGATAATGGCATCACCGATCTGCTTGTCAGTACCCTTCATGAGCCATACCATAGCGGCGGAAGCGGCAGTTGCAGCAGAAACACCGCAGCCGCAGGTAGCCGACAGCTTGCCGGTAAAGGTCTTAATATAAATGTTAAGTGCGTGGGAGAAAGCCAGAGCTTTTACCAACTGCTCATTGGAAGCATTGACATGCTTTGCCATTTCCACCACAGGGATAATAGCGGTAATGCCGTGGTTGCCGCTTCCGGCGCTGCTCATAACCGCATAGGGACATCCGCTCATACGTCCCTCGGCGCTGCTTGCTACCCGGACCATAGCGCGGCTGAACAGATTGTCTCCCATGGTATCAGAAGCAAGCTGCCTTTGCAGGGTGGCTGCAATACCGATTCCCAGAGAGTGATCCAGACCGTAATCAGCCAGCCTGCCATTCATATCCACACCATTTAACATATCTTTTAACTCCTCTTCCGTGCAGGTGTCAATTAAGGCTTTCAGCTCTGCAACAGACATAGAGGTCAGCTTTTGGTGAAGCTCATCATTGGAGCTGGTGGTATATTCCTTTTGAAGAAGAACCTCATGGTTTTTCTTGGTGAAAATAATGTTAGAGTGAGTATTGCGGATCTCACTGATGCCGATACCGGAAGTAGTAATAATTTCTGCTCTGGCATATAGCTGGGTTTCATTGTGATTAATCATGACAATAACATGGCGATCCTCCACCAGCTTGATGGCATCTTCACATACCTTATCATTTAAATCAGCCAGAAGCTGAAGACTTTTTTCCGGGTTGCCAAGACAAGCTCCCAGGGCAGCTGCGTATTTTAGCCCAACGCGGGAAAAACCCGGGATGCCCACACTCATTCCGTTTTTGTAGATACCGGGGTTTACTTCCATTTTAATAGAAACCACATCACCACCGATAGCATGGTAAGCGTCTGCCGCCGCCAGCGCCACACATACCGGCTCTGTACAGCCCAGAGCCGGAACAACCTCCTGGTGAAGTAATGATAACAGTTCGTCCTTTGTAATCATATAAAAATCTCCCTTCTAATTGCTGAAAATCAATAATTTATTGCTGCTTACTATTAAAGCAAACAATGTGCCAATTTAAAGGAACTAAAAAAGGTAAAAAAATAGGTTATAGAATTGAAAAATAACCAGATTTGTGAGAAAATGGTTAAAGAATAAACCATTTCCCAAAGGAGGCTTTATGGAGAAAAAAATTATTTCCATTGTAACCTTGGATCCCAGGGCAGGGAGATCTTATGTAGCGGATGTGGAAGGGCTGTTTGGGGAATATGCCAAGATAAATTTATATAATGTAAGAGACGGATCGGCTATGGGCGTTCTCCCCTGGGCGGATTTATTTGTAGTGTCCACAGATGCCTATGGTTCTGCAGAAGAAGTGGCCCGCCATGTCCCTATGGGCTGTCAGACTATGGCTGTGGAGGTATCCTTCCGGTGGAGCGAACTGCGGAAACTGAAAGAGATTCCCAAAGGAACCAAGGTTCTTTTTGTAAATATGACCCAGGCAATGGCAAGAGAAGCCATTGCCCAGGCCAACCAATTTGGAATTAACCATATTCACCTGATTCCGTTTTATCCGGGGGCCGTACTGGATGAAGACATTCGAATTGCAGTAACACCAGATGAGATGCGCTATATGCCGGAGGAAATAGAAACCAAGATTAATTTGGGACAGAGACCCTGTACCTCCGGTATGATGATAGAAATTGCCCTGCGTCTGGGGCTGGAAAATCTGTTGGAAACAGAACGGTTCCGGGAATACTTTCGGGATATTGCAACCAATAACTACAGCTTTGACCAGATGTTTGCCAGATCTATCCGCCTGGAAAGCCAATTTCACATTTTAATGGAAATTTTGGAGGAAGGGGTAATTGGTGTTAACGAGAAAGGGGAAATTTTTGCCTGCAACCATCATGCGGAGGAAATTACCAGAGCCAGCCAGGAGATGATCCTGGGACATTGGGGGGATGAGGTGTTTTCCTACATTCCATTTTCCCAGTGTTTAAAGGAGCGGAGGCGGATTGAAGCCCGGGTACGCCGGATAAACGGCATCAATGTCAGCGTGGAGGTAGTTCCCGTCTTGCGCCAGGAAACCTGTATCGGCGCATTTGCCATCCTTCAAAAGTTTAATGATGTGGAAAACCGGCAGAATGAGCTGCGAAGCCAGCTGTTCCAAAAAGGCCATGTTGCCAAGTATGACTTTAATGATGTTATTGGAGAGTCGGAGGCAATCAGGCGGACAAAAGAAATTTTAAAGAGAATGGCAGCCAGTGAAAGCCCGGTACTTCTTATTGGGGAGACCGGGACGGGAAAAGAGCTGTTTGCCCATGCGGTTCACAGGGCATCCAAACGGAGTAAGGGGCCGTTTATTGCCATTAATGTTGCTGCAGTGCCGGAAAATCTGCTGGAAAGTGAGTTGTTCGGCTATGAGGAAGGCGCCTTTACCGGAGCTAAAAAGGGGGGAAGGCCGGGCCTTTTGGAATTTTCCCACAAGGGGACTTTATTTTTAGATGAAGTGGAAGGGATGAGTCCCATGCTTCAGGTTAAGCTTCTCCGGGTGCTGCAGGAACGGGAGATTATGAGAGTGGGCGGCAACCGGATTATTAATATTGATGTCCGGATCGTAGCGGCAACCAACGAAGCCCTGGAGCAGAAAGTGGAGGAAGGGAGCTTCCGCCGGGATCTGTATTACCGCCTTAACACCCTGCCTATTATGATACCGCCTCTGGCTGCCCGGGGAGATGACATGTTTCTTCTGATCAACCATTTCCAGGAAGAATTAGGGGGAGAATTTGAGCTGACATTGGCGGTAAAGGAGTTTTTGAAGAATTATTCCTGGCCGGGAAACATCCGGGAGCTGAGAAATGTGGTAGAGTATTTTATTTATACCGGAAACAGGCATATAAGGATGGAAGACCTTCCGCCTACCCTGTTAAAATCCGGATATCCCAAATTAAGGCCGGTACTTGCTCAAACAAAGACAGAAAACCAACCGGTATATTCACCGGCGTATGAAAATCCACAGTCAGACAGACAGCCGGGCAAAGGGAAAAGCAAGACCTATTGGTTTGTTTTGGAACAACTTTACAAGGCCTCGGAGCAGACAACCGGTCTGGGCCGGGACAAGATTCTAACAGAAGCCCGAAAGGTTCATATGCCCATGTCCCAGCAGGAGGTTCGAAATATCCTGACTCAAATGGCAGAGGAAGGAATCGCCAGGGTCAGCCGGGGCCGGGGCGGCAGTCAGCTGACCCTAATAGGGCGGAATCTGTGGGAAGAGTACCAAATAGAAAAAGGATAGTAGCATCCCTGTGTTTTTGATATGGCAGTGGGAAACTAGGTAAAGTTATATTTGTCTAAAATCGGAGTACGTCCCTCAACACGATCATTGAAGTATTCATAGTGACTGATCCCAAGGAAGGAACCGGCAATATTGTACAGATTCTTGTATCCCCGGCCCTGGAGACGGGCGATGGCATAATAGCTTCTCTGACCGGTGCGGCAGTGAAGATATACGGGAACATCCTTGGGAATTTCATTCATTCTGTCCTTTAACTGGCTTAAGGGAATGTTTAAGGATCCATTTAAATGTCCGGCAGCGTACTCATGCTCTTCCCTTACATCCACGATAAATGCTCCGGACTCCACCAGCTCCCGAACCTGAGTCACAGGGATCTGGCGGTAAACGCCGTTTAACACATTTAAACCTACAATGGCGGCAAAATTCACCACATCTTTTGCAGTTCCGAATACCGGAGAATAACACAGCTCCAGGTTCTTTACATGCTCTAATGTACCTCCCATGGAAATCACGGCGGCAATTACGTCGATACGCTTATCCACATTTCCGCGGCCAACCGCCTGGGCGCCCAGGATCCGGCCGGTGGGAACCTCAAATAATAATTTGAATACCATATAGTGGCAGTCCGGCATCAGGCCAACCTTATCTGTAGGATACACATAGGCAAAGTCGCAGGGAATACCGGAAGCTTTGGCAGTCCGCTCATTAATACCGGTGCAGGCCGCATTCTGGCCGAAAATGCGGATGCAGGAAGAGCCGATAAATCCGGTATTTTCATTGGTTTTGCCGTAAATATGGTCAGCCGCCCCCCGGGCCTGTTTCTGGGCCGGGCCTGCCAGCGCCAGACGGCCGGGCTGCCGGAGGATCCGGTTAAAGCTTTCGATGGCATCGCCTACTGCATAAATATCCGGATCAGAGGTCTGATAATTATGGTTAACCCAGATACCGCCGGTAGCGCCGATGGTCAGGCCTGCAGCAGAAGCAAGAGCGGTTTCCGGGCGGACGCCGATAGCCATAACCACCAGATCAGCCTTGATTTCTTGAGTTTTCTCCCGGGAACGGATAAGGATCCGGTCTTCCTGCACCTCCGTCAGGGTAGAGGAAAGATAAAGAGAGATTCCGTTGTCCATCATTTCTTTGTGCAGTGTCTGAACCACATCATAGTCAAATGGCGCCATAATCTGTGGCGCGCCTTCTACTAAGGACACGGAAATACCGGCCAGAGCCAGGTTTTCCGCTACCTCCACACCGATAAATCCACCGCCGATTACGGCTGCCTGCTCAATTTTGTGAGAATCAATATAATTTTTCAACACCCGGATATCCCGCACATTACGTACAGTAAATACATGGGGGCGCTGAATCCCAAGGATAGATTTTGGCAAAATGGGGCTGGCTCCAGGGGAGAGAATCAGCTTGTCATAATGCTCTGTACAGGAGGTACCGTCAACCAGATTCTGAACGGTAACAGATTTATCCGATGTGGAAATGGCAGTTACCTCGCTTAATATCCGGACCTGAATCTCATGCTGTTTAAAAAACATTTCCGGTGACATTAAAACCAAAGAATCGCTGTTTGCCACTGTACCGCTTAAATGGTAGGGCAGACAGCAGTTGGAATAAGAAACATGCTCTCCCCGCTCAAACATAATAATTTCTGCATCTGCATCCAGACGGCGGACGCGGGCTGCGGCAGATGCACCCCCGGCAACACCGCCTACAATTAAAATTCTTTTTTTCATAGAAACCTCCTTTATAATAATTCATTGTTTATATAGTAATCAAGCAAAAATTATGCCAGAAAAAAGAAACCCATTTAACCAGTAAAATAAGCAAATTGGAGAGTAAATGGTTAAAGTGTGCAAAAATGATTTAAACAACTGGTTAAAAACCAATTAACCAATAAAGAACAAATCCCGGTTTAAATTAAAAAATCAAAATAGAAAAGGGAAAACCTTCCTTATATTATAAAAATCAGGCGGAATTTATAATTTAAAAAAGTTTTCAGGACATCTGTGTAATTGGCACACCCTTTGCTATGTATAAAAGTATAAACACAAATGAAAGCTGGCCAGCACCTGACTGTGTAAATGGATTAGGAGAGAGAGGATGAAAGAAATGAAATATAATTTCGACGAAGTGATTGATCGTAGCGGCAATCGGGCAGCGAAATATGATGAGAGAATAAAGAAATTCGGAACCGCAGACGTAATTCCCCTTTGGGTTGCCGACATGGATTTTAAGACCGCACAGCCTATCATCGACGGATTGAAGGCTAAGGCGGAAGAAGGCATCTGGGGATATACCTCTCGCCCGGACAGTTATTTTGAGGCAATTTGCAGCTGGCAGGAGCGCCGCAATGGCTGGAAGATTGACAAGAGCCTGGTAAGCTGGTCATTAGGCGTAGTTCCGGCACTGTCCGCTATTGTAAAGGTGTTCAGCCAACCTGGCGACAAGGTTATGATTCAAACCCCGGTATACTCCGAGTTCTATGATGTAACCGAAGCCTGGGGACGCCAGGTAGTGGAGAACCAGTTAGTAGAAAAGGACGGGAGCTGGACCGTAGACTTTGAGGATTTTGAGAAAAAGGCAAAGGAAGTAAAGATTTTCCTTCTATGCAGCCCTCACAATCCCTTGGGAATTGTTTGGACGAAAGAACAGCTTCAGAAAATGGCGGAAATCTGTATTGCAAACAACGTGCTGATGGTTTCCGATGAAATTCATTCTGACCTGATTTTCCACGGAAAGAAACACATTCCCACTGCTACGGTAACCGAGGAGATTGGAAAGCACATTATCAGCTGTATTTCCGGAACTAAGACCTTTAATCTGGCAGGCCTGCAGGCTTCCACTACCGTATTCCCCAATGCGGATATCAAGAAGAAATTTGATACCTTCTGGATGAATATGGATATTCACCGCAATAATGCCTTCAGCTCAGTTGCAATGGAAATCGCATTTAACCAGGGAGAGGAGTGGCTGGAGCAGCTTCTGGAATATTTAGACGGTAACTTTGAGCTTATCCGCAGCTACTGTGCAGAAAATATTCCTCAGATTAAGCCCAACATTCCGGATGCAACTTATCTGGTATGGCTGGACTGCAGGGATTTGGGAATGGACAATGAGACTCTCCGCAGGTTTATGATTGAAAAGGCCGGACTGGGGTTAAATGAAGGGTATACTTTCGGAAGAAGCTTAAGCGGTTATATGCGGTTAAATGCCGCCTGCCCCAGAAGCGTACTGGGAAAAGCCCTGGGGCAGTTAAAGGCAGCAGTTGACGCCCTGAACAAGTAAAAAGCACTCAAAGTCTTAAAAAGAAAATGTAAGGAGAGTTACAAATGAACGCGAAAAAGATTTGGGACAGCTACAAGTTTCCATTGCTGTTATTAGGCGGTATTTTTGCCGGAGCAATTATCGGTATTATTTTTGGAGAAAAGGCACAGGTGCTGTCTCCTTTAGGCGATATTTTTCTGAATCTGATGTTTACTATCGTAGTGCCTATGGTATATGTTTCTATTACCACTGCTGTAGGCAATATGGTAAATATGAAGCGCCTGGGCAAGATTTTAGGAAGTCTGGTTTTAACTTTTATTGTTACCGGAGGATTTGCGGCTGCCCTGGTTCTGGTGGTGGTAAATGTTTGGCCGCCGGCGGCAAATACCGCTATTGAGATGGGCGAGGCAGCTATGCAGGAAAGCGCCAGCATCAGCGAGATGATCGTAAGCTCTTTAACCGTAAGCGATTTCAATGGTTTAATGAGCCGCAGCAATATGCTTCCGATTATCGTATTTGCTATTATGTCCGGCCTGGCCGTGGCCTGGTGCGGAGGCGAAGAGAGCGCGGCAGGCAAGCTGTTAAACAACTTAAATGAGATTATCATGAAAATGGTAGATATGATTATGAAGCTGGCTCCTGTTGGTTTGGGCGCGTACTTTGCAAACCTGGTAGGTGAGTTTGGTCCCCAGCTTATCGGTGATTATGGTCGTACCATGGCAGTCTACTATCCCATGTGCGCTGTTTATGTAATCGTATTCTTTCCTCTGTACAGCTATTTTGCCGCCGGTAAGCAGGGTATTTCCCGCATGATGAAGCACATTTTTAATCCGGCTGTTACCGCATTTGCAACCCAGAGCTCTGTAGCAACTTTACCGGTAAACATGGAGGCATGTAAAAAGATTGGCGTTCCGGAGGATATCAGCAACATCGTCCTTCCTATGGGCGCAACCATGCATATGGACGGCTCTGTACTGTCTGCAATTACCAAAATTGCATTTTTATACGGTATTTTCCAGATACCCTTTACCGGAGTAGGAACTTACGCAATGGCAATCGCAGTTGCAATTTTAAGCGCATTCGTCCTGTCCGGCGCGCCTGGAGGCGGCCTGGTTGGTGAAATGCTGATTGTCAGCCTGTTTGGATTTCCGGCAGAGGCATTCCCTCTAATCGCTACCATCGGTTTCCTGGTAGACCCGGCGGCAACCTGTTTAAACGCCAGTGGCGACACCATTGCGTCCATGATCATTGCACGTTTGGTTGAAGGGAAAGACTGGCTGGAGAAAAGACTGGAATCCGGTGAAGTAGAAGCGTAGTTAACTGTGCTATTGCTGGCAGCCACTTTTTAAGGGTGGCCTGTCTGTTAATAAAAAATTATGATAAGAAAAAGGAGATTGTAATTATGAAAGTAACCGTAGTAGGAAGTCACTTATGTCCCGACACTTTATATGCATTAAACAAGCTGGTAGAAGCCGGTGCGGAGATTGAATTCAAAAATATGTCCGCATCCCTGCCGGATTTAAAAGTTTATCTGGCACTTCGGGACAGCGAGCCCATGTACGAGAAGGTAAAAGCCGGAGGCGGTATCGGTATCCCCTGCTTTATCTTAGAGGATGGCAGCAAGACTATGGATATTAAAGAAGTTTTAAAATAAGAGTATATTCGGGGGTGTCGCAAAATGAAAGTCTCTGGTTTCATTTTGCGGCATCCCCTTTTATCATTAGTTTGCGTCTTCTATATTTTTATCCCATTCAAAGTCATGGTCAATATAGTGAGCGATTGTGCGGGCTATAAAATTCCGTTTTCCACAACGGGAAACGGAATGGGCATTATCATGATAGTCATCGTTAGGAAGAACAAAACGGATGGACCGCAGCTCAATATCCGTAGCCAGGGGTTGGTGGTGGGCCGGAATATTGATGGTTTTTAAACCACATTTCGTTTCATTTCCCACATCATCTATTTCGTATAGCAGAACCGCCAGGGCAATCCGCCTGCCCGGATAGACGTTTTTAAGTGTCATCCGAAGCTGGATAATATGGCCGGTGGATTCCAGATCAATATTGCCTAAGTCGTAGATAATGGAATCCTGGCATCCCCGAATACCAACTTCAGCTGTGTAAGGCATATATTCTACACACTGACGGATATCATAGTCTGTGTGGTCTTCCTCATTCGTATGGATAGTGTTATTGGATAAGTTAACTCCCATATTAAAATTTCTCCATATATTTTCGGATGCTATTCCCAGGCTTATTGAAAAGCCTTAATGTATTCTATGTAAAAGGGACAAGATGGTTCCAAAGACGGCAGATGGATATTTTTAGAATGTACTTGCGGCAGTTCCCTTTTTGCAGTATTATGACAATATACTGACATGGCTTTATTCACCAGGGAATGAAGAAGGAAAATATGTAAAAATGGCCGCAGACAAAGAGAACGGCAGAGAATTTGAATAAGCGCCATAGAAAAGAATCCCGGCAGATTAGGCGGATTGCCTGGTCTGCCGGTTCTATCGCAGAAAAATAATTCTTTTCCGGTCTTGTTACGCCTGCTGCGCTTTGTACTCCTTTAATGCCCGGGCCAGCTGATCCGGACAGGAAGTAGGCCTGGGGCCGCAGTGGATGCCGTCCAGGCGGCGGATAGCCTCATCCACATCCATACCTTGAATTAAACGCGCTACGCCCTGGGTATTGCCGGAGCAGCCGCCCACAAATTCTACATGAGTGATAATATTATTTTCCACATTAAAATGGATTTCCCGGGAACAAACGTTTTGGGTTTTATAATGATTCATAATACAGGTGCCTCCTTTACAAATACGATTCTTATTATAGCACGTTTTATTATAGCATGGATGGGAGGCAGAAGGAAGATAAATTTCCAAGTTTGCAGAAGGAGAAAACACACAATGCTCACATCACTGGCTCTTATTTTCCTGCCAGGTCTTGCTATGGCCGCTGTCTGTCAAAGGTTGAAGCTGCCGCGAATTATCGGAATGTTAATAAGCGGAATCGTTTTAGGCCCTTATGTCCTGAATCTTCTGGATCCATCTATATTGGGAATTTCAGCAGATTTGCGGCAGATGGCTCTGATTATTATCCTGTTAAAGGCTGGACTGTCTTTAAATCTTTCTGACTTAAAAAAGGTAGGCCGCCCCGCTGTGCTCCTGTCCTTTGTGCCGGCAAGCTTTGAAATCCTGGCTTATGTTCTGTTTGCGCCATCCCTGCTGGGAATTACCAGAGTGGAAGCCGCAGTTATGGGAGCGGTGCTGGGGGCAGTTTCCCCTGCGGTTGTCATTCCGCGGATGGTTCAGCTAATGGATGAAAAATATGGTACAGAGCAAAGTATTCCCCAAATGATTCTGGCAGGGGCGTCCTGTGATGACGTTTTTGTTATTGTCCTGTTTACCACCTTTGTCGGAATGGCTCAGGGAGGAAGGGCAAGCGCTGCAGACTTTATTAATATTCCGGTGTCAATTCTCTTAGGCGTGGCGCTGGGGGCGGCTATGGGCTTTTTCCTGAGCCTGTTTTTTGAAACTGCTTATATAAAAGAACATTATGTAAGAAACAGTATGAAGATTATTATTGTACTTGGGGTTTCATTTTTATTAATTGCAGCGGAAGACTGGCTGGAAGGAACTCTGGCAATTTCCGGTCTTCTGGCAGTGGTCAGCATGGCCTGTATGCTGAAAATAAAAAGCAATCCATCCGTATCAAAACGTCTGTCTGAAAAGCTGGGAAAGCTTTGGCTGGCAGCAGAAGTAGTTTTGTTTGTATTAGTAGGAGCTGCAGTGGACATCCGCTATACAGTAGAAGCCGGAGCAATGGCGGCGGCAATGATTTTCCTGGCATTGGCAGTCCGGGGGATCGGTGTGGTGATTTGTATGCTGGGAACCAGGTTAAATAGAAAAGAGCGGGTTTTCTGTATTATTGCCTATCTGCCCAAAGCCACCGTCCAGGCTGCAATCGGTTCCGTTCCGCTTTCGCTGGGGCTTCCCTGCGGGAAAATTGTTCTGTCCGTTGCAGTGCTGGCCATTATAATTACAGCTCCTCTCGGGGCTCTGGGAATGGACGCAACCTACAAAAGGCTTCTGAAAAAAACGGAAACTTGATAACGGGAACATTGCATTTTAACCAGGAACAGGCTATAATAATGCAAAGAAAGATTTCCGCAGAAAAGGAGCAAAAGCATGTTAGGAATTATTGGCGCAATGGACGAAGAAGTCCTTGAGATTAAAAATGCATTAAAAGACGTAACAGTAGAGACAGCTGCCGGTATGGAATTTTACCGGGGTAAAATAAATGAGAAAGAAGTGGTAGTAGTACGCTCTGGTATCGGCAAAGTGAACGCTGCCGTATGCAGCCAGATTCTGGTGGATAAGTTCGGGGCAGAGGCCATTGTCAATACCGGAATTGCCGGATCCTTAAAGGCAGAGATTGACATCGGCGATATTGTATTGTCCAGCGATTCTGTTCAGCATGATATGGATGCTACCGGGTTTGGATATCCCATAGGTCAGATTCCCAGAATGGAGACCTTTGCGTTTCCGGCAGACCAGAAGCTCTTAAAATTGGCAGAAAAATGCTGCAATCAGGTAAATCCGGATATTAAGACTTTTGTAGGCCGGGTGGTCAGCGGGGATCAGTTTATCTCTGATAAAGAAAAGAAGCAGCAGCTTATCGACAATTTCGACGGCTTCTGTACAGAGATGGAAGGAGCGGCAATCGCTCAGGTATGCTACTTAAATCACATTGGCTGTCTGATTATCCGCGCTATCTCGGACAAGGCGGATGACAGCGCTACCGTAGATTATCCGGCATTTGAGGCTAAGGCCATTGAACATTCGGTAAAGCTTTTGCTGGCTATGGCGGCAGAATATTAATTGGATCAAAGGGTCTGGCAGGTGATAGGGTCACCGCCGGGCCTTTTACTGTTTCTAAAGCCCTTAAGACTCGTTTCAAGGGAGAAAATGACGAAATATTTTAGGCGTTCTCAACTTCCCAAAACCAAAAAGCTCCGCTATAATGTGACTTACAGCAAACCCGGGTGCGGCGAAAATTTTAACGGCCGGGCAGAGTGAAAAGCAGGAATGACCGGTCTCCTGTATCTTTCACTGCCGGCAGGCGCGGACACGTGCCAAAGGAACCGGCCCACTTAGGAGTTTGCGAGAAAGGGGAGCAAAATATATGTTGCAATTATTACAAAATGGAACGGCATTGTATCTGTTGGCAGCAATCTGTCTGATAGGCCTGGTAAGCAAGCTGATTGCAAAAAACTCCTACAAAAGAATGATCAAAGAGTCTAATAATATGGCAATGACCAAAAACAAGTATTTAAGAACCTTAAAACAAAAGGCAGAGGATGCCTACCGGATTAACCAGGGAATTTCCAATACCAGAGTCTATCTGGAAAAGCAGCTTTTAGACGCCAGGGTAGGCGCGCTGACTGCGGAAGACTGGGCGGGATTTTCCAGTCAGATAACCTGGCTGTGCCTGCTGGCAGGCGGAACCCTGTCGTTTCTTTCTTACTGGTATCGCTGTGATTCTTATTACATAGTTCTCTACGGAACCGTAGGGATTCTGGCAGCGGTTTTAAACATTATTGTAGAAAGCGGGACAGGCCTGGAAGCCAGGCGTCAGCAGCTTATTATAAATTTGCAGGATTATCTGGAAAATACCTTATGGCACAGAATGGAGATGGAACGGACAGGGGTTCCTTCTGAAGATAGCGCAAGACTGATTGAAAGCGAACCGGCTCCCACGGCCCGCAGCAATGTGCGGGAATTGAGAGAACGAAAAAACGCCCGCCGCACTATGGAGCAGCAGACTGCTGCCAGTCGGGACAGAGGTCAGAAAAAAAGTATTTCTGCTAAGGAGGTGTCAGACAAGCTTGCTGAATCCGGAGTTCAGGGAGAAAATTGGATGAAAGAGCTGAAACCGGAGGAAATCCGGGTCTTAGGCGAGATCATCCGAGAATATCTGGGATAGATTTTTGCAGGTTTTTATGATATAATCAGAAACAAGAAATTCAATAATTTTTTAACAATTAGAAAAAGGAGACGATGGCAATGGGAAGAGAAGTAACGTTTGATTATTCGAAAGCAGCCGGTTTTATTGCGGCAGATGAGCTGTCCTACATGAAGTCAGCCGTTATGGGAGCTAAGGAGGTCCTCACCGGCAAAAGCGGCGCAGGAAACGATTTCTTAGGGTGGATTGACCTTCCGGTAGACTATGATAAGGAAGAATTTGCAAGAATCAAAGAGGCAGCAAAAAAGATCCAGTCTGACTCTGATGTTTTACTGGTAATCGGTATCGGCGGATCCTACTTAGGAGCGAGAGCTGCCATTGAATTTTTGTCCCACAGCTTCTACAATGTTCTTCCGAAGGGCGAGAGAAAGACCCCTGAGATTTACTTCGTAGGAAACAGCATCAGCAGCAAATACATCAAAGATCTTCAGGATGTATTAAAGGATAAAGACTTTTCTATTAATATCATCTCCAAATCCGGTACTACAACCGAACCGGCGATTGCATTCCGGGTATTTAAAGAGCAGCTTATCGAAAAGTATGGTAAGGAAGAGGCAAATAAGAGAATCTATGCAACCACAGACAAGGCCAGAGGCGCATTAAAGAGCCTGGCAAATGAGGAAGGCTATGAGTCCTTCGTGGTTCCGGATGACGTAGGAGGCCGATTCTCCGTACTGACCGCAGTAGGCTTATTACCCATCGCAGTCAGCGGCGCTGACATTGACAAGCTGATGGAGGGAGCTGCTTCCGGAAGAGAGAAAGCGCTTAACGCTCCTTATGAGGAGAATCCGGCCCTGCTTTATGCGGCAGTCCGCAACATTCTTCTCCGCAAAGGAAAACAGGTAGAGATCGTAGCCAACTACGAGCCCAGCCTTCACTATGTATCTGAGTGGTGGAAACAGCTTTACGGTGAGAGCGAGGGAAAAGATCAGAAGGGTATCCTGCCTCACGCAGTGGATTTAACTACGGATCTTCACTCCATGGGCCAGTTTATTCAGGACGGTGCGCGGATTATGTTTGAGACCGTATTAAACGTAGAGGATTCTCAGGCAGAGGTTCTGTTAAAGGAAGAAGCTGTGGATACGGACGGTATGAACTATCTGGCAGGCAAGAGCGTTGATTTTGTCAACAAGAGTGCTATGAACGGAACCATCCTGGCTCACACCGACGGCAATGTGCCCAACCTGGTAGTAAACATTCCGGAGCAAAATGCATTTTACCTGGGTCAGCTTTTCTATTTCTTTGAGTTTGCATGCGGAATCAGCGGATACTTATTAGGAGTAAATCCGTTTAACCAGCCTGGAGTTGAGAGCTATAAGAAGAACATGTTTGCACTTCTTGGCAAGCCCGGCTATGAGGATGAGAGAGAGAAGCTGTTGAAGAGATTATAAATAATATCAGCTTAGAACCAATAAGGGGATGTTGTAAAATAAGGCGGTCTTCTATTAGCAGATGTCCGCCGGGGTTTATTTTGCAATATCCCTTTTTATTATGGAGTATCAAATAAAGAACACTGGAGGTATGGTTTGCCGCTCTACTCCTCGATTACATGAATCTCCAAATAATCGAAATCAATACTCTCCACAAAACTGTCCTGGTAAAACCGGGTCTTGTCGTGGCGCTTAAAGTCCTGAATAGTAGAATCCATCCAGATGGGATGCCCCAAGTCAAACTGAGTGCAGATCTCATCCAGCGCTCCAAAAACCATCTGGGTTCGGGACATGGAGTAGTCAGGCATACAGATAACCGTATCTTGTAAGAGATGATTGTCTTTCCAGATTTTTCCCCACATTCGGAACATGGCGGCCTCCTTTATCAACATTAGTAAGTCTCTCCTAAGTATATCGGATTTGGCGAAGATTGTAAAGAAGGGAAAAGATGTAAGAATCTGCCAACCACCCCTTGTCGATATCTGTAATTTGTAGTAATCTATACGTAACAGTTCAGATGGCGTGGAATGTAAGATAAAATTTTACGTCAAGCTGGCTTGTAAGTAAAATTTTATCTTACATTCCACATCGGATGGACATCCGATGCTTCTTGTCCGGTGTAGCCGGACAAGAAGATAGCCTATTAGAACGATTACATTTATACAGTAAGAGAAAAAGATTTTCTGGGCTTACAAAGGGGGACCGGAGATGGGACCGGAGATTACAAATTATTCAGCATTTTTATCAGAAGCGATAAAAGCAGTAGAGGAATTAAACAGGAGCAAAAAGGCCTGCGAAGAACTGGCGGCAGAGGAAAGACGGACGGAGCTGGAGTTAGAAAAACAGCGGCAGGGTATAACGGATACCATTAATCAGACTGTGAGAAAACGCCGGGAGGATATCAGCGCCAGCTATGACAAAGAGATTAAGGCAGGGCAGGAACGCCTGAAAAAAATACGTGCCAAAAGAGAGAAAGCTAAAAACCAGGGAATCAAGGAACGGATTGCAGAGGAAACAGAAGCTTTAAGAGAACATAATCAGGAACTTGCCACAAAACTGAAGACACTTTTTAAGCAGAACCGGGTGCCGGGCTTCTGTAAAACCACCTGGTTTTATGCTATGTATATGCCGGGGAGTATAAAAGAATTGGGATTGCTGCTTTTTAGCTTCAGCATTTGTTTTCTGGCAGTTCCATGCGGTACATATTGGCTTATACCAGAAACCAGTCGAAAGTCCTGGATGTTGATTGCTATTTATCTAATCGTAATTCTTATATTCGGCGGCCTTTATGTGGCGGTAAGCAACAAGATAAAAGTACGGCATTTGGAGGTGCTGAAGCAGGGAAAGGAAATCCGAAGCCTGATCCGCAGTAATAACCGAAAGATCCGGGTCATCACGGTATCTATCCGCAAGGACAGAAATGAGTCTTTGTACAATCTGGAAAAATATGATGACGAGATTTCTCAGATAGAGCAGGAACTTCAGCAAATCAGCAGTCAGAAAAGTGAGGCCCTTAACACTTTTAATACCGTAACCAAGACGATTATTTCAGATGAAATTATCAATAATAACAGAGACAGGATCCAGGCTTTGGAGGAGGAGCATACCCGCATTGAATCCCGGTTGAAGGAAGCCCAGATTCATGCCAAAGAGCAGGCCCTTTTGGTGACAAATCAGTATGAAACCTATTTAGGAAAAGAATTTCTACAGCCAGACCGGCTTTCTGAGCTGGCCAAAATTATTCGCAGCGAACAGGCGTCTAATTTAAGCGAAGCCATGGCTGTGTACCGCAGCCAAAGAAACGCATAACAAAAGGGAAACCAGTAAAACGCCCTCAAAAACAAGGGTAGGAAATATACCTGCGCTGTTTCTGAGGGCTTGTTTCTGTTTATTTAAAGCTTCTTATTCAAATACCGGTAAACAGTGGGAACACTGACCGAAAGCTGTTCCGCAATCTCAGCAGCCGCCCCTTTTACACTCATCAGCCCTTCATCATTAAGGCGATGAACAATCCGGGCTTTTTCATCCAGGCTCATGCGGGTGGGGCTGATGCCGGACTGGGCAATAATATCAGCAATCCGATTGTGAACCATGTTTCCAACAGAAGTGTCCAGATTTTCGCTGAACTCGCTTTCCGTAGCAGCATTCAGATTAAACCGTCCAAGCAGGTTTTGCACTGCGTGATTCAGTTCCTGAACGGAGGACATATCCTTGTTGACGCACAGAAGCCCAATTAAGCGGTTCTCATTTTTAATATAATAAGTGCTGGACAAAAAATCCCGCCCTTTGCTTTTCCCCTGATAATTGCTGAGATATGAAGTATCGGTGTACATTCCCTTTTCCTGCAGCTCCTGGGCCAGGTCAGTGAGAGATGCGCCTACCTGCCTGCCAGAAATTGAGTTGCGGATGGCTACCAGAGAGTGTTCCGGATTAGTTACATCGTGGAGAACCACTTCACTGCCCGGGCCGCAAACCTCCGCCAGGAAAGGAACTAAATTACTGTAAAGCTGTAAAAGATCCCTGTCGGTCAAACCGCCGTCCCCCCTTTGCGGATCATATCCGCCGATAATTTGATATGATAAAAAAATTATCATAATTAAAATTATTATAACAAAAGGTCAATAAAAACTCAATTTGGCAAAATAACCAAAAAATCACATTGATAATTTACATATTGATTTAATAAAAATACTTGCATTTTGAGAAAGTATATTGCATAATAGAAACATGTAATAGAAAAATTATTGAATCAATAAAGATTATTTCAAAAAAAGAAAAGGAGAAACTATTATGTCTAAAACTATTGTAAACACCAAGAATGCTCCCGCCGCTATCGGACCTTACAGCCAGGGAATTTTAGCTGCTGGCACTACCTGCTATGTATCTGGCCAGCTTCCTATCGACCCGGAAACCGGTGAATTCGCAGGAAGTGATATCAAGAGCCAAACCAGGCAGTCTTTAGAGAATATAAAGGCAATCTTAGCCGAGGCCGGTATGGATATGACAAATGTAGTAAAAGTTACAGTATTGCTCAACGATATTGCAGACTTTGGAGCCATGAATGAGGTGTATGGAGAGTTCTTTACTGCTGATTGTCCTGCACGCGCTGCCTTCCAGGTTGCCGCGCTTCCCAAGGCGGCATTAGTTGAGATTGAAGCCATTGCAGTAAAGTAAAGTACGGAAAACTTGCTGAAAAGCGTTTTCAATATTCCTTCTAAAATATTAATCAAAGGGGGATGCCACGGAGTTGTCTGCTGGTGTCCTCTTTTGATCATAGCAGAAAATGGATTTGTTCACTAAGGGTCGTATATAGGAGGATAAATGAAAAATAAGAAAGTAATTGGGATACGGTTATTTGGGGCAGTATGTGTTATTATGATAGCAATTTGCATGATAACTCAAGGAACTATTAAAAATGAAGATAAAAAGCCAGAGAGTGCTGCCTGCATTATATCCGGCAAAACTCTGCAAGATATTTGTTCATCTGCAAAGCGGATTTTCGACGGCGCAGCGGCTGAAAAATCTAACGTGGCAGATGGGCGAACAGACAAGGAGGTTTGGCTGGATATAATGCAGACGGAACAGGAATCAGAAAGCCAACGGGATGAAAACTTGATTGTTAAATCTGGCGGCGGAAATAATATAGAAACGGAATACCTCAACATTGATAATAAATTTTATTTGAAAATACCTAAAAATTTTAAACAATTGGATTATGATACTATTATAGTAAAATATAGTGGCGATGTACCGGACATTGTATATTCCAACGATGAAATAAATATTAATATTGCAATTAGCTTAACAGAAAATCGGATGAGAAATAGCCAGATAAAGGAATTTACAAAATATATGGAAAATTTATTTGAAGGCTATACTGAAATTGTTGATACGAATTATTATACGGTTTCTAATCATAATGTTGGACAGATAAAGTTAACTGCGGATGCGATTGACACCCGGGTATATAATAATATGATATATTTCTCCTATAATGATAAATTAGTGATAGTGGCCTTTAACTGCACTGACAAATTAAAAGATGAATGGAGTCCTGTGGGAGATTTCATTATTGATTCATTATTTTTTGAAGGATAATGGGAATCGTCAATTGTAATAACTAAAAGTGATTTGTGATTATTCTAAAGCTTGAGAGCCGCCAAAACCTGCTTATTCTAATCTTTCAGAGGCGTCACAAAATATAGTGTCTCCCAAGCATTAGAATAATCACTTAACATCAAAAAATACAAGATTCAAGCCTATATGGAAATCAAATGATAGGGAATCTGGTTGGCAGTCAGCATCTGGGCCTCTCTCTGGTGGCAGGTAAAGATAATAATCTGGCCAGGGTAGGCCTTTACCAGCCATCGGAGAGCTGTCCGCAGACGCTCGTCATCATACAAAACAAAGCTGTCGTCAAAAATTAAGGGAAGGGAATCTTCGCCTTTTTGGATTAATTTGGCGGCAGCCAGCCTCAGAGCCAGATAAACCTGATCCATGGTGCCGCTGCTGACCTGATTTAAAGGAACCAGCTTGGTCTTGGTATTCATAAAAACATGGAGATTCTCGTCTACGCTCATACTGTTATAAATTCCGCCGGTAATCTGGTGGATAAGCTGGGATGCTTCTTTGTTCAAATATAGCCCGAAGGAATTCCGAATGGATGTGGATAAGGAAGTCATGGTTTCCTGAGCCAGGTCAATGGCGGCTATTTCCTGAGAAAGCCTGTCGTTTTCTGCCAAAACCTGGCGAAGGGCCTGGGCCTGATTTTTACAGTTGGATAAATGTTCCAGCTTCTGCTCCAGCTCCCACTGGGCCCGCTGCTGTTTTTCAATTACCTCGGTACAGGTAGTCTGCTGCTCCTGAAGGGAACCGATTTCTTTTGCCAGGGCGGAAGCCGTTTCCTCTGATTTTACCAGAGTGGTATGAAGCCTGGCGTATTCGGCCATTCTCTGACAAAAGGCATCCATGGCCTGGGAGGAGATGGAGCTGTCCCCCAAATGCCTGGAAAAAATCTCCTGTAAAAGCTTAGAGGAATAATTAAATTCTTTTTTTACGCTGTTGCGTTTAAAAGCAAGTATAAAACCGGCAGTGAGGAGCAGGATGCCAGCTGCTCCGGCGCCCAGAGCCAGGACCGGGCTAAGACTTCCCAAAGGACTTAAAAAGGTTAAGACCCCACAGCCTGCCAGACAAGCGGCGCATCCTGCAAAGGCCAAAATCATAAGAAGCTTAGAGGCGCCCCGGGAGCAGGCATCCCTGGCAGCCTGATATTTGCTGTAGACAGCTTTGGCGTCGCTTTCATAGGAAGCAATGGAATCCCCGTCTGTAAACTGATTGCTGTTTAGCAGCTGACGGCCTCTTGCGATTTTTTGAAGCAGCTCTTCCTTTTCCTGCTGCTTTTCTGCAATAGATTTGGAAACCTGCTCCCTCTGTTTGCGGTAGCCGGTTAAATGATTTTCATATTCCGGCAAGGTAATTTCCTTTTCAATATTCCGTATTTCTCCCAAAAGGGCGGCATAGCTCCTGGCGGCCTCAGGGACGATCTGGCTTTCCAGAGATTTTCGCTGAGTCTTTAAAAAGGCGGTGGCTTTTGTAATATTTAAGGCCATATTGCCGGAAGTGTTCAGATTGGCAATATAATTACGCAGCTCTGCCACCATACCGGCGTCAGTTGCGCTTTTCAGCTGTCCGATGCTTATGGTATTGATGTAAGCCGTTTCGCTGAGGCCATTTAGCAGAGAATCCATAAAAGCCCTGGTAGGCTCAATTTCCCGCCCAAGAGTCTCATCAACAATAACAAACTCTTTGCTGTTCTGAAAATTCCGTTCTATGCGGTAGACTTTACCGTCTTTTTCCAGCCGCAGCCGCCCTTCATAGCCCCCCTTGTTTTCCCAGGGAAGAAACTGACTGTAGGAATCAGTTTTAGCAGCCCGTCCCCGCAGCCGTTCCATGCCGAAAAGCATGCTGCGGATAAAGGTATGAAGGGTAGACTTGCCGGCTTCATTTTTCCCATAAATAATATTCAGACCATCTTCAAAGCTTATGGATTTGTCATGAAACTTGCCGAAGCCGCTGATATATACGTCTAATAGTCTCATACAGGACTCCTTTCATCCGTAGTGCGGAGCAAAGCATTGATGCCGTAATACAGGGCCTTCTTTTCCACCGGATTCATATCGTCCTTCTGAAGAGCCTGGATAAAAAATCCAATCATATCGCTGGGATGCTCTGCAAACAAGGCGGAAAAATCATATTGGGGCTCAGAATCATCGGTAATTTCCACAATCCGAAAGCGGGAGGACAGCACATCCAAATCAAAGGTAATATCCGGATCCCTCATGCCGCGGATTAAAAAGCGGTAAATATGCTGAGAGCCCCGGCGCCCGATTTCCTGAGAGATGCTGGCAGCCAGCTCAGAATTGGTGGTAGCAGGGGTTACGCTGACAGCCAGAGAGATATACTGACATTTTGCAGCCGGAATAAATTCCAGTACAGAAACCCGATGGGTTAAGGAATTGATTTCACCATAATAAAATCCATGCTGTCCCAATTCTGTTTTGTCAAGAGGCTCTAAGGAACCGGAAAAAGCAGCTTTTCCTTCCACCACCAGCTCCGGCTTGTGGATATGCCCCAGGGCAATATAATCAAATGGGAGGGAGGCCAGAGCCGCCCGGTTAAAGGGAAGGTGAAGGGAATCCCCGCCGTGGGCCAGCAGAATCCGGATGCGATTGCCCGGCGGCACTTGAATCTGAGACAGCCGGTCTTCCTGGATTTCTGCGGTGTGGTAGCTGAACCCAAAAACCTCTGTATTTAAATCTTCAAAATATACAGATTCCCAGTCTTCCCCGGTAAAGTAGGTTACATTGGGGCACCAGGAGAAGCTTAAGACCGCAGAATTAGCCCGGATCCGATCATGGTTTCCGGCAATTAAAACTACACGGACACTGGGGATGGTAGAAAACAGGTAATTGATCTCTTTTAAATCTCTGGCTAAAGGCTGCCTGTGGAATAAATCGCCGGACACAAATAAAAAATCTACGTCCCGCTCCCGGGCCTGATGAACCACCTCCTGAAAGGAGTCCTTTATAGCCTGAGCCCGTTCCTTGCTCCAGGGTTTGTCACTGTCCGGGGCCATGCCCCAGTGGATGTCGGCGGTATGGATGAATTTCATAGGTTACCTCCAATTCAGAATCGGATATTAGAAAAAGGAGCTGCCGCAAAATGTAACAGGGCAACGGATAATAGAAAGTCTCCTTGTTTCATTTTGCAACAGCCCGTTTGGAATTATAACTCACAGTTATTTACAGTTCTGGGGAAGGGAATTACATCCCGGATATTGGACATCCCGGTCAGATACATTACACAGCGCTCAAAGCCCAGGCCAAAGCCGGCATGGCGTGCAGAACCATACTTGCGGAGATCCAGATAGAAACCATAATCCTCCGGATTTAAGCCTAACTCGTTCATACGGGTTAACAGATTCTCATAGTTGTCCTCTCTCTGGCTGCCGCCGATGATCTCGCCAATACCGGGAACCAGGCAGTCTACTGCCGCAACCGTTTTGCCATCCGGATTAAGCTTCATATAGAAGGCTTTGATCTCCTTAGGATAATCGGTGACGAAAACAGGCTTTTTATAAATCTGCTCGGTTAAATAGCGCTCATGCTCTGTCTGAAGGTCGCAGCCCCAGAATACCTTGTAATCAAAATTGTCATTGTTTTGTTCCAAAATCTTCACGGCCTCGGTGTAGGTGACACGGGCAAACTCAGAGTTTAAGATGACATTTAACCGCTCTAACAGTCCCTTGTCCACAAACTGGTTAAAGAAGTTCATTTCCTCAGGGGCGTGCTCTAATACAAACCTGATAATGTACTTTAACATGCTCTCAGCCAGATCCATATTGTCATTTAAATCTGCAAATGCGATTTCCGGTTCGATCATCCAGAATTCAGCCGCATGCCGGGTGGTGTTGGAATTCTCCGCGCGGAAGGTGGGGCCGAAAGTGTAGATGTTACGGAATGCCATAGCGTAGGTTTCCCCGTTTAACTGGCCGGAAACAGTTAAGTTGGTAGGTTTGCCAAAAAAGTCCTTAGTAAAGTCTACAGCGCCGTCTTCGGTTTTCGGAATATTGTTTAAATCCATAGTGGTAACTTGGAACATTTCGCCTGCGCCCTCGCAGTCACTGCCGGTGATTAACGGAGTGTGCACATACACGAAATCCCGCTCCTGAAAATACTGATGGATAGCATAAGCAATCAGGGAGCGCACGCGGAATACGGCCTGAAACGTGTTGGTCCTGGGACGCAGGTGGGAAATAGTCCGCAGATATTCAAAAGAATGGCGCTTTTTCTGAAGGGGATAATCCGGTGCGGAAGCCCCTTCTACCTCAATCTCCACGGCCTGAATCTCAAAGGGCTGCTTGGCTGTTGGAGTTGCCACCAGGGTTCCCTTTACAATAATAGCGGAGCCCACGTTTAACTTGGACACCTCTGCAAAATTTGCCATAGTATCATGGTAAACCACCTGAAGGGTTTCAAAAAACGTACCGTCGCTGACCACGACAAATCCAAATGTTTTGGAATCGCGTACACTCCGTACCCAGCCGCCTACGGAAATTTCTTTGCCCAGATACGCATCACGGTTTTTATATAATTCTCTTACAGTAACCAAGTTCATGATTGTTCTCCTTTTCTGCGTTTTAAAAATCTAATTCCGGCATATTATGAACGATTGTACTATATTTTTCCTGTGGATTCAAGGGTTTGCTGAATTTTTGCCGCCAGATTTTTTTGAACAAAAAAGACAGATTTAGTATGTTGGGAAGTAAAAATATACAATATATGGATTAAAATGCAATATTTTAAATATTATAGAAGAAACTGTCGGAAAATGCACAAAAAATACAAGGAAAAAATCTTTAATTTGTTCACTATTTATGAAAAGTATGGTATAATGGATACATTACTAAATTTAACAGCAAGAGGTGATAACGTGATTAAGAAAGAAATGATAGCCATGCTTTTAGCTGGCGGACAGGGAAGCCGCCTGGGAGTCCTGACTCAGAAGGTAGCTAAGCCGGCGGTATCATTCGGGGGAAAATACCGCATCATTGACTTCCCTCTCAGCAACTGCATCAATTCTGGAGTTGACACAGTCGGAGTTTTAACTCAATATCAGCCGTTACGCTTAAATTCTCATATTGGAATCGGGATTCCGTGGGATTTGGACCGAAATGTAGGAGGTGTTACGGTCTTACCGCCTTATGAGAAAAGCAAGGGCAGTGACTGGTATACCGGAACGGCTAACGCCATTTATCAAAACCTGGAGTATATGGAGAGCTATAATCCGGACTATGTGCTGATTCTTTCCGGCGACCACATTTATAAGATGGACTATGAAGTTATGCTGGATTATCACAAGGCTAACAACGCCGATATTACGATTGCCGCCATGCCGGTTCCCATTGAGGAAGCCAGCCGGTTCGGCGTAGTGATTACGGATGAAAGCAACCGGATTACGGAGTTTGAGGAGAAGCCTCCGGTGCCCAGAAGCAATCTGGCCTCTATGGGTATCTATATTTTCTCCTGGCCCGTATTGCGGGATGCCCTGATTAAGATGCAGGATGAGCCGGGCTGTGACTTTGGTAAGCACATCATCCCCTACTGCCACGGAAAGGGCGACCGCATTTTTGCATATGAGTATAATGGCTACTGGAAAGATGTAGGTACATTAGGTTCCTATTGGGAAGCCAATATGGAGCTGATTGATATTATTCCGGAGTTTAATCTGTATGAGGAATACTGGAGAGTTTATACCAAGAGTGATATTATACCTCCTCAGTACATTGCTTCGGAGGCAGTGATTGAGAGAAGTATTATCGGTGAAGGTACAGAGATTTATGGTAAGGTTTACAATTCCGTAATTGGCGCTGGCGTTACCATTGGCAAAGACGCGGTGGTTCGTGATTCCATCATTATGCAGAGCAGCAGTATTGGAGAAGGCGCAGCTGTGAATAAAGCCATTGTGGCAGAGGATGTAAGCATTGGTAAAAATGTGGAAATCGGTGTTGGCGAATATGCGCCCAGCACTTATGACCCTAAGGTTTATCAATTCGATTTGGTTACCATCGGCGAGCACTCTGTAATTCCGGATGGCGTGAAGATTGGCAAAAATACTGCCATTTCCGGCTGCACCGAGGCGGCAGATTATTCTGATGGAACACTGGCAAGCGGAGACTACATTATAAAGGCAGGGGGCATAAGATGAGAGCAATCGGTATCGTTTTAGCAGGCGGCAACAGCAAGAGGATGCGTGAGCTTTCCAACAAGAGGGCAATCGCTGCAATGCCGGTGGCCGGAAGCTACCGCAGCATTGACTTTGCGCTGAGCAATATGACCAATTCCCATATTCAGAACGTGGCTGTATTTACCCAGTATAATTCCCGCTCTTTAAATCTGCATTTAAGCTCATCCAAATGGTGGGACTTTGGCAGAAAGCAGGGAGGGCTTTTCGTTTTTACGCCCACTATTACTGCGGAGAGCAGCGACTGGTATCGCGGAACCGCGGATGCTTTATATCAAAACCTTTCCTTCTTAAAAAACAGTCATGAGCCTTATGTGGTGATTGCTGCCGGCGATGGCATCTATAAGATGGATTATAATAAGGTTCTGGAATACCACATTGAGAAAAAGGCAGACATTACGGTTGTATGTAAAAAAATGTCAGAGGGTGAGGACGTTACCCGTTTTGGCTGTGTAAAGATTAATGATGACGGCCGTATCGTAGACTTTGAAGAGAAGCCTATGATATCCGACGCCAATACTATTTCCTGCGGCATTTATGTGATCCGCAGACGTCAGCTAATTGAGCTGATTGAGCGCTGTGCGGCAGAAGATCGCTATGACTTTGTAAATGACATTCTGGTTCGATATAAGAACTTAAAGAGAATTTATGCATACAAGATGGATACTTATTGGAGTAATATCGCTTCCGTTGAGTCCTATTATAAGACCAATATGGACTTTTTAAAGCCAGAGGTAAGGGACTACTTCTTTAAGCAGTATCCGGATGTATACTCTAAGATTGACGACATGCCGCCGGCAAAATATAATCCCGGCTCTATTGTGAAGAACAGCCTGATTTCCAGTGGCTGTATCTTAAACGGTATGGTTGAAAACTCTGTCCTGTTTAAGCAGGCATATATTGGAAATAACTGTATCATCAAAAATTCCATTATTTTGAATGATGTATATATTGGGGACAATACAGTGATTGAAAACTGTATCGTTGAGAGCCGTGATACCATTCGTGCCAATACAACTCATATCGGGACTCCCGACAATATTAAGATTGTTGTGGAGAAGAATGAGAGGTATACTATATAAGACGAATACAGCCAGGATGGCGGCGCGGGGGCGCCACCAGGCAAAAAGAACGTCGCAGCAGGCGAGAAGAAGATTTATGGAGGGGTTACAGTATGCAGATTACAGATGTAAGAGTGAGACGAATTGAGAAGGAAGGAAAGATGAAAGCGATAGTTTCCATCACACTGGACAACGAATTTGTCATTCACGACATTAAAGTAATTGAAGGAGAAAAAGGCTTGTTTATTGCAATGCCCAGCCGCAAGGCTGCAGACGGAGAATATCGGGATATCGCACACCCTATTAACTCCGGGACAAGAGATATGATTCAGAGAGTGATTTTGGATAAGTATACCACCACATTGCTGGAAAATCCGGATGAGGATGGAGCTGTATAAATTTAGAAAATACCTTTTTTGGGAGGGGCACAGCCCCTTCCTTTTTTGTGCATAAAATCCCCTGCCCATGTCTATAATGAAAATAAATGGACAAACAAGGCGGTAAAATAATGAAATTTTGGGAACGTATTGCTGTGCAGGCACAGCAGGAAATATATTATTATGATACCCATCGGGGGTTTGATGCCAGAAATCTGGCGGGACGGCTGTATGAAATGATATTGGACGAGCTTGACAGAGGAAAAAAAGGCGTAGTCTTCCTGTGCATCGGCACAGACCGATCCACAGGAGACAGTCTGGGACCGCTGATTGGATATAAATTAAAAGGAAGGCAGAACCAGGATATTCCGGTATTCGGCACCTTGGAACGGCCGGTTCATGCCATGAATCTGGATGATTACATGCATTTCTTGCAGGAAGACTACTCGGATTATGTGGTAGTGGCCATTGATGCGTCGGTGGGAAAGTCCGACCATGTAGGTTATGTAACTCTGGGGCGGGGGGCATTAAAGCCGGGACTGGGAGTCAGTAAAGAATTGAGAGAGGTAGGAGATATTTTCATCACCGGCATTGTAGGCGGCTGCGGGAATTATGATCCTTTGATGCTTCAAAGCGTCCGTCTTTCTGTGGTAATGCGTCTGGCAGACTGTATCAGCGAAAGCATCTGCCTTGTCGAAAAGTTATGTGCAAATACAGCAGTGGTTTGACAGGATTCGCAGACTGCCTGTGCTATCCTTAATGAGATAGAATAGGAAAGCAGGGTGAAGCGTTATGGGAGAATTGTATAATCCATTTCCCAAGCTGCCAAAAAATATCCGGCAGATCGGGGAACGGGACCAGATGGTCCGACTGTATGTGGAAGATTATGTAAATACGTATTTAAAGCGGCTGTATCCGACAGGTGGACAAGATCTGCGGATAGGGCTGCTTTTAGGCAGTGCAGAGGAACACGAGGGCGTGCCATTTATCTTTGTAGACGGCGCCCTGGAAATGGACGGGGTGACCCAGGAAGGAGAAGTGGTTGCCTTTACAGAGGAAGCCTGGAAACGGGCATATCAAAATATAGAAGAACAATTTCCCAAAAGGACAGTTCAGGGCTGGTTTTTATGCGGAGCTCCCGGATGCACTTTAAGCCCGCTTAATTACTGGAAGCAGCACAGCCAGTACTTTAATGGGAAAAATCAGATTATGTACTTAAACGGCGGTCTGGAAGGGGATGAAGCAATTTACATAACCTCCAGGGACGGATTTTATAAGCTGGAAGGCCATTGCATCTACTACGAGCGGAACCAGATGATGCAGGACTATATGATTTCCAGAAAGGATAACCGACGGGTAGAAGCCGGAGGCAGCGACCCGGTGATTCGGGATTTCAGGCAGAAAATGGAGGCAAAAAAAGTTCAGGCAGCTAACCGCAAAAACACCATAACCGTTTTAGGCGGCCTGTGCAGCGCTTTGGCGGTGCTGGTATTGGCCGGAGGCGTTGCCATGTTTAATAATTACGAAAAGATGAGGGATATGGAAAGTGTAATCGCCTCTGTCCTCCCCGCTGGAGCAGAAGGGTGGGAAAGTCTGAAAAGACCGGGAAAACAAGATGAAAATGGAGAAAATGACGAAGAAACAGATGGAGTAAAAGTGGAAAGCCGTCCTGAAATTATAATTGAACAGGTATCCGGAGATGTATTTCCAACGGAGGATTTTGCTGAAGAGGCTCAGCCGGTAGGCGGCGGAGGTGCTGACGCAGGCGTGGAAGCAACCGGTGGAAGTGCAGAGACATCCATACAGGAATCCACACAGGAGGAGATATCCATAACCACAGAAAGCGGACAAGCAGCAGGCAGCCAGGCGGCGCTGGAAGGAAGCGCCGGAGAAAAGCAGGCAGCCGAAGAAGTTCAGGCCTCTGTACAGCCTCTTACAGAACCAGGAGAGGGGCAGATGTATTATACCGTCCAGGATGGAGAAACTTTATACGGAATTTGCTTTAAACTCTACCAGAGCGTCAATAACCTGGAAAATATCTGTGCCTGGAACGGCTTGGAAAATGAAGATGTAATTGTTGCAGGAAGGCAATTGATTGTGCCGGAAACAACGCTTCCGTAGGGGATGCGGCAAAAACATTGGTTTCTACATAAAAATGTAATGCGTTTCTTCCCGAAATGTTGTATACTGAAAATAAATGAAGCGCCACGCCAGTAAGGCAGCATACCGAGGAGAGACGAAAAATGAGTGATTTAAGCTCCATGAATCGGGAAAGAAAAAAGCAACAGCTTCGCCGGCAGATGATTACTAATTATGAAGCAGAGCGATCCGGGAGGCTTTCAGGAGAAGAAACGGCGGCAAGTAATCCGGCGCGTATGAATCAGGGAGACGGCTCAGAGGAGATAAAGGAAATAAAAAAAGCCCATGGAAAAACCATCCGCCGGAGGGCAGTGGCCATTGGCGTGATTTTTTTTCTTTTAGCTGTTATAGCCGGTGGACTTTACTATTGGAAAAATTATTATCGGTTTCAAAACTATCGTGTAAGCTGGGAAGTAAACCTAACAGCCGGAGAGACCGGTATAGAGAGAAGCAATGCCAAGTATGTGAACTTTGGAAAAAATGTTTTAAAGTACACCAAAGACGGTGCATCTTATATTGATAACAAGGGAAAGACTGTCTGGGTTCAGACCTTTGAAATGAAAACCCCTATTGCAGCAGTCAACGGGTCTTTTGCCGCGGTAGCCGATCAGCAGGGCAACAGTATTTACATTTTTAACGAAGACGGTTACCAAGGAACTGCCACAACCCTGCTTCCCATTACCAGGGTTACCATATCCGGAAAGGGAGTGGTGGCAGCAGCTTTGGAGGACTCTAAGTCCAGCTATGTTTCCATGTTTAAACGAGACGGAAGCGACTTAAAGCTTACCATGAAATCCACTCTTTCAAAAAACGGATATCTGATGGATTTAAGCTTTTCTCCTGACGGAACCCAGCTTATCTGCTCTTATGCTTACATACAAAACAGCGCATTAAGAAGCCGGGTAGTCATCTATGACTACTCTGAAGAAGTAGGGGCAAATATTCCCAACCGTATTGTCAGCGGAAATGACGAACATTTTGTAGATAAAGTGGTGCCCAGAGTTCAGTATCTGACAGAGACAGAATCCTTTGCCTGTACGGATAAAGGACTGGCATTTTTCTCGTCGGAAAACAGGGCGAATCCCATGCTGACAGTCCAGACCGAGGAAGAGAGAATTGAAAGCCTGTTTTATTCGGAAAAATATGTGGGACTTGTAACCGCTAACAGCGCGGGGCCGGAGCCGGAAAAGCTGGTGGTATACCGGAGCGACGGTACCAAAGAATTTGAAACAGGAGTGGATTATGCCTATCTTTCCGGAAATATTGATGGAGATTATGTGATTCTCTACAATGATAATTCCTGCAAAATTTATAATATGCGGGGAGTGGAAAAGTTTTCCGGAGAAGTGGATTTCCAAATATCGCAGATCACCTGCGGAGCTCTGCCAAATCAGTTTATTTTAATAGGGCTGCAGAAGATGATGGCCATTACGCTTAGATAATGCTTTCAGCAGATAAGGGAGCCCAGAGATTCCCTTGTCGGCTGAGCATGCATTTTACCAATTAATAAAAGAAAAAGGAGCGAAAGAAATGGGAAAAGTATGTGTTGGAATCGATGTAGGGGGAACGACTGTTAAACTGGGGCTGTTTGAGACTACGGGCCGTCTTATGGATAAATGGGAGATTCCTACCCGAACCGAGGACGGAGCAAAAAATATCCTGCCGGATATTGCCGCTTCTGTTCGAAAAAAGCTGGAAGATCTGGAAATTGATTTGGAGGATGTAATAGGAGCTGGTATGGGAATTCCCGGACCGGTGCTTCCGGATGGAAGTGTGACCTTGTGCGTAAATCTGGGTTGGAGAGACATGAATCCTCAGAGAGAACTGAGTGCTCTGCTGGATGGGCTTCCTGTAAAGAGCGGCAATGATGCTAATGTAGCCGCATTGGGTGAGATGTGGCAGGGAGGCGGAAAAGGCTTTAGCGACATCGTTATGGTAACCCTGGGAACCGGCGTAGGCGGCGGCGTTATTATTGATGAAAAGATAGTTGCAGGCAGACACGGATTAGGGGGAGAGATCGGCCATATCCACGCCCGGGATGAAGAGACTGAAAGCTGCAACTGCGGCGGCGTAGGCTGTCTGGAGCAGATTGCCAGCGCTACCGGTATTGCCAGAGAAGCACGCCGCAAAATGGCAGCAGAGACCACCCCGTCTGTCCTTCGGGAAAAAGGCGATGGGGTAACTGCTAAGGATGTATTGGATGCAGCAAAAGCAGGAGATGCTTTTGCTGATGAAGTAGTGGAGACTGCTTCCCGTTACTTAGGCCTGGTTCTGTCCCATGTGGCGCTGACAGTAGATCCGGAGGCGTTTGTAATTGGCGGAGGCGTTTCCAGAGCAGGACAGTTTCTGATAGATAAGATCGATAAGTACTACCGGAAATACACGGTAATTTCTAAGGATGCCGGAATTATTACTCTGGCAAAGCTGGGAAATGACGCCGGTATTTACGGCGCGGCCAGAATGGTTTTGGATTAAAGGAAAAAGCGGCAGGAAGGAGATGACGGTAACTCCTTCCTGCCGCTATGCTGTTATTTAAAGGGTATTTCCAGTAGAAAAGGATATGAAAATATTAAATAGTTCCCCTCCAAATCAACTCAGAATCCGCTCTTAAGCTGTCATATTCTGTATCAGAAAGAGCATTTATTTTGTATAAATCCCGAAGCGGCAAATAATAGACCTCTGTCATTTGTGGTTCATAATTTAAACTTTCATAATTGTCGCCATACATATCTGTTCCTGTACTTCTGCCGCTTTCACTATATTCTTCCAGATCCGGATCCTTAAACAAGCTGTTCCAGAGTGTTTTTGAGTAGCAGTAATAGACCAGCCTTACATCTTCACCATTTCGATTAATTGTCCTGCCTGTGGAACTTTCAGAAATACCATTGATTCCCTGATAATTGCGGTGTAACACATTTATTACATTTTCATAATCATCTGGGACTATGCCTTTGGATTTTGCAGATTCCAAATTTTTCCATGAAACCTTCCCATTTTCATTGATTACTACTGTGCATGGCATTAACTCTACCGACATGCGGTAGCTATCAAAAGGAAGGGGAATTTCATAAAAGCGTGCAAATGTTAAGAAACCGGCTAATAGCAATAGTGTAAGGCAGCTGGAAAGGAAAATGGTTTTGCTTTTCTTACTTGCTTTATTTTTATTATCATTGAAAAAATTAATATTATTTTCTTCTGTTGCTATACCTTTGAAAGTACTAACTAGCGTTTTTTCACTATTATTTATCATAAAGCACCTCCTTTTAATATATTGTATATTTTAACTATACCAGAAAAACTAAAAAAAATCAATCATAAAATAACAAGTTATTCCGGTTTTTTGTTCGATAAATTTTTAGAAATTGTAGATTTAAATAGAAAATATGTAGTAATAATGTTTGTTTGATCGAAAATTTCTTTGCCTATTTATTGTTGGGAACCGATTTGTGATTTTTAAAGAAAGGGTATTAGGCAGGGAAAGTTAATTTATAGGTGTAAAAATAAATATCATATTTTTAAGTATTATATTTACTAATACGTAAAAATATGATATTATCTAAAAGTAAGGGTTACAAAAAATATACAAAGGAGAAGAGAGAATGAAAAAACTGAAAAAATGTACAACAGCGTTATTAGTGGGGTTAACTGTTAGTATTGTAGCTGCACCACAAGCTATGGCCGCTAACACATCCAGTGCTAATACATCCGTAGATACAAATACGGCTATAGCACAATTGAGAATGGAGGATAAAGGACCAGATTTATCCAAAGGAATTCTTGTTGAAGAATTTTGGGGAATGGAAGAAGATGGCACACCTTATGTAGAAAGAACTTATGTAAGTAATGAAGCCGCTACATTGAGAGCTGCCGGGGCTAAGACGTATACGAAAACTAAAAGTTATGGCAGCACAGGCTCTGTAGAGGTAACTGGTAAATTTGAATATGATAGTGTAGCACAGACTGTATACGTACTCAGTGAAGATGGACGGTATAATTCAGGTGGAGGAATAAGTGACTATGAGGATTTAGGAACTACTACATCCGGAGAAGGCTCATCAAAAGCTACTGTCAAATATAGTTGTAAAGTAAACAGAAATCTCGGAGGATGGGCAACGTATAGTGTGAGCGTATCATGCAATTATCTTGGAAATAAAAGTTAAGAGAGTGTGTGATAGATAGGATTTCCTAAAAACAGTATTGGTAAAAAGAAAATGGGGCGTTGCAAAACAGATGAGTAATCAGCCTGTTTTGCAACGCCTCTCTTAGCTTTATCGCGTCTGCACCACGCCATTTAAAATCCAGGCACCATCCTCATTGACAGCAGATCCGTCGGGGGCAGTGGAATTTGTGTAAAGCCTGCCCAGCTCCCCGCCTGAAGCAGAATTAAAATAATAGCAGCGGCTTAAGCCGTCAGAACCTTTGATCCAGTTCCAGCCTGTGGCCATTCCGGCATCAGCATTTAAATAATACCGGCCGCCATTGTAGAACACCCACTGGGAAGAAGCGCGGTTTCCATCCGGATTTTCCCAATACCAAACATTGTTATCAAAAATCCATCTGCCAGGAGTATCCGGCGGTTGTGGGCTGTCAGCCTGGATGTGTGCCAGGCTGGCTTCGTCCACCTGATAAGTCGGAGAGTTTACCCACTCACTGGTAGTAGAAGCATTATAACGGCTGATTGCCCGCACCCGAAAATAATAATTGCCAGGGGCGGTGATATGCGAAGAAAAATCGAAGGAGCAGCCAGTGGTTTCAAGAGACTCAGGAATAAGTGATTTTCCGTCTTTCATCAGGCGAACCTGGTATGCTTTTGCGGCGGGAATCCTGTCCCAGAAAACAGAGCCGTCCCGAAGCCATCCAAGACTGCTGGGGCTTTGAATCTGTCCGTCATCCATTTCGCGGAAGGATACGGTTAAATTCAGCTGACTGCTGGTTTTCTTAATTGCTTTCACATAAACCGCGCCTTCCCCTTCTAATGTGCAGTTGGACGCTTTGATGGTACCGAAATAGTAGTCATCGTCTGCAATTAGAGTAACCACTCCCTGGGGATATTTTTCTGACTGGTTTACCTGAAATTTAAAATCATCAATTAAATATCCTTCCTCATCGCCGCTGACTCTTACAGCAGGCCATTCCTCATCGGCATCTAAATCTGCAGAAAAATTCAGGGAAATCTCTTCTATTTTTTCCCGGGCAAAAGCAGTGCCGGGAATTAAAAGAGCCAGGAGGGAGGAAGAAAGAAGCAGGGCGTAAAGCTTTCTGATATTTTTCATAAACCTGTCCTTTCTGTATGCCAAATACCGTTTCCGTCTACATAATAGCCGTCAGGAGTAATGGCATCCACAAGCATCTTTCCATCGCTATCGCAGTAATACTGCTGATTTTTCCAAAGGATCCAGCCGGTCTGACGGTAACCCTGGGAATTAAAGAAATACCAGCTTCCGTCAATCTCCTGCCACCCGGAAGCAGGCCAGGTGCCGTCCGGATTTTCATACCAATAATTTCCATTTGACTCCACCCAGCGTCCGGCGCCGTTCTCATAAGAGGCAGCATTGGCAGAAAAGCCGGCTAAGACAGAGTCGTCAACCAAAACAGGGCCGGATTGGGAATAAGAGCTTTTTACCTTAGTATCGTAACGGCTGATTGCAGCGACACGGACGCTGTAATCTCCGGTTCTGTTAACCATAGAGCCGATATTCAGACTGGTTCCCGTAACTGTGTTTTTGGTAGAATTGTCTGCCTTTCCGTTTCGCAGAAGAGTTACTTCATAAGAGCCGGCATCGTCTACCGGAGACCAGGAAGCCAGGCCGTTATTGTCCAGTGTGACATTAGACGGGGGTGCGATGGTGCTGTTTCCCATTGTCCGAAACTCTACCGTCAGAGTTAAGGTCTTGCTGTCGCCGGACTTACGGGCCTCAATATACTTTGCATCCAGACCAAGAAGAGCAAAATAGCTTTGAGAGGAGGACTTAAAGGTGTAGCCTTCTGCCGGTTTTATTACAATCTCAGCAGTTGGGTAACGGCCCGGCTGATGGGTATAAGGGTTTACATAGTCAATAAAAGCAGCGCTCTCCACATAATACAAGGTTTGCTCCATGGGAGTTACTGTCAATTCAGGGTAAGTGCAGTCATTTCGGGATCCCATAGAAAACTTAAGGGTAACATCCTCCAGACGCGCTGCAAGAGAAACTGATGCAGCGGCAGCAGAAAAAAGCAGGGCGGCAGCAAAAACAGCGCCTAATTTTTTAATAAGCTTCATAAAATCTCATCCTTTCTAAAATTTTATGTGTGGCAGTCCGGCTGGATTATATGTTGGAGCTGGAGGCACGGGGCAGGCTGAAAATAAACTCAGTGCCAACGTCCTGGGTACTGATAACGTCAATGTTTTCCCCGTGGGACTGAACGATCTCCTTTACAATAGCAAGTCCCAGCCCGGTCCCCTTTTTATCCTTGCCCCTGGAAATGTCGGACTTATAGAACCGATCCCAAATTTTTTTCAGATTTTCTTTTGGAATCCCGATGCCGCAGTCCTTTACGGAGATAAAAACTTTCTCCCTTCGGAGGGAAGTCTGGATATAAATGATTCCGCCGTTGTGGCTAAACTTAATGGCATTATCAATAAGATTGTAAAGAACCTGCTGAATCTTTCCCAGATCAGCATAAACCATTTGAATAGAATCGGAAAAGGTTAAATCAAAGGAAATATCCTTGGCATTGCAAGTGCCTTCAAAGGAGGCGGCGGTATCCTTAATAGTCCGGTTAATGTCAAAATTGGTTCTGGATAAATATCCTTTACTGTCCAGAGAGTTTAAAGTCAGCATCCCCTGGGTCAGCTTGTTTAACCGCTCGGTTTCGGATATCACCCGGTTTAAATACTTTTCCTGCATCTGAGGCGGGATGGTTCCGTCCAGAATCGCTTCCAAATACCCCTTGATAGAGGTAAGAGGGGAACGAAAATCATGAGATACATTGGCGATAAAGGTTTTTTGGTACTCCTCCAGCTTATTTAGCTCACTGGACATGTAGTTGAGGGTAGCAGCCAGGTAGCCCATTTCATCCTGTGTGTCTACTTTAATAGAATAGGCCAGATTACCTGCCGCATATTCGTTGGCCCCTACGGTAATACGGCGAAGGGGAAAGTACACGGTCTTGGTAAATACCAGGAGGATAATGAGGGAAAGGCTGAAAATAATCAGGCCGGTGATATACACAATATTTAAAATCCGGTTTTCCTCCGGTTCCAGCTGAGATACAGGACTGTGAATTAAAATATAGCCGTAGGTATTATAATTCCCTGTAATGGGAGCGGAAACGCTGATTACATCATGGGGATACAGGCCGTAGTAATTGCCGATGCCATAGGAACGGTTCCCGATGGCAGTAGGATTAAAATTTTCAATCACCTGGTTTTCCCGAAGGGAATTCTGACTGTCCACAATAATGGAACCATCCTGATCCACTACCCAGACATCCGCCTGGACAAACCGGGACAGGGAATTTACCTGGAAGGAGGTTGATTCCAAATCCAGAGGCACGCCATTGTACATATTGCTGAACTGGTCTGCGATAATGGTAGCCTGATCATACATGGTTTCTGAGAGGCGTTCAATCAGATACTGCTGTACCAATTGGGAGGACAGGGTGGCAATCGTAACAAAACCCAGAAGCCCGAACATCAGATATCCCAAAAGAAACTTGGAATACAGGGAATGATTCATCGCTTCACCTCAAACTTGTAGCCAATTCCCCAGACCGTTGTAAGCGCCCAGTTTTTGTCATCCTTGATTTTTTCCCGGAGACGTTTGATATGTACGTCTACCGTCCGGGTGTCCCCAATATATTCATAGCCCCAGATATTGTCTAAAAGCTGTTCTCTGGTAAACACCTGGTTTGGAGAGGATGCCAGAAAATATAAAAGCTCCAGTTCCTTAGGCGGCATTTCGATAGAATGGCCCATATAGGTAACAGAGTAATTGGTCAGGTTGACAATGAGATTGGGATATTCCACAAAATTGCCCTGCTGCTCCAGAGTAGGGGCAGCAGGCTGGGGAGCCGTCTGGTAACGCCGCAGTACGGCCTTTACCCGGGCAACCAGTTCTTTGGAATCAAAAGGCTTGATCATATAGTCATCGGCGCCTAACTCCAGTCCCAGAACCTTATCAAAGATCTCGCCTTTAGCGGACAGCATAATAATGGGTACCTGGGAGGAACTGCGAAGCTCCCGGCAGACCTGGTAACCGTCAATGCCCGGCAGCATCAGATCCAGGAGAATTAAATTGGGCTTAAAAACAGGAAAAACCTGTAATGCTTCCTCTCCGTCCCCTACGATTTGAGTCTCAAAACACTCTTTTTCCAAATACAGGGAAATCAGTTCCGCAATATTTGCATCATCATCTACAATGAGAACTTTCTGTTTTTCTGCCATAATACCTCCTTACTTAAATGTAACGATTGTGACGCCGGTATCTCCTTCACCAAATTCGCCTAACCGGAAATCTTTTACATATTTCAGCCGTTTTAAGTGTTTGTGTACTCCGGCCTTTAATGCGCCGGTGCCCCGGCCGTGAACAACCCGGACTTGAGGAAGATGGGCCAGATAGGCGTCATCTAAATATTTATCCAGAACAGGAAGGGCCTCATCTACGGTCATGCCGATTAAATTCACTTCAGGAGAGATGGAAACAGACTTGCTCATCTTAATTTTGCCGCTGCCGGTATTGGCCCGTTTATTTTCAAGAGTGGGGCCGGACACATCCTGCTCATGAAGAAGCTCCAGATCCTTAATATTCACCAGAGATCGAAGGATTCCCATCTGGACATAGAGATCCCCCTTGGCGTTGGGAAGGGAGCTTACGGTGCCCTTTAAATTCATGGTAAGAACCTGTACGCCGTCACCAATTTTTAACTTTTTGGGAGAAATGGTCTGTTTGGGGCCTTTCTGTTTTATAGCCAGGCGCTGGTCTGCGTCTTTTAACTTGTCCCGGAGACGGGCCCGTTCCGCCTCTAAAGCCTTGTTGTCAATGCCGGAATTAGCGGCCATCTTATTAATATTTTTGATAGTCTGGTCTGCCGTATCCTTTGCATCCTGAAGGATTCGCTTTGCTTCCTCTGAAGCGCTGCGGATCAACTTTTCCCGGCGTTCCTCCAGCCGTTCTTCCTTTTGCGTCAGGCGGGCTTTGAGTAGGGAAATTTCGTTTTTGTAGGAAGCAATCTCTGCCTGCTCTTTTTCAATGGTAAGCCTGCTTTCCTCCAGATGGGCAAGAAGATCCTCAAAATCCTCCTCCCCGCTTTCGATGTGGGTTTTGGCATCGGCAATAATGTAATCGGGAAGGCCCAGCTTTTTAGAGATGGCAAAGGCGTTGCTTTTGCCGGGGATACCAATAAGCAGACGGTAGGTGGGCCGGAGAGTTTCCACATCAAACTCACAGCAGGCATTTTCCACACCAGGCGCGGACAGGGCAAATACCTTTAATTCGCTGTAATGGGTGGTTGCCATAGTCCGGCACTGCATATTGTGAAGGAAAGACAAAATGGCAATAGCCAGGGCCGCCCCTTCTGTAGGATCCGTACCGGCGCCTAATTCATCAAAAAGGCACAGGGATTTGGCGTCAGCTTCCGCCAGGATCTTTACAATATTGGTCATATGGGCTGAGAAAGTACTGAGGCTTTGCTCAATGCTCTGCTCGTCCCCAATGTCAGCAAAAACCTGGTTAAATACGGACAGCTCAGAGCCGTCAAAGGCCGGAATATGGAGGCCTGACTGGCCCATGAGGGTAAAAAGTCCTACGGTTTTTAAGGAGACGGTTTTACCGCCGGTGTTGGGGCCGGTTACAATCAGCAGGTCAAATTCTTTCCCCAGACGGACAGTAATGGGAACTACCTTCTGAGGATCCAGCAAGGGGTGGCGGCCGTCCTTGATATGAATAAACCCTTTATTATTAAATTTTGGCTCGCTGCCTTTGTAGTGGCGGGAGAGAGCGGCTTTAGCAAAAATAAAGTCCAGCTTGGCAAGGACTGCCTGGTTGGTTTTCAGCGTTTCGGTATAAGGAGCCGTTTGATTGCTCAGATCCGCAAGAACTGCTTCGATTTCCTTTTTTTCCTGGATCTCCAGCTCGCGAAGCTCATTATTCAGCTTGATAATGGCCATGGGTTCAATAAAAAGAGTGGAGCCGGTAGAAGACTGGTCATGAATCATACCGGCCACCTGGCCTTTGTACTCCGCTTTAACCGGAAGGCAATACCGGCCATCCCGCATGGTAATTACCGCATCCTGGAGATAGGTTCGGCTGGAATTTAAAATAGAATTCAGCTGGGTATGGATCCGATCTCCGATTCCCCGCATCTGACGGCGCACATGGCGGAGCCCCGGACTGGCGTCGTCGCTTATCTCATCCTCAGAAAGGATGCACCGCTTAATCTCTGTATTTAATGGAGTTAAAGGCTCCAGGGTCCGGAACATTTCTTCCAGAGAGTCGTTGGGAAGCTCAGACTCTTCATGACGGCCGTAGGACTTGGCTCTGGCGGCAACGGTAAGCTGGGAGCTTATGGCCAGAAGCTCCAATATGCCTAAAGCGCTTCCGATTTCCAGCCGCTTTAAAGAGTCTAAAATGCTGTGGATGCCAGAAAAGGAGATGCTTCCTTTCTGCCGCACCCGGGTTAAAGCGTCTGTGGTTTCTGTCTGGTTTTGTATGATCTCCTCCAGATTGGAAGAGGGAACCAAAGCCTGGCAGAGATCCCTTCCCAGAGGGGAGGTGGCATACTCTGCAAGCTTTGCAATTATCTTATTGTATTCTAAAGTTTGTAATGCTTTTTGATTCATAAATACCTCCAATTCGCTTGTATAAAGTATACCATAAAATTTTTTATTTACTATCTTTTTCTTGCATAAAAACCATGAAAACCTTATAATAGGAATAGGCCGTCTGAAGGAGGTAATATTGTGCCGAACAGTAACAGCCCTGATGAAAAGAAAGAAAAAGTTACAGAGGAAAAGCGGGAATTTATAAAAGAGCGGATTGTAAAGCCCCCAATGACAAAGAGGCAGATTGCTGCCAGGGCGTTTACACTTTTATTTTCTGCGGTTTTTTTTGGTATTATTGCGGCGGTAACCTTTGTTATTACCGCGCCTTTTGCCAAAATTTACCTGGCAGAAGAGACGGAGTCCGAGACTTCGGTAACCATACCTACGGATGCGGAGCCTACGGTTTTGGAGCCGCCGTCCACCGAGGCGAGACTGGAAGAAAGTACGTCGGAGGAGCTTTTGGAAGAGCTTATCCGCAAGGAGATAGCAGAATATAAATTTTCCGAAAAGGATTGGAAAGTCTTTTACAGCACATTAAAAGAGAATGTGAAGGAAGCAGAATATGGACTGGTGACGGTCACATCTGTTATCAAGCAGACGGATTTATTTAATAATCCGGTGGAAAACTCCGGAAAGTTTTCCGGTGCTGTCATAGCGGAGACCCCAAAGGAATATTTAATCCTGACTACTGCAACGGCCGCAGTAGGAGCGGATTCCATCCAGGTTACGGTAAGCGGCGGGCAGCAGATTACCGGCCGTCTGGTGGGAGCAGACAGTATTGCCGGACTGGCAGTGATAAGCATTGAGATAGCACAGATTGAAGAGAACAGCCGTCAGCAGATCAAGGTATTGGAGTTAGGGAATTCTTACGCGGTGCAGAGAGGAGAGCTTTTGACTGCGGTAGGAAGTCCTGCAGGCTATCCCCAATCCAGCGCATATGGGCCGGTAACCTATGTCAGGGAAAATGTTCAGGTTACAGACGGCACCAGCCAGCTGTTTTATGTGGATGTGCCGGGAAATGCGGCAAAGGGAACTTTCCTTATAGACAGTGAGAGCCGGATTATAGGATGGGTAACCAATGATTTTCAGACAGAAGCCAGCGGTAACCTGGCGGCAGTGAGAACCATATCCGATTATAAATATATTTTGGAGAGACTTTCCAATGGGATTCCCATACCTTATTTTGGTATTATGGGCCAGACCGTAAGTAAGGAAGAGCTGGAGGCCGGATTGCCGGCCGGGATTTATGTAAATCGTGCGGTAAATGACAGCCCGGCATATCAGGCGGGAATCCAGGCTGGAGATATTATTACGGAAGTAAACAATATCGTTGTAGATACCCGGCAGAGCTGGCGGGAGATGATGGATAATCTGGAAGCGGGCTCTATTATCCCTGTAAAGGTGCAGCGGTACAGTCGGGATGCATATACAGAATTAGAATATCAGGTAACAGTCGGAGCCAGGTAAAACCACCTGGCTTTCTTGCCACATAAAAGCCTTCCTGAGGGACAAAACGCTTTACGGAAATTTTTTAACCCAGTCCACGGGAGGCACACAGGGAAAGGAGACAGTAAGAAAGTGAAGTACATTAATATGTTTCGGGAAGGGAATCATGTATCAGAAGTATATCTGTGCAAAAACAAACAGATTCAGCTGACCAAAAACGGGAAAGAATACGGAAACCTGGTGCTTCAGGATAAGACGGGCACTATTGACGGTAAGATTTGGGATTTGGGCTCCCCTGGCGTGGGAAACTTTGAGACCATGGATTATGTATACATAGATGGGGATGTAACCGTATTTCAGGGAACCAATCAGCTTAACATCCGCCGTATCCGTAAAGCCAGGGAAGAAGAATATATTCCGGCGGACTACCTGCCAGTATCCAAGAAAAATATTGGAAAAATGTATGAGGAACTGACCGGGCTGATTCAGACTATAAAAAATCCGTATTTAAATAAACTGGTAAGCAGCTACTTTATTGAGGATCCGGAATTTGCCAAAGCATTTCAGTTTCATTCTGCGGCCAAAAGCGTCCATCATGGCTTTGTAGGCGGATTGCTGGAGCATACATTAAGCGTTGCCAAGCTATGCGATTATTATGCTTCTTATTATCCTGGAATTAACCGGGATCTGCTGTTGTCTGCCGCAATTTTCCATGATATTGGAAAGCTTAAGGAATTATCTGTGTTCCCGGAAAATGATTATACAGATGACGGTCAGCTTTTGGGGCATATTATCATTGGAACAGAGATGATCGGCCAGCGGATCCGGACTATACGGGGATTTCCGCCGCGGCTGGCGGCAGAGCTGAAGCACTGTATTTTGGCTCATCACGGGGAATTAGAGTACGGTTCTCCCAAAAAGCCGGCTCTTTTAGAGGCATTGGCATTAAATTTTGCAGATAACACGGATGCAAAAATGGAGACTATGCTGGAGGCATTAAGCGCCGGGGGAGAGAATACCGGATGGCTTGGCTATAATAAGTTCCTGGAAAGCAATATCCGCAAGACTACGGAGAAATAGGGAATGAAGAAAAATGAAGAGTTTATTATTAAGATAGAGGACATGAGCGAGGACGGAGCCGGCATTGGAAAGCAGGACGGATACATTTGGTTTGTCAAAGATACCGTTATCGGCGATGTGATCCGGGCCGGGGCTATGAAGATGAAGAAAAATTATGGATTTGCCCGGCTTATAGAGGTTCTCACCCCATCCGGGAACCGGATTCAGCCCCGGTGCCCGGTGGCCAGGCAATGCGGGGGATGCCAGCTCCAGGCCATGGATTACCAGGCCCAGCTTCAGTTTAAGGAAAGGAAGGTTTACAGCAATTTATGCCGCATTGGAGGCCTGAAAGACCTGAAACCGGAGGATATGGAACCCATTATGGGGATGGAAGATCCCTGGAGATACCGCAATAAAGCCCAATTTCCCTTTGGAACCGATAAAAACGGCAGGATTATCACCGGTTTTTACGCCGGACGTACCCATGCGATTATTGAGCATGAGGACTGTCTGCTGGGAATAGAAGAAAATAAAAAAATCCTGGACATTATAAAAGCCTTTATGGAAGAATACCGGGGGGAAGGTCTGGAGCCTTATGACGAGATAACCCATAAAGGCTTAGTTCGTCATGCTCTGATTCGAAAAGGATTTGCTACCGGAGAGTTGATGGTTTGCCTGGTAATAAACGGCCGCAGGCTTCCCCGCAGTGAAGAGCTGGTAAAACGGCTTTTATCCCTTCCGGGGATGACCAGCATTTCCTATAGCATTAATATGGAAAGTACCAATGTAATCCTGGGGACAGAGGTGGTCAACCTTTACGGCCCGGGATATATTATTGATAAAATCGGGGATATCAAATACCGGATTTCCCCCTTGTCCTTCTACCAGGTTAATCCGGGGCAGACAAAAAAGCTTTACCAGACCGCCCTGGAATTTGCCGGTCTTACCGGGGGAGAGACCGTGTGGGATTTGTACTGCGGTATTGGAACCATTTCCTTATTTCTGGCCCAGAAGGCAGGAAAGGTCTATGGAGTGGAAATCATTCCTCAGGCTATTGACGACGCCCGTACCAATGCCCGGTTAAACAATCTGGAAAATGTAGAATTCTTTGTTGGCAAGGCAGAAGAGGTTCTGCCGGAACAATACGAGAAAAACCATATCACCGCTGATGTTATTGTAGTAGATCCGCCCCGGAAGGGCTGCGATCCCCTTTGCCTGGACACCATTATCAGAATGTCGCCGGAGAGGGTGGTTTACGTAAGCTGCGATTCCGCAACCCTGGCCCGGGATGTGAAGTATTTGGGGGAGAATGGGTATGAGGTGAAGCGGGTCCGGTGTTGTGATATGTTTGGGCATTCGGGGCATGTTGAGACAGTGGTCTTGATGTCAAAAGTGAAAGAGTAAGGAAGCCTCAAAAGGCTTGAAATCAAGGGATTCTGAAGATATTTCCCTTAAACGGGAGGTATCTTTGGAATCCCTTTTTTGTTTGCTTTCAAATCAGACTGACCACCGTAAAAACACAGGTGGAGGCTACAGAAACGTTTTTTGCTTTATTGAGACTGTAGGTTTGTTGGAAAACGGCTGCGGCGGAGAGGGCGAGACTGTATGATTATTCTAATGCTTGAGAGCCACCAATTTAATCCTTGGGAGCCACTTATAATTTAATGCTTGAGAGCCATTACAATATACTAGATATAGTACATCTATTATTTACCGCTTATAACA
>CAJTOL010000026.1 GCA_910577645.1 uncultured Lachnospiraceae bacterium
ATGCGTTTGTTCTCGGAAGGTTACAATACTGGCTGATGGCGGTAAAAGAGAATGAGGACGCCATTCTGGAACGGCTGCTGCAAGGCAGCGAGAAACAGCGGCAGTCCGAGAATGCCCGTGCCGAAAAAGAGCTGAAAAAGGCACAGAAACGCAGGCAGGAGCTGAACAGCCTTTTTGCGAAGATGTACGAGGACAGGGTAAAAGGGCTTCTTGACGAAGAAAATTATTCCATGCTCTCCGTCAAATACCGCACGGAGCAGCAACAGCTTGATGAAACGGTCAAGACCATCTCTGCAAGGCTTGAAGAAACGAAAGAGGAAACGGACGATGCAAAACGCTGGATTGACTTAATCCAGAAATACAGTGCCATTGACGAGCTTACCGCCCCGCTCTTGAATGAACTGATTGAGAAAATCGTAGTCCACCAGTCATGGAAAGACGGGAACGGTAGGACAGTGAGGGACATTGAGATTTACTATCGTTTTGTAGGAAAAATTGATTAAATAGGCATGGGGAATGTGCCGATTATGGCACTTCCCCGAAACACTGTCTTTAACTCATGTAAAGCGGAGATTATCTTATCCCCTGTCTTACCTTGCCGGAGGAAGAACAGAGATTTATCGGCGTATGGGGACAAAGACATTTACGCTATCTGAAAGAATATCGCAGGAGTGTATATTTGAATCTGCTTACAAGTGGAAGGTTGAATGATTATTTGGCTGATATAGAAGAACAGGCACAGGAACGCTTTGAAAGGATTGTAGAGCAGATGAAACGGGCACATGGGATCACGGAACAGTTAAAGGCAGAAAATCAGATGGAATGGGTAGCGAGAATGAACAATATACAATCGTGTGCAAGGGAGATTGTGGATAAAGAAATAATTTACCAGTAAAAAAAGTAGTATGATGGAGAGCGAATTAAAAAGATTACATTTCTACTTGTCTTTACATATATTTTACAGTATTACGATGATGTTTTTTACAACTATACAGTATTATATAAGAAAATCAGTGTGGTATATGGGAGGTGTGTTTAATGAAACCCTCAAAATGTCGAAAAATAATAAATGGGCTTGCTTTAATAGGAATAGGAATAGTTTTTTTATCATATATTCCATTTTTAAGTTCGATTCATAGAGAAATGATTTTTGTAGCAACATTTCTTGTGGTCGGTGACGTTATCTTTGGATTTATTTTTTTACGATGTCCACACTGTAAAAAATTATTAAATTTTAAGTGGTCATCACAAAGTATTTGCCATAATTGCGGAGAAAAATTAGATGATGATAACTTGAAATCATAAACTTGAAGACTACAAAACATTATTTTTTAATCCAATCTACTGCTTAGGTGCTTTAGAATATATTTTAAGGAGAGGGGGAGAAAACCGGAATATAAAAATATCAATGAATTGATACAAGTTAACTAAATTAAACGCAATAGCTAAGAGGGAGGATTTTTATGTTAATGAAGTTTAAGCGCTTAATCTCTGTTGCCTTAACTATGATTATGGTATTTTCACTTTTTTCGAGTAATGTTGTACAAGCTGCAAGTGTTGAAACTGAAGCTGAAAATAAGCTTTATACCGGTAAGCTGGAGCAGGAGTGAGATCTATTTGTTTTGATTAGCCAATATATGATCAGAAAGCCGATGGAACAGATGGGAGGGAAGGACTCTATGTCTTTCGGCCTGGGAAAGAGCAATGCGAAGGTCTGTGTTCAGTCTGCACAGGGGATCCGTTTCTATGATATAGCAGGAGAAGAGGAAGCAAAAGAAGGTTTGGAAGAAATTGTAGATTATCTGCATGACCCCAAGCGATATACAGATACCGGCGCTTCTATGCCGAAAGGAGTTCTTCTGGTGGGTCCTCCGGGAACGGGTAAAACCATGCTGGCAAAAATGGGCGGCAATGATTTGAAGAAAATGCTTTTGATTTTTTAAACATATTGTGGTAAACTTACGATTATTCTATTATAGAAATATTCTGATAGAAGCATTAAAACAAGCGGATAGGGAATGTGGAAGCTGCGGATGTGATTTCGATCCGCTGTACAAAAGAGCTTTGGAATTGATTTAATAATCAACAGAAAAGAGGGGATAAATTGCGTACTATATTTCAAAGAACAGAGATTTCAGAGCCGGTTTTGTTCGGCCCGTCTGATACCACCAAAAGGATAGAAAATTTCCCGGAAATTTGTATTTCCACATTTTCTGAAAATATTATTGAGAAATTTTCTTCTTTAAAAGGGGTGGAAAAAATAGCAGAACTTTACTCTGCAAACGGCATATTGCCGGTTTATAAAATCAGGTATAAGGATAAAGAGATTGCTTTTTACCGTTCTATGGTAGGCGCTCCCGCTTGTGTTTCATGTTTTGAGGAGATTGGTGCTATGGGCGCTAAAAAGTTTGTTTTGTTTGGCTCTTGTGGAGTATTGGATGATGATAAAGTAAAAGATCATATTATTATCCCGGTTTCCGCAGTCCGTGACGAGGGTACAAGTTATCATTACATAGCGCCTTCTCCGGAAATCGAGGCAGACCCGCATTCTATCCGGATATTAGAAAATGTTTTAATCAATTGCGGTTATTCCTATGTAAAAGGAAAGACATGGACTTCTGATGCAATATACAGGGAGACCTGCACTGCCATCAAGGAACGCAGGCAGGAAGGGTGCCTGACCGTAGAAATGGAATGTGCTTCCATGCTGGCTGTTTCAAAATACAGAAATATTCCGTTTATCCAATTTTTGTATGGCGCAGATAATCTCAGTTCTGATACATGGGAAATCAGAGATTTAAATTTATATGGTCTAACTAATGCAGAAAAATACATGGTTCTTGCTTTTGAATGTGGGATCGCTATGTAAAAGCCGGAAATATCGGTGCTCCTGCCTTTCGCAGATAAGGGTATTGTATGTCCCTTTGTCCGCTGAGGGCAGGGGATTATTAAATTATTATAAGGAGTATTGGAAAAAAATGTTAAAGTGGATAAAAAATAAACAATAAATAGAGAAAAACAGGTTGCGTTTTAGGGTAATTTGTGATACACTTGAAAGCACATAGTAAATAGTTATACATATTGCACAGAGAGATAGAAGAGCGGCATGATGATGCAGACATTCCTGGAACTTCTATATGGGTATAGGCGTTAAAGGTGGTGTATGCTGGCGCTTTTTTTTGTACCCTAAATTTATCATTGCAATGTGTATTCTTATTTACAAAAGAGCCCGTGGGAAAGGTATACCAAAGGGCAGAAAACATTTTATTATGGAGGAAAGAAGATATGAGAAAACGACTTGCATTGATACTCAGTGCGGCCATGTTGACAGTTTCCCTGGTGGGATGTGGGGGAGGTAATTCCAGTAATGGAAATAGCGCCGGTACTACAAAGAGCGCAGACAGCGGAAATACCTCTGATGGGGCATCAGCAGTAGGGCATAAAGAATCTTTGATTATCGGTACAGACACTGACATCAATAATCTGGATCTTCAAAAGCAGCAGGATCAGATCAACAATATTATATTAAAAAATACCCATCAGACATTGGTATTTTTTAACAATGGTTCTAACGGCGATGTGCGCTTTGATCCTTGCTTGGCAACTTCCTGGGAATTTTTAGACGATACCCATATTGAGATGAAGCTGAGAGATGATGTTTATTTTAATGATGGCGCACAGACTCCCATGACTGCAGAAGATGTAAAATTTACCCTTGATATGGCTATGGATAATATGGTAGCTTCCGTTCTGGCCGGCTATGTAGGATGCACCGTGAAGGACGATTATACTATTGAGATTGAAATTGAGAGCTACAACAATGAGTTTGTACAGTCTCTGGCTTCCCTGCCGTTAGCAATCCAATCCAAAAAGGCTTATGATGACGGAGTGGAGGATCCTTACTACATAGGCACAGGGCCCTATAAGTTTGACGAATGGGTAGAAGGCGAATACTGCCGTCTGGTAAAGGTTGATGATTACTGGGGAAATGAGATCCCGGCTGGTGAGAATCTGGCTCCCGGTGTAGCGGAGATCCTTGAGTTCCGTCCCTATATCGAGGCATCTTCCCGTGTAATGGCGCTCCAGGCAGGCGAAATTGATGTATGCGTTAACCCGCCTATTAACGAGCTGCAGTATCTGGAAGAAGACGAGAACATTACGGTTTATGAGCAGACCGGCACCCGTTTGTTCTATTTCGCATTTAATGTGGAGAAAGAGCCTTGGAACAATCCGACCTTACGTCAGGCAGTTGCCTGCGCTATTGACCGTGATGCAGTTCTGGAGGCGGCTGTGTATGGCAAGGGAACATTGCAGACCACAATTTTAAACCGCGGTCTGTGGGGCTTCTATGATGAGATGGAAGGCTTCGATTATGATGTGGAGCGGGCTAAGAGCCTGATGGCAGAAGCAGGATATCCTGACGGCGGTCTCAGCACCACTTTATCCTATGCTACTGGAACACCCTATGAGCAGATTGCAACCATCGTTCAGGCAAACCTGGCAGATATCGGTATTACCGTTACTTTAGAGCCTATGGAGACTGCAACCCTGAAATCAGCCTGCGTAGACGGCAGCCAGGAATTGTTCTTATGGAGATGGAATGAGGACTCCAAGGTAGATTTTGTATACCGTGATCTGTTCTATACCGGTTCCGGATCCAACTATCACCACTATGCAGATCCCAAGGCAGACGAGATGATCGATATCGTTGCAACCGAGAAAGATGCAGATAAACGTCTGAAGACTGCTGAGGAGCTGCAGACTTATCTGGTTGACGCATGTCCCCAGGTTCCGCTTTATATCGCCAATCTGGTAATTGCATACAATAAGGATTTACAGGGCCAGTATTTCTATGGCGGCGGCAATCATGACTGGCGTCACGCCTATATTGCTCAGTAAAGGATAAATCCTTGCAGTCAGACAACAGGGGGCGCTCCCGAAAGCCTTCGGGAGCGCCCCCATGTGATAGAAAAAGGAGTGACAGGTAAATGCTGAGATATATATTGAAACGGCTGGTAATGCTGATTCCGGTTATTCTGGTAACCTCATTTCTGATTTTCTGGGCCATGAGCCTGACAGGAGGAGATCCGGCGCTGATGCTTGCCGGTGATAATGCAAAGCCGGAGCAGATTGAGCAGATCCGGGAAGAACTGGGACTTAATGATCCTTTCATTGTCCGTTACGGCAACTATATGAAGGGAATGTTGATCGGAGATATGGGGAAGTCTTATGTGACAAAGCGCGATGTGTTTAAGACCTTTATGGAGCGTCTCCCTAATACGCTGATGCTGGGGGGAGCGGCGGTTCTGATTGCGGTGGTGGTCTCTCTTCCTCTGGGAATTTATACAGCAATCCATCAAAACACGTGGAAGGATACGGCAGGGATGATTTTTGCCCTGTTCGGCACGTCCATGCCAAACTTCTGGTTGGGACTGATGTTGATCATTCTGTTTTCACTGAAACTGGGTCTCTTTCCCACAGGCGGAAAAGGAGGTCTGGACAGCCTGGTTTTGCCTGCCGTAACAGTAGGCTTTGGTCTGGCCGCCCTGATTACCAGGACCACCCGTTCTTCCATGCTGGATGTGCTTCGTCAGGACTATATGACAACAGCACGGGCCAAGGGTTGTTCCGAAAAACAGGTGATTACGGTTCATGGTTTGAAAAACGCACTGATTCCGATTATTACGGCTATCGGGCTGCAGATGTCTTTGGTAATTACCGGATCCGTACTGGCCGAGACTGTATTCTCCTGGCCGGGAATCGGACGGTTGGTATATGATTCCATTTCCAAGCGGGATATTCCTATGGTTACCGGGGCAATTATTATGTGTTCAATTTTGATGTGTATCATCAATCTGGTCGTGGATCTGATTTATGCATTCTTTGATCCGAGGATCAAGGCACAATACAGCAAGAAGGGGTGATAGGATGGCTCAGCCAAAGGAAATAAAAAATCAGTATAAAAAGCGTACCTTGTTTCAGGAAACCTGGAGGCGTCTGGTAAAAAACCGGGGAGCCATGCTGGGACTGGGATTTTTGGTACTGTTGATTTTAGCCGCAGCGCTTAGCCCGGTTTTATTTAACTATGAAGTGGACGTAATCGGGCAGAATATGCAGGAACGCCTAATGGCTCCTTGTGGGGCCCATTGGTTTGGGACAGATGAATATGGGCGCGACTTATTTGCACGTGTGGTATACGGTGCCCGCTATTCTTTGATTATTGGAGTTGGATCGGTGTTGTTAGGACTGGTGGTAGGAACTATTTTGGGATCCCAGGCAGGATTCCATGGAGGAGTTACCGATTCCATCATCATGCGGGGCATTGATATTTTCTACTCGATTCCCAATATTATGACAGCAGTGGTAATTGTATCTTTACTGGGGCCCAGCACAGTAAATCTGATGATTGCGCTGGCATTTTCCTGCGCCAGCAGCTTTGCACGTATTGTGCGGGCGTCAGTAATGACGATTCGTGATCAGGAATATGTGGAATCGTCCTACGCTATGGGACTGCCTACATGGAAGATCATTGTAAAACATATTCTTCCCAACTGTTTGTCTCCGATTATTGTACAGATTACGCTTCTAATCGGAACCACGATTATTTCCGCATCTTCCCTGAGCTTTCTGGGGATTGGCGTTCCGGCGCCGGCACCGGAGTGGGGAGCTCTGCTTTCAGCAGGCCGTGGACATATTCGCGATGCCAGTTATATGTGTATCATTCCTGGTCTGGCGATTATGTTTACAGTACTGGCGCTGAACCTGTTAGGGGATGGCCTGCGGGATGCACTGGATCCGAAGCTGAAAAAATAGGAGGAAAGACATAATATGGCTGAAGAATTTGTTCTTGATATAAAAGACCTGGCCGTTCATTATGAGACAGAAGATGCGGATGTCCATGCCGTTAATGGCATTGATATTGTGATTGGCAAGAAACGAACCCTGGGTTTAGTGGGTGAGACAGGCGCAGGCAAGACGACCACGGCTTTGTCCATCTTAAACCTGGTGCCCAATCCGCCGGGAGTGATTAAAAGCGGGGAGATCTATCTGGAAGGAAAAGATGTTCTTAAAATGACTCCGACAGAGCTGGAAAAGATGCGTGGAAACGATGTAGCCATGATCTTCCAGGATCCCATGACAGCACTGAATCCGGTTATGACAGTAGGGGATCAGATTGGAGAGAGCATTGCCATTCACCAAAATCTGTCCAAAAAGGATGCCTTTGAAAAAGCTAAGGAAATGTTAAAGATGGTAGGGATTGCCGAGAGCCGTGCCTATGATTACCCCCATCAGTTTTCCGGAGGTATGAAGCAGAGGGTAGTAATTGCAATCGCCCTGGCCTGCAGTCCTCAGCTTTTGATCGCAGACGAACCTACGACAGCACTGGACGTGACTATTCAGGCTCAGGTGCTGGAGCTGATGAAACAGTTGATTCGGGAAAAAGAGATGTCCATGCTGCTGATTACCCACGATTTAGGAGTGGTTGCAGAGGTGTGCGAGGACGTGGCAGTAATGTATGCCGGACGGATTGTGGAAAAAGGAACGGCAGATGATGTATTCAATCATATGCGTCATCCCTACACAGAAGGACTGTTTGACTCTCTGCCTAATTTAAAGGAGCGGGGGGAGGAACTGGTACCCATTAAGGGCCTGATGCCGGATCCGTCAGATTTGCCGCCGGGATGTGCCTTTGCGCCCAGATGCCCGTATGCTACAGAAGCCTGCAGCCAGGCTGTTCCTGAGCTTACGGCAGTTGACGGCAGTAAGACCCATTTTGTGGCATGCAGTGCTTACCGCAATCCGGAATTCAGCTTAAGGGGGAATAAAGATGGCAGGTAAAACGATTCTTGAGGTTCAGAACCTTACCAAATTTTTTAATACCCCAGGTGGCCAGCTTCATGCTGTGGATGGTGTAAGCTTCACCATTGAAGAGGGGAGAACTCTGGGGATTGTAGGAGAATCCGGATGCGGCAAGTCCACCACCGGAAGAACCATATTAAAGCTGTTGGAGCCGACCGGAGGAAAGATATTATTTGACGGTCAGGATATTACCGGATACAGCCGCAAGCAGATGCGGCCGCTGCGCCAGGAGATGCAGATGGTATTTCAGGATCCCTTCTCTTCACTGGATCCGCGGCAGACCGTAATGCAGCTCATCAGTGAACCCATTACCGAGCATAAGCTGCTGAAATCCAAAAGTGACATTGAGGAGCGTACATTGGAGCTGATGCGTACAGTAGGTCTGGCAGAACGCTACATGAATGTGTACCCTCATGAGCTTGACGGCGGAAGACGCCAGAGAATCGGAATTGCCCGGGCACTGGCGGTAAATCCTAAACTGATTGTCTGCGATGAGCCGGTGTCTGCACTGGACGTATCAATTCAGGCGCAGATTCTGAATCTGTTAAAGAAGCTTCAGGCAGATCTGGGACTGACCTATATTTTTATTACCCATGATCTGTCGGTAGTAAAATATTTCTCTGACGATATTGCAGTAATGTATCTGGGACAAATGGTAGAGAAAGCGCCGTCGGATATTCTGTTCCAGAATCCGCTTCATCCATATACCAAGGCGTTGCTTTCTGCGATTCCGCTGCCTATTGTGGGGAAGGAGAAGCCACAGCGCCAGCTGATTCGGGGAGAGATTACTTCACCGGTGAATTTGCCGGATGAGTGCCGTTTCTGGAAACGCTGTGATTGTACGGAGGAACGCTGCCGGAAGGGAAATCCCCGGCTTCGGGAAGTAGAGCCCAATCACTTTGTGGCCTGCAGCTGTGTATAAAATTTGTTAAAGAAAACCAGCGGCTTTCTATTATGGCTGTTCATCAGCTCTTATTAATAGAAAATCGCTGGTTTTTATTTTGACCATTCCCTGTTTTTCTGTCTCAAATATAGAAGGGAATCTTATTCGTTGTATTCTTTAACAATTGGCGGAACCTGGGACAGCATATTGTCCACATCTTCAAACATAGCGCTTTTCGTGGTACCCAATTTACTGGCCCGGTTAATGTGAGCCATAACTTCTTTATATTGCTCTTTTGTTCTATCAAAAAAGGCATTTACGGTCTGCAATGCTGTCCGTGAATCGTTGATGGCATTGGAAATTTCTGTCTGCACCGTTGTTGCGCTTTCTGCCGCTTCTGTAATCTGGTCAAACATTTGGTAGGTATCATTTACTTTATCAATACTTTGTCCTAATGCCAGCTGGGAAGTTTCAATATTTGAGTGTAATTTATCAGCATTCTTTTCCACATCGGAAATACTGGCTTCCACAGCAGCTACAAGACTTTTCACTTCATTTGCCAGGCTCTTTACTTCTCCTGCAACCACAGCAAATCCTCTTCCCTGTACCCCTGCCTTGGCGGCTTCGATGGAAGCATTCAGTGCAAGAATATTTGTCTGTTCAGCAATGGACGTGATTTTATTGGTACATTTTTTGATTTCCTGTACTGCTGATTCGAAATCATCAAATGTAATCTTCATCTCGCCAAAATGGGATTCTACTTCCAGAGAACTGCCTTTTAATCCCTCCACCTCATTCTGCGCCGCGGTTACAGATTTGGCGATATCACTTTTTACCTGCTCAAACTGACCAGACACTTGATTGATGTTTGAGAAAGCTCCCTCAAAATCCTGTAACGTTTTCTGGAAATTTTCAGATTCATTTAATACTTTTTTAAAGGAATAATTAATCTGCCCTAACTGCTTTAAGGAATCTACTTCTTTTTGCAGCAAATCCTTTTGATAATCTTTTAAACTATCCATTACATGCAGTAAGGGATATGTATCCACTATATGCTGCTCTTTTTTCTTAAACCACATTTGCATCTCTCCCTTATTCAAATACTACGCAGGTCATGGACTGGTTAACAAACTGATTATTATAATGCTCTCCGTATCCTACGACCCCTGCATGGTTGCCAAGCTTTCTCATTTCGTCCAGATAATCCTGCATGTAATGGTTTTCCGTAAACAGTAAATACCGGAATAGACAGTTTACAGAGAATACCGCAGAGATTTTAGGAAAGTCCTGGCGTATTTTCTGCATGGTACTTTTTACAATATTTTTATAATCGCCTAATTCCAATAAAATTAAGACATCAGAATCGTTAACCTGACGGAAACACGTCAGGGAATTGCCGCAAACCTCCTTGATGGAAATAATGCAGGTATCATCCCCGTTTAATTTCCCAAAAGGATTCTTAAAGGTCTGAGTTAAAATTTGCTCTTCTGATACATGGAGAATGTCCTGATATACCTGTTTCGCAGGCTTACCGTTTAATTCTCCCAATTTGTATTCAGATTTATTGGTTTTAGAAGCAACGAACCGGTAATTACCCTTTTGACGGTAAATATTTTCCTTATACGCTTTTACCTTTCCGTGATTATTTTTAACCATGGCATAGGCGACGGCATCTTTATAGACTTTTCCGTTGGCAGATACTTTTCCTCCGTCGCCGGTTCCCCCTACCAGGGAAATATTCCGACGCTTTAATACACTATGAATGGTAGTCAGAACGCAGGCGTCATTTCCGGAGCAGAAATCAATACAGACAGTATCCCTTTGGGCAGCGTTTACCTTGTTTACATCATCCTCCAGGCGCTTAATATATTTCACAGGCATGGTGGATGCCTCCTCCAGCACATTTGTTACTGCAGTAACGCCGTCGTAAAATGCAATAACACCAACGCCTTTCTCAACAACTCTGTTATCGTAGCTCATCCCAATACATCCAATGCTGGGGACACCCGGATAAAGCGCCTCCAAATTTTTTACGTGTGCCTCAAACTGCTCGCTGGTGGATAACAACATGATTAGTTGAGGGTTGCTTAAGCCGCGGACTGCTTCCTGCAGGTTGCCGCTCTGACTCATACCAAAAAATTGTCTCACAGTAATACCCCTTTTTATTTTAGTTTCTTGTAGCATGTATTTCTTCTTTACATAATTATATGATATTTCATAAAATTAGAAAAGACATAAATTGAAATTTATTGTGTATAAGTTTGTCTACCCTCAGTGGACAAGGCGTGAGTGCTCTTGTTCACTGAGGGTAGAATCGGATAATATAATTCGATACAGCAGTAAATTAGGTGAGAAGGGGATTTTCACAGAAAATCAGGAAAAAAGAAACTGACAGGGCAATATTTTATGGATATGCTTCCAAAGCAACAAGATTTCATGGGCACTGGGCAAGTTATCCCAGTGAACTTTTCTTCTGAAATTTATATAATCATAACTGTAAATGATTCTTGCGTGGAATCAGGATGCAGGAAAATATAATGGTCAGGAGGAAATAAAAATGATAGTTACCACACTGGAAGAAAGCGCGCGTTATCATGTATTAGGAGAGAATGTTAAGAAGGCATTAGAGTGGCTGAAGGAAAATGATATCCGCAAAATGGAAGACGGACGGTATGCCCTGGACGGCACCGTATTATCCAAAACCAGCCTGCTGGATATGAACGCAAAGGAAAAGCAGGGGGTGTTTATTCTGATTCAGCGCTATACCACCCGTTCCATTGACGACTGCTGGTTTGAGGGCCATAAGAAGTTTATTGATATTCATTATGTGGCAGAGGGAATGGAGTATTTCTGCTATACGCCTCTGGCGCGGGCAGGGAAACCGGTTACCGAGTATGATGAGGTAGAAGACGATTTCCTGTATAACAGGGATTATGAGACAGGTGTCCTGATGAAAGCAGGGGATGTGGTTATCGTGTATCCGGAGGATGTACATATGCCTCAGCGCCGGGCCCTGGTTCCGTCTGATGTAGTGAAAGCCTGTATTAAAATTGTTATATAAATAGTGGCTGAAGCCGTAATAGAAATGCTCCTGTTTAAGCGGGCAGAGAAATCTGGATGCCTGACAGGGGCATTTGTCAGTAAAGGGGATATGGATATAGAATGAATTTTGAACAAATGCCGTTAAAGAAAGCCTTTTGGAGATTTATCTGGCCTTCTGTCATTGCCCAGTGGATATTTGCTTTGTATACCATGGTAGACGGGATGTTTGTGGCCAGAGGAGTGTCGGAAACGGCGCTGTCGGCGGTTAATATTGCATCGCCTTTTGTGAATTTCCTGTTTTCCGTGTCCATATTGTTTGCAGTGGGAACGTCTACTATTGTGGCTATCTGCCTGGGCAAGGGAGAAAAGCAGACAGCGGATCAGGTTTATACTCAGAGTATGGCAGTGTTAATAGCAGTGTCCCTGGCCATTATGCTGGCAGTGCTTTTGAAGTTGGATGGGTTGGCGGTTTTTCTGGGGGCCACGGCGGAAACCGCAGAGTATGTGAGACATTATATTCTGTCTGTGCTGCCCTTTGCCTGGTGCTTTATTATCGCCTATTCTTTTGAGATTCTGGTGAAAACAGACGGGTATCCCAAGCTTGCAACAGTGGCTGTGACAACGGGAGCCCTGCTGAACTGCATCCTGGATTATCTGTTTGTGTTTGTTTTTCACTGGGGAATTTCAGGGGCAGGCGCAGCTACCGGCCTTTCCCAGTGCGTCCTGGTTTTCATTTATCTGAGCCATTTTTTAAGCCGGAAGGCAACCATAAGGTTTCGGAAATTTAAGTGGGATTTTGGACAGATCTTCCGCAGCGTCAAGATCGGGATGTCCTCCTGCCTGACAGAATTTTCTGCGGGAATCACCGTATTTTTGTTTAACCACACGATTCTTAAATACTTGGGAAATGACGGGATCATCAGCTACACCATCATTGCATATGTAAACACAATCGTGGTGATGTCCCTGGCAGGCATTGCACAGGGAGCCCAGCCTATGGTAAGCTTTTATTATGGAAAAGGAGAAAAAAAGAAGTATATGACCCTGCTGAAATACGGGATTGCAGCTTCTGTTGGATTGGGAGTTGCAGCGTTTGCGGCGTCTATTGCCGGTGCAGACCTGCTGGTGAGTCTTTTTATTTCCAGGGAGCTTACCGGTCTCAGGGAATATTCGGCAGAGGTATTTCGGATTTTCTCATTTTCATTTTTGATTATGGGGATTAATATTCAGATGGGCGGATTTTTTACGGCAGTGGAACGGCCCAGGCCTGCTCTTTCTATCTCTCTGGGGCGGGGGGTTGTTACCATAGCCATAGCGCTGAGGTTCTGCACCATGATTTGGGGCGGCGAAGGGATCTGGGTGTCCCAGGTGGTGTCAGAGATATTGTGCTGTATCATGACGGCGTTTTTTATTTACCGGTATAGAAAACAGATGGGGAAAGGATGAGCGGTAAGCTGCAGAAGATGCCCTCCGTGAACAGTAGCCAATAGTTCATGGGGGGTCTCTTGTTTTGTATTATGTGATGTGGTATCCTACCTTCAGTGGACAGGACGTGTCCGTCGTCTGCTGAGAGCAAAAAGCAGTTAAAAATACGGGGGATAATTGATGAAACAACGGAGTGCGGCAATCATATTTACCATAGGGTTTTCTCTGCTGCTGATGATATCGGTTCTTTTTATTTTTCAGGAAAGGCCTCAGGGGGAATGGAAGAATCAGACAATGCTTCGGATGGAGGTTCCCTATGAAAGGGATCATCCTACAGGAAAGGCGGCGGAATATTTTGCCGGGCTTGTAGGGGAGGAGTCTCATGGGGAACTGCAGATTTCCGTTGCCTACAATACGGAGCCGGGGAGTGAAAAGGAGATTGTAAAACAGCTTCAATTTGGCGGGATCGCTTTTGGCGCGGTAAATTATTTTGATTTTTGTGAGGATATTCCGGAGCTGAATCAATTTATTGAAGCGTATGATTCTCCAGAGGAGTCCCAGGCAGGATACTGTGAGCAGAAGGAGGCCATAGGGGAATATCTTTCAAAGGAACGGATGGAGCTTTTATCCTGCTACAGGCCGGATTACCGGTGTATTACAACCAAGGAAAGGCCGGCAGCAGACGGAGCTTTTAATGGCATGAAGATTCATGCCACAAAAGCAGCAGCGTTGTCTGTTTACCTTCTGGGGATGGGTGCGGAAATTGAAAGCTTTGACCGGACGGATCTGCTGCGGGCAGTGGATTCAGGATATATTGACGGCATAGAAATGCCGTTTCTTTTGTATGGAAGGGCGGGATATGATAAGGTCATGCCCTATGTGTGGGTTTATGAGGAATTTCTGGTGCCGGATATGCTGGTAGCCAGCACAGTATCATTGGGGAATCTGACAGATGAGCAGCAGAAGATCCTGACAGACTGCGCCCTTAAGACAGAAGAATTCCAGGTGGAAGCCCTAAAGGAGTCCCAGGAGCGGCAGATACAGTTATGGAAGGATAAAGACGGACGACATAACAGACTGTGGGAATCGGAAAGGCAGGCGCCGTAATGGAGAGAACAGGGAGAGTAAAAGGATCTGTCATCATAATCATTAATTGGATGTTCTTTTTGCTGACAGCGCTGACATTGATATTTTCCATGTATAATTATCTGATGTATCGGGATATTGGGGAACGATACCGGAGGAGTACAGACTTGTATTATGAAGCCGGGGCGGTGAAAGATTCCATTAAACAATGTGATATTGCTATGGAAAATTATCTTCTGAGCAGGAACCGGGGGGCGCTGGCAGAGCATAATGAGGCTGTGAAAACCGTGGACGCCGGGTTGGCAAGGTGTTGGGAGCTGGTGGACACCCCAGCAGCAGCTTCTTTTATCCAGTCTATTGCAGATGCATTTTCCTCCTATCAGACAGAGGCCAATTACAGCGCGTTTTCTTATGCAGAGAGCAATTACTACGAGGGGAGTTTAAGCTTTCAAAAGTCCCGGGAGATTGGGAAATATATCCAGGAATACTGTGATGAGGTTTTGACGGTTCTCCTGACGGCTAATCAGGATTATTATCAATGGCTGAATCAAAAACAGAACCAGTTATTCTTTATCAATCTCTATGCGGTGATTCTCCTGGCGGCGGCAGCCGGGTACAGCGTATACTATGTAAATGACAGGTTTTACCGGCCTTTAAATGAAATTTACCGGGCCTCTTTAAAGATTGCAGACGGGGAGATGGTGCAGATCCGGGAGGACTGGCAGGATCGGATGATCGCCATACAGGCAGGGGCTTTTAACAAGATGTCCAGGAGCATTGTGCGGATGATGGATGACATTCAGAAAAACGCGGATATCCAGACAAAGCTTTTGGATGAGCAGTTGAAAAATGAACAGTATGTACACCGGCTGGAGCAAGCAGATTTTCTCAACCTGCAATTGCAGACAAATCCCCATTTTTTATTCAATACCCTGAATACGATCTCCCGGACAGTGACCCTGGGAATGTCTGACCAGGCGGTGGAGATGATTGACGCTATGGCGGCTATGCTCCGCTACAACTTAAAAGACATGGAAGAGCCGGTTTCTCTGGAGGAGGAGATCCAGGTAGTGAAGGAATACCTCCATATTCAGAATTTCCGTTTCCAGGACCGGATCCAGGTGAAGCTTGATTATGAAAAGGAGCTGGCAGAGCAGGTGGAGATCCCTAAGTTTTCCTTACAGCCTTTTGTGGAGAATGCGGTGATCCATGGGCTGGAGCCTAAAATAGGGCCGGGCACAGTGAGTATAGAAATAAAGGCGGAAGGGGAGAACTGTATTGTCAGGATTGAAGACAGCGGAGTGGGGATTCCGGCGGATAAGCTGGAAGCGCTGAACCGGAGAGAACAGATCCGATCCGGCAATCGGAAATCCATCGGCATTTTGAATACAATCGAGAGAATACGGTTTTTTACCAGGATGGAGGAGCCGGTAAAAATAGAGAGCAGGACAGGAAAGGGAACCATGGTAAAAATATATTTGCCAAGGAAAGCAGAATAAAAAGGAGCTGTTTAAAGAGAGGCTGCCATCAAAGGAGGGGACACAATGTACAAATTAATGATTGTAGACGATGAAGGGCTGGAACGCCAGGCGCTGCGCCATTTTATTCAGAATTCCAAGCTGGAGATTGAGGAAATACTGGAGTGTGCCAACGGGGTTGACGCCGTAAAGACCGCGCTTTTAAAACAGCCGGAAATCTGTATTCTGGATATTAAAATGCCGGGGCTTTCCGGCCTGGAAGCCATGGAACAGATCCGGGCGGTGAATAAGAGCTGCAAAATCATATTTTCCACAGCTTACAGCTACTTTGATTATGCAGTCAAGGCACTTCAGGCCGGAGCGCTGGATTTTATGGTAAAGCCAGTGAAGAAGGAGAAGCTGATCCAGGTAATCAACAAGGCCATTGACCAGCTGGATGCAGAGCACAACCAGGAGGCCTATCAGTCCAAGATAACGGATCTGACCTATGTGTTGGAGAAACGGATTTTAAGGGAGCTGATTACAGGACAGACAGACGAGGAAACTTTGTGGTTTTTTGACGCCATGGGTATTCGGGAACCTTTTGGATGCATCTTTTTTGTGCGTTTTAAGCGGGAGATCAGTGAGGAGGAAAAAGCCGGATTGTCAAAGCTTCTGAGGGCGGATTTGACAGCGGCCGGATATACTCATCTTTTGTATGTTCACCGGAAATCCATTGATTTTATGGTGTTTTCCAAGACAGGCGATCAGACGGAGAAGATTGCCAGGCATGTGGAAAAGATATTTGCTTACGCTATGGACAGCCTTCAGATCCCCCACGCCATTGGCGCCGGCTCCTGGGAGGAAGATCTGATGCAGATGGAATTTTCCTATCTCTGTGCAAAGGAAGGGGTGGGAGAATATGTAACAGCGGAACAGAGAGAGATTATTGTGGAGGAGCCTTCCGGGGAAAAAGACTTAAAGGAGGTTCCGGCGGAGATCGAGTCTGTCTGCCGGTATATGAAGGAGCATTACAGTGAAAAGATAACCTTAACTTCCATTGCTGACAGCGTTGGCTTCAGCAAGTATTACATCAGCCGCCTGTTTAAGAAGCATATGGGAGTGACCATTATTGATTATCTCATCAAGATCCGGTTAGACAAGGCAAAGGAGCTGTTGGAAAAGGGGGATTACAGCATTAAACAGATCAGTTTTATGGTGGGATATTCGGATCCCAATTATTTTACCTGGTCTTTTAAAAAATATCTGGGACTCTCCCCCATTAAGTACCGGTACTTCCAGAACCTTGGAAGCGGGAATCTGGAATAAAAAAGCGGAAAATACCTGTAAATTAGTGCGGAAAAGAAAACGCAATATTTTATAGGTATTTTTTGATTTGGCAAAATATTAGGGAACCACCACAACTTTTTGTAGTGTAATGGAATTGTCAAATTTGTATAATAGAAACATCAAAATACCGAAAGAAACAGTCAAAAACTACAATTACAGGAGGATGCATTTTATGAAAAAGTGGATAGGAATCTTTTTAGCAGCAACATTGGCGGCAGCTACAGCAGTCGGCTGCGGCGGCAACGGAAAGACAGAGACGGCAAAGACGGAGGCTCCGGCAGCCAGCCAGGAAGTATCCGGCGGGAAAGATGGTTCCGGCAGTGGAGAAGCAGAAAAAGCTCCGGCGCCGGGAGAGACCTTTACCATGCAGGTGGGACATGCCCAGGCAACCACCAGCGCGCGGCACCAGTCTCTGCTTTTGTTTGAGAAGACCGTGGAGGAGAAAACCGGAGGCGGCGTTCAGGTAGAGATCTATCCGGCAGGGCAGCTTGGAAATGAGACAGAGATGACAGAAGCGGTTTCCATGGGGACTCTGCAGGCAGTCCGGGGCGGAGAATTGGAGTATCTGCCGCAGATTACCATGCTGTCTCTGCCTATGCTGTGTGACAGCCTGGAGGAGGTCAGAACCTTGTGCTACAGCGATTTCGTAAAAAATATGCTCAGCAGCGTGGAGACAGAGCACAACATGAAAGTGCTGGCGGTGGGGGATGACAGTGGATTCCGGCAGATCACCAACAATGTCCGCCCGATTTTATCACCATCTGATATGGAAGGTTTGAAAATGCGTACGGTTTTGGAGGTAATTGACCTTTCTATGAAGTCCTTTGGCGCATCTACCGTATCGGTTCCCTTTACAGATTTGTACATGGCCTTAAAGACCGGCGTCGCCGATGGCCAGGAGAACCCGGTGGCACTCATTGATTCTCAGAAGTTTTACGAAGTTCAGAAATATTGTTCTATCATTGATTACATGTTCTGTGCAGAGGTTATGTATGTAAATCTGGACTGGTGGAATTCCCTTCCGGAGGAATATCAGACCGTGCTGGCTGAGGCATCCAGAGAGATGATGGATGAGAACAGCCGGATTACGGATGAGGAAAATGACAACTACATTGAGCATATTAAAAACAGCGGCTGCGAAGTAACCGTTCTGACCCAGGAGCAGAGAGAGTCCTTCCGCCCCCAGGCAGAGGAAGTGTGGAAGCAGTATATTGAAAGCGGAAGAATTACCCGTGAAGATCTGGATGAGATGCTGGCTGTGATCGGCAAGAAAGTGTCCTGGTAAATCAAAGCCAGAGGAGGGATTTTAAGTGACATCGTTGCAGAAGAAAGGGAAGATGCTTTACCGGTGCTACGTGGCTCTGGGGATTGCAGCTATGGCGTTTGTGGCAGCCGGAGTTATCTTTGCGGTTATTATGAGATACTTTTTCAATATCTCATTTACATTTTTGGAAGAACTGATTACATTGGTGTTTACTTTTACCACATTCTGGGGGATCGGTATTTGCGTGCTGGAAAATGAACATGTATTGATTGACTTCTTTTTTGCAAAAATACCGCCCCACATCCAGCGATGGGTAAATGTGGTAAACTATAGTATTGTTTTAATCTCTCTGGCAATCCTTCAGTATTATGCCATTGGATGGATCAGGGTGGCTGGCAAGACCATTTCCAACGGAATGCGTATTAAATATGTGTATATATATGGAATCATGCCTATTGGCGTAGGCATCAGCCTGATTTGTGTTCTGATAAAGATATACAGTCTTATAAAAAATGTGGATCTGGAATTCCTGAAACCGGTTTATGAAGAGGAGGAGGGATTGTAAACTATGGTAATGGTATATCTTTTATTTGCTCTGATTGTATTTGCACTGATGGGTGTTCCGCTGGCATTTGCCATCGGGGCATCCTGCATTACCTACATGGGAGCGGAGACGCCCCAGTTTCTGGCTATGATACCCCAGCGGATCTGGTCCGGATCTTTCAGCTATGTATTGGTTGCCATGCCTCTGTTTATTTTCATGGGGGAACTGATGAATGAGAGCGGGATTACAAAGCGGCTGCTGGATTTTTGTATGTATCTGGTGCGCCCAATCCGGGGCGGCCTGGGTGAGGTGAACATCGTTGCCAGTATGATTTTCGGCGGTATTTCCGGCTCCTCTGTAGCAGATACCTCCGCACTTGGCTCTGTTCTGATCCCGGAGATGGAAAAACGGGGGTATCCGCCGGAATTTGCGGCAGGGGTTACCGTTGCAAGCTCTACTATGGGCATGGTGGTGCCGCCCAGCATCCCAATGATTATGTACTCCATGATCTCCGGCGCTTCGGTAGGCGCCCTGTTTATGGCAGGTTTGATCCCCGGCTTATCGGTAGGGGTGCTCCAGTTGATAGTATGTTATGTAATCTCAAGAAAAAAAGGTTACCATCCGGTTCAGCCTCCTTTTGTTTTCAAGGAGTTTGTCCATACCATGGTGTACAGCCTTCCGGCTATTTTAATGCCGTTAGTCATCGTTTTATCGGTCTCTCTGGGAATTTGTACAGCCAGCGAATCAGCGGGAATCGCAGTGCTTTATTCCCTGATCCTGGGGATGTTCATTTATAAAAAGCTGACTGTAAAAAAGATAATCATAGCGCTGCGCCGGACCCTAATTTCCTCTGCATCCATCACCATTATCATCGGCTTTTCTACCATCTTTACCTGGCTGATGACTATGATGCAGATACCGCAGATCGTATCCGGGTTCTTCCTTGGGCTGGATATGCCAAAGTGGGTATTGCTTTTGCTGATTGACCTGCTAATCCTGTTTTTGGGAACCTTCATCGATGTGTCTCCTGCTATTCTGATGCTTGCTCCAATCCTTCTTCCGGTTATGAGGGAGATTGGAGTCAGCGACTGGCAGTTTGGAGCAATCTTTATCGTTGGCCTGGCAATCGGCCTGGTGACTCCGCCTGTAGGAATGTGTTTAAATACCTGCAACAAAATTAACGGAATGTCTGTGACCAAAATAGCCAAAGGCGCGCTGCCGTTTATAGCCTGTAACATTTTAGTGCTTCTGGGAACCACCTTTATCCCGGCCATGTCAGACTGGCTTCCGACGATGATGCATTATTGATTTACCAGAGAAAGATTGGGACAGCTTTTTGAGTAGCTGTACAGAAAGCCTGCGAGGTGGTAAAAGATGTTTATAATCATAGAAACATATGGAATCACAGCAAAAGGAGAATGAGAGAATGAAAAGGATGTATCCCAATCTTTGCAAACCCATCACTCTGGGAAGAACAACTTTCCGAAATCGTATGTTTTCCGCGCCTATGGGAGGGACGGATATCAGTAATGACGGCTGCATAGGTCCAAAATCCACTGCATTTTATGAGCTTAGGGCAAAAGGAGGTGCAGGAGCCGTTACGGTCAGCGAGCTTATGGTGCACCCTGCCACAGACGGAAGCCATGCTTATCATCTGGACGAAAGTATTTTAAATTCACTGGCGTCTGCCACTTATACAGCAGACGGAATCCGCAGGCATGGGGCAATCCCCAGCCTGGAGCTGTCCCATTCCGGTATGTATGCAGGAACTTATATGACAGATAAACGCAGGCAGAAATCCATGAATCAGTGGGGACCGTCAGATACGGTACGGCCTGATGGAGTGGAGGTAAAGGCTCTTACCAAAGAGATGATTCAGGAGATAGCCGCCTCCTATGCCCATGTGGCGGGGCTGGCAAAACGGGCAGGATTTGAAATGCTGATGATCCACGGCGGACACGGCTGGCTGCTGAATCAGTTTTTATCGCCGTATTTTAATAAACGTAACGATGAATACGGCGGAAGTCTGGAAAATCGCTGCCGCTTTGCGGTGGAAGTTTTACAGGCAGTCAGAAAAGAGGTGGGGCCCTTCTTTCCGGTAGAGTTTCGTATGAGCGGTTCGGAGTTGTTTGAAGGAGGATATGATATCCAGGAAGGCTGCCGCATTGCACAGCAGCTGGAGCCGTATATTGATCTGCTTCACGTATCTGCAGGGACTTACCAGAGAGGGTTTGGAGATACCCATCCTTCTATGTTTAAAGAACACGGCTGCAATGTTTACCTGGCGGCAGAGATTAAAAAGCATGTATCGGTTCCGGTAGCGACTATCGGCGGCTTAAATGCTCCGGAGCAGATGGAAGAGATTATTGCGTCAGGAAAAGCGGATGTGGTATACATGGCAAGAGCTCTTCTGGCAGACCCGTTTCTGCCGAGAAAGATAACGGAAAACAGGCCGGAAGAAATCGTAAAATGTCTTCGCTGCTTTACTTGCATGGCAGAGAGAGCCGCAACTTCTACAAGAAGATGTACGGTGAATCCGCTGATTGGACGGGAGATGGAAGGAGACGAGATCCTTCCTGCTCCGGTGAAAAAGAAGGTTCTGATTGCGGGGGCAGGACCAGGCGGCCTGTATGCGGCATATACGGCGGCAAGGCGGGGGCATAAAGTCATTCTCTGCGAAAAGGAATCACAGGTAGGAGGAATTCTGAAAAGCGAACAGGCCCTGCCCTTTAAGCAGGAAATGTATGAGCTTTCCAACACTTACAGGCGTCTGGCAGAGCAGGCGGGAGCAGAGATCCGCCTGAATACAGAAGTAACAAAAGAATATGCTGAGAAAGAGCAGGCGGACGCGCTGATTATAGCCGTAGGTTCCGCGCCCCTTGTGCCGCCCATTCCAGGCCTGCAGGGAGACAACGTGGTGATTGTTAATAATTACTATCTGGAAAAAGAAAAGGTTGGAAAGAATGTGGTGGTCTTTGGCGGCGGTCTGGCAGGTTGTGAATGTGCCATTTATCTGGGAATGGAAGGAAAGAACGTACATCTGGTGGAAATGCGGGATGAACTGGCCCCGGATGCAAATGTAAGACATCGTCCCCTGCTCTTAAAAGAAGTTGAAAAATATGTTACGGTACATACAGGCTATAAAGGCCTGGAGGTGACCAGAGAAGGGATTGTCTGTGAGGACAGCAATAAGGAACGGCATCTTGTGCCAGGCGATACCGTCATCTGTGCACTGGGACAGCGCTCCAGAACAGATATGGTGGATCAATTACAGGATGGGGCTCCGTTTGTGAGGGTGATCGGAGACGCGGCAAAAGTATCTACAATTACCAATGCTGTATACTGGGGGTATCATGGAGCCCTTGATATTTAAAAATCTCTTAAACTTTATATCCCCGGCATGGCCTCCACTGCCTTTTGACCAGGCCGGGAGGAACCGGTAAAAGCTATTATATGCAAACATAGCTGTAAAAGGAATGCCGTTGGAAAAACGCATAATAAATTCAAAAATTCATTAAAAGAGAAATGTCACAGAGGGACAGAATTTCTGGCTGGTCTGTGACATTTTTATGGTTAAATTATTCATAATTAAGTCTCCCCCTGTAAAATCTGGCGCAAATTCTGAAAAGTATCTCTGATAGGAGTATCACCCCTTCCATTTTGTATTATAGACACATTGTATCATTATGTGCCTATAGGTGCAAGCTATCCTTTGGAAAGGAAATTAAAGAAGGGCTCAGGTAACAGACTCAAAGTTCTTTCCGGAAGGTCGTCTGGTGATACCTTTTTGTTTTGCAGGTACATTGAGAGAAATAGCGGAACATGGTAGCATAAATATATCTTCAAAAGAATCAACCATCTTCAAAAAAGGAGGATATTGTGATGAGAAAGTGGAAACAAATGACAGGCAGCGTGTTGGCAGCAGCAATGGCAGCAGCTTTGATGGCAGGCTGCAGCAACCGTACCCAGCAGGCTCCGGCTACCACCGCTGCTTTGTCAGCAGAGACATCTGCAGCTGGAAAAGAGACTGAGGCAGCAGCAAAGGGAGAAGAAGTGACCCTTCGTATGTCCTGGTGGGGCGGTGATTCCAGACATGAGCGGCTGTTAGCCCTGATTGATGAATTTGAGAAAGAAAACCCTGGCGTAAACATTGAACCGGAGTATTCTGCATTTGCCGATTACAGAGATAAATTCACCATGCAGCTGACCTCCGGCGCAGCGGCAGATATTATGGCAGTGGATCAGCCCTGGGTATCCAGCATCATCAGCCAGGGAGAATTCTTCGTAGATCTGAGCGTATATGATGAGCTGCTGGATCTGGAGGGCTTTGATTCCTATTTGATGGACAACTTCTGCAGGTTTGATCAGGGCACTATCTTCCTTCCTGCCGGAGTAAACGGGATGGGATCCCTGGTAGATACGGAGAAGCTGGCAGAATTTGGCTTTGATATGAATGACAAGGATTTCACCTGGGATGATCTCATTGCCCTGGGGGAGGCCGTCCACGAAGCAGATCCAAAACAGTATCTGGCCTGTACAGACAGCAAGCAATGCGGACTGTACTACATGAGAACATACCTGCGTCAGCTGACCGGCAAGCAGTTTATCAATGATGACGGTACGGTAGGCGTGACAAAAGAAGAGCTGGCAGAGGCGCTTTCTCTTGTCAATACGCTGTATGAGAAACAGATCTTCCAGCCTATTGAAGAAAGTGGTATCTATGACAACACCATGACTCAGAACCCTGCCTGGATTGACCGCGAGATGTTTATGATCCTGGGCCGTACCTCTGTTATGACAGATATGTCCGCACGGCGGGCAGACGAAAGCGGCGCCTATACCACTACAGGTTTCGTGCTGCCTCAGATTGAAGGGGGGCAAAGAGTCCGGCATCGAAGTCCGTCCCTCCTGCCTCTTTGCAGTGAATAAGAATTGTGCCAATCCGGATGTGGCAGCCAAATTCCTGGCATTCATTTTCAACTCTGAGAAAGGTGCAGAGAATCTTCTGGATACCTATTCTGTACCGGCAAGAGAAGACCTGAGAGCATTTTGCAATGAGAAGGAGCTTTTGGATGCATCTGCGGTTGAGAACGTAAATTACTCTCTGGAAAACTCCGGCAGCGTAGTAAACGCGTGGTCCAACAACGCAGAAGTGGAAGCTATGATGACCGAAATTATGCAGAAGATCGCTTATAAACAGTACGGCTCCATGGAGGAGGCAGCACAGGAAGTGATGGATCGGATTGCACAGATCGCAGCGGCGAATCCCGCATAAACCCGGTTGCCCCGCATAATTGGTTATGAGGCTGCTGCAAAAAGAAATAAGGAAGCCTGTGGTTTCCTTTTGCGGCAGCCTTTGCTTTTCAGAAAATGGAGGACTTTTATGAGCAAAAAGCGTAATCCGGCAAGAAAAAAAGTCAAACAGTGGACCGGCTTTTTATATATATTGCCGTGGGTCCTGGGATTTGGGTGCTTTCAGCTATATCCTTTTGTCTCTTCCTTTTACTACTCATTTACCAACTATACCCTGTTGAATACGCCCCGGTTTGTGGGGCTTGGCAATTACATAACTTTATTTACTGCAGATAAACAGTTTCTTGAGACGATGAAAATTACAGGCGCCTACGCTCTGATGTCGGTGCCGTTAAAGCTGGCTTTTGCGTTGTTTATCGCCAGCATATTAAATGCCAAGGTAAAGGGGATTGGCATCTACCGAAGCCTGTATTATCTGCCTTCCATCTTGGGCGGCAGCGTGGCGGTGTCCGTACTGTGGCGCGTGCTGTTTATGAAAGACGGAGCCATAAACCGGTTTATGGGGATTTTCGGACTTCCGGCAGTAAACTGGCTGACGGATCCGGATATTGCGCTCTTTACTTTAAGTATGCTTCAGATATGGCAGTTCGGTTCTGCCATGGTGATTTTTTTGGCTGCTTTAAAGCAAATCCCTTCCGACCTTTATGAGGCGGCGGAGATGGACGGAGCAGGAAGATTCCGGAAGTTTTTCAATATCACCCTGCCTCAGATCAGTTCCGTTCTGTTCTTCAACCTGATCATGCAGTCTATCCAGGCGCTTCAAAATTTTACCTCTGCATTCGTCATCACCGGAGGCGGCCCTATGAAGAAGACCTACATCATCGGTATGAAACTCTATGATGACGCATTTAAGTACTATAAAGTGGGATATGCCTGTGCGGAATCCTGGATTCTCTTTTTGGTAATCCTGGCTCTGACTCTGCTGGTGTTCCGCTCTTCCAGCGCATGGGTATACTACGCAGATGAAGGAGGAAAATAAATGAAACGCGAACAAAAACAAAATCTGTGGCGTCACATCATCCTGATTAGCGTGGGATTTTTTCTCCTGTACCCGGTGATCTTCATGGTGTTTGCTTCTTTTAAAAACAGTAACGAGATCTTTGCTTCCTCAAATCTCCTGCCGGAGAAGTGGCTTTTTGAAAACTATACAAATGGCTGGTCAAGCGGCGCTACCGGCACGGTTACTTTTACAAACTTTTTTATCAATACGTTTGTTCTGGTAATCCCGGTGGTGGCAGCTACGGTAATTAGCTGCACTCTGGCGGCATATGGGTTCGGACGGTTTGATTTTCCGTTTAAGAAGATTCTGTTTCTGGTATTGATGGCCACCCTGATGCTTCCTAATACAGTTATCATTATCCCTCGTTTCATGCTTTTTAAGAAAATAGGGTGGCTGGACAGCTATTTGCCGTTTTTCGTGCCGGCCCTCTTTGCCGCCTATCCATTTTTCATCTTTATGATTATTCAGTTTTTGCGGGGAGTCCCCTCTGAGCTGGATGAATCTGCCAAGATGGACGGCTGTAATTCCTTCCAGATCCTGATCCACATCCTGCTGCCCATCTTGAAGCCGGCTGTTTTTTCCGCAGGTCTGTTCCAGTTTTTGTGGACTTGGAATGACTTTTATAACCAGTTTATTTTTATCAATACCCCGGCAAAATTTACACTGTCTCTGGGCCTGCGGCTTTCTATTGACGCATCTACAGAGGCGGTAAAATGGAATGAGGTTATGGCTATGTCCGTCTGTTCTGTGATACCCTTATTTGTTTTGTTTTTCTGTGCACAGAGATATTTTGTTGACGGCATTGCCACATCCGGTTTGAAAGGATAAGAGATTCACTATTATATCAGGAGGATTAAGAATATGGAGAAACAGGAAGGTTTGTTATTCCGGCTGTCCGGCCAGCAGGGAAGCTGTCCGGAGACAGCCGGAGGGGATCCGGTTCCCAACTTTTTTAAAGATATAGAAATCATTGACAGCGGCGTAAAGGGAAAAGCCCTTCGCTGCCTTCCAACCCAGCTTCTGGCTTACTGGGCACCGGGCAACATTTATTCCCAGCAAGGAACCGTAGCCTTTTTCTGGAGGAGCCGCACCCCCTTAGGAGAAACGGAATTCCCGCTGTTTCGGGTGTCTTTTGCAGATCACAGCAGCTGGGACGCTTTGTTTATGCGAATTGATTATAATGGCGGCGGCATTGATGCCTTTGTTACGGATATCAATTTAAGCCGTCTTCGGATTTCTCACAAATTTGAGACTCTGCCGTCGCCAAAACAATGGTTCCATATTGCTTTTACCTGGGATGAGACTGTGGGGGTGAGACTTTATATTGATGGAAAAAAAGCAGGATCCATAGATGAGACAGCTCTTCTTTATGCCGGACTTGACCAGTTTGGAACCCATTCCCGTATCATCAGCAACGCTCAGGTGCAGTCCAGCTATAATTATATGCGTACCGGGGATTTTGATGAGATCCGCATTTATGACCGGATGCTTGACGAAAAACAGGTGGAGGCTCTGAGCAGGGCAGAGGAGCCGGCGCTTTCCCCATTGCCTGAAAGAGACTTAAAAGACAGGGTCCAGAATGACCGCTGGCAGAGACGGTATGGCTTTGACGCTGAGGTGATCCCCGCCCCCATTTCCCATCGGTATACCAAAGTCCGGAAGGTAGAGATCCACGATGCCTGGGATCAGAAGCGTTGGTGGTGGAAGGGCTGTGACGGGATCCGTGAGACTACTTGGCCCGGGGTTTATAACCGGTCCGGACTGCCGGGGCGGTGCGACTACTTTGTGCTTCCGGACTGGGACTGCTATTCTGTTTCCGGAAAAGAGATTACCTTTATTCCTCTGGCAGACGAATATTTTAACCAGGTGGAGATCAGCGGTTCTGCAGAAGGGACTTTGCGGATACATGGACGGATGGAAGAGCAGTACGAAGGGCGAAGGCTTTCCTGTGAGCGCAGTGTACTGCGCCTTCCGGAACCGGTGCGGAACGTGGAAGTAACATTTACCAATGATGTGATAGAGGAGCCTATCGGGGATATTACCCTGCTTTTGGTAGAGCCCGGATGCTGTCCAAAAGAGGCCAGAAAAGAGCGGTTTTATCTTAGCGGCAGGCCGGCGGAATCTGAGGCAAAAAAGGATGCCTTTTTAGAGGCGGAGAAGTTTTTAAAAGGGCGTTATATGGAAGATGAACGGCAGACCTTCTATGGAACCTTAGAGGAGCCGAAAGAAGCGGCGGCAGAGGATCCTGGCAAATCCCTTCCGGTCTGTCATATGCTCCTGCCTTACAGGCAGCAGGAAGACGAGGCAATGGACGGTCTGGTGTTCCACCTTCCGGCACTGTCTGCGGCGATTACTCACGGGGATTACATTCTGGTCAATATTCAGGTAAAGGATCCTTTGTGGATTTACCGGAATCTGATCCAGTTTACCTTTGCAGTGCGGCCGGGACAAGAAAAGGATATCTGGCTGGATATGAGAGACCGGATCCTGCCGGATGGAGGAATCTTGTATGTGTCAGTTGCCTTTTCCGCAAAGGTAAGCCAGGGGGAGATGGCATCTTCCTGGGCGGAGATTGTGTATAAAGACCGTGAGGAAGGGAAAAAAGAGCATATTGCTGACCGCTGGATCCAGGTAAAGGATAACTATGCCAATCTGGTGGAAGAGAATCCTTCTAATGAACATTTCAATCTGTTTAACCGGTTTAAGAGGGATATCATGGATCTTTTGACGGTATGCCCGGAGCACAGGCTGGCTCAGGAATACTGGTATGATAAATTTAAAACCAACAAACCGGAATTTCGCTTGTCCCCCTGTCCGGAGGGGGTGCCGGAGTGGGCATGGCGTCAGACAGAGTACATGGGATATGTAAAGCGCTATATCCGCTGGTGGATTGACAAACGTCAGATCGAAAACGGTGAGTTTGGCGGCGGCCTGTCAGATGACGGCGATTTGACCGCCTGGTGGCCGGGACCGGCTATGACCGGATGTATGCCGGAGAAAATTAAAACTTCACTGGCAACGGAACTGGAGGCCTTCTACGATCAGGGGATGTTCTCCAACGGCCTCTGCGCCATCCAGACCGATCAGCTTCATACATTGGAAGAAGGGATTCAGTGTCTGGGCCAGTGCCTGACGCTTATGCCGGATTCACCCAAATATCTGGAACGGGCCATGGAAAACGCCCGAGGCCTCCACTATGTTACCGGCTATAATGCAAAAGGCCACCGCCATATGCTGTCCGGCTACTATTCCGGGACTCGTATAGCTCTGGAGCAGTCATGGCATTATTCGGCGTCGGATTCCTTCCATGTGCTGCACCCAACCTATATGCTGGCTCGCTATAACGGCTCTCCCAAGGCAAAGAAGCTGGTTTTGGAGATGGCAGATGCCATGATGGATCATTACTATGACGGGAGACTGCATGTACAGATCGATATTGAGACGGATGAGGATCAGGTTCATGAGCGAACCAGAGAGTGGCCCCTGTTTTATGCCGCATGGCAGTTTACAGGAGACCGAAAATACCTGCAGCCCATTGCAGACGGGCTCTATGAACGGCAGCAGGATACCTGGAAAAGCCTTAGAGAGCTGGAAGAGAAGACGAAGATTGCCTATGAAAAGCTTTTAGAACAGGCGGCGCTGCGGGAATACATTAACACCGATGGACAGCTTTGGGTAGACCGGGGAGTGATTGATATTGCCCAGATTCAGAAAGACCGGATTGGCGGCGTGGCACACGAAAGATTCTCCCTGTACCCCAGGCATTTCATCCGCTGGGAGTTTGCGCCGGGAGAAGAGACGGACGTGGCGGTTTTGGTGACAAAAGGCGCGCCGGATCAGATTTGCTTCAGCGCCTATAATATGACAGACAAAACCGTCGCGGCAAAGATGACCTTTGAGGATGTGCTGCCAGGTATCTGGGAGATGAAACAGGGCTGCGGCAGGATGATTGGCGAATCAAAGGATATCGTTGTGAGCAAAGTGGAGGGAAGGCGATTCGATTCTGTCTTGATTGTCTTTGAACCCGGATGTTATACTACAGTAGAGCTGACATTGTCGGAGCCGGGCATTCCCTACTGGGAGCAGCCGGACCTTGCCATCGAAAAAGAGGATATCATCGTGAAGGATTCCTGTATCCGTGTAATGGTTCATAATATTGGCGGCCGGGACAGTGTTCTTACCACCCTGGCCTTAAAAGACCCCAACGGGAATGTGCTGAGATCCAGCCAGATTCCGCCTATCCCGGCGCCTTCGGATCTTTATCCCAAGACCATGGAGATCCCCCTATGGACCAGAGGAATTAATTTGGAAGGGTGCTTTATTGAGCTGGATCCGGAGCAGAGGATGAATGAGATCACCAGAAACAATAACATAGTTTGGTTGTGAGGAAGATGCCGATGAATTTAAGCTATACCACCCTGTCAATTCAGGAAAAGACTATTGAGGAAGCGGTAAATGTTGCAAAACAATGGGGGCTTTCCGGCATTGAGCTGAGGGGCCGTGAGCATAGCCATGCAGGGGTGGGGGATTCCTTCTCCTACCTGCTGCATGTGAAGCGGCTGATTGAGGAATCCGGCCTTCAGATTCCCTGTCTCACCGCCTACACCAGATTCTATCAGCCGGACCTTTCCGGCGTCCTCCATCAGGCGGAGGAGCTTTCAGAGATGCTCTGTCTGGCAGAATTTCTGGGGGCAAAGACGGTGCGGACCTTTATGGGGCCGGTACCGGAAGGGATGACTGTGGATCAGGCTATGGATCAAGCACGTGCAGGTTTTGATGCGGTGACAAAGAAGATGGAAAACAGCCCGGTGAAAGTGGCGATTGAGACCCACGACTCGGTAAAAGACGGCAGGACCCTGGCCCGGCTCTTAAAAGGTGTGTCAAAAAAAATAGGCGTGCTTTTGGATATTATCCACCCCTGGGATATGGGGGAGTCCATAGAGGAGACTTGGGAGCTGGTGGGAGACCGGATTTACCATGTCCATATTAAGGATATTGTGGAGACGGTTCCCGGCGGACGAATCTACAGCCCCATCGGCACAGGACGGATTCCTGTGGAACATATTATGAGATTTTTGATGGAAAAAGGGTATGAGGGCTTTTTCTCTCTGGAGTGGGAGAAAAGCGCGCCGGGATATTTGGGGGTATCTTTTGAGAAACAGGTGGAAAGTTTTATGGCCATAGGGAAACAGATAGGAGGCGGACCATGAGATTAGCATTTGAAGAAGTAAAAAAGACCATGCAGGAGATTTTGATAAAGCATGGCTGCAGCCAGGAGAAGGCGGAGAAGGTGGCCCATGAGATGGGGCGAAATTCTCTGGAGGGAACTTACACCCACGGGATCAACCGTTTTGCCAGGCTGGTGAGAAACATAGAAGAAGGAATCGTAAATCCGGAGGCGGATCCGGAGACCATAGCCGAATTTGGCGGTATGGTCCGGATAGACGGGCATTTGGGGCTGGGGGTGATAAATGCCTGGTACGCTATGGAACAGGCCATAGAAAAGGCAAAGCTTCATGGGATCGGCTTGGCGGCATTAAAGAACACCAATCACTGGATGCGGGCGGCTACCTACGGCTGTCAGGCCTGCGACGCAGGAATGGCTGGGATCTGCTTTACCAACACCATACCCAATATGCCTACCTGGGGCGCAATAGACTCCCGCCTGGGTAATAATCCTATTGTTTTTGCATTTCCCAGAAAAGGCGGCCATTTGATAGTAGATGCCGCCATGTCCCAGTTTTCTTACGGCGCATTGGAGCTGGCATGCCTGCAGGGGCGAAAGATGCCTGTAGACGCCGGATTTGACGCTGAAGGCAATCTGACCCGGGAGCCGGAAGCAGTCATCCAATCCCGGCGGATTCTTCCCACCGGATACTGGAAAGGCGCGGCCATGTCCTTTTTGCTGGATGTTTTTGCATCCGCCTGCTCCGGCGGAAACAACGTTTGCCAGATCGGAAAGCTGGAAGGCGATGAGCATGGGGTATCCCAGATTTTCCTGGCCATTAACTATAAAGCTCTGGTGCCGGAGGCAGAGGCGGAGCGGATCGCAGAAGATGCAGTATCGGATCTTCTGGCTTCCCAAAAAGATGACAAAACCCATCGCATTACTTACGCCGGACAGAAGGCAGGGGAGGCAAAAAAGGACAATCAGGCCAATGGGATTTTGGTGGATGAACGGGTGTGGAGTGAGATTTTATCTCTGTAAACCGGTATTGAGATCCCGGATTCGGATCTCCACGGAAAAGCCTTTTTCAGGCTGACCATCTAAAAGAATAGAACACTGGGATGGTGAAAAACGAAGCTGCAGTCTGCGGAACAGATTTTGAAGGCCAATATGGGACTCCTGAAAACCTTCAAAATCCGGGAGAGTGGATTGCAGCTTTTTTAAATTTTCAGGGGTGATCCCTATACCGTCATCTTTTACCAGGATACGAAGGCCTTTTTCTTCATAAGGGCCGGCCTGGATCCGGATATGGAGAGGCCTGTCCTGGCTCTGCATGCCGTGCTTGATGCTGTTTTCAATGACAGGCTGGAGGATCAGTTTGGGGATGGGATAAGCAAGGACTTCCTCATCAATGTCCCACAGGACCTCCAGCTGATCGGTGTGCCGCCTGGACATGAGGGACGTATAATATCCGGTAGCCTGGATTTCCTGCTCTAAGGAAACGTCAGCATTGGGGGAGGAAAGGCTGTACTGAAGGAAACGGGCCAACTGCTGGATCATCTCGTTGGCGGCTGTCGGGCGCTTTGCCATCCGCAGGATCTCAAAATCGATCATCTGCAGGGTATTGGATAAAAAATGAGGGTTAATCTGATACTGGAGGGCGGAAAGTTCCAGGGTCATGGCCTGGAACCGCTGTTCATTAAGAGAGACCTGTAAAAAATCTCTCTGGGTAAAGGTCTGGATCATATTGGTGATAATATGGCTGTAAAGGCTGTTATCATGGCTTTTCACAGGGGGAAGCTCCTGGTGGGAGATGGCTGCCTCCATCAGATCCAGGATGGAGTACAGATGGCGGGATACATTGACGGCATAGCGGATAGAAAATAATACCGCTAAAATGATGCAGACTCCGCCGGCGATAACGGACAGCGCCATCAGCCGCCGGATGTTGGAATAGATCTCCTTTTTGGGGACAGCGGAGATAAAATCTAATCCGGTGCCTGCAGAGTGGGTTTTAAATACCAGCATACCGCCGATCTCCATAGGGGTATGGGAGTGGTCGCCGTTATCCAGCTTTTCCAGGATCTCAGGAATATGGCGGTCCTGGGACGAGGAAAGAAGAAGGGTTCCGTTGTCTACGAACATGATAATCTCGCCGTTTTTCAGGTTTAGATTCTGAAACAGCCGTTTAAAGTAAGAGACTACGATATTGACTGCCACTACATGGCCCTTGTTGTTTTCCTGTACCACCGTCAGATAATCCTGAGACGTCTTGATCCCGGGATAGATAGTGGCCTGCCGTCTAATCAGGCGGTAGGGGGAATTTCCGCCACAGATTTCCAGCCAATTAGTATCTACAAAGCCGTCCAAAGTGTAAATGTGGGCGCCGCTGGTGAGATATTTGCCGCGGCTGTTGGGGATATAGACGTAGATGCTGTCAATATAGCTGCGGGAATTGACAATGGCGTTTAACTGGGAAGAGGTCTGAGTTAAGGTCCGGAAATTGATATAATCCAGAGAATCAGCCTCTAAGATCTGATAGATGGAGTTGGCATAGGTGGGAAGATTCAAAAGATTCATGACTTTGTTGGAATCGTTTAGTAAAAGCTCCATATTTTCCTGGATCAACGCCAGCTTATTATGGTTTTCTTCCTGGAGAATCTTCTCTTCTGACGGCAGTAAAACAGCGATGAAGATCAGGGTGATCAAAATAGTGGGAAGCAATGTGAAGATCAGGATCCGGGTCAGATTTTCAAAGAAAAATTTTTTACGCATCAGAATCCTCCTTCCTTGCAGCCTGGCAGTATTGATAGGGGGAAGCTTTATAATACCGGGTAAAAGCCTGGGTAAAGCTGCGGAAATTCTGGTAGCCGGACTGTAAGGCGGCGCTCCGGGCATCTATCCCCTGATCCAGAAGCTCCCTGGCCCGGGTCATACGGCAGGCAAGAAGACGATCAGAAAAATTTTCATTATATACCTGTTTGAAAATCTGGGAAGCATAATTAGGAGACAGTCCTACCCGGCCGGCGGCTCCTGAAAGGGTGGCATGGGCGGGATTTTCCTCCATGTAACGCAGGATTTTCTGAGCAATCTCCTGATAGTAGCCCTGGTAAGAGGTTTCTGTACGGGGAGAAGTCAGGTTCTTTATCGTATCCGTCAGTTCCTGATAGTCAACGGGTTTTGTAATGTATTGACATACGCCCAGCCGCAAAGCCTTTTGGGCATAGGCAAAGTCTGTATAGGCGCTTAAGAGAATCACCCGGGTCTCCGGATGGGATTTCTGGATATACCGGGCCAGTTCCAGGCCGTCCATCACAGGCATGCGGATGTCAGCCAGCACCAGGTCCGCACCGTATTTTTCTACATAGGAGAGGGCTTCCTGCCCGTTGGCAGCAGTGCAGGTTACAGCGATCCCCAGTTCTTCCCAGGGAAACAGATCGCGAAGCCCTTCCCGGATATTCTTTTCGTCATCAGCAATTACCAGTGAAATCATAAGTTGTCCTCCTCATCGGTCTGTCTGCGGTATTCTGTGGGAGCCATTCCATAATAATTGCGAAATGCCCGTGTAAAGTTTTTGGGATTTTTATATCCCAGACGAGAAGCAATCTCGCCGATGGAAAGGTGGATCTGTTTCATCAATGCGCCGGCTTCCTTCATACGGGCATTGAGAAGATATTCACTAAAAGAAATGCCGGTTTTTTTTCGGAAAAGCCGGGACAGATAATCTGTACTCAAATGGATCTGGGATGCGGCCCCTTCTAATGTGGCATCAGCCAGATGATCCTCCATATAGCAGATGATCCGGGTCAGGGTATCCGGAGTCTCCTGGGCCCCCGGCCCGCAGATGGCGCGGTGAAGGGAGGTAAACACATCGGTAATCTCTTCATAGCTGATGGGCTTTACGATGTAATCCACAGCGCCGTATTGAATTCCCTGCTTTGCGTACTCAAATTCGGTGTAAGCAGACAGGATAACCGTGCGGACAGGGATTTGATGCTTATGAAGCTGCTTAAGCAGGGAGAGACCGTCCATTACCGGCATCTGAATGTCTGTCAGCAGTACATCTGCGCCTATGGTTTCCAGATAGTTCAGTGCGTCCAGACCATTGGAGAAGGAGGCGGAGATCTCATATCCCAGTTCTCTCCAGGGAAATAAAGCTTTTAGATTGGTTCTTATATATGGTTCATCATCGGCAATTACAAGCCTGAGGATTTTTTTCATAAGATGTCTCTTTCTCAAGTGTTTTCCTTTTGCATGTCATCTTTTATTATAAAAGGAAGATTCTAAAAACTCAAGGCTGTATTAACTTTCACCAGGATTTTTCAGAGCTGATTGCAGGCGGCTCTTTCAAAAGACCTGGTAACACTGATAAAACCGGATATGACAGACAGGCAGATGATAAGGGTAAGCCGGATTTTGTCTGGGATTTCTGAGCAAGAGAGGAGTGGAGGAAGAACAGCTGGAATTGGTAGAACATTTTCGGGGAAAATGAAACTATGCCCATTTATCGTTGAACTGTCCCTAAAAACTTGTTATACTGTGAAAGAAAAAGGGGAATTCTGTAGAATATAAAGGACAGAGAATGGGGGTGTTGCATGGATTTTCTGGAATCGTCCGCTGTTCTGGTTCCGGCTCTGACCGTGATGGCGCTGACTTTATACAACGGGGATCGGAATACGCTGAAGTGGTTTGAACATGAATATTGTTTTTCTCCCCAACTGCAGAAGAACTATACGGCCCATGGGCTGGAAATGTTTTTTCAGGCAGGTACAGAGAAGCTGATTTATCATCTGGAGGAGCCTATGGGCACTCATTTGATTACTTTTAAGAACTGTGGGCAGTGGGATACGGTCGGTGGAATCTCTTTTTTGGGAGTCGGAGGACAAAAGCTCCGGGTTGGATTTTTCAGAAATTTACGCCAATGTGGAAGAAGTCAACCGCCGCTATGAGGTGGAAGACCAGTTCATTGAGGCGGTGAGCCAGGGGAATGGAAGAAAAGCTTACCGGGCATGGAAAGACATGGACCGGGAAACTATTATGAACTGGACTTCGGATTGACATACGAAGGCGGGAGCTTAAAGTCCGTAATACTATAAGAAAAGGCTTTCGGGGGAATCCCCGGAAGCCTTTTCTTATCATTTTTGCGTAGATTCTCTGATGATTAGTTCGGTATTGAGAGACACTTGCTTTGGCGGCATATTGGGATTTTTTAACCTTTCCAATAAAAATTCACAGGCCATGTAGCCCAACTGATATTTGGGCTGGTTGATTGTAGTGATGGAAGGAGAGGTGGCCTGGGAAATATCTACATTATCAAATCCCGTAACGGCGACATCCTGAGGCACTGACAGGCCGGCATTACGGCAGCCGCGAATGGCAGCGGCCGCTAATACATCAGAAACAGCAAAAATGGCATCCGGGTGCTCCTTCTGTGACATTAGCTGATAGGTGGAGGAAACTGCCATATTAAAATCCAGTTCAGAAAGCTGGATGATCCAGGATTCATTTAATGGAATATCAGCAGCTTCTAAGCTCTGGAGATAGCCGAGCTTCCTGTGGCGGGCATACTTGTACCGCTCTGGTCCAACTAAAAACCCAATTTTTCTGCGGCCGGTAGATAAAATATAATTGGTTACTTTTCTGGCGGCCTCAATATCATCAATACTGGTATAAGAAACTAAATTCTGATTTTCTATATATTCACAACACTGCACAAACGGAATGGTTTTGTAAAGCAAGTCAAAATATTTCTGCTCTAAAGCGTTCAATACAATAGCTCCACACAGATTAATGTTAGTTAAAAGATTAAAAAAACTGGATTCGGTAAACGCATTAATGTGCTGCACATTAACCAAGGTGTAGTAATTATGCCGCAGCGCAGCTTCCTGTGCCCCCCTGATGACATCATTGTAAAATGGATTTGAGACAGAGGGAATATTGATTAAAATGACCCGCTTGTCTTTTTGATTATTGGAAATCAGGAAATCATTGGGGAGAGGATAGTTCAATTCTTTGATTGCCTCCATAATACGGTGGGAGGTGTTGCTTTTAACAGCAGTAGTATTATTTAAAAAACGAGAAACAGTAGCAATAGAAACATCGGCTAACTCTGCAATCTGTGCAATAGTAGGTTTTGTTGACATGGGGTTACCTCCAAAAGTATTGTTACTGTGACTATACCAGATTTTAGCAAAAAAGTACAGATGAAATGTAAAAAATGTAAATATTTTAAATATATTGACAAAATAATGAAAATAGATTATATTTATTTCATAAAAAATAAGAAAAATAAATCAAAAAATGTAAAAAATTTTGTAAAAGGAGGACAGTATGGGGGAATACTTGTTGGAGATGAACGAGATTTCAAAATCCTTCCAGGCAGTACATGCATTAGATCATGTCAGCTTTAAAATAAAGCCTGGGGAAGCCAAATGCTTGGTTGGAGAAAACGGCTGTGGAAAATCTACATTGATTAAAGTGATCTCCGGAGTTTATACGCCGGATTCGGGAAGTATTACGATAAAAGGTAAAACATATACATCTTTAACGCCAACTCAATCAATCGCTGCCGGTATCCAGGTAATTTATCAGGACTTTTCGCTGTTTCCAAACTTGACAGTGGCAGAAAACATTGCCATGGGATACAACCTCTATTACAAAAACAAAATTGTAAATAAGAAGAAAAACAGAGAAATGGCAAAAAAAATGATAGACGAGATAGGAGTGTCCATTGCTCTGGATAAAGAAGTAGGGAAGCTTTCTGTCGGAGAAAAGCAGGTGGTGGCCATTTGCAGAGCGCTCTTGCTGGATGCAGAACTAATTATTATGGACGAGCCGACAACTGCTTTAACAGCAAAAGAGGTGGGTTCCTTATACCGGATTATTGATGACCTGAAAAAGAAGGGCATTGCGTTAATTTTTGTCAGCCACAAATTGAATGAGGTATTTGAAGTGGCAGAAAGTATCTGCGTTTTACGAGATGGAAAAAATGTCATTGACGGCTCTAAAGAAGATTTTGATGAAACCAAAATGACATATTATATGACAGGGCGCAATGTTGTGTTTACTCCTTTTTCTCCTGGGAAAATAGAAAAAGCTCCTATGCTGAGAATAGAGCATTTAAATAAGGAAAATCAATATCAGGATATTACTTTTAACTTGTATCAAGGAGAAGTTCTTGGAATTACCGGCCTTTTGGGCAGTGGAAGAACAGAACTTGCAGAGTCGATATTTGGACTTCAGAAACCTGATAGCGGAAAGATTTTTTTGGAAGGGAAAGAGCTTTGTCTAAAAGGCAGCGACAGCGCAGTTAATGCGGGGATTGGATATCTGCCGGAAGACCGGTTAACCCAGGGCTTGTTTTTAAACGTGTCTATCCGGAAAAATATCTCTGCAGGGATTATCCGAAAATTCAGTAAGAATTTTTTACATATCATAGACCGAAAGGGCATTTATAAAGAAGTTGCAAACCAGGTGGAGAGCTTAAAAATTAAATTAGGCGATTTAGAGAATCCGGTAAGCAGCTTATCCGGGGGAAATCAGCAGAGAGTTGTGTTGGCTAAGTGGTTATCAATCAGGCCAAAGGTGCTTTTATTAAATTGTCCGACTGTCGGTGTCGATGTTGGATCAAAACAGAATATTCATGAGACGATAAAACGGTTGGCAAAGGAAGGGATCGGGATCATTGTTATTTCTGATGATCTCATGGAAGTCTTATCTGTTTGCAGCAGGGTGCTTGTAATGAATAAGGGGAAATTTACCGGAGAATATTTAGCCAATGAATTGGAAGAAGAGTCCTTACAGAGAATGTTGGTGAAAGAGTAAGGGGGAGAAGGATATGAAAAAAGCACTGAAAATAAACGATCTTACAATACGTTTGGCTCTGTTCTTTTTGATTTTAATTGTATTCGCCTGTATTGAACCGGCAGTATTATCCGCATCGAATATTGTCAGTATGATAAACGATTCTATTTTCAATGGGATTGCAGCGCTGGGGATGATGGTGATAATGGTAACGGGAAACTTTGACCTGTCTTCCATGAGCATTGGGATGGTTGCATCATTTGTTACATTGAAGTTTTATTCTTTAATTGGATATGACGGAGACTTTTTTACGATGTTTTTGATTGCTGGCGTTATAGGAGCCTTTTTTGCAATGATAAACGGTTTTCTTGCTCAAAAATATCGTTTGTCTGGTTTTGTGGTTTCCATTGGCACAAATCTGATTTTCGGAAGTTTCTTTTTTATTTTTATGAAGTCCTCTTACATAAAAGAAGCATTGATGCCCAAAAGACTGTTAAATGTCAGAACTACAGCTGTTTTTTCCATAAAAACGGCATCCGGGATAATGGCCAATATTAATATAGGAATTGTGGTATTGATTATTACTGCTGTTTTGCTTTGGCTCCTGCTAAACAAGACTCAGATTGGAAGAGGAATATATGCAATCGGCGGAGATGCCCAGGCAGTAGAAAGAGTCGGGTACAGTTCGATGAAGATTACCCTGCTGGCTTATGCGCTGTTTGGAGCCTGTGCAGGAATTGCAGGAATTTATTTCTATAGTAACGCAGGAACCTTTGAACCGGCCATGATTGCAGATAAAGGCGCAGATGTAATTGCATCGGCGATTTTCGGCGGATGCAATATGCAGGACGGAAAGGGAACCGTAGGCGGCATTTTGGCAGGGGTAGCCATTATTACAATCATCAAAGGAAATTTGATTTTATTAGGAGTTCCGTCCTATTATATCACGTTTGTTGTTGGAACTATGATTTTATTGGGAGTTTTATTTTCTACTTTAGGAGAAAAGCATTTCCGCAAGGCGTAAAGGAGAAAATTATGAAGGAAACATTGAAAAAATATTTGAAGAATTGCGACAAGCGAACAATCTCATTACTTTTCATTACAGTACTTTTGATCTTAGTTATTGGTTCTATGAATCCGAAAAGCTTCTTTTCTGTATATAATTTTAAATCCATGTCCAGACAGCTGGCGGAAATCGGGATTTACGGCTTGGCGCTGTTTACGATTGTTATTTCAGGAGGACTGAATCTTTCGATTGTGGCGATTGCGAATCTATCCGCTATCTGCGGCGGGTGTATCATGCAGGGATTGATATTAGGGGATGTGATTACAGATCCGTTTATGCGTCTGATTCTGGGGATTCTGGTTTCTCTGACAGTGGGAGTTCTGAGCGGTGTGATTAATGGCTATTTTGTTGCCGGTCTGGGGCTGACTGCAGTTCTGGTGACCAGTGCAACCAGCCAGCTGTTCCAGGGAATTGCATTAGTAATTACCAAGGGATCGGCGATTGTCGGGGCGCCGGAAGCAATTATTAAATTGGGATCCGGGGACTTATGGGGGAATGTTCCGTATTTGATGCTGCTGGCAGTTATTTGTTATGGTATTACACATTTTGTGTTTGAGTACACGTCCTATGGGGAACAGTGCAGACTGTTGGGAGCAAACGCAACGGCAAACCGGTACAGCGGAAACTCCAATTTCAGAACGTTGATGAAGAGCTACATGCTTTCAGGATTTTTTTCTGCAGTGGGAGGCTTGGTAAGCTACTCCAGAATGTGTGCGCTGCGGTCGGATTATGGAAATAGTCTGACAAGTACGGCGATGTTGGTAATCCTGATGGGAGGCGCATGGATTGTTGCAGGAGGAGGAAAAATTATCAACATTTTTATTGCGCTGTTGAGTATTCAGGTGATTTCCAGCGGCCTGACGCTGGCAGGAACCAGTAATTTTACCAGAAATACAATATGGGGCTTGCTGCTGGTAGGGATTTTATTGCTGGGCACTCCGCAAATCAAGGAAAAATTTATGAAATTAAGGAGCAGGAGAAGGCAGTATAAGGTATGAACGAAACAGCAGAAGCTGTTTAAATAAAAGTTTTAATGGAGGGATTACTTATGAAAAAACTGGTAACTTGGACACTGGCTTGCTGTATGACAGCAGGAGTATTGGCAGCCTGCGGTAATGGAGGGGGTGAAACGACAAAAAGCGGAGAAACAGCAGCTGCTTCCACGGAAGCGAAGGCAGAGAGCAAAGCGGAAAAGGAACCGGAAGGAGAACAGATCGTTGTGGCGACGGTTGTAAAAGCAATCGGAAGCAACTGGTTTGACTCCATGGACTGGGAAGGCACGGCCTGGGCAGAAGAAAACCAGGCGGAGCATCACTACATTGGACCGACTTCTATGGACTCTGCAGCACAGCTGCAATGTATCTCTGACGCAATCGCCCTGCAGCCGGATATTTTGACCGTTGTACCGATTGCAGCCGATGCCTGTGACGCGTTATTGAAACAGGCGCAGGATCAGGGCACATTAGTGGTTACCCACGAGGGAACCGGTCTGTTAAACAACGACTATAACGTAGATGCATTTGACAATAACTCTTTCGGAGAAAACTTTGCCCGGAAAGCGGCAGAATTGCTGGGAGAAGATTGTAAGTATGCATGTATGGTTGGCACACTGACAACACCGGCGCATATGGCATGGTCAGAAGCTTTTTATAAATATGCCAATGAGAATTATTCAGACATGGTGTGTGCAAATGATATTAGTGATGGTGGGATTATGCCTTTAGAGGGCGGCGCCAATGCGGATACCGCCTACAGTGTAACGAAGCAGTTTTTACAGGCAAACCCGGATCTTGATGTGTTTTATGTTTGTTCCAGTTCTAATGTAACAGGGGTTGCCAGAGCAATTGAAGAGCTTGGCATGGCTGATTCTGTAAAAGTATTAGCAGTAGGTACCGCTTCCGGCCAGAAGTCTTATTATGAAAGCGGAACCATTATATACGGCGCTTTCTGGTATCCGGGCGCGGCCCAGTATGCCTGTTATGAAGTAGGAAAACGGGTGATTTCCGGGGAAGGAATTAAAACCGGTGATGATTTAGGGATTGATGGGTATCATGACATCACTGTGGACGGAAAGAATATTTATGGTTCCGCCTGGCTTGATGTAACCTTAGACAATTTGGAGGAAATGTGTAACATTTTATAATTTGCTATAAAAAATAGAATCTGAGGTGGAAATACCTTGGATTCTATTTTTAAAGACGGAGTGTGGGAAAGATGAAATTAGGACTGTTATCCGCTATTTTGGAGAACTGGGAGTATTCTCAAATAGTTGATTTATGTGCAGAAATTGGATATGAGGCTTTGGAAGTTGCCTGCTGGCCGAGAGGCAAAGCATCCAGAAGATATGCGGGGGTTACGCATTTGGATGTGAATGTATTGAGGGAGGCTGAAATAGAAAACAAAATCCAGTATGCCCGCAATAAAAATATAGAAATTTCGGCATTTGGATATTATCCCAATGCTATGAGTGTGAATCAAGAGGAGCGCGAATTGGCAGCTGCCCATATCAGAAAGCTGATTCATGTGGCAGGAGAAACTGGCATAGGCATGGTCAATACCTTTATAGGGAGGGACAAGTACAAGACAGTAGAAGAAAATTTGACGTTATATAAAGAAATCTGGTCTCCGATTGTAGAAATGGCAGAAAAAGAAAATGTGAAAATTGCCATAGAAAATTGCCCAATGCTGTTTTCCGGAGATGAGTGGCCGGGAGGAAATAACCTGGCCAGTACACCGGCTATATGGCATGAGATGTTCCAAATGATTGACAGTGACAAACTGGGGCTTAATTATGATCCAAGCCACTGTGTGATCTTAGATATGGATTATGTGAAACCGCTGTATCAGTTTAAAGAGAAAATTTTCCACGTCCACTTAAAGGATACCCATATCATGAAAGAAAAACTGGATCAATACGGAAGGCTTTCCTATCCTCTGAATTATATAAGTCCGAAAATACCGGGATTAGGAGATATTGATTGGGCCGCTTTCAGCAGCGCGCTTTATGATATTGGTTACAACGGCTGTGTTTGTGTGGAGATGGAAGACAGATCCTTTGAGCGGAATGAAGAAATGATCTGCAAAGGCCTGAATGTGGCTTACAGAAACATGCACCAGTATTTTTAGGTAACAGTTCAGACAACGGTTACAGTTTTATCAGGAAAAGGAGGTTTTCATGAAGCTTGGAATCTTGACGAATGTGATGTGCAATCTTTCTTTGGAAGAAGCATTGGACTATTTCCATAAGTTAGGGATAGAGATGGTGGAAATCGGCTGTGGGGGAACACCGGGAATTCATCATTGTGATCCGGAGGAATTATTGCATAGTGAAGAAAAACTGGAAAAATTCAGAGAAACCATTCACAAATACAGAATGGAAATCAGCGCTTTTTCCTGTCATGGCAATCCGGTTCATCCGGTAAAAGAGATTGGGGAAAAATATGACAGGATCATGAGAAATGCAGTTTTATTGGCTGAAAAAATGGGAGTTGACACGATTTGCTGCTTTTCTGGCTGTCCTGGAAGCGAAGAGAATTCCAGGGCTCCTCATTGGTGTACTACGGTTTGGCCATTTGATTCTGTAGTAGCGTTAAAATGGCAATGGGAGAAAAAATTGATTCCTTATTGGAAGGAGTTTTGCTGCTTTGCCAGAGAGCACAATGTTTCTCATATCGCAATTGAAATGCATCCGGGATTTTGTGTCTATAATCCGGAAACGCTGCTGCGCCTGAGAGAGGCGTGCGGAAACGAAATCGGCGCTAACTTTGATCCCAGCCATCTGATTTGGCAGGGGATTGACATCCCTTTGGCGATTCATCATCTGTCTGGCTGCATTTATCATTTCCATGCAAAAGATACCTATATCAACGAAAAGGAAATGGGGAAAAATGGTTTCTTTACCATGAATTCTTATGATGATAAAGATCGCAGCTTTTCATTCCGTATTCCTGGAAATGGAACCAGTCAAAGTGCATGGAGAAAAATCATCATTGCTCTGGCACAGGAAGGATATAATGGGGCAATTAGCATTGAGCATGAAGATAATACCATGGGACAAGAGGAAGGAATCCGCAAGAGCATTTCATTTCTAAAGGATATTTTGGTGAAAGAGCAGGCATCTGACTGCTGGTGGAAAGAATCCATTAGAGAGTATCAAAAAACATTTTTGCCAAAATAGGAGGGAAAAGGATGAAGATTGGCGTTTACTCAAATGCGTTTAGAGAATATTCCCTGGAGGAAGCCCTGGGAAAGATTCAGGAAGCCGGAATTGAGATGGTAGAGTTGGGCTGCGGGGAAGAGAGCGGATTTGCCCACTGTAATCCGGAAGAACTTTTGGAGGACGAAGACAAATTGAAAAAATTTAAGGATTTGTTTCGTCAGTATAATTTGCACATTTCCGCTCTTTCTTGTCATGGAAATCCTGTGTCGCCTGATAAAGCGGTTCGGGAACTCAGCGTAAACTCTATGAAAAATGCTGTGCTATTGGCAGAAAAGTTAGGATTGGAACAGATTAACTGCTTTTCCGGATGCCCTGGCGATTGTGAGGAGGCAACCTTATCAAATTGGATTACGGTTACCTGGCCCATGGATTATGCAGAAACGTATCGCTGGCAGTGGGAAGAGAAGCTGATTCCTTTTTGGAAAGAGTTTGTGGAATTTGCACGTTTGCATGGAGTGAAGAAAATTGCTTTGGAGCTTCATCCGGGGCAGTGTTGTTACAACCCGCAGACTTTGAAACGATTGAGAGGAATCTGCGGAGAAGAAATCGGCGTTAATTTAGATTTTAGCCATTTATTATGGCAGAGAATGGATCCGATTTTGGTTATCAGGGAACTGGAAGGAATGATTTACCATATGCATGCAAAAGATTTGGATATAGATTTCTGGAAGGTGAGAGAAAATGGTCTGATCAATACCGCATATTTTGATGAGCCCCGGAAAAGAAGCTGGAATTTCCGCTCCATTGGTTACGGGCACGGATCGGAATTTTGGAAAAGTATCTTTGCGGAATTGCACAGGACCGGCTATGATTATGTTGCAAGTATTGAGATGGAGTGCGAAATACTTTCCATTCCGGATGCGCTTCCCAGAAGTGTTGCTTTTCTGAAAGAATGTATTCCTGCGGATAGAAATCCGAAAGAACAAAGCTGGCAGCATAAAACGAGAGAAGGCAGGCTCAGAAGATTTCGCGAATACGGTTTAGAATAAAAACCTGTTTAAAGTATGGAGGAAAAGGATGGTAAAAATTGGAATTATTGGTTGCGGAAAGATTGCCAAAGTCAGGCACATACCAGAATACTATGAAAATCCGATGGCAGATCTTTATGGATTTTATGATCTTAACAAGGAGCGGGCGCAGGCTTTGGCCAAGAAGTTTAACGGAAAAGCATATGACAGCTATGAAGCATTGCTGGATGACGATCAGATTGACGCAGTCAGTATTCTGACGCCAAATGTGACACACTGCGAAATTGCAGTGGCAGCTATGCGGGCCGGGAAAGATGTGCTCTGTGAAAAACCCATGGCAACTACAAAAGAGCAATGTGAAAAAATGATTAAGGTTATGCAGGAAACAGGGAGAAAGCTGGCGATTGCACAAAATCAGAGATTGACATTGGCTCACAGAAAAGCCAGAGAATTGATTGAGGCCGGAGAAATTGGAACGGTATTATCCTTCAGAACAACCTTTTCCCACGGCGGTACAGATTCCTGGAGTATTGACGGGAAAAATTCCTGGTTTACAGATAAAAAGCGCAGTTGTTTTGGCGCGCTGGCTGATTTGGGAATCCATAAAACAGATCTGATGGTGTACCTTTTAGGAGAGAACGTGAAACAGGTCTCTGCCATAATACGGACATTGGACAAAAAGGATGCGGAGGGGAATTTTATTGAAGTGGATGACAATGCATTCTGTACATTCATTATGGAAAGCGGAGCAGTAGGAACAATGAATGCAGGCTGGACAAATTACGGAGAAGAAGATAATTCCACGTCCATTTATGGAACGAAAGGCGCTCTCCACTTGTATAAAGATAAGACTTGCGCGTTAGTTTTGGAACGAAGTCATGGAGAAAGGCAGTGCTGGGATATGGATGAAATCCAGACGAATGAAAATCAAACAAAATCAGGAGTCATCGATGCCTTTATAGACTGTATTACAAAGAATAAAGAACCGGAAATTTCCGCCCAAAGCGTGATTCCGGCGATGAACGCAATTTTTGCCTGTGTAAAGAGCAATGAGGAGGCGGGGAAATTGGTGGAAGTCTCTTGAGGGAACAGAAACTTGGCGTACATAAAAGTGTACGCTACAATATAAATACAATATTTTTCCTCCGAAGTAAAAATCGACCGCCAGGAATAAGGGCTTGAAAAACATCATAGGGGTGATCAATTATGTTTACAAAGGAAGTAAAGGTAAGCGGGGATTCCTTCTCGGTTCTGATTCAAAAGAACGAACAGGAACGAATCCAGAAATCGGAACGTCTGGATATGCTGTTAGCCGGGGAACGGAAAGCCCAGCAGGGCATCGCCAATATCAGGCAGTGGGTCGGAACAATCCGGCAATATCTGGACTTGCAGGAATTGAACTGGGAAATCATTGAGGAATTGATTGACCGCATTGAAATCGGAGAACGGACTATTATAGATGGTCAAAGACATCAGGACATTAAAATCTACTACCGCTTTGTTGGGCTGGTGTGATCGGGCAAAAAAAGCGCCTGACCGCATCAGCAGCCAGACGAAAACATTCTGTAACAGCAACGATATTTGATTGTTGTACACTGATTTGTCAAATTGGAGAGAAGTTAGCAGTTTACCCCTCCCAAATGCCTCGCGTTCTTTGCAAGCTTTAGAAAAGTTTAAGAAATATTTTTTCTACTTCCTACTACGATTTTCAAAAATGCCAAATATGCACCGAAAAAATGTTCCATATTTCTAATTGCGTTATATCAAAGTGTCGATTGACTTTTTAGTATCAAAATGATAATATTTTCATATATCAACGCAGGAGGGTGAAAGATGACGGATAGGCTTATGGAGTGCATTACAAATCCGGTGAAATGTAAATTACTGCTTGAAATACATTCACAGGGGAAAGCAACTGCGAAACAGTTAGCCGATATTTATACCGACATTCCCCAAGCTA
>CAJTOL010000027.1 GCA_910577645.1 uncultured Lachnospiraceae bacterium
CAGAATCGCAAATCTGTGGTGCAGAACCGTGTGTCCCCTTGTCCACTGAGGGTATGATTAGCTTATATATAAAATTGCCCATACGAATTTTATGAAGAAAACAGGAGGCAACCATGCCAGGTTTATTTACGGAAGATACATATGAACATGCCATTATAGAGCTGTTTGAGAATATGGGCTATACTCACCTTTATGCTCCGGATTTAGACAGGGACTATACCAGCCCTTTTCTGGATGATGTTCTCTGGGACAGCCTGGTGCATATTAACCGCGGCCTGCCTGCAGAAGCCATGGACGAGGCCGTTTCAAAATTAAGGAACCTGGATACCGGCAGCCTGCTTCAGAAGAATGCCATATTCACGGACTATTTACAGAATGGCATCACCGTTAAATTCTTCATAAAAGGGGAAGAACGCGCCTCTATTGTACGTCTGATTGACTATGGGAATGTGAAAAATAATACCTTTTATGTGGTGAATCAGGTTACCTTTTTAGAAAATGGTAATAACCGCCGCCCGGATATTATCATTTTTATCAACGGCCTGCCGTTGGTGCTGATGGAACTGAAAAGCCCGTCTGAGGATGAAGCAGGGGTGGAGAATGCCTATAACCAGATCCGAAATTATATGCAGGATATCCCGTCTGTATTTTACTACAACGCTATCTGCGTTATCAGCGACCTTTCCACAAATAAAGTAGGAACTATCACCTCTGGCCTGGATCGCTTTATGGAGTGGAAGACGAAAGACGGCAATTACGAAGACATTACTTACGCTTCATTTGACACTTTTTATGAAGGAATGTTCCAGAAAGAACGGCTGCTGGATATTTTAAAGAATTTTATTCTTTTTTCCGGAAACGGGCAGGGACGCTTTAAGGTGCTTGCAGGATATCATCAGTATTTTGCCGTTAAAAAGGCTATTAAAAAGGCTGGGATTGCCGCCGCAACAGATGGGAAAGGCGGGGTATTCTGGCATACCCAGGGTTCTGGAAAATCCCTGTCCATGGTATTCTATGCTCATTTACTGCAGGATGCGCTGAACAGTCCTACTATTATAGTTATGACAGACAGAGTGGATCTGGACGATCAGCTTTATACCCAGTTCTCCCAGTGTGCGGATTTCCTGCGGCAGACTCCGGTTCAGGCTGAAAGTAAGGAACATTTGAAATCCCTGTTAAATGGACGCAGCGCCAACGGAATTATCTTTACCACGATGTTCAAATTTGAGAGAGGCGAGAGCCCGCTGTCAGAGAGACGCAATATAGTTGTTATGGCAGATGAAGCCCATCGCGGTCAGTATGGCTTTGATGAGAAAATCGTTATGAAAGAGAATGAATTGGGAGAAAAGGAAGCGCATACAGTAACCGGCAATGCCCGCATTATTCACGATGCTCTGCCCAATGCTATCTTTATCGGCTTCACTGGCACTCCCATTTCTGTAAAAGACAGAAACACCAGGGAGGTGTTTGGCAGTTATATTGATATTTATGATATGACACAGGCTGTGGAGGATGGAGCCACCCGTCCGGTTTATTACGAGAGCCGAGTGGTACACCTGAGATTGGATCCGAATACATTGTCCCTGATGGATTCTACTTATGACATATTAGAGCAGCAATCTGACGCGGCAACGGTTGAAAAAAGTAAGAAAATGCTGGGTCAGATGGAAAGCATTTTGGGTGCAGATGCTACGGTGAAATCTCTTTGTGATGATATTGTGGAGCATTATGAGAAATACCGGGCAGGGCTTCTCACTGGCAAAGCCATGATTGTAGCTTACTCCCGTCCAATTGCCATGAAAATTTATGGCCGTATTCTGGAAATGCGCCCTGGATGGAAGGAAAAAGTTGGCGTTGTTATGACAGGCAGCAACAATGATCCGGAAAATTGGAAAGAGATTATCGGGACGAGAGCCCATAAAGAGGAGTTGGCCAGAAAATTCAAAGACAACGATGATCCTATGAAGATTGCTATTGTGGTGGACATGTGGCTGACCGGATTTGATGTTCCGTCGCTGGCTACTATGTATATATATAAACCAATGCATGGTTATAACCTGATGCAGGCCATTGCCCGCGTCAATCGTGTATTTAAAGATAAGGAAGGCGGCCTTATTGTCGATTATGTAGGGATTGCTTCCGCACTGAAAGCGGCAATGAAAGAATATACAAAACGGGATCAGTCTAAGTACGGCGATATGAATATTGCCAAAGTTGCTTATCCGAAGTTTCGGGAAAAGCTGCAGGTCTGCAAAGACCTGTTGCATGGATTTGATTTCAGCGGCTTTAGGGGCGGTTCCCCTCTTGCTATGGCAAAGCTTATCACCGGCGGCGTGAATTTTGTTTTAGACGTAAAAGTCCCGGACCGAAAAGAGTTATTCCTGAAGGAAGCCATGCTTTTGAAACAGTCTCATTCTCTCTGCTCCAGTATGACAACAGAGGGGGAGAGGCATGAGGCCGCCTATATGGAAGCAGTACGTTCTGCGGCGATAAAAATCACTTACGGAGGCAGCGGGGGAAAGATGCTTTCCCTTAAAGAAATCAACCAGCAGATTAATGATTTGTTAAAGGCGGCGGTGCAGAGTGAGGGTGTCATCAATCTGTTTGACAGCAGTAAGACCGGCGGAGAGAATTTCAGCCTGTTTGATCCGGCAGTGATGGAAGAGATCTCCCGGATGAAGGAAAAGAATATTGTGGTTGAAATCCTGAAGAAGCTAATGGCAGAGCAGGTGACCCTGTATAAGCGTACCAATGTGGTTCAATCTCAGAAGTTCTCTGAGAAAATCGCACAGCTGATGAATTCTTATTACAATGGCCTGATTACCAATGAAGAGGTTATCAAGGAGCTTTTAAAAACAGCGGAGGAAATTGCCGCTCTCTATAAGAATGGAAAGATGCTGGGCCTGTCGCAGGAAGAGCTTGCCTTCTATGATGCCCTTACCAAGCCGGAACACATTAAAGATTTTTACCAGAATGATCAACTTGTGGCCCTTACAAAGGAGCTGACAGAGATGCTTCGCAGGAACCGCACCATTGATTGGCAGAAAAAAGAAACAGCCAGAGCAGCTATGCGTAAGATGGTCAAACGGCTGCTGAAAAAATATGATTATCCGCCTGAAGACTATGAGTTTGCGATCAGCACGGTAATCAGCCAGTGTGAACTCTGGACGGATAATGCTGATGTTATATGGCCGGAAACTAAATGGGAGCATAAGGCGGCAACTTATTCTTTCCGGCCTGACGGGGAGCTGAGTATGGCTGCTGAGGAATCTGTGCCTTATGGAAGGAAAAATGAGGAGAGGTAATGTGCTATGAACAAAATTGACAAAACAGACACTCTTGAGGTGGTATTAACCAGAGGGCGGTTTGAGGTGGATTATTATCAGAGGGAATATCGCTGGGGCCATAAGCAGATTGAGCAGATGATCATGGATTTTTATGACACCTTCCAACAATACTACGATCCGGAACATCATATATCTCCCAAGGAAGTACAGAAATATGGCTTTTACTATATGGGCAGTATTATCTGTACCAATGGAACTACCCGGAAAATAGTAGATGGACAGCAGCGGCTGACATCTTTGACACTTCTTCTGATTTATCTGCAGAACCTGCAGAATCAGATGCCAGACGCGCCCTATCTTCCCATAGATTTTAAGAATCTGATCTATAAAGACGATTTCGGAACAATGGCATTTAATATTGATGTGGCCGGACGGAATGAGTGTATGCAGGCGCTCTGGGATCAGAACAAGGCCTTTGTTCCGACGGATGAGAGCAATAAAAATTTGATGCAGCGGTATGCTGATATTGAGGAAGTGTTTCCGGATGATTTAAAAGGGGAAGCTCTGCCTTATTTTATTTACTGGTTGAAGAGCAAAGTTTTACTCCTGGAAATTGATACGCCTTCGGAGGACGAAGCCCATACTATATTTTTGACTATGAATGATAGGGGGTTAAGTTTAAACAGTGCGGAAATGCTGAAAGCTTTTATTATACAGCAGGTTAACGAGAGTGATCGGGATGCTGTCAATAAGATCTGGAAGCAGAATATCACACGTATCAAAAATGCCTTTGATACAGGGAGCAGCGGGACAGTTAAGGCTGAGGATGTTGACTTTATCTCAGCCTGGCTTCGTGCGAAATATTCCAACACGATTCGCGATACGAAAAAGGGCGCTGAGGATCAGGACTTTGAGCTTCTGGGCGAAAAGTTCCATACATGGGTACGCCAGAACGCTCGTACTGGTATGCATCTGACTCAGTCGAGACAATATAAAGAGCTGGTTACCGTTGAGATGCCGCTGATGGCGAAGCTGTATCTTCGCATTAAGGAATATTCTGAAACTCTTACCAGGGGATATGAGGCAGTCTTTTATAATGCCCATCGGAACGTTACCTATCAAAACTATCTGGTTATGGCGGCGGTGCGGGTAGATGACGCACAGAAGGCGGTGGAACAGAAGATAAAGATGATAACAAGCTTTATTGACATTTTCGCCTCCACCCGGATCTTCAGTTATAAAAAGATTAACTGGAATACAAATAAGACTTTTATTTTCAGGGTCATGGGCCAGATCCGAAATCAGGACGTGAAGACCATAGGAATCAAACTGACTGCCGCTCTTGAGAGAATGCCGGAAAATCTTGATGCAATCGGCGGCTTCAGATTGAATCAGTTCACAAGCCGGTACATGCTCCATATGCTGGCACGGTTTACGGACTATGTAAATGTGAGAATGGGATATGCTTCACAGTTTACAACCTACATTGACCGGAATGCGAGAACATCCTATGACATTGAACATATTCTTCCGGACGATTATGAAACCTATGCCAGCCTTTTTAATGATGAAGAAGACTTCCAGAATAATCGCCAGAAAGTGGGAAATCTGATGCTCCTTACCCTGGATCATAACAGAAGCTACCAAAATATGCCCTATAGGGAAAAGGTAACCCATTACCTGAGCGATAATATCCTGGCCCAGGCCCTTAATTCCCACGCCTATTCCAATAACCCTCAATTCCTTGCTTTAAAAGATGAATTCGGCTTTAGGCCCTATGATATCCAATTTGACAAGGATTCCATCCGTGAGCGGGCACAGCTTTATACCAAACTGGCAAAGTCTATCTGGAACCCTGAAATAATCCGTGAACTGGCCGGAGGTTGGGACGATGCCGCTGTGATCAGAATTCAGGGCGGCAATGGCCGCAGGTTTACAGTTGAATACAGTAATGGCCGCAGTTGGGAAGATGCCTGTGAGAAGGGCTTTGTATCGGCTGCTGCGCCAAATGCAAACTCGAATAAGCTGATGAATATCCATGTAGGGGATTTTGTATTCTGCCATATTCAGAGCAGAGGGTTTGTGGGCATTGGGCTCTGTACATCTGCTGCAGCATTGTCAAAAAATTTCCTTGTGGAAGAAGATGGTATTAAGAAGCCGGTATTGGACTGCATATGGATTAATGCTGCGGCAAAGGCTGAGCTTGATCCGCAGAAGGAGCGCTTTCTTGGCGTGAGATGGATTAAAAAAGTTCCGATTGAAGAAGGCTATTGGGAAAAAGGCATGACCAGCCTTCCTATGGTAGCATATCTTATGAAGGATGAGACTACTCATAATAAGGTGCTGGAGCATTTTGGCGTTACACTGGAATAATAAAAACCGTTGTAATCCCTTAATTTCAGGGACTACAGCGGTTTTCTTACTGCATTATCATAAAAACGAAAATAATCCGGCCGATGGCGGGACTGGGTATACTCAAACATTACGCCGTCGCTGTTGTAGGTCTGGCTGGTAACCACTGCCATACAATTATAATCCTCAGCATTCATCTTCAGATATTTTTCATCAATCTGTGTCATTTTTTCTACCGTCATGATCCGTTTACTGTTTACAATAGTCATGTGCAATGTATTTTCCAGATATTCATAGATGGAATTTTCCGCAATTTCCTTTGTAAGGCCAGGGACTACTTCTTTTAAGAAATAATTGTGGTTGAGAATCAACGGAATATCATCTAAATAGTGAAGGCGCTGGATGTAATAAATATTCGTTCCCACAGGAAAACCCGTGTAGAGCGCCTGCTTCTCGCTAATAGAAAACTCAGTAAATAAAAGGACTTTTGTAAAGGAGCAGTGGCCGTTTCGTGCGGCAGATTCCCGAAAGCTTTCGATTTCGCCGATTGTAAAAGCAGTCTGGGCGACAGGCCGGTAGATATTGCGTACTCCTTTTCCCTGCATGGTCTGTACATAGCCGTCGGCTACCAGACAGCTGACGGCCCGGCGGAGGGTATTGCGGGAACAATTATAAGTTTGGATCAATGTGTTTTCTGAGGGTAAAAGTTCCTGATAAGCGAAAGCATCTGTTTCGATTTTCTGCTTTAAATCTTTATAAATCGTTTCATATATTGCTTTTGGCATTTTTCTTCACCTCGAACTCTGCGGGGGTATTGTGAAATGAACCCCGTATCTTATAAAAATATTATAAAAATAAAGAGAAAAAAAGTCAACAACTTGTTTAAACAAATTCCTGCAAAAGTGTTGACATGTTTAAACAAGTATGATATAACAGAATCAGAAAACATGTTTAAACAAGTTTCGAAAACAGGCGGAGGGAATAAAAGATGGGAAAATATGCAGAAGACGCAAAACAGTTGTTGCATCTGGTAGGCGGAAAAGAAAACATTGCGGCAGTTTCGCATTGTATGACAAGAATGAGGTTTGCCCTGGCAGATCCGGAAAAAGCAGATGTAAAAGCCATTGAAGCCATGAAAGTTGTAAAGGGAAGCTTTACACAGTCCGGACAGTTTCAGGTAATTATCGGCAATACGGTAGCGGATTTTTACAATGACTTTGTAAAAGAGGCAGGGATTGAAGGGGTATCAAAGAATGCGGTAAAGCAGGCGGCAAAGAAAAATCAGAATGGCCTGCAGAGAGCCATCACTGCCCTGGCAGAGATTTTTGCGCCTCTTATTCCGGCGATTATTACAGGCGGTTTGATTCTTGGATTTCGAAACTGTATTGACAGCTTATATTTATTTGAAAACGGGACGAAAACATTATGTGATATCAGCCAGTTCTGGGCAGGCATTGACAGCTTTTTGTGGCTCATTGGCGAAGCAGTATTCCATATGCTTCCGGTTGGTATCTGCTGGTCAGTAACAAAGAAGATGGGGACTACTCAGATGCTGGGCATCGTCCTGGGCCTGACGCTGGTGTCCGGACAATTGCTGAATGCCTATGCGGTTGGAGGAACTGCGGCGGCAGATATCCCCAAGTGGAACTTTGGCGGCTTCCGGGTCAATATGATCGGTTATCAGGGCCAGGTTATTCCCGCCATTTTAGCAGCATTTACGCTGGTGTATCTGGAAAAATTCTTCCGGAAGATTACGCCCCAGGTGATTTCCATGATTGTTGTTCCTTTTTGCAGTTTGCTGTTGTCGGTAATGGCGGCACATTTTGTATTAGGCCCCATTGGCTGGAAGATTGGGGCGGCAATCTCCGCAATCGTATTTGCCGGAATTACCGGAACATTTAAGGCTGTATTTGGCGCTGTATTTGGAGTTATTTATGCCCCGCTGGTAATTACCGGACTTCATCACATGTCCAATGCCATTGACTTACAGTTAATTGCAGATTACGGTGGAACCATGCTGTGGCCTATGATCGCATTATCCAATATTGCACAGGGGTCTGCGGTTTTGGGAATGATCTGGCTCCAGAGAAAAGATCCGGAGGCCCAGGAAGTAAACATTCCGGCATGTATTTCCTGCTACCTTGGCGTTACAGAGCCGGCAATTTTCGGCGTAAACTTAAAAAGAGGATTCCCGTTTATTTGCGGAATGATTGGTTCCGGCATTGCGGCAATTGTCTGTGTGGCCACCGGGACAACTGCAAATGCCATCGGCGTAGGCGGGATTCCCGGTATCTTATCCATCCAGCCCAGGTTTATGGCTTCCTTTGCAATTTGTATGGCAATTGCTTTTGCAGTTCCCTTCTTGTTGACAACAATTTTGGGAAAGAAGCGCCTGTAGGCAGTTTGCGGATATTTTCCTTATTACTGGCGGAATAGGAGGTACAAAGTGACAGATTTCAGTAATAAAGTAGTCTATCAGATATACCCGAAATCTTTTCGGGATACCAACGGGGATGGCCTTGGAGACATCCCCGGGGTAATAGAAAAATTAGATTATCTCCAGGAATTAGGAGTAGATTATCTATGGCTGACCCCGGTTTTTATCTCGCCTCAGAGAGACAATGGGTATGATGTGGCAGACTATCGAAAAGTCAATCCGGCCTTTGGAACCATGGAAGATCTGGAAAATCTGATTCGCCAGAGTGAAAAACGGGGTATGGGTATTATGCTGGACATGGTATTTAACCATACGTCTACCAGGCATGAATGGTTTCAGAAAGCTCTGGCAGGAGACGAGAAATATCAGAAGTATTATATTTTCAAAGAGGGGACGCCGGATCACGCTCCTACAAACTGGAAGTCAAAATTCGGCGGCCCTGGGTGGGAATATGTACCTTCGCTAAAAAAGTGGTATCTCCGGTTGTTTGATGTGACGCAGGCGGATTTAAACTGGGATAACCCGGAGGTCAGGGAAGAATTAAAAGAGATCCTTCGGTTTTGGAAAGAAAAGGGAATTAAAGGATTTCGGTTTGATGTAATTAATCTGGTTTCCAAGCCGGAACAGATGGAAGATGATTTTGAAGGGGATGGACGTAAATTTTACAGCGACGGCCCTCATATCCATGAATATTTGAAAGAGCTGGTAAGGGATGCAGGGATTGAGGATTTGGTAACAGTGGGAGAAATGTCTTCTACCTCTCTGGAACATTGTATTCGGTATTCTGCCCCAAAGGAAAAAGAGCTGTCTATGTGCTTTAACTTTCACCATCTGAAAGCGGATTATAAAGATGGGGACAAATGGGCGCTTGCAGCCACGGATTATAAGAAATTAAAAGAACTTTTTATTCAGTGGCAGACGGGGATGCAAAAAGGGGACGGCTGGAATGCTCTGTTTTGGTGCAACCATGACCAGCCCCGTATTGTAAGCAGAATGGGGAATGAAAAGGCTTATTGGAAAGAGTCGGCGAAAATGCTGGCAGGCATGATCCATTTCATGCGGGGAACTCCCTATATCTATCAGGGAGAAGAGATTGGGATGATCAATGCCCATTACCGTTCTATAGAGCAATACCGGGATGTGGAAAGTCTGAATTATTATGAGATTTTGCTGGAAGAGGGAAAGACAAAAGAAGAAGCCCTTGAGATTTTATCGGCCAGGTCCCGGGACAACAGCAGGACTCCCATGCAGTGGGACGGAGGAAGGTACGGCGGTTTCTCTCAGACAAAGCCGTGGATTCCGTTATCCTCTGAATTTAGAAAAGAAATTACGGTAGAAGCGCAGCAAAAGGACAAAGATTCCATCCTTGCATTTTATAAGAAGCTGATTGCCATGAGGAAAATGTATCCGGTAATTGCAAAAGGAGAGATTTCTTTTTTGGACACAGGGACGGATATGGTGCTGGCATACCAAAGGATACTAGGGGAACAGAAGATAGTGGTTCTCTGTAATTTAGATGGAAAACAGCAGGCCGTCAAAACAGCCGGACAGTGGCAGGATTATAAGATACTGCTGGAAAATGGAGGACGGGAAAGAAAACCGGAAGAAGAAATCTATATAATGGAACCATATGAGTTTCTGGTTCTTGGAAATATAAAAAATTAAAAAAAGAGATGCAGCAAAATGAGACAAAGAGACGTTCCGTTGTCAGATGGTTTCAGTTTGCTGCATCTTTTCATTATTGAAAAATAAAGAAAAATATGGCATAATGAAGGCAAAATTACAGAAAAAAAGCAAGGAGGCGTCAGATAATGATGAGACCAAAACTTTTAAAGCAGGCCTTTTCCTTTACCATTGGAGGAGCCGACGGCCCTACCAGTGTATTTCTTGCAGGAAAGATTGGCGGACTTGAGATTTTTCTTGGAATATGCTCCGTAGTGGCGGTGATCCTGACTCTGGTGGCATTTTACTTTATCAAAAAACATCATCGGTAATCCCTGCCCTAAGTGGACAAGGGGGCGTGTATGCCCTTGCCCACTGAGGGTACCTTCCTTTCAGGAAACGCTTCCGCCTGTGCTCTCTGCCTCCGGTATTCCCTGGGAGTTAAGCCCAGCCGTTTATGAAATTCCTTTCCGAAATAGCTGGTAGCGGCAAAACCGCAGGCCAGGCCTACCTGGGTGACAGACAGATCCGTGTACCTTAAAAAATCACAGGCCTTTCGAAGCCGGTAGTCCATAAGATAGGAAAAAGGAGACATTCCCAGGCTGTCTTTAAAACACCGGTTGCACTCCCTGACGCTGACAAAGCCGGAACCGGCTATTTGTTCTAATGTGAGCCGTTCCGGATAGTGCTGGGAGATAAAGGCCATCATAGCTTTCAGCCGCTTGCTGCTGTCCTTTTTATGGACAGCTTCATCGGGATTTAACAGATGCTGTTCCTCCAGCAGGAGGAACAGCTTTTTCCATATCCGGGTCATATGTTCCCGGATGTCAAACTCGTAAAAGAGGGGCTTTCCGGTATACAAATCAAAGGATTTTCGAAACAGGGAAAGAAGTTCCGGATATTCTGGAAGCTCCTTGTCAAAACGGAAGATTTCAAGGCCGGGCTGGCTTGTAACCGGCCGGATGTAATTTTCGTAAAAAACGCTGTTTTCCGGCCCGCCGATAAAGCCGGGAAGAAAGATATGTTCCTCCTGGACACAGGGAAGGGCTTTCTCACAGACGGTCATATGAAGGACATTGGCATTGATAAAAGCCATTTCCCCCTCCTGAAAACGGTACCTTCCTCCCGGAAGGAGGTAGTCTAATTCTCCTTTCCTCATATAGAAAAATTCCACCTCATTGTGCCAGTGCCAGGGAAAGGAATTTTCCGGAAAGCCGTGGAGATCACATAGATTGGTCATGTATGGGAATTCCGGAGTCACATGGTCTACGGTTTCTTCCAGGGTAAGGACGTTAATATGAAAATCTGAGACAGGGACTTTGACAGACATAATCATTCCTTTCCGTAACAGGCGTATTGTGGCAGAATAGTCATAGTTTCTGGCGGATTTTTGATAGAATCAGACCGGATTTATGCATTATTATAATATCCGAATCAAGAATACGCAAGAGGTGGATTATGACTTTTTTACTGGCAATTACTTATTTGGCTTTTATCAGCCTGGGACTCCCCGATGCCATGCTGGGCTCTGCATGGCCCAGTATGCACCTGCAGCTTCAGGTGCCGGTTTCCTGTGCCGGCATGATTTCTATGGTTATTTCCATAGGGACGGTGATTTCCAGCCTGCTTAGCGACAGGATTACCAGAAAATGGGGTACCGGCCTGGTGACAGCGGTAAGTGTAGGCCTGACGGCAGCGGCCCTGCTGGGCTTTTCTGTAGCGCCCTCCTTCTGGGCACTGTGTCTTTTGGCAATTCCCTATGGCCTAGGCGCAGGAGCAGTGGATGCCGCATTAAATAACTACGCAGCCATCCATTTTAAAGCCAGTCACATGAGCTGGCTCCACTGCTGCTGGGGGGTGGGGGCATCCTTAGGCCCTTATATTATGGGCGCCTGTCTCACTGGCGGCCTTACCTGGAATAGCGGCTACCGGATTGTGGGATTTTTGCAGATTGCCCTGACGGCCTTTCTGTTTGCCAGCCTGTCCGCGTGGAAAGAGAAGCGGCGGGAAGGGGAAAAGGAAACAAAGGGAAAGCCAAAGACAGAGGGGGAGCCAAAGGCAGAAGCTCTCAAAGCCACAGAAGACACGGCTCCTTCTGTGAAGCAGCTTCTTGGGATTTCCGGAGTTAAGGCAGAGATGGCCGCGTTTTTCTTTTACTGTGCACTGGAACAGACGGCGGGGCTTTGGGGAGCCAGCTACATGGTAATGGCCCGGGGCATGGCAGAAAAGACTGCCGCAAAATGGGCGGCGCTTTTCTATTTGGGAATCACGGCCGGGAGATTTGCCAGCGGCTTCCTTGCCATTAAGCTGAATGACAAGGCGATGGTGCGGCAGGGACAGAGTGTCGGGCTTATTGGAATTTTGCTGGTGATAGCACCTCTGGGAAATTTTCTCATGTGCCTGGGCCTTATTGTTATCGGGCTGGGCTGTGCGCCGGTTTATCCCAGCCTGATGCATCAAACGCCGAAAAATTTCGGGGAGGAGCTTTCCCAGGCCATTGTAGGGCTTCAGATGGCATTTGCCTATTTGGGAATTACATTGATGCCTCCGCTGTTTGGCCTGATAGCCCAGCACATCAGTATCCGGTGGTATCCCATTTATCTTCTGATCTTGCTGGGGGCCATGTTCCTTTCATCTGAGGAACTGAACCGCAGAGCATCGCGTGCCGATTCATTATTATATTAGGAGGAAGGTAAATGCGAAGCATTTTTAGGACACCTTCCGACGATGTGGCAGGTGACGCGAAGCGTCGCGTGCCGATTCATTATTATATTAGGAGGAAACACATATGCTGGCAGACTATCATTTACATACCAGTTTCAGCGATGACTCAGAATATCCCATGGAAGATGCGGTGAGACGGGCCATTGCTCTGGGGTTTGACGAAATTTGCTTTACCGAGCATATTGATTACGGGGTAAAAACAGATACAAACTGCGACTGTGCTGCCTACCAAAAGGAGATAGAGCGGTGCCGGGAGCGTTTTCGGGACGATATTACCATCCGCATGGGAATTGAGTTTGGGATGCAGGTACACACCATCCCTCAGTATGAAGAAACCTTTAAACAGTATCCATTTGATTTCGTTATTCTGTCCTGCCACCAGGTAGAGGATCAGGAGTTTTGGAACCAGACCTTTCAGCCGGGGCGGACTCAGGAGGAATACAACCGGCGCTATTATGAAGAAATCCTGCATGTTATCAGGCGCTATGAGGATTACAGCGTTTTGGGCCATCTGGATATGATCCGGCGGTACGACAAAGCGGGAGAATATCCCTTTGAGAAGGTGCGGGATCTGGTGGAAGAGATTTTAAAAACAGTAATTGCCCGGGGAAAAGGCATTGAGCTTAACACTTCCTGCTTCCGCTACGGGCTGCCGGATTTGACGCCCGGCAGGGAGATTTTGACTCTGTACCGGAATATGGGGGGAAAGATCTTAACTATAGGCTCCGATACCCACCGGGAAGCCCACCTGGGAGTAAGGATCAAAGAAATGCATGGGGAGTTAAAAAGCCTGGGCTTCGAGTCGGTTTACACCTTTGAGAAGATGGAACCCATTGCCCACCGGCTTTAGGAAAAACTTTCCTTTACCTGAAAGTTGTGATAGAATAGACTGATAATCAAAGGAAAGCTGGTGAATCAATTGGGACATTTGACAACAAGAGATGCGTACAAAAGCTTAGAAGAGCGGATTAACTGGTTTACTCAAGGGGCGCCGCCGTCGGAAACCCTGTACAAGATTCTGCAGGTGCTTTACTCGGAGAAAGAGGCGAAATGGGTGGCCCTTCTGCCTGTCCGTCCTTTTACATTAAAGAAAGCGGCAAAGATCTGGGGGACAACGGAGGCTAAGGCGGAGAAGCTTCTTGACCATTTGTGTGAAAAGGCTCTTTTGGTGGACTCCTGTTACCAGGGAGAACGAAAATTCGTTATGCCGCCGCCTATGGCAGGTTTTATCGAGTTTGCCCTTATGCGGACCAGAGGAGATATTGATCAGAAATATTTAAGCGAGCTTTATTATCAATATATGAACGTGGAAGAGGATTTTGTAAAAGATTTATTTTTTGCCACGGAAACCAGGCTGGGACGGGTATTTGTCCAGGAACCGGTGCTGACCAATGATAAAATGAACCATATTCTGGACTTTGAGCGGGCGACCCACATTGTGGAGGAAGCAAAGTATATTGGCCTTGGAACCTGCTACTGCCGCCACAAGGCGTACCATGCAGGCCATCCCTGTGAGATTGACGCTCCCTGGGATGTGTGCCTGACCTTTGATAACGTGGCCCGCTCTCTTTCTGAGCACGGAGGCTATGCAAGGCTGATTTCCAGGGAGGAGGCAAAGGAGGTTCTGGAGCTTTCTTATGAAAGCAATCTGGTGCAGATTGGCGAGAATGTAAGAGAGCACCCGGCATTTATCTGCAACTGCTGCGGGTGCTGTTGCGAAGCTTTACAGGCAGCCAGAAAATTCAGCCCCATGCAGCCAGTGGCAACTACCAATTATATTCCGGAAGTAAACGCGGAAACTTGTATCGGATGCGGAAAATGTGCCAAAGTCTGTCCCATTTTTGCCATCTCCATAAAAGAAGAAACAGCACAGCCAGAAGGAGGCAAAAAGAAAAAGTGGGCCGATGTGGACACAGAGATCTGCTTAGGATGCGGCGTCTGCGCCAGAAACTGCCCCACCGGGGCAATCCGGCTGGAGCGCCGGCCTGTCCAGATTATTACCCCGGTCAACAGTACCCACCGGTTTGTCCTTCAGGCTATTGAAAAGGGGACTTTGCAAAATCTGATTTTTGACAATCAGGCCTTTGCCAATCACAGGGCTATGGCGGCGGTATTTTCCACGATCCTGAAACTTCCGCCCTTAAAGCAGGCTTTGGCCAGCAAACAGTTTAAATCCGTTTATCTGGACAAGCTTTTATCTATGCAGGAGAAGAAAAGAGAACAATAAGATGGATTTTTATAAACGGGTAGGTCTGGTATGCCGGGCTATCCCAAAAGGAAGGGCGTCTACCTATGGGCAGATTGCCCTTCTTTGCGGGATGCCCAATCACTCCAGACAAGTGGGATTTGCCTTAAACCGGGGACTTTCCGGGGATGTCCCGGCTCACCGGGTGGTAAATCATCAGGGATATCTTACGGGAGCTTTATCCTTTGACACGCCGGATTTACAAAGGATTCTGTTAGAGGCAGAGGGCGTGGAATGTTATGAAGATAAGCCGGGGCGGTTCCGGGTGGATTTAAAAAGATTCGGCTGGAAGAATACCATGGAGGAAGCGGCAGAACTTCAGGAAAAATTTGCAGAATCAGGCATTTAAAAAGAAAGCCCGGCTTAAACGCCAGGCTGAAAGGGCTGCCCTTCCTGAAACCAGGTAAGGGTTTCCCCGTCTGAGAGAATGGTGATAGACCCCTGTGTATCCGTCCGGTATACAGGGATTTCCATATCCGAGAACTTTTCCAGGGTGGTATCATGGGGGTGGCCGTAGGGATTATCCCTGCCGCAGCTGATCACTGCGTATTCCGGTATTGCATTTTCCAGCAGAGTCCAGGAAGAAGAGGTTCCGCTGCCATGATGCCCTGCAACGTAAACGGTGCTTAAAAGAGAACGCCCCCAGGATTTGCACATATCTTCTTCTTCCTCATGCTCTGCGTCCCCTGTAATAAGAAAGCTGGTGTTTCCGTAGACAATCCGGATTGCCAGAGAGTTGTTGTTGGCATCGTCCGGATCGATAGACGAAGGCCCTAAAACCGTAAAGGAAGCCCCGCCAAGGGAAAAACTATCCCCTACAGCCGGATAAACGGGGGTGAGCTTCTTGTCCGACAGGGCCTGTTTGTAGGATCGGAAGATAGCGGTGGAGGCCTTATAATCCGGAGCCAGGACATGGCTGACAGGAAAATGGTTTAAAACCCCCACCACCCCGCTTAGATGATCCGAGTCATAGTGGGAAATGGTCACGTAATCCAGGCTTTCCAGACCCTGGCGCTCCAGATAACTGACTACAAAGGAAGAAGCATCCCTGTCTCCGCCGTCATAAAGCATGGTTTCCCCCTCTGACTGGACAAAAACCGACAAACCCTGTCCTACGTCTAATACTGTAAGGCGAAAAGGAGCATTCCGGAAAGCATCCGGGGAGGTCTCGTCTGCCAGAGGAAACATGGTCTCTGTCTGGCTGCCGGAGGGAACCTGGTCGTAATAGGATTCCACTGCTTCCCAAAAAGAATCCGGAAGATAGGAGGTCAGATCTACATTAAAAACAAGTCCTATAAAGAATAAAAGAGTAAAAAGCAGAATGGGAAAGGAGGCCACAGGCGAGGGCCCGCCGGATCTGCTTTTTCCTGTATTATTTCTGCCTGTGCTTTTTGGCCGGGCAGTTTTTTTTGAGCGGGAGGGGTCATCAAAAAGTTTCATAGCGCAGTATTCATTCCTTAGATTATAATTGGTAAAGTCCGCCGCCTCAAAGGTGGCGTCTCCCCTAGTTTATCAGAACATAGGGATGGTGTAAACAGAAACTTAAAGGTGCTGGATTTTATGAATTTTAGGGCCTTTTTATAGTACGTTTTACAGCGTAAGTTTTTAATGGGTGCTAATCCCTGACTCACTGTAGTAGTGGGAAGGACGTGGGTGTTTTGCCCCCTATGGCTGTGAATGTACCCCTTTATTTTGGGAGAACTGACTTGGATGCGCTTGAAAAAGAAAAGTTTTTTGAGTATAATGAAATCGTGGCAGGGGCGAGGATTTGATAAAATGCCTGCCATACATTCATGCAGAAAGATGAGGCGGTGGATGCCATTGAAAGCAGATGCGGTTACAAAAGATTATGTAAAAGATACGGGCGTGTTTGCCGATATTTTCAATTACTATATTTATGGCGGGCGGCAGGTAATCCTGCCGGAGCAGCTTACGGAGCGTGATTCCACTAAAATTGCGCTGCCATATGGTGCAGATGGCGCTGTGGTTCCCGTCCAGAAATTCCGTGATGTGCAGAAGCTGTATGCTGCAATGACGGATGGAAAGATGGAATATGTCCTTTACGGTGCGGAGAACCAGGCGGAGATTCATTATGCAATGGCGGTGAAAAATAATCTGTATGATGCGCTGGAATACGCAGGGCAGGTGGAAGAGGCGGCAAAGTCGCACCGAAGGGAAATGAAGCAGAAAAAAGAGCAGGGTGAAACTCCTGATGAAGAGGGAGGGAAAACACCAAATACAGGTGAATTCTTAAGCGGTTTTTGGGCAGGGGACAGACTGATACCATCCATAACAGTGACCATATTTTTCGGCTCGGAAGAATGGGATGGGCCGTTAAGCCTGTTTGAAATGATGGATGTGTCTGACCCGGATGTGCTTGCCTGCATGGATAATTACCATGTGCGTCTGATTGCACCGGCGCAGATGACAGACGAGGAAATTATGAAATTTCAGTCCAGCCTGCGGGAGGTCTTGCTGTTTATCAAGTATTCGAAAGACAAGGAAAATTTAAGCAGGGTGCTGGCAGTCAACGAAAAGCGTTTCCGGGAAGTGGAGCGCAGGGCGGCGGATGTGATTGAGGCAATTACAAATTCAGGTATAAAATATGATGAAGAAAACGAGGTGGTTAATGTGTGCCAAGCAATACAAGAAATTCGGATGGAAGAGCGAAAAATTGGTGAGCAGGACGGCGAATTGAAAAAGGCTAGGGAAGCAGCTGAGAAATTGCACGAAATGGGGCTTGATACGGAGAAGATAGCTCAGGTGGTTGGCTATGCTGTGGAAACGGTAAAAGGCTGGCTTGGGCTTGAATCATAATACATGGTTATTTGCTGACCCCTCTAAAAAATAATTAACAGCGGTTCGGGTGGCTATTACAAAGTGATGCTATAAGAATTTGGGTACTCGTAGGCAAAAGTATAAAAAATGGCTTAAAATCAAGATTAGTAAAGTTTGGCGGGGTTCATTACAGTGGGTGGTGAACCCCTATTTTTGTGTTTTTGATGCCGGTGATAGAGGGGCGGTTAGGGAAAATTACTATTAGGCAAAAATAGTGGATTTCGGTGAGAAATATAAGCTTTTTTAGAAAATATTCGGTTTAATACATTGTATGGATAGGTATATAAAACACGTACATGACTATTAAAATGAATAGTCGTATGACAGAATAAGAAATCCATAATCAATAAATATTTGAACTATTGACAATTTATATAGACTATGATAATCTATAGTCAATTAGACGAAACGGAGGAATAAGTATGAGTGAAGAAATTAAAGTTCATCCGATAAAATCTTTTAAAGACTATGGCTTGGCAAAGCGAAGTTTCGAGGAACTGACAAAAAAAATTAGCTCGTTACAGTTGGATTTGGAATTGGAAGATGAAGAAACACCTAAACTGGAGAGTAAAATTATAGAACTGAAACAAAAGTCAGAGGAGCAAAAAAAGCTTATTACTGAGTTTATAAATGCACAGGCAAATTATGATTCCAAGTTTTTGGGCAGTAATCTGGAGTATTTGCTTAAGATGAATAGTTTGCGGATTTCTGATCTCGAAGAACTGTTGGGCGTGAGTGCAGGGTATGTTTCTAGGACTGTTAATCCAGATTCAAAGAAAAGATTGTCTGTGGATATTGTTTGGAAAATATCAGTGATTTTTCAAGTAAATGTTGATGATCTTTTAAACATTGATTTTCGGATTCCTACCCAGTCTTTATGCGATGTAATTGCCTTTTTTGAGAAATTGAAGCACGAAACTGATGAAGCAATAATTCATTGGAAAAACCAGGGTAATAAGAAAGAGAATCATGTAGGAGTATTTTTCATAGAATTGGGGGAAGGTAGACTAGATGGAACAAAGCGGTATCAGTATGCTCCAAATGGGAATGTAAATGAAACAAAAGCAGTAGGGCTTACGGACGATATTTTTTCTGCAGAAACCAGCATAGGCGAACTTTACCTTTTGCCGCTTGAAAATCAATTTGGTGAAAAGGGATATGAACTGTATCGTTATCCAGACTATGGTGCATACTTGGATTTAGTATGCTCAACTTTTGATGATAAAAGTAATAAATTGAAAGGAAAATGTGATGAACTTTTTAAATCTGTGAAGTTACATGAATCGGATTTTGTAATATCTGAATCGGCAAAGAATTTGATTGACAGGTATTTAAATCCTAATAGGAGCAATGCGCCAGATGGTTTTATGAACATACCAGATAGCATTGACGAAGGATTGCCATTTAATTAAGGGGGACTATGAATGGAAGGAATAAAAACCAAAGGGGTAATCAAATGCCCTTGCTGTAGAAAAGGAAAGATTGTAGCGTATGAAGATGCTGCAGGAAAATCCTCTATTCAATGTGGCAAATGCCATACTTTTTTACTGGTGGATTATGATAAAATGACTGCGGAACCAACTTTGCGGGAGAGAGAAGTTTACAAGATGGTGGTAAATGTATAAGGAAGTGTTTGCTGACTGAGCAACAGGGCGTTATATAGGACAGCTACTAATAGCCAGAGCAGATTATTGGGACAGAGCATAGACTCTGCCAGATAATTTGTTCTGGCTATTTTACTTGTATAAATAGGATAAGGGGCAAGATTTGTATATGATATTTAGATTATTTTGAGAAAGGATGGGACGGATATGGCAAACTACATTATTCAATTATTGGGAGGGATTGATAAATTTCTATCTGCGCTGATTGTATTTATCGTAATAAATTACATAGTGGAACTAATTCTTGTCAAAAGCATAGTGGCTGGAACAAAGTGAAAGCCAGCGCCTTGAGACGCTGGCCTAGCAACAAAGAGTTATACCCGTTCTACAAGCCACCCCGTTTTACAGGTGGTATTGACTCCCTTTGACGAGATGCTGGTTGCCATGTATGCCACACCCTCGCCGCCTTGCGGCCGCAAGCGGCCGTCCCAGGCGGTTAACGGAAATCCGGAAGCTTTGGCCGGTACTGCCGCAGCCAGAAATCAATCTGGATCAGGTAAGCCATCATCTGAGGCGCAGCCATAAGCTGGCCGTACCAGGGCTTTCCATAGTCGGAAGGGCTGGCCAAAAAGGCCAGGACCTTTTTCTTATCAATAAAGGGGAGAACCGGAGAGGAAGAGTCCTCTAAGATCTCCCTTACCCGGGCAGAAAGCAAGGCCTCATAGGCAGTGTCATAGGTTTTCGGATAGGGAGATTTTTTGCGGAACAAAACCTCATCCGGCAGCTGTCCCCGGCCTGCCTGGCGCAGCAAATTTTTCACAATGCCGTCCCGGGCTTTCATCTCCCAGGGAACATTCCACAGGTACTCAATAATCCGGTAATCCGCAAAGGGGACTCTGGCTTTTAAACCGGAGTGCATACTGGCTCTGTCCATTCTGTCCAGCAGGGTCTGCATAAACCAGCGAAGATTCAGATAGGAGATTTCCCTTCTGCGGGCCTCCGTGGGGGATTCGCCGGGAAGCGCAGGAACCTGGGCCAGGGAAGCTTCATAGCGGTTTTTCACATACTCTTCCATCTTAAGCTCACTTAGGAAATCATCGGATAAAAGAACCTGCCTGGCTTTTAAATCCATGGTCCATGGGAAGGTGGAAGCCTGGAAACATTCCTCCCTGTGAAACCATGGATATCCTCCGAAAATTTCATCTGCACATTCTCCGGTTAAGGCTGCCGGGGAAAGTGGGGCAACCTGGGAACAGAAATATATAAGGGAAGAGTCAACATCCGCCATAGCAGGAAGATCGTGGGCCAGAACCGAAGCTTCCAAAAGGTCAAACTGATCTTTGGCAGAGCACTCTAAAAAATGGTGGTCAGAATCTAAATAATCTACCATTTTTTCTACATATGGCTTATCCAGAGAGGGCTGAAAAGAGTTGGCCTTAAAATTTTTATCGTTGCCGGTAAAATCAAAAGAAAAGGTGGTAAGCTGTTTGTTTTTCTTTTTTAGTTCCCTGGCGCAGATGGCAGAAACCAGGGAAGAGTCAACGCCGCCGGATAAAAAGGCGCATACAGGAGAGTCTGGTTTCATCTGCCTGCAGACAGCGTCTTCCAAAAGCCAGGAAGTTTTTTCAATGGTTTCCGAATAGCTGTCCTCATGGGGAAGGCTTTTTAATTCCCAGTAGGAGCAAACCCGGATACCGCTTAGAGAGCAGGAAAGGAAGTGGCCGGGGAGAACCTCGAGAATCCCCTTAAATACGCCGCTTCCGCTGGTTTTTGCAGGTCCCAGGCTAAAGATCTCATTAAGGCCCTCTAAGGTAAGCTCCGGCTTTAAGCCCGGCCAGGCAAAAAGGCCTTTAAGCTCAGAAGAAAAGACTACCGTTCCCTCCCGGATAGAGTAAAAAAGAGGCTTTATCCCGGAGCGGTCCCGGTAGAGAAGGAGCCGTTTTTGAGCGCAGTCGGCAATGGCAATGGCAAATACGCCGTTTAGCTTTTTTACGAAATCCGGCCCGTATTCTAAATAGGCAGCCAATATAATCCGGGTATCTTCCGGGCCTTCAAAGGTATGGCCCAGACTCTCCAGTTCTTTTTTTAGCTCCGGGGCGTTGTAGAGCTCCCCGTCCCAGAGGACGGCAATGGAACTGCCGTTTATGGTCTCTTTTAAAGGAAGGGAACCGGAGTCGGAAGCCGGCGGGTCTGAACACACCTGGGCCAGGCCGAAACAGTTAAAAACACAGGTTCCCTGCTGGCGGGGCCCCCGATGTTTTAAGGCAAGGTTCATAGAATCTAATATATCTTGACAATAGGATTCTTTTTTCGCAAAATCCTGTTCTGGATGGAAAAATCCGGAGATTCCGCACATAGTTTTATACTCCTTTCAAAATCTTTACAGTTTACAAAAGCAGGCAGACGACAACAAAAGTACAGGCAAAGCCGATGAGAACCGGCAGGAAATTTTTCCGGGCAAGTTCTAAGGGGCTGACATTGCAGATGGCGGCTACCGGGATTAAGCCCCAGGGCACAAGGGTGCCGCCGCCTACGAAGATGGCGGTAATCTGGCCTAATGCGGCAAGCACCGGAACGGAGGCCCCTACGGCGGTGCCGAAGGTGTTTGCCAGAGCGCCGGTTAGAGGAAGGCCGGAAAAGCCGGATCCGTCCAGACCGGTTAGAGCCCCTACGATCATCTGAATTGCCGCGGTAAAATATTTGTTTAAGGGGGCATGGGACGCCAGCCAGACCGCCCAGTCATTCATAATACCGCCGGAGAAGGAGTCCCCCATAATGGTGGAAATCCCTTCCCCGCCTAAAAAGAAAAATGCGCCGATGGCGATTACCGGGGCAAAGATGCGGATGGCAAAGAGAAATCCGTCGGTAAGATAGCCGGTGATCTTTTCCAGAGAATCCTTTGGGGAGGCCAAAACGGCTCCTAAGCACATGAGAAGGACGGCTGTGCCGGACACAATACTGGTAGCATCCCCGCCTCGAAGGTCAAAAACCAACATAGCGGCAATGTCGGCGAAAAAGGCAAGGGGAGTGGCCACGGCCAGGATTTTTGCCGGACGGGAAAGGGGGCCGGAGGGAGAAAAAGAAGAGGCGCTTTGATACTCCCGGGATTTCCGGGTGGCATTCCCTGCCAGAGAAAAGGACATGGTTTTGCGGTTTAACAGGAAGGCGGATACAGTGGTGGCAATCCCCATGACCCAGAATACCGGACGGCCCTGGGTAAGAATCTGGCTGGCCGGGATTCCCGCTGCTGAGGCGGAGATAGCCGGGGCTCCCTGAACCACCACATCATAGCTTAAGGCAATGCCGTGGCCAAACAGGTTCATGGCCATAGCGGCAGCCAAAGGCGTAAGACCGGCCTGGATAGCAAAGGGAAGCATAATGGCTCCTACCAGGGCTACAGAAGGGGAAGGCCATAAAAACAGGGAGAAAATCAGCATGGTAAAACCTAAAATCCACCAGGTCAGAGCCGGGGTTTTCATAATCCGGGACATAGGCTTCATCAGCAGGTAGTCGCTTCCCAGATCGCTTAAAGCTTTAGACAGAGCGCTGACCAGGGCGATGGTGGCGATAATTTCCATAAACTCTTTTCCGGCGTATAACATTGCGTTAAATACGGTCTGGATGCCGCCGATAATATTTCCGCGGCCTGTCAGGCCAAGAAGGAAGAGGAAGCCGATGCAGACGGCCGGCGTGTCTTTCCGCATAACCATAACGCCGAGAATTACAATAACCCCTGCAAGGTAGAGAAAATGAAGAGGGGTCAGGACAGCTGCGGTTTCTAACATAGATACACTCCTGATTTTAAATTATAGTCTACAATATGTGGCCTGTGGGAATGGGGTGCGGCTTGACAGGAGAGAAAAAGCAGGTTACAATATGCCGGAATGTGTTCTGACAAACTGGCAGGTGACGCATAACGGCGCGCGCCGATACATTTAGGAGGGCCGGAGATGAAACAAAAGAAATGGATCCGGGATGTGCTGCTGATACTGGCGGCCAATACAATTTATGCTTTAGGAGTGGTAATGTTTTTATTGCCCAACGGGTTTATTATGGGAGGGACAACAGGCCTTGCTTTGGCAGCCCAAAATTATTTTGGCATCCCTATTACCGGCTTTGTCTCGGTATTTAATATCGGGATGTTCCTTTTGGGGGCCGGGATCCTTGGAAAAAAGTTTGCCATGACTACAATTTTAAGCACCTTTTATTACCCATTTATTCTGGGAGTACTCCAGAATATCCCGGAATTGGCTCAGACCGGCGGGGATATGATGCTTTTTGCAGTATTTGGAGGAGGAATGATTGGAATCGGCATCGGTATCGTTATCCGGTGTGGGGCCTCCACAGGAGGAATGGATATTCCGCCGCTGCTGGCAAGACGTTTTTTCGGAGTGCCGGTGTCCATAACTATGTATGTCCTGGATGTGGTGATCCTGCTTTTGCAGGCATCATTTTCTGACAGAACCCAGATTCTTTACGGCATTTTGCTTGTGCTCTTATATACGGTAGTATTAGAAGAAGTGCTGGTAATGGGAGAAGCCAAAACCCAGGTAAAGATAATCAGCACAAAATACGAAGCGATTAATGAGATGATTATCCGGGATTTAGATCGGGGTTCCACTTTGCTCCACGGAGAAACCGGATTTTTAAGAGAGGAGAGGCCGGTGCTTTTAACCGTGATTTCCAACCGGGAGCTTCCCAGGCTCAGCCGGGCAGTGCAGGAGATGGATCCGGAGGCCTTTTTAGTTATCAGTCAGGTAAAAGAAGTGCGGGGCCGGGGGTTTTCCCTGCAGAAAATGTGGGGAGAAAGGAAATGGGATGGAGACAACTGATAATAAAAAGGCCGCTGGTTTCATTTTAAAGTTTTCAGGCTTCCCTGCAAAAAACTACAATATCTTCCGGTACCGTCAGGGCCGGGATACTTCTTGTGGTAGCGGAAAAGATTACCAGAAGAAGGTTTCCGCCTGGGATTTGGCGGATTTTCTGACCATTTGGAGTCAGGATGTCCGTGTCACTGTCCGGGGTTAAACGCAAGGTTCCGTCAGAGCTGGTCAGGGTGTGGTCAAATACATCCAAAACCGCCTGGGAGCCTTTTTCTGTTTCCGCAATTACCAGGGCAGTGTAGCGGGGAGGATAGATAAGAGGAACAGGGGCGTTGGGATCGTAAAAGGCGGTAATCCTGTCTCCGGATTTTAGGGATTCATTTTCGTGGACATAGGTATTGGGGGTAAGGACCAGGGAAGCAGCTCCCTGACTGGTTTGGAGTTCCAGAAGGAAGGAGCACAGGCTCTGGGCTCCGCCCTCTCCGGCCAGACTGTGGACAGCGGTAATAGTTCCTGTAATAGAAGGAAAAGAATTCATGAAGGTTCTCCAAAAAGTAAGTTTACTGTAGAATATGATAATCCCGTCTGTCTGTTACGAATTCCTTGCAAACTTCTTCCGGGAATGTTATGATACCCTTGTTACTCATATAGAGAAACCAGGAGGAAAATACAATGACGACTCACATTACCAGACAACAGGCCGTTGACCTGTTAAAAAAGTACAACCAGGAGCCTTTTCATATTCTGCATGCTTTGACGGTAGAAGGAGTCATGGATTGGTATGCCAACGAGCTGGGATACGGTGAGGAAGCCGGTTTTTGGGCAGTGGCAGGCCTGCTTCATGACGTGGATTTTGAAAAATATCCGGAAGAACACTGTAAAAAAGCGCCGGAGCTGCTGGCAGAGATCAGCGCCGAGCCGGAGCTTGTCCATGCCATATGCAGCCATGGCTATGGCCTGTGTTCAGACGTAGAGCCGGAACACATGATGGAAAAGGTACTGTTTGCGGCAGATGAGCTTACAGGGCTTATAGGAGCAGCAGCACGAATGCGTCCGTCTAAAAGTGTGGTGGATATGGAGGTTTCCAGTTTAAAAAAGAAATTCAAAGATAAACGGTTTGCAGCAGGCTGTTCCAGGGATGTGATCCAGACAGGAGCAGAGCGCCTGGGCTGGTCCCTGGAAGAATTAATGGAAAAGACCATTTTGGCCATGCGTTCCTGCGAAGCTTCCATTCAACAGGAGATGGAAAAAGGAGGATGGCTATGAAAAAGGTAGTAAAGTTTGGCGGCAGCTCTTTGGCCAGCGCAAGACAGTTTAAAAAGGTAGGAGATATTATCCATGCAGATAAAACCAGGCGGTATGTGATCCCGTCTGCTCCCGGAAAGAGGGACAACAAGGACGAAAAGGTAACGGATCTTCTGTATCAGTGCTACGAGGCGGCTTCCACAGGAGCCGGCTATAAGAAGATTTTAGAAAAGATCAAAAAGCGCTACACGGATATTATTGACGGCCTGGATTTAAACCTGAACCTGGATCATGAATTTGACCGGATCGAAGAAAATTTCATTGCCGGGATTGGAAAGGACTATGCGGCTTCCAGAGGAGAATATTTAAACGGACTGGTAATGGCAGAATATCTGGGATTTGAGTTTATTGATGCCGCTGAAGTGATTTTCTTTGATGAAAAGGGAAGCTTGGACGCAGAGGCTACCAACCGGGAGCTTTCTGAGCGGCTGGCCCACTGTGAGAGAGCCGTAATTCCCGGCTTTTACGGCTCTAAGGCTGACGGCAGCATTAAAACCTTTTCCAGAGGCGGATCCGATGTTACCGGCTCCATTGTGGCCAGAGCCATCCATGCGGATTTGTATGAGAACTGGACAGATGTCTCCGGCTTTTTAGTGGCAGATCCCAGAATTATAGATAAACCGGAGGTTATTGAGACCATTACTTATCGGGAGCTTCGGGAGCTTTCCTACATGGGAGCCAGCGTCCTTCATGAGGATGCCATTTTCCCGGTCCGCAAGGAAGGGATCCCCATTAACATCCGCAATACTAACAAACCGGAGGACAAAGGGACTCTCATTGTGGAAAGTACCTGCCGCAAGCCGCGGTATGTCATCACCGGAATTGCGGGAAAGAAAGGCTTTTGCTCTATTAACATTGAGAAGGCCATGATGAATGCGGAGGTGGGCTTCTGCCGGAAAATTTTATCTGTTTTTGAGAATCAGGATATTTCCATTGAACATATGCCTTCCGGCATTGATACCATGACGGTGTTTGTACATCAGGATGAGTTTGAAGAGCATGAACAGTCGGTTATCGCCGGAATCCATCGGGCTGTGGAGCCGGATCTGGTGGATTTGGAGGCAGATTTAGCCCTTATTGCCGTAGTGGGCCGAGGGATGAAGGCTACCAGAGGTACGGCAGGCCGGATCTTCTCCGCTCTGGCACACGCCCGGATCAATGTTAAGATGATTGATCAGGGATCCAGCGAGTTTAATATTATTATCGGCGTAAAGAATGGGGATTTCGAGCCCGCAATCAAGGCTATCTATGATATTTTTGTTACAGCGGCAATGTAGCCTGAAAGGATGCCTGACTTTGGAAAAGACACAAAAAAGAGATGGGGATGCTGCCAAATGAAATGAAGGGACGTTCTGTCAGCAGACGTCCCTGCCCCTCTTTTTGCCGCTGTCATTAGCTGAATCCCCTGTGTCAATGGAAAAACACCCAGCGGTATAATAACAGCAAAAATAACCATATTTATGTTCTTGATGTTTAATTTCAATTCGTTTTTCAAAAGTGTTCTAAATGCTTCCATTCTTCTTTTCCTTCATCACCGGAAAGTGCGGCTTTTCCTTATCCTGATACTCAGAATACTGAATTAGGAAGATTGTCAAAATTTTCTTTTCAGATAAACAAATATAGGGTATACTAAAAGCGGGGTAATTTACATGTATTATAGTAGGAGGAAGGTAAATGCGAAGCATTTTCAGGATCCCTTCCGACGATATGGCAGGGGACGCTAGACGTTGCGTGCCGGTTTATCATTAATAGGAGGAGTATTATGCTGGAAAAAATTGATTTATCCAAAACCGTAGACAAAGAGCACTACAAAGCAGTCCGGGATGAAATGGGAGCAAAGCTGGGGGTATTACAGAGAGAGTGTAAAGCAGCCGGGATTCCGGTGGTTATTGTATTTGAAGGCATGGGAGCAGCCGGAAAAGGGGTGCAGATTAACCGTTTGATCCAGAATTTGGATCCCAGAGGATTTTCTGTATACGCTGCCAGCCGGGAGACAGAGGAGGAAGCCCTGCGCCCCTTCCTGTGGCGTTACTGGACCAAGACTCCTGCCGACGGCCGGATTGCCATTTTTGACAGAAGCTGGTACTGCAGGGTTCAAAAGGATCGGTTTGACGGCAAGGTAGAGGAGCAGGATTTATCCGGGGCTTTCCAGGATATCCTTTCCTTTGAGCGCCAGCTTACCGATGGCGGAGCGGTTATTATCAAGCTGTTTTTATATATTTCCAAGGAAGAGCAAAAAAAGCGTTTTAAGAAGCTGGACGATTCCAAGGAGACTTCCTGGAGAGTGAGCCAGGCGGATTGGGAGAGAAACGAGCATTACAGCCGGTATCTTCAGATTAATGAAGAGATGCTGGAGCGGACCGACACCGAGGAGGCCCCCTGGACCATTATCGAGTCTACAGATAAAAATTATGCGGCTATGAAGATTTTAGCCACCGTAGCGGATCGGCTGGAATACGAGCTTTTAAAACGCCGGGAAAAGGCAGGAGACAAAAAGAAAAAGAATACCGCAGCCCCGGCGGAGAAGTTTAAAACCGGAGTATTATCCGGAACGGATTTAAGCAAATCCCTGACCAGAGAGGAATACAAAGAAAAGCTGGATAAGCTTCAGAAAAAGCTGGAGGTATTGCACAGCGAGATTTACCGGCTGAGAATTCCCGTGGTCATCGGATTTGAAGGCTGGGACGCAGGAGGAAAGGGAGGAGCCATCAAACGTCTTACCAGCCATCTGGATCCCAGAGGCTATCAGGTAAATCCCACCGCCTCCCCCAATGATATTGAAAAGGTTCACCACTATCTGTGGCGGTTCTGGAACAATGCGCCTAAGGCCGGCCATATTGCTATTTTTGACAGGACCTGGTACGGAAGGGTAATGGTAGAGAGAATTGAGGGGTTCTGCAGCGAAGCCGACTGGAAGCGGGCTTACCAGGAGATCAATGAGATGGAAGCCCACATGGCAAATGCCGGAGCCATTGTCCTGAAATTCTGGCTTCACATTGACAAAGACGAGCAGGAGCGCAGATTTAAAGAGAGGATGGAGGATCCGGCCAAGCAGTGGAAGATTACCGATGAGGACTGGCGAAACCGGGAGAAGTGGGATCAGTATGAGGAAGCGGTAAATGAGATGCTGGTTCGCACCTCTACCACCTACGCTCCCTGGATTGTAGTGGAAGGCAACGATAAATATTATGCCAGAGTCAAGGTGCTGGAGACTGTGGTAGAAGCCATGGAGAAAAAGATTAAAGAGCATAATAAAAAGAAAAAGGGAAAGAACTAAAGAATCTATGAGCAGGGTCATTATTGCAGGCGGCGGAGCCGCCGGTATGGCTGCAGGCATTGCAGCGGCCAGGAAGGGACATCAGGTCCATATTTACGAGAAAAATGAAAAGCTGGGAAAAAAGGTTTATATTACCGGAAAAGGCCGGTGCAATGTAACCAATGCCTGTGAAACAGAAGATCTTTTAAAAGGGGTGGTAACCAACAGCCGTTTCCTTTACAGCAGTTTTTACGGTTTTACCAATCAGGACATAATGGACGTACTGGAAAAGGCCGGCTGTCCCTTAAAGACAGAGCGGGGCGGCCGGGTATTTCCGGTTTCCGATAAATCCTCGGATGTGTTAAAAGCCCTTACCGGAATTTTGCGCCGGCTGGATGTGGAAATCCATCTGAATCAGCCGGCAGAAGGATTGATTTTGGAGAGGGATTCCCAAAGCGGGGAGACCTTGTGCAGAGGGATCTTTCTGCCGGGCCGGTTTGAAAAAGAGGTGTTAGGGGACGCAGTGATTGTGGCTACCGGAGGGATGTCCTATCCTTCTACAGGCTCTACCGGGGACGGATATATGTGGGCCAAAAAGGCGGGACATAAAATTACCGCTCTTTCCCCGGCCCTGACGCCCTTTGAGACAGAGGGAGATAAGGCCGGAAGGCTTCAGGGCCTGGCCCTTAAAAATATCCGGGTATCCATCCGAAAGGGAAAAAAGGAATTATACCAGGAATTCGGAGAGATGCTGTTTACCCATTTCGGAGTCAGCGGCCCGGTTCTTTTAAGCGCCAGCAGCTACTGTGCCAAGGCTATTGAGAAGGGCCCTCTGACCCTGGTAATAGATTTAAAGCCCGCCCTGTCTGAGGAACAGCTGGATCAGCGGATCCTCAGGGATTTTGAGGAGGCCAAAAACAGGCAGTTTAAAAATTCCTTAAATCACCTTCTGCCGGCCAGGCTTATTCCCATTATTATAGAAGAAAGCGGTATTGATCCGGATAAGCAGGTCAACGAGATTACCAGACAGGAACGCAGGCGGCTGACAGAAATAATCAAGGGATTTTCTCTTACCCTTACAGGGCTGCGGGGCTATCAGGAGGCCATTATCACACAGGGAGGCATTGATGTAAAAGAGATTAACCCTTCCACTATGGAATCAAAGCTGGTAAAAGGGCTTTTCTTTGCCGGGGAGGTGCTGGATCTGGATGCCGTAACAGGAGGCTACAACCTGCAGATTGCCTGGTCCACAGGCTGGGCCGCCGGAATGGGGATTCCCGGCGCAGCCGGGCAAGAAGATATTCTGCCTGAACTATCATAACATAAGACGGAGGAAATCAAAATGGCTTATTTCAGCATTGCAGTAGACGGCCCTGCGGGGGCGGGAAAGAGCACCATCGCCAGGGCGGTGGCGGCAAAACTGGGCTTCATCTATGTGGATACGGGGGCGATGTACCGTGCCATGGCTCTGTATCTCCTTAAACAGGGGATCGGAAGAGAGGAGGAGACAGCCATAAAAGATGCCTGCCGTCAGGCAGAGATCACCATCCGCTATGAGGATGGCGCCCAACAAGTAATATTAAATGGTGAAAACGTCTCTTCCAAAATCCGCACAGAAGAGGTGGGGAATATGGCTTCCGCCACCAGCATCTATCTGCCGGTAAGGGAAAAACTGGTACAGCTTCAGCAGAAGCTGGCAGAAAGCGCCAACGTGATTATGGACGGCCGGGATATCGGCACCTGTGTCCTTCCGGAGGCCCAGGCAAAGATTTATCTGACAGCCAGCCCGGCGGTGCGGGCCAAAAGGCGCTATGATGAATTAAAAGAAAAAGGAATGGCGTGTAATTTAGAAGAAATTGAACAAGATATTATAGAGAGGGATTACCGGGACATGCACAGGGAACACTCCCCCTTAGTCCAGGCGGAGGACGCCGTCTTAGTGGACAGCTCTTCCATGACCGTTGATCAGGTAATCGAGGCCATTATCCAGATCGCCCGGGGAAAGGGGCTGGATATTGGATGAAGGTAATTGTGGCCAAAACCGCAGGCTTCTGTTTCGGGGTGGAACGGGCAGTGGAACAGGTATACGAGCAGATTGAAAAAAATGACGGTATCCCGATTTACACTTACGGCCCCATTATCCACAATGAAGAGGTGGTAAAGGATCTGGAGGAAAAAGGAGTCCGGGTCATTGAGACGGAGGAGGAATTAAAAGCTTTAAAAGACGGTGTGGTAATTATCCGTTCTCATGGCGTGGGAAAACACATTTACGATCTGCTGACAGAGCGGGGAATCCGGATTGTGGATGCTACCTGTCCCTTTGTAAAAAAGATCCATCGAATCGTAAAAGAGGAGAATGAGAAAGGCCGCCGGGTTATCATTATTGGAAATGAGCGCCATCCGGAGGTGGAAGGAATCAAGGGCTGGGGGAATGAGAATACTATTGTGGTGGAAAATGAGGAGCAGATAGAAAAACTGTCCTTTGAGACGAAGGAAAAGCTAAGCATTGTTTCACAGACGACATTTAATTACAAGAAATTTCAAGATTTAGTTGAAAAATTTTTAAAAAAGGGTTATGATAGTAGTGTTTTAAATACGATTTGCAATGCAACACAGGAAAGGCAGTCGGAAGCGCGGGAGATTGCATCTGAGGTAGACGCCATGATTGTCGTAGGCGGGAAGAGCAGTTCCAACACTCAGAAATTATATGAAATTTGCCGCAGGGAGTGTGAGAACACGTATTACATCCAGACATTTGACGATTTGGAACCTGAAAGTGTAAGTTCTGTGCGAAGCGTAGGTATTACAGCGGGAGCGTCCACTCCCAAAAACATTATTAAGGAGGTTCATACTAGTGTCAGAGTTAAGTTTTGAACAAATGTTAGAGGAATCATTAAAAACAATACGTACAGGAGAGGTTGTCACTGGTAAGGTTATCGATGTCAAAGAAGATGAAGTGGTTTTAAATATAGGTTACAAATCTGATGGCATTATTCCGAGAAACGAATATACCAACGAACCGGGTGTAGATTTAACCACTCTTGTACACGTAGGTGACGAGATGGAAGCAAAAGTTATTAAGGTAAACGATGGCGAGGGCCAGGTAGCTCTTTCTTATAAGAGGCTGGCAGCCGACAGAGGAAACAAGAGACTGGAGGAAGCCTTCAATAATCAGGAGGTTCTTACCGCAAAGGTTACTCAGGTTCTGGACGGCGGTTTAAGCGTAGTGGTGGAAGAGGCCAGAGTATTTATTCCTGCAAGCCTGGTATCGGATACTTATGAGAAGGATTTATCCAAATATGCCGGACAGGAAATTGAATTTGTCATCACAGAATTCAACCCCAAGAGAAGGAGAATTATTGGTGACAGAAAGCAGCTTATGGTTGAGAGAAAGGCTGCTATGCAGAAGGAATTATTCGAGAGAATTCAGGTAGGCGATACCGTAGACGGTACCGTTAAGAATGTGACGGATTTTGGCGCGTTTATTGATTTAGGCGGAGCTGACGGCCTCTTACACATTTCAGAGATGAGTTGGGGCAGAGTAGAGAATCCCAAGAAGGTATTTAAGACCGGCGATCAGGTCCGGGTTTTGATTAAGGATATCCAGGGCGAGAAGATTGCCCTCAGCTTAAAGTTCCCGGAGACGAACCCCTGGGCAGATGCTGCCGAGAAGTATGCAGCCGGCAACGTAGTTTACGGCCGTGTGGCACGTATGACTGATTTTGGTGCATTTGTAGAGCTGGAGCCGGGTGTTGACGCACTGCTTCATGTATCCCAGATTGCAAGAGAGCATATTGAAAAGCCCTCTGATGTATTAAAGATTGGCCAGGAAATAGAGGCAAAAGTAGTAGATTTCAACGAAGCAGACAGAAAGATCAGCTTAAGCGTAAAGGCTCTGCTGGTTCCGGAGCAGAGGGAAGCTTCTGTTCAGGACGCAGATATTGCAGATGTTGATATCGACGCATATACAGAATAATTGCAACAGTTCAGATCCCCCTTTGTTTGGAGCAGAGGGGGATTTTTTCATGTCCCTGGAGAAGTAAGATAGGGCGCATTTTACCGTTGGCATCGAGGAGAAAGAGGAGGAAGAGCAGAATGAAAAGAAAAAAGATTGTAAAAACAGGAGTCATCCTGATAGGAGCAGGAGCCTTGTGGGCATTTTCCGCCAAACAGGTTCAGGCCCGAACCATCTGTCCGCCTCAGATTTCCATTCCAATGGTAACACCTTACGACGAGGTTATGGTGGGACGGATCTGTGCAGAAAGAGGGGAAGACGAGCTGCATATTGTGGTATCCTTAAAAACCCGTACCCTGTTTTTATGTTATGGAAGCCAGATTATTGATAAGTTTATTGCTCAGGTGGGAATGAATTCGGCAGAAGGGGACAAGCGGCATCAGGGGGACAAACGGACTCCAAGAGGGGAATATTATGTATGCTTAAAGAACGGAAACAGCCGGTATTACCGGGCATTAGGCCTTTCCTATCCCAATGAGAAGGATGCGGAGAGGGGATATGAAGCAGGGCTGATCTCCCAGGCAAAACGGGATGAGATCATCAGGACTATTAACCAGGGTGGTATGCCGGACTGGAGCACAGCCCTGGGGGGCTACATTGAGATCCACGGAGAAAAAGGAGGTCCCACCGACGGCTGTATAGCAGTGGGGAATCCGGTGATGGACTGCCTCTGGCCGGTTGTGGAACCTGGATGTAAGGTACAAATTTATTGAAAATAGCTATTTTTCATTGAGAATATGTTGTACAGCGCTCCATTCAATAACGGGCACGTTTTTCTGTATGGAAGAAGAGGTTTGCTTCGTTTTACTTGCGATTTTGATGATATTGAAGAGAAGGCTTCCTATGGCTAATATGAGGCAAATCCCTGCTGCGCCGATGGCAATAGTCAGATTGTTTTCTACTCCTGAGAAGAAATAACACCCTGCGCCCAGGATAATACCCAGGATAATACAGACGATTGGAGTGCCGAACATGTCATTTTTTAAACCGCTGACAGCCCAGGACTGAGGCTTATGGCAGTGGGGACATTGATCTTTAAAAACTTTGGAGTAAATCTGTTTTTCTGTAGCATTGCGGTGGATTTCCTGTACCTCATCCACAAGCTTCTTGTGGGCCATTTGATCTAGTTTTTCCTGCTTTCGGGCTTCCAGCTGCCTGTAATTGCTGTTGATCTCCGCTTCCACGGAAATAGTTGCCTTTAAAGATCCGCTTTCCTTCATGCACTGTTCACAGCGGAAAGAATATGGCACATCAATGCTTTCTTTTTTTGTGTGTTTGTAGTAAGTACCCAATTTTTAGCTCCTCCTGATAAGATAGTTTCTTTTCTTCTGAGTATACTCTTATCTCGATAAAAGTCAATATTTCTTGCACAAATTAGGTTGACAAATAATATTATATGCTGTATACTATGGTTGAAAATAATAATATATAGCATATAATATTACATTGAATGATTTATTATATGAGAGCAAGTATCAGAGAAAGGAGCAGACTATGGTATTTAACACAGGGGCCGCTTTGCTGGATGCTGTTGTATTGGCAATAGTTTCCAAAGATGCGGAAGGCACCTATGGATATAAGATTACTCAGGATGTCCGCCAGGCCATTGAGATTTCAGAGTCAACCCTATATCCGGTTTTGCGGAGACTCCAAAAGGAAGATTGTCTGGAAGCTTATGATTTGGCAATTGACGGAAGAAACCGGCGCTATTACCGGATAACAGAGCAGGGAAGGGTACAACTGAATCTTTACCGGGGAGAATGGGCAAATTATTCAAAGAAGATATCCCGCATTTTTGAGGAGGCTTGTATATGAACCGAGAAACATTTATGAAAGAGCTGGAATATCTTCTGCAGGATATTTCGGAGGAAGAGAAGGCAGATGCCTTAAGCTACTATGCAGATTACCTGGAGGAAGCGGGAACGGACAACGAGGAACAGGTATTAAGGGAATTTGGCAGCCCCGAGCGCATTGCCGCCATGATTCGCGCCGATTTAGCCGATAATCTGAAAGAGGGAGGAAGCTTTACAGAAAGAGGATTTGAGGATGAGCGCTTTCGGGATCCCGGCTATCAAGTAGTGAAAAGAGGGAACCGCTCTCAAGGGGGAGGCGGCCCTCAGACCGAAGAAGAAACCTATAAAAGAAACGGCGCGAAAGGTGACGGGAGCACAGAGAGCCAGGCCGGGAGAGATAACAAAACAGCTGGGTTTTGGAAGGGGAAGAACGGGGAGAAGGAAATTAATGGCTGGAAGATTGCATTTCTGGTTCTGGCAGTGCTCATTGCCTCGCCTCTTATCATAGCGCTATTTGGAATAGGATTTGGATTGTTTGGAGGACTGCTGGGACTTTTGATTGGAGGCATAGCGGTTTTGGCCGCTCTCTTTCTGGCGGCTGCTCTGTGGACAGCGGCGTGGATCATTGCTGGGATTATTGTAATTTTTGCCGGCGCAGCAGTGGCAATGACACCCTTTAACTTTTTAAACGGCATCTGGTGTATGGGAATGGGAGTAGCCTTTTTGGGAATCGGTCTGATTTCTTTGGCAGTCAGCATATTGTTCTATGGAAAGCTGATTCCCTGGCTGATTCAGGGCTCTGCGGAACTGACAAAAACATTGGCTCATCATATAAGGAGGATTTTATGAAAAAGTGGATTAAAGTAGTTGTTCTTACCGGCGCGGCTATGCTGGTATTGGGAAGTATTACGGCACTGGCGGCTATGGGGCTTGGAGCCAGGCCCGGGGTGGTAAATCTTTCCCGGGGAAGAGTGGACTATATCAGCACCGATGATTGGGATGGCTGGAGATACAGACGGGAAGGCAGGAAAGCCGAAGAAGAAACTTTCTCTGCTGCGGCTCAAAAGGTGGAGACAGAGCATATCCGGAGGGTAGACGTAGAACTGTATGGAGGGGAAGTGGAAATTATTTCTACTTCAGAAGCACAGATCCAGTATTCTCTGGATGAGCAGGCCAAAAAGCGGGGGATTTATATATACCAGGAAGACGGGGAATTGAAGATCCGCCAAAACAGGGAAGAGTTTAAACAGTTCTCCAGAGAGTCTTATGGACTGGTACAGATTGGGATACCGGAAACCATGGTTCTGGATGAGCTGGGGTATGAGATGGATACAGGAGTGTGTATGATAGAAAATATAAGCGCCCGTTCCATGGATTTAAGCACGGATGTAGGAGAGATAAATGTAAAAGGAGCCAGCGCCGGAGAACTGGAAGCCAGCGTGAATATAGGTACACTCTTTTATGAGGGAACGGTAGATGTTTGCCTGGAGGGAGAGTGTGGAATCGGCGAGTTGGATTTCAGGCTGAAGGGGCAAGAGACAGATTTTAGCTACTCCATAGAAGCCGGTATGGGCACAGTAAAAATCGGCCAGTCCGAATATAGTGGAATCGGCGTACATGTAAATGAAAATCGTGGCGTAGGAAAACGAATGGAGTTAGAAACCGGAACCGGAGCCATTGAAGTAGAGTTTTATCAATAAATGAAAAATCCGGTATAAGACCGGGAAAAAGTGGGAATGATTTGGGTGCATAGGAAAAAAGGAGGCGCCCAATATGGCAAAAACAAAAAATCAGGTTCCGATTGATCCGGCAGATCTAAGCCCGGAAGATAAGTTGAAATTCGAAATTGCAGAGGAGCTGGGACTGGGAGATAAAGTAATAAAAGGCGGCTGGAGAAGCCTGACCGCCAAAGAGAGCGGCCGGATTGGAGGCCTGATAACGAAAAAGAGAAGAGAGCAGAAAAATACTTAAGTATAAAAGGGGGATGTGGCGGGCCGTGGAGATCGGAATTATCAGCTTTACGGAAAAGGGAAAAGAGCTGGCTCAGAGAGCCGCCGGTGCTCTTGAAAGAACAGGCCATAGCTGCGATATCACTTTCTGGGAAAGAGGAATGAGCCTGTCCGCCTGGGCAGGCAGGCAGTGGCAGAGTAAGGAAGGGCTCTTGTTTATCGGGGCGGCGGGAATTGCCGTCCGCACAATAGCCCCTTTTCTGAAAGATAAGTTTACCGACCCGGCTGTGGTGGTCATGGACGAAAAGGGGCAGTTTGCAATCCCTCTGTTATCCGGACATGTGGGGGGAGCTAATGCTTTGGCAAGAGCTTTGGGACAGGTTTTAGGAACCGTTCCGGTTATTACTACGGCTACGGATGTAAACGGGATATTCGCCGTAGATATGTTCGCAAAGGAAAACCGTTTGTATCTCTCAGACCGGTTCCTGGCAAAACAGATTTCAGCCGATCTTCTGGCAGGCCGTTCTGTGGGATGGCGGGGAGACTGGGGAAATTTCCCTATGCCGGAAGGGTTTGTTCCGGTTGGCAGGAGAACGGATGCCGGGGAGGAATATACATACCGGGAAGCCTGGGAATTGCCGGAAGGTCTGGGAACTGCCGTCTGGATTACCATATCTTCCCTGGAGTGTCCCGGATGGCTGAAACTAATCCCCAAGGCAGTTATTGTAGGGCTGGGATGCAGAAAGGATATTCCGTTTCAGAACTTAAACCAGGCTGTGGATCAAATGCTGGCGGATTACCATGTCAGCGATCAGGCAGTGCTGGGAATCGCTACCATAGACAGAAAGGCCCGGGAACCGGCTGTTTTAGAGCTTATAAAAAAGCGGAACTGGAACCTGTTTGCCTACACAGCAGAAGAATTGGAAGCGGTTCCCGGAGTTTTTTCAGAATCAGAGTTTGTTCGAAAAACTGTAGGCACAGGTAATGTGTGCCAGCGGGCAGCCCTTTTATCAGGCGGCCGCCTGCTGGCGGAAAAAACCAGATTTCCGGGAATTACCATGGCTCTGGCCCTGTGCGAACACGTTCCGGACGGCCGGAAGAGCGGAGACAAGAAAGAAACAGATCCTTGACGTTTCAGCGGTATTGTTTAAAACAAGCGGTCTGTTTCCTCAATAATTAAAAAGAAGCAATCCTAACTCAACAGGATTGCTTCTTTAAACAAATCGTGCAGAAGAAGAGACTTGAACTCTCACGGTATTGCTACCACACGGACCTGAACCGTGCGCGTCTGCCAATTCCGCCACTTCTGCAATCAGTTGCTTTGTCTTATCAGCAACGTATTTGATTATAGGATAGAACACAGATTTTGTCAATATTTTTTTTGATTTTTGTGTTTTTATTTTTTTTTGGAAAACTATTGCCAAATTCATTTTTCTATGGTATAATTTCTATCGTTGCGCGGGAATGCTGGAATTGGCAGACAGGCAAGACTAAGGATCTTGTGGGTGTATGCTCGTGTGGGTTCAAGTCCCATTTCCCGCATTATAGTTTTGAGAGGGAATCCTTGATTGACAAGGGTTCCCTTGATTTTTTTCGGAATTCTGCATTTCCTACGATTGATTATAAGGTTTTGAATGAAAAATAAAAAAGGTTGACAACTTTTTTAAATAGGTGTATTATCACACCCATAAAGGCAATGGCGTCTTTAAGGTTAATACCTTGAAAACGCTGTTGCCTTTTTTGTTTCAGGGAAGCATTTTGACAGTGAAGCAAATATTGAGGTTGCCGCAAGATTAGAAATAGAGAAGGAGTAGACGGCTATGAGAACAGATATTTATCAATCGCCTTTATGTGAGCGGTATGCAAGCAGTGAGATGAAACAAATATTTTCCAATGACAGGAAATTTTCAACGTGGAGAAAGCTGTGGGTTGCCCTTGCAGAAAGTGAGAAAGAGCTTGGGCTCCCTGTTTCTGATGAACAAATTCAGGAGATGAAGTCTCAAATCAATTGTATAGACTATGAAAAGGCAAAGAAATACGAAAGTGAGCTCCGCCATGATGTGATGGCCCATGTCCATACTTTTGGCGATGCATGTCCAAAAGCGGCCGGAATTATCCATTTAGGGGCTACTTCCTGTTATGTAGGGGATAATACGGATATTATCCTTATGCAAAGCGGGCTGATACAGATTAAGAATCTGCTTTTAAATGCGGTAGAAGCGCTTACTGAGTTTGCAATGGAGTATAAAGCCCTTCCTACCCTTGCGTATACACATTTTCAGGCAGCTCAGCCAACAACTGTGGGAAAGAGAGCCTGCCTTTGGATCAACGATTTGCTGTTTGATCTGGAACAGCTGGACTTTCAGCTAAATCATTTAAAACTCCTTGGCTGTAAAGGGACTACCGGGACAGGGGCCAGCTTTTTGGAGCTGTTTGATGGCAACGAAAAGAAGGTAGAGCAACTGGAACAGAAAATTGCAGATAAGATCGGCTTTTCTAGCTGTCAGAGTGTAAGCGGTCAGACATATACAAGAAAAGCGGACTTTGCAGTTTTACAAGTGCTGTCCGGGATTGCCCAGAGCGGGTCTAAGTTTTCCGGCGATATAAGACTGCTCAGCCATTTAAAAGAAGTGGAAGAACCTTTTGAAGAAAAACAGATCGGTTCTTCTGCCATGGCATATAAGAGGAATCCCATGAGAAGTGAACGAATTGCCTCTTTGTCCCGCTATGTTATCTGCGACCTGCAGAACACAGCTATTACAGCATCTGCACAATGGCTTGAGAGGACGCTGGATGATTCGGCAAACAGGCGGTTGGCCATACCAGAAGCATTTTTGGCAACAGATGGAATCCTTAATTTATATATCAATGTGGCCAGAGGGCTGAAGGTTTATCCGGCTGTAATAAAGAAGCATCTGGACGAGGAACTTCCGTTTATGGCTACAGAAAATATCCTGATGTACTGTGTGAAAAACAAAGGCGGAGACAGGCAGAAATTACATGAGACAATACGCAGACATTCTGTCAAAGCAGCAGAGCAGGTAAAGCTTTATGGGAAAGAAAATGATTTGCTTGACCGGCTTAAGGCCGATAACAGCCTGGGGCTGACTTCTGAAGAAATCGAATTATTACTGGATCCGGTAAAATTTACAGGAATGGCGGAATACCAGTGTGAAAAATTTATTACAGAGACAGTAAAACCGTTATTGGAGAAAAATAAACAGCGTGTTAGCGTTGCCGCGCAAATTAATGTCTGAATAATGTTTGAAAGAGAGGGACTGGAATGCTTACATCAATTGTTGGGACAAACTGGGGAGATGAGGGAAAGGGCCGTATGGTTGACCTTCTAAGTGAAAGCTACGATATTGTTGTTCGTTATCAGGGAGGAAATAATGCAGGACATACGGTAATCAATGATAAGGGCAAATTTGTTATGAACCTGATGCCTTCCGGGATATGCAGGGAAAATACCGTAAATATTTTGGGACCGGGTATTGTCATTGACTTGGAACATTTATATGGCGAAGTCCAGAAATTGGCTGAAAAAGGAGTGGAAGTAACGCCGGAGCATTTAAAAATCAGTGACAGGGCAACTATTTGTATGCCTTATCATAAGCTGATGGATTGTCTGGAGGAGGACAGGCTCCTTGATAAAAAGTTTGGTTCTACACGCAGGGGGATTTCTCCGGTATATGCAGATAAGTATATGAAAAAGGCTTTGCGGATGGGGGATCTGCTCCATATGAATTGTCTGGGAAAAAGGCTTTCCGGGATTGTGGAGTGGAAGAATCTTACAGTGGAAAAGGGGTATGGACATACGCCTGTATCCTCAGAGGAAATGCTTACCTGGCTGAAAACCTATGGAGAGTTCTTCATTCCCTTTATTTGTGATACAACAGAATATCTGGGAAATGCGATTTCACAAGGAAAGTCGGTGATGTTTGAAGCGCAGCTTGGAGCTCTCAGAGATATTGACTTTGGTATTTACCCCTATACTTCTGCGTCGACTACTCTGGCATCTTACGCCCCTATTGGAGCAGGCGTGCCCTTTGCCAGGCTGGATGAGAGTATTGGAATTATGAAAGCGTATTCCAGCTGTGTGGGAGAGGGCCCCTTTACCTGTGAATTGTTTGGAGAAGCAGCAGAAAAACTCCGCAGGGAAGGCGGAGAATACGGAGCTGCAACAGGAAGACCCAGAAGGGTGGGCGGCTTTGATGTAGTTGCTTCCCGATACGGTACGAAAATGCAGGGATGTACTTATGTAGCTCTTACCAAATTGGATGTGCTTTCTTATATGGAGAAAATCCCGGTATGTACAGCCTATGAAATTCATGGACACAGAGAAGACAGGTTTCCCTCCGGCATAGAAGAGTTAAATGCCGCAAAACCCATTTATGAATTTCTTCCGGGGTTCAAGTGCGACATCAGCGGCTGCCGGACTGCAGGGGATTTGCCAAAAGAAGCGTTAGAGTATATTCTCTATATCGAAAAAATGATAGGGTGCCCCATTAAATATGTATCCGTTGGCGCTGAACGGGATGCCTGTATCACAATGTTTTGATACCGGGGGATGTCGCAAAATGAAATAAAGGGACATCTGCTAATAGAAAGGCTCTGGTTTCATTTTGCGACACCCCCGACAGTAGGTTTTAAGAGGTGAAGGATGGAAAATCAAAAGATACTTATTTTAAATTTTGGAGGACAATATGATCAGCTTATTGCCCGAAGGGTAAGAGAGTGCAACGTGTATTGTGAGGTCAGGCCATATACCATGACAATAGGGGAAATCCAAGAATTCAATCCTATTGGCATCATCTTTACCGGAGGGCCTGACAGTGTGTATAAGGAGGACTCTTATCGCCCTGCAATGGGGATATTTGAATTAGGAATTCCAATTTTGGGGATTTGCTATGGCTGCCAGCTCCTGGCACATTATCTGGGAGGCTCTGTTACGGCGGCAAAAGAAGAGAATGTGAGAGAGTATGGAAAGACGCTTACTTTTTATGACACTTCCAGTCTGTTGTTTGACGGTCTGGCAGAGGAAGGCATTTCATGGATGAGCCACGGTGATTATATGGAAAAAGTACCGGAGGGCTTTCAGCTTACTGCACATAGCGAAAGGTGCCCAAATGTGGCAATCTGCCATGAGGAGAGAAAACTCTATGGAGTCCAGTTTCATCCGGAAGTAAACCATACAGAGAACGGCATTGCCATGATTCACAACTTCTTGTATAAGATTTGCGGCGCTGCAGGGGACTGGACAATGGAAGACTATATGTATCGGTGTATAGAAGAGATCCGCAGTAAAGTGGGATCGGGGCAGGTGCTGCTGGCTTTGTCAGGGGGTGTAGATTCGTCTGTATGCGCCGCGCTGTTTGCGGAGGCAGTGGGTTCAAAGCTTACCTGTGTTTTTGTAGACCATGGATTGCTCCGCAAAAGAGAAGGCGATGAAGTGGAGGATGCTTTTAAAAAGTGGGATATTAATCTGATTCGTATCAATGCTGAAAAACGCTTTTTGGGCAAGCTGGCAGGCATTACGGATCCGGAGGAAAAACGCAAGATCATCGGAGAAGAATTTATCCGTGTGTTTGAAGAGGAAGGGAAGAAAATAGGAAAAACGGATTTTCTTGCTCAGGGAACCATTTATCCGGATGTCATTGAGTCAGGAAAGGGGAACGCGGAAACCATAAAAAGCCACCACAATGTAGGCGGCCTGCCGGATTTTGTTGATTTTAAAGAGATTATAGAACCATTGCGCCTGCTGTTTAAGGATGAGGTAAGAGAATTGGGAAGGCAGCTGGGGCTGCCGGAATATATGGTTATGCGGCAGCCTTTTCCGGGACCGGGACTGGCAATCCGTGTCATTGGAGAAATCACAGAGGAAAAGCTGGATATTCTGCGGGAGGCGGATTGCATTTTCAGGGAGGAAATTGCAAAGGCAAAACTGGATACACAAATGAATCAGTATTTTGCAGTTCTTACCAATATGAAATCCGTTGGAGTGATGGGAGACGGGCGCACTTACGACTGGGCTGTTGCGCTCAGGAGCGTAACCACAGAGGATTTTATGACAGCAGACTGGTCAAGAATCCCATATGATGTGCTGGACAGGATATCGAGCCGTATTGTAAATGAAGTTTCCCATGTCAACCGGGTGCTCTATGATATTACCAGTAAGCCTCCTTCAACTGTGGAGTTCGAGTGATGAAATAGGATTTGAGAATCTAGTGTTTATGCGGGTTGCAAGCAAATTTGTTTAGGTGCTGGCAACGATTTGGCAACATTTTCAACATCACGCACTAAATAATTACATCAATGGCATAA
>CAJTOL010000028.1 GCA_910577645.1 uncultured Lachnospiraceae bacterium
ACTCTTATCAGAGGAATTTTATTTCCCATAGACACAGAATTTTTTACGGCCTCCCCCAATTACAACTTATGCACTATTTTTAGATGGCAGCTATATTACAAACGAGCAGATGAATGACAAGAGGTTTTTGAAATTATTAGAAAAGTAACCTCATTTTGCGCCCCCTTTCCTATAATTCCTTCTCTGTAGGATAAAATATCCATTCAATATTTCTATAAATATTCCTTAATCGTAAGTTCTGTCTGCTCTCCCATCTTTTTACTTACTAATTCAAATAAATTTTCCTTTGTCGCAAAAAGGTTCTTCGGATTTCTTCCAATAATCAGGTACTGATTTTTATCATCCAGTGAAATATATTTTCTTGTATCATCATTTAACAAAATATCTGCGTTATCAATAACAATCAGCTTACCGTCAGACCTTCTTATCATATCCTGGATATCACTCTGGTAGTCAAGATAATTGATACAGAGTATATTGGGATTGACCGCCATGCATTCTCTAATAAATGAAAATGCCGCTGTTTTTCCCGTACCGGAATCCCCCATTAGAATCGTTATGTTATTGGTAAATCGAAAATTCACAATAAACGAGGTATGAACCGTAGAAAAATGATCCATAACAAGAGGCTTACTTTTCACTATCCCACCACTCCCTTAGCTCTTCATAATCATTAATTATTTTTTTTCCTGACTCACTCTGTACAGCAACCGTGTCCATGATAAAAGGTATCAGTGCATATTCGCTGAATACATGTCCGTTTTCAAAATGATATAAAATCTCTAAAGCATTATTACCACATTCCTTCAGACAAAATACTTTGTTCGGATAATAAAGTACATTCAATACCGTTTTACATCCCGTTGAAAGTCTGTCTATATCCAATGCAATTTCATCGAATCTGGAGTAAATCTTATATTTACTGATAAGCTTTGAGCCATCAATCATCTCAATAATTTTTTCTGCCTGTTTATCAATAAAAGATACCGTGTTTTGGTTAAAAAACAAATCGTTCAATTCCACGTATTCCATGTCCCCAGGTATGTCTTTCCTGTTTTTAAAGATCGTGATCATAATGCCGCCTCCAGTCCTGCCGCATGGAACTGCCTCTTAAGGCAGGTTCCCTCATAGATACTTTTCATTTTAGCCTGCACGGATAATCTGCCGCTATGATCCAGTCCGCAAATGTCATTATCCATCCGATTTTTCCATTCACAGCAGGATTTCATCCAGCAGTCTCCGATTTTTCCTTTTGAAACCTCAAACCCTGTATTTCTGGTCAGATCAAATAACAGCTTTGCTGCTAACTGCTCTACATTATGTTCGTTAATATGATTGTCATATTCTACAATTTCCTTTATATCCTTATAATTCATATTCCCGTTTTCAATAGACCCAATCAGCCTTTCTCTTGCTGATATTACCTTTGCTCTCTTTTTCAGAAATTCATCATCAGGAGCATAAATCCAGTAAACCAGATTTTTAAATTTCAGCAGAATATACTCAAAACAAATAATATCCATCAGAACTATATTCTCTCTTTTATCTACATACTGCTTCAATAATTTCCATTCCATGACTGCCTGTGTGTTATCAAAGGAATTGTCAAAAACAATCACATATCTGTTCCTGGCATTCTCTAAATCCTTAACTGCTTTTAAAAGCCCACTGCTGTTCCTCTTACTTTCCACTACAATATTCGGATACAAATACTTCAAAAGAGTGTTCCAAAACAGGTAGCCTGCCTTCCCTTCTCGATCCATAAATATATTTTAGACGACATTTACTCACTTCTTTCTCATTGTTGCATTCATAGCTAGATAATAACATAGAACAGGAAGAATGACAATTAAGTTTCCCATACACCTTTGATTCATAATTAAGCCCTGGCGCACTCGCGCCAGGGCCTTTTGCGGCTTAACATCCATTTCCGTTTCAGCAGTTCCTTGCGTCCTCCAAAACTTTTTATTCAGCCTCTCTCAGCTCCATTGGTGGCGATTACCCTCTGATACCAGGCAAAGGACTTTTTCTCATATCGCTCCAGGCTTCCGCTTCCATCCTGGTTGCGGTCCACATAGACAAATCCGTACCGCTTCTCCATCTCTGCCGAGGCAGCGCTGACACAGTCAATAGGAGCCCATGTGGTATAGCCCCAAACCTCCACCCCATCCTCTATGGCCCTCTCCATGGCAGCGATATGCTCCCGATGAAAATCGATCCGGTAATCGTCCATTACTGTCATTTTTCCGTTATTCTCTACCAGCTTTTCCCTGGCTCCGATTCCGTTTTCCGCCACAAAAAGAGGTTTGTGGAAATGGTCGCAGAGATAATTCAAAATGTATCGAAGCCCTTCCGGGTCAATGGGATAGTTGTAATCCGAGTAAGGTACATACGGATTTTTCAGTCCTCTCATAATGTTGCCGTTGGCCATCTCATATTTGCTCTCATCAGCCGCTACCACCTTGCTGCTATAATAACTGAAAGACACAAAATCCACTGTATTTTTAAGGATCTCCCAGTCCCCTTCTTCGATTTTAAGCTCCGCTCCATGTTCCCGCCACATTCTTTTGGCGTAATAAGGATAGGTTCCTGTACAGTGCACATGGATAAAATAATCCAGTTCCTGCTGAGACGTCACCATGGCCATCATGTCCTCTGGCCCACAAGTCATAGGATACCTGGGAGCAGAAGCCGCCATACAGCCAATCTTTACGGAAGGGTCCATCTCCCTGGCGATCTTGGTGGCCCAGGCGCTTGCCACCAGCTGGTGGTGCGCCGCCTGAAACCGCTCCTTCATAGGCAGCTTATCCTTGGGAGTCATGATTCCCGCTCCCAAAAGCGGAGAAATCAAGGTCACATTAATCTCATTAAAGGTCAGCCAGTACTTCACCCGGTCATGATACCTCTCCATCACGGTTCGCACATAGGTCACATAAAAATCAATTACCTTTCTGGAGCGGAAGCCGTCATAGGTCCTGCAGAGATACAGAGGCATTTCATAGTGGGACAACGTAATCAACGGCTGGATTCCGTACCGAAGGCACTCGTCAATCACCTTGTCATAAAAAGCAAGCCCTTTTTCGTTAGGTTTCTTTTCATCTCCCCTGGGGTAAATCCGGCTCCAGGCAATGGAAAACCGAAACACCCGAAAGCCCATTTTTGCCAGCAAAGCGATATCCTCCTGATAGCGGTGATAGAAATCCGTTGCTATCAGCTTTAAATTATCCGGCTCCGGCTCCTCTGTAACCGGCCCCCGGACGCCCTTTGGCATAACATCCTGCTGAGACAGGCCCTTCCCGTCTTCCAGATAAGCCCCCTCGCACTGATTAGCCGCCAGGGCTCCTCCCCACAAAAAATCTTTCGGAAAACTCATCTTATTTCACCGCCTTCTGAATCTGACTGCTCTCTTTCTCCTCCGAAACGTCCGCCGGATCTTTAAAGGTCAGGTAGGAGAACACCACTGCCAGCGCCATGGAAATTGCCACCGCAATACACTCATGAAGAAATGAATTGTCCTCCCCGATATAAACAGCCAGTGCAAAGATGGTGGAATTTCCATAAGCCCACTGTTTCACATGCATAATCCCGGCATACAGACCGCCGATGGCTCCCGCCGCCATAGCGCTGTACAGCGGAGTCTTGTATTTCATACCGATTCCGTACAAAGTAGGCTCTGTGATCCCGCAGAGAGCCGTGACTCCCATGCTGGAGGCAATGGATTTCAGCTCTTTATTTTTTGTCTTTAAAGCAACCCCGAAAGTCGCCGCTGACTGAGCCATGTTGCTGCACACCATACCCGGAGCCATAATGGTAGCATATCCCATGGTAGCTCTTTGTACCGACTGGGCGCTCCCCAATGCATAGTGCATTCCGGTCATTACCAACAGAGGGCAGAAACCTCCGATGAGCATTGGCACCAGCCAGCCTACCTTGGCATCCATCAGAGTGAAAAATTTCGCCAGATAGTTACCTACAATACTGCCAAGGGGACCCAAAACCACAAATCCTACAGGTACCGTAATCAGGATCACCACCATAGGCACAAAAAAAGCCTGGATCGCCTTGGGTGTAAACTTCGTTACATACCGCTCCACAACAGACTGGAAGTACACAATCAAAATAATGGGTACCACGCTGGAAGTGTAGGAAGCCAGGGTTACCGGAAGTCCTATAAGCCGAACCGCCTCTCCTGCCGTACGCATGGCGATATAGTTGGGATGCACCAGCATGGCTGCAAACACCAGAGACAGATAAGGATTGCATTTGAATTTTTTACCCGATGAAAATGCCAGAAAAAACGGCATAAAATAGAATACGCCATCTGCCACCAGATAGAAGATCTGATACGTCTGGGAAGCCGAATCCATGACGCCGAACTGGCTGCAGATAGATAAGATAGCTTTGATCATACCGGCCCCGGCTAAGGGACCTACCATAGGCATTACAATGCTGGACATGGTATCGCACAATCTGGCAAACAAGGACATTTTCTCCTTCTTTTTGCTGTCCTGTGCCTCCGGATTGTCTCCCTTGACGGTTACGGTCCGTAAGAATTCATCATAGACCTCCCTCACATGTGTTCCGATTACCACCTGGAACTGACCTGACTTGTTGACGCAGGATACTACTCCTTTCACTTTTTTTATAGCCTCCATGTCAGCTTTACTGTCATCCCTCAGCACGAAACGCAGCCTGGTGATACAGTGGGTCAGAGATTCAATGTTGGCCTCGCCGCCAATCCCTTCAAGAACCCCCTTGATTGTTTCCTGATACTTCATGTTTTCCCTCTCCCTTCCGTTTTTCAGGCATCCGGAAAGGTAGTCTTAATCCTCTTTAACGCTGACTTTTCCGATTGCCTTCTTGTCAGTTCCATAGTAATGGATTCTGGTCGGAAGATCATTGGAGAAACCGACAAAATCCTACAGGAAACAGGGACAAAATTTTTGTAAGTTTCTCCAAAGGCCTGTCACAGCCGGGACACTTCTTCGGAAAGCCGCAGAAAAGCCAGCACCTTCAACATAAACTGTAAACGAAACCGGGTCTCCGGACAGGAAAGATCCGCCCCCAGCCGTTCCTCCATCCGGCTTAAACGGTAAATAATACTGTTCCGGTGAAGATTCATCTCTTTTGCCGTGTCCGTCAGATTGCTGTTGTGGTTCAGGTAAAAGTCCAGCAGTTTGATATTATCATTTTTCTTGTGCAAATCTTCCCGGTAAATCTCCAGAAGTTCCGGACTCACAAGGTTTATAAGGGGGATCCGGTGATGGTTCTCAAATGTTTTCAGCACCGTATAAAACTGAATCTCCTGAAAATAAACATAATTCCTTTTATGATCCATATAGCTGAAAAATTCCAGCGCCTCATCCGCCTCCTTCCTTGCGATGTACATCTGACTCAGACAGCCGAAGCTCCTGCTGATTCCGCACTTTCCCTTGACGGTCTCCAGCATCTTTCCCAATTTTTCCAGTTTTTCCTCATGAAAACCATTTCCGCCCCGTCTCTGGGACAGATCCATCACCACAAAAATCCGCTCCCGGAAAATAATCTGTCTGCTAAAAGGAAATTCCGTCTCACAGGCCCGTATCACATAAGCCCCAAGGGAAGCTGTAAAATGCACCATTCCGATCTCTAAAAGTCGATATTCCGACTCATAGTTCATGGAAATATACTCCAATCGGTCTCTGATCTCTTTTTCCTCCCGGCACTTCCCCTCCAGAAGTTCAATGAGAAACGGCTCATAAATCCGCCTGCTGGAATCGACAGCCTCGGCCCCCACAATCTTGATATATTGATCCAGATACCCTTCCAGAATACTCAGCAGTTCCAGATCTCCGGCAGTGGGGCCGCCCTCCGGAAAATACTGAACCATAGCGAACACATTGCCTGCCCGGCTGGAAAATACACGAAGGGCAAAAGGCATACCTGCCACATTGGGAGGATAAAAAACTGTCCTGTGAGTAAGCTGCCCTGGATCGTCCAGATATCCCATCTCGATAATCCGCTTAATCACTTTTCCTGAAAACTTACGGTTTTTCACAATCTCCGCCGCCGGCTCAAAGTCAAGGGGCAGCCAGTCCGTACAGGCCTGAAGCTCAAAGGCCGGATTCCAGATCAGGACGGGATTGGAAAGCCGTCCTTTTCCTGTATCAAGAAGAACCTGCAGCCCTTCTCCACAGGCAATCACCAGCTCCATCTCATGGCCCCACTGGTTCAGATCCTTAAAAAACTCTCCCAAATAATTAAAAAGCCGGATCCAACTGCCTCCGCCTCCCAGCAAAATTCCATGGAACTGCCTTTTTGAGGCAATCTGTTTTAACTGCTCTTCCTCTCCCCAAAGGAGGAATTTCAGCTCTCCAAAATCCCCTCTCTTTTCCTGAAAAATCCTTCCCGCCTCCCCAAACCAGAGACAGTCTTCGGAAAGCCTCCCCGCCTCCTCAGGATACAGGGAAATCCCCTCCACACCGGCATTTTCATCACCGATCACGTCTGAAATCTTATCTCTGTATTCCGGAAATTCCTTCCACAGATTTTCCCAAATCCATTTCAGCGATACCTTCATAGATCCTCCCCTATTTTATTCAGGAAACAGTACCCTCAAGCTTAAATCCATTTCTGCCCCGCCTCCTCCTTAAGGCGCCAGAACATGGGATAAAATTGTTCCTTGGTAAGCCGGACAATATCCATAGCGATCTTCTGGTTATAGGAATGTGCTACATTGTTTCTCTCCTGTAAAGCCTGAAGCCACAGCCTTTCTTCCTTGATAAGCCCCGCCTCATAAGCTGTTTTCAAAACCAGTCTGGGGGATCCGGTAGCGCCTTCCTCATATCCGTGGAACGTGAGGATTTCCTTCATCATTTTCCAGGATTGCTCAAAGCAGATTTCGTAAAGGCCTACCAGACCGGTTAAGACCACATTATTATAAGGTTCATTATAATTGTAGATTTCCTTTAAATTGGCAAGCGCCAGACAAAAATTCTCATACTTTTTCATACAGAAGAATCCCTTCCCTATTAATAGATTCTAAAAGTTCCGGCTGTACGGCTCTATCCAGATTTACCACATCATATTTTAAGAGAGTCCATGTCTCTTCATCTACATCCAGGGCAAAACCAGCCATATCTCCTCCTGACACTGCCAAATCGATATCGCTGGCCCTTTTAAAATCCCCTCTGGCGCGGGAGCCAAATAAAATCACTTTATGGACTCCGTATTTTTCCGCCAGCTGCCGGATCTCCTCCAGTACCCGGGCATCAATTCCGGTTTCTGTCATATTCTTCTCATTTCCAACTGTCATTCCTTTTTACGCCTCTATAAAATAAGTTTTAATGGCCAATGCCCCCGCCCCTTTTGCGCCGGTCAAAGGATCAAACTCTACAAACCGGAACTCAATATTCTGATGATCCAGGCCGAAAAGATGCTTTTTGGTCTCTTCCAGAAGCAGCCGGCGGTTCCGTTTTTCTTTCATTATGTATCCGTCTATAATCACCAGCGGCGGGCTGATAAAATTAATAATGTTGGCAAGCTCTATTCCCAGGTAAACAATGGCTTTTTCCACCACCCGGCAGGCCAGCTCATCCCCCTGGCTCTCTGCAGCGAGAATATCTTTCATCACAAGCTGTTCCGGATCCTTTTTAGCTTCCCTAAGCACAGTGGGAGTCCCTTGTTTTATTTCCGCCTTGATCTGCTTTACAATGGCTCTTTCGCTGGCCATCTCTTCCAGACAGCCATAGTCTCCGCAAACCTGGCATTTTGGCCCATGGATATCCACCACCACGTGGCCAATCTCCCCTGCTCCGGAAGCGCCCCCGGTAAGGATACTGTTCTTAATAAACATAGGGCAGGCAATGCCGTAAGAAATCAAATAATAGGCAAAGGTATCGGTGTGGAACTGATTTTCAAACATGTCCTCACCGATAGCCCGCATTCGGGCATTGTTCTCTATAATCACCGGCATATTCAGGCCCTGCCGAATGTCCTCTGCCACCTTCCGGTTGTTCTCCCAATTCTGGTAAGCGCTTCGCTTCAGCACTCCGGTTTTCGGATCCACAAAACCGGTAATCCCCACTCCGGCTCCCAGTATCTTTTCCTGGCTGATACCGGAATTTGCAATCACTTTGTTAATTTGCTCTAAAAGGGCCTGGATAATCCTATCATAATCGTCATTTTCCAGAGTACACCGGCTGCTTGTAATAATCTTTCCCCTTAAATCCAGCATACAAACTGCTATCTCATACTTATTAATCTCTGCCCCCACAACATAACAGGCCTCCGGTACAAAGTCAATCTGAACCGGCCGGCGGCCCAATGGGCGGCGGCCATCTCCGGATTCAGAAGGTATCAGCTCCCCAGGGTTGTCCTCCTGATCCATCTCCCTGACAAAGCCCTGACGGATCATCCCGTTTACATTGGTGGTAATAGTGGGAGGCGTAAGGGACAGCATCTGTGCAATCTGGGATCGGGAAATAGGGCCGTATTTATAAATAATCTCTTTTATTAATGTTTCATTCTGTTTTTTTACCCGGATAGGATTACTTCCCTGGGAGCTGGACATAAATAATTCCTCCACTAACTGCTTTAATACTCCTATTATACGGACTTTCCATGGAGTAAGCAAGGGCTGCTTTTTCCCCCATACGCTTGTCCGGTTAATAAATCTGCAATCTCGCCCGTTTTCTTATCATTCCTGCGGTTTATCTTTTCCCAGGGCTTCAAACATGTACTTTTTATAGGCCTCTACCCCTGGCTGGTCAAAAGGATTGATCCCCAGCAGCATGCCGGAAACATAGCAGGCAAACTCAAAAAAGTAAAACAATTCTCCAAAACTGTACTCATCTATTTGATCCACCTGAATGTGAAAGCAGGGAAGACTTTGGATATGGGCCTTGTAGGTGGCTTCAAAAGCCTTTTTGTTAATTTCCCAGAGGTCCTTGCCATTCAGATAGTCAAAACGATCGTCTGCCAAATCCTTTTCTAATATATAAGACGCGTCCTGATTTTTTATATCCAGGAAGGTTTCAAAAATCATAGGAGTGCCTTCCTGGATAAACTGCCCCACTGAATGAAGATCCTCGGAATACTGGGCAGATATGGGGCAGATACCTTTTCCTTCCTTGCCTTCGCTCTCTGCAAACAGCTGGATCCACCACTTGGCAAAATAGTTGTATCGCGGCTCAAAAAAGCTGAGCATTTCCGCCTTCATCCCTTTCTGGTTCAGCAAATTCCGGACTGCCCCATAATAATAAGCAGGGTTTTCGGCTCCTTCTGTCTTATAAAGCAGTTTTCTCATATCCTTTACTCCCTGAACCACTTTACGGATATCTGCTCCTGCCACTGCCATGGGAAACAGGCCCACATCACAGATTGCAGAATATCTGCCGCCTATTGACTCCGGAAAGGTAAAAAAAGTATATCCATTTTCTCTGGATATTTTCTCTAAATGGCTGCCAGGTGTTCCGGTGGCAATAATACGGCTTCCGGCCTGATCTCCATAGTTATCTGCCAGCCATTTTCGAAGCACCCGAAAACCGATTCCCGGTTCCAGGGTTTCAAAATTTTTGGCAATCACATTGATATATACGGATTTTCCCTCCAATTCCTTTAAAAGCTCATGAACCTGGTAGGGGGAAATGGTGTTGCCTGCATAGTAAACCCTGGGGCCTTCCTTTTTTAATCCCTTAATTACCGCCCGGGCAGCGTTATTGGATCCTCCCACTCCTATGAGCACAAAGGCATCTGCATTTTTTCGGATCTCCCCTGCCTTTTCCTCCAGACGGGCAAGCTGCTGCTCTGAGGCCCATTCCTCCGGATCCATCCAGCCTAATACCTCTTCATACCCCTGACGGGAATTCTTCACCTGCTCTAACACGTTCTTATTAGCCTGTAAATAACGGTTCAGCTCCTCTGTTCCGATTCGATTTTGGCTGTCCTGGTATGTAATGGCCAACATAATATTCTCCTCCTGTCTATTATTTATTTTATTTAATTAAATAATAGAACTACTTCTCTGGTTTGTCAATCCATTCTCACATATTTACAACTTTCTCTTCCAATGTTAAAATATAAAAAAGGAGATTATGCTTATGAAAATTGTAGTCATAGACGGCCAGGGCGGCAAAATGGGACGCACGGTCATTGAACAGTTAAAGAAATCTTTTCCCTCTCAGGAGCTTGTGGCCATTGGAACCAACAGCATTGCCACCTCCTCCATGATCAAGGCGGGAGCCAGTCTGGGGGCAACCGGAGAAAACCCAATTCTGGTGGCCTGCAGGGATGCCGATGTGATTATCGGCCCCATCGCCATTGTCATGGCAGATTCTTTGCTAGGGGAGATTACACCAGCCATGGCCAATGCCATCGCTGCCAGCAAGGCCTATAAAATTTTAATCCCCACCAACCGCTGTAACCATTTTATTGCCGGATGCCAGGCTGTTTCCTTAACCGAATCCATCCGATCTGTGTGTGAAGAAGTGGCCAGGATTTTAGAATAGCAGAAAAGGAAGCGGATGCTGCAAAATAAAGGGAAGCACAATAAAACCAGGGACTTTTTATCAGCGCTGTCTGCCAACTCTCGCTGACACCTGCTAATAGAAAGTCCCTGATTTTATTTTGCCACATTCTCTGCTCTTTCTTCTTATTTCTCCATTTTCTTATAGCGTTCTATCATCTCGTCCAAGGTGACCTGCTCTACTAATGGAGCTTTTCCAAAGGAGCCAAACTGTACAATCAGCGTTCCCACTACTTCCCTCACTCCGCGTTCTACACAATCTATAATAGCCGCGACATCCTCGTCAGGAACTACGCCGTACATAACCGTATTCATAATAGGCGGCAGGAACGCTCTGGGGTCAAACTGCTCTTTTTTCGTCTCCAGAAGTTCATAGATAGCGCCAATAGACGAACTGGTTCTCTTGTCCGGATACTTAGCAAACAGTTCCTTCATGTTGCGGGTAACTGCCAGGCGGATATCCGTATCCACATTGATCTTATTAATCCCGCAGGGAATAGCTGCCTGAAGCTCCTGAATGGAAATACCGTAGGTATTGGTGAGATTTCCGCCCAATCCGTTGATCTCATCTACAATGTATTTGGGAACTGTGGAAGATCCATGGGATACCAGGGCCCCGAAAATCCCCTCATGGTTTAAACATTCCCGGATTGCTGTTGCAATCTCTTTCCGCAGCTTTACGTCTTTGCCTTTGGAAGCCCCATGCATGGTGCCGTAAGAAATGGCCAGGGCATCTACTCCGGTCTTTTTGAAAAAGTCTACGGCAGTCAGGGGGTTGGTGTAGGTGGAGGTAGCGGCAAATACATGATCCTCAACGCCTGCCAGCACTCCCAGTTCGCCCTCTACGCTGACGCCTCTTGCATGAGCGTATTTTACCACCTCTCTGGTCAGTTCCACATTTTCTTCATAAGGAAGGGAAGAACCATCAATCATAACGGATGTATAGCCGCCTTCAATAGCCGCCACGCAGGAATCAAAATCTCTGCCGTGATCCAGGTGAAGAACAATGGGAATCTCCGAGTTTGCGCCGTACTTTTTCACTGCATTGGCAATGTTTTTGGCGCCTATTTTTTTATCCTCCAGGGTGGCGTTTGTAAAATCTGCACGGCCGCCCATAAATCCGTTTGCCAGGTCTGCCCCCTGCAGAATTGCTGCAGAGCGGAACATCTCATGTACTTCAATTGCCGCTTTTGCCTGGGCCACTGCATTTACATTAAATGCTCCCTGGGCAAACCCGTGTTTTATAGCTGCCTCCATCAGAGGCCGTAATGGAATTAATGGCATAGTAAATTCTCCTTTCAGATGTATTGGCACGCGCCGCTATGCGGCACCTGCCACTTCGTCAGAACGCATTCCATGTGTGAAACTTACGTTTCACAGGCGTTCTTACTCTTTCAGTCTTCCAGAGCTGCTACGTAGTCGGTAAAGGTTAATGTTAAATCGGGATGATTCTGGAGAAGGGATACCGGGAAACCGGCGGTTGCCTCTCCGTGTCCTGCCCGGCGGACAACTGCCCGATGCCAGTTGCGGAAGCATCCCAGGCGGATCTTTTTTGCGTGAGCAATCTCATAGATACCAATGGTTACACAGTATCTGGGCATGTCCTCCAGAGCCCCGCCAAAGTCTCCTATGGCATTAGCGGTACGGGTTTCCGGGGAAATCTCCAATACCCTGGTTTTCTGGGCTAAGAATTCCTCATTGGTCATGGAAGGATCTGCTTCATTAAAGGCCACATGGCCGTTGATTCCGATACCTCCAAAGGCAATATCCACCCCTCCTAATTTCTCAATCAGCTCCGGAATATAGGTAATGTTCTGGGGATCCGGAAATATCCTCTGCTCCGGAGGCATTACCAGCTCAGGCTTAATCTTAGAGTAAACGGTACGCTCCATAAACCCTCTAAAGCTCAGGGGATGATCCATGGGAACCCAGTTCTTATTGTCATCCAGGTATTCATCCATATTGATAAACCATACATTTTTCAGAGAAATGTTCTGCTGGTTTACCATATCTACAAAGTAAGGATACTGGCCCACCGGGCCTACCGGACAGATGAAAACCGTCTTTTCCCCTTTCTCATTATGGCTGCGGATCTCTTCTGCCATCTCTTCTGCCATCTCCTCAAATACCTGGGCATTGTCGGCTTTGCACCGCAGAGTCATTTTAGGGTCGGTTAACAGCTGTTCCTTATTGTACTGATAATATTCATGTCTCATTTTGAAATCCTCCAAAAATCCAAGGGGGATGCGGCAAAATGAAACCAGCGGCTTTCTATTATGGATGTCCGCCGGCACACCTTTACGTCTATGGCGGATTACCTCCGTCTTATTCCGTGCAGGTGTGCTTAAGATGCAGACATCTGTAAATAGAAAGCCTCTTTATTTCATTTTACAACATCCCCACTAAATACTACTTATCCTTAGTTTCCGGCCTCTGCCATTAAATCTAACAGAACATAATCTGCTACGGGAACCTCAGCCTCAACTGCACCGGATGCAATCATGTTTTCCTGCTGGATCTTGTAGTAACCTTCAACAGTACCGTCCTTTGCGCCTTCTGCAACTTCCTTGCCGGTAAGCCACTCAGCATCGCCGCGCTGTGCATATACGGAGTCATAGTCGGTCTTGGTCTGATCCGCAACATACTGAGCAACTTCTTCGTACTGGCCGTCTGCTGCATAATCCATTCCTTTGTATAAAGCCTTGGCAAAACGAAGAATCTTATCCTGATTTGCTTCTGCATAGCTGGGAGTTACAATCCAGCTGGCTAAGGAAACGCTGGTATCGCTGAAGGTCAGGTTATCGCAGAGCTTGGTATTGTTGGTGTCTTCCAGGATCTTTAAGCTGTTGGGAGACCAGGTAGCGCATGCGTCAACGCCGCCGGACATCATAGCGGTAACAATACCGGATGCATCCATGTCTACTGCCTCAATATCTTCCATAGTCATACCTGCGGAGTCTAATCCCATCTTTAAAATGTCTTCACTGGAAGTACCGGAAGAATATGCAACCTTCTTACCCTTTAAATCTTCTAAAGTCTTAACATTAGGGCCGCCGATAACTGCATCGCCGTTGGAAATATGGGACAGTGCAAAAATCTTGGCCTGGCCGTTGATACACAGCTTATGAGCGCCCTGGCCAATGTATCCCATATCAATGCTTCCGGACTCCATTGCCGCGATAATGGTAGGACCGTCCTGGAACTCTACCATCTCAATAGTAATGCCTTCTTCTTCCATGTAACCCTTGTTAATGGCAGTGGTTACAGACCATAAGCTGCCGTAATTAGGCATGTAAGCGACCTTTAATGTAATAGGATCCTTAGCTGCTTCAGTCTCTGCAGGCGCTTCCGTTTCCGGAGCTTTCTCAGCCGGGGCCTCGGTTGCCGCCGGAGCTGCCGTAGTGGTGGCTGCTGCAGTGGTGGCTGCGGTCTCAGTACCTCCGCAGGCGGCCAGGGAAGTTACCATAGCTGCCGCTAAAAGGGTTGATAAAACTTTTTTCATAATAAAGTCCTCCTTAAAAAATAATTATATAAATATTTGTGTAGCACTAAGTTATTATTTTCTGACTTCCAGATATTCCTGATATACCTGGCTCCAGATCCTGTTCTTTAACTCAATAAACTCGGGAGTCATCTTGGTCTCCTGGGTTCTTGGGTAGGGAATGTCAATATCCACAATTTCCTTAATCCTTCCCGGGCGGGCGCTCATAATGATAACCCGGGTGGCCAATACAATGGCCTCTTCCACGTCATGGGTAATGAAAAAGCAGGTCTTTTTCTCCTCCGCCCATGTTTTTAAAAGTTCGGTTTGAAGCTGTGTTCTGGTCTGTGCATCCAGGGCGCCGAAGGGCTCGTCCATAAGAAGAACCTCAGGCTGTACCGCATAGGCCCGCGCAATGGCCACCCGCTGCTTCATTCCTCCTGACAATTCTTTGGGGTAGCTGTCCACAAAGTCCTCCAGCTCTACCATGCGGATGTACTTCATGGCCATTTCCCTGGCCTCTTCATCGCTCATACCCTTTAACTTCAGGCCAAACATAACGTTTTTGATAACCGTAAGCCAGGGGAACAGGGCATACTGCTGAAATACCACACCTCTCTCAGTGCCGGTTCCTTCCACCTTTTTGCCGTCCACATAAACGCTGCCGGAAGTTGCATCCAACAGTCCTGCAATAATATTTAACAGGGTGGATTTCCCGCATCCGGAAGGGCCTACCACACAGATAAATTCATTCTCCCGGATATCTAAGCTTACTCCGTTTAAGGCTACCATCCTGCCTTTGCGGCCCTCATAAATCTTCTCCACATTTTCGATTTTAACCTTTACAGGTCTCTCTTCTCTTGCCATCTGGTAAACCTCCCCTCCCACATCTTAATTAATTTTTCACTGGTAATACCGATAATACCGATGATAATGATGTACAAAAGCATGGGCTCTACCTCAAAGCTGTTGTTTAAGGAACGGATTCTCATTCCCAAACCTGCAACAGCGCCGGTAGATTCTGCTGCAATCAGAGTGGTCAGGGCTACGGAAACGCCCAGACGGACTGCGGTAACGATAAACGGGGTGGTTGCCGGAAAGATTACTTTAACAAAAATATCCTTATCCTTGGCACCCAGCACTCTTGCCGCTTTGATCAGGGTCTCGTCCACGTTGCGGACACCCTGATAGATGGTAACGGTCATAATCAGGAATGTTGCCATCCAGATTACAATCACCTGAGGCCTGCGGCCTACGCCGGCAGAGATAACTACCAGGGGTACATAGGCTAAAGGCGGGATGTTACGGATAAACTGTATCCAGGGTTCTACAATATAACGAACCGGACGATACCAGGCCATCAGAAATGCCACCGGAACTGCTGTTACAAAGCCCAGGACAAATCCTAAAATAACGGAAATCATACTGCTTGAAAAGTCCTCCCACAAAACTCCCCGTTCAATCATGGTCTGCAAAGAAGCCAGAACCTTAGGGGCAAATGGAAAGCTTCGAGCCGTCTTGGGATAAACAGACAGACAGTACCACAGTGCCACCGCTACCAGGAAAGAGATGCAAATCCATCCCCAGTTCGGAATTTTGGAAATAAAGTCCAACGATTCCCCACTTTTCTTTTTCTTTTCTTCAGACATACTTCTCTCCTTTTTATTTTTTTCCAAACCACTTATCAGTGAATACATTATATCATACTTTTGACAAATTGTATCCCTTTTTTTACGCAAACGTTTGTGCAAAACTACCCAAACATTTAAAACAAACGTTTGAGTAAAATAGACATGGATTTTTCCCTGCTTTTCCAGTATACTTACTTCTATACAGGTTATTTCTACGACTTATAAGGAGAAGGTCAATGACACTGAAAGAAATCGCCAAAGAAGCCGGGGTTTCCATCTCTACAGTATCCCGGGTAATCAACAATAATTCCAAGGCGGCAAGCAAGGATGTCCAGGATCGGATCTGGGAGATCGTCCGGCGCACCGGCTATACGCCAAACTCGGTGGCTCAGAATCTAAAACAAGGCGGCAGCCAGACTTCTGAGGTAAAATCCCGATCCATTGCCTGCCTTTTTGCCCGAACCTCCAACACCATGACGGATATCTTTTTCACCTCTCTGGCCCGCAGCATTGAACAGGAGGCTTTTCGGCACAATTATATTCTTAAATATTCCTTTAGTTCCTTTGACATCAGCAATCCCGCTACCTATCAGCTTATTACAGACAACAATGTCAACGGAATCGCGGTTTTAGGCCGCTGTGATAAGCAGACCTTAAAGTTTTTAAAGCAGTATTTTAACCACATTGTCTATGCCGGCCTTAACAGCCTGGACGCCAAATATGATCAGATTATCTGTGAGGGCAAACAGGCGGCCATTACCGTTACAGAGCATCTGATCCATCTGGGCCATACCCATATTGGCTATATCGGCGAGACCTCTTTTGAGGAGCGATATGCCGGATACTGCCAGACCCTCAGTGAGCACCGGATCCCTCTCCGCCGGGAATATGTGGCGGATGTAAAGCTTTCTTCTGAGGATGGCTACCGGGGAGCCAAGCTGCTTTTGGAACGTCAGGCAAAGGTTACCGCTATCTTCTGCAGCAATGACATTACTGCCATTGGCGCCATGCATGCTTTTCAGGAAAGCGGCTTTCACATCCCCGGCGATATTTCCGTTATCAGCATCGACGACATTGATACCGCCCAGTATCTGACTCCCATGCTTTCTACCATCCATATCCCCACCCAGGAGATGGGACAGATGGCTGCCAAAATTTTAATTGACCGGATCGAAGGAGGCCACCGGCTGCCTATTAAAATGAACCTTCCTTTTTATCTTGCCAGCCGGGAAAGCTGCGCCAGGTACAAAGGTTAAGCAACACTACCAAATATATAGGAGGATATTACTATGATTTACACCATCAAAGACTCGAAAGCGTCAGCCTCTGTTGACAGCCTGGGTGCTCAGCTTATTTCCTACCAGGATCAAAGCGGAAAGGAATACATCTGGCAGAGAGATCCGGCAATTTGGGCCAACTGCTCCCCCATCCTCTTTCCCGCAGTAGGCCGGGTCAGGGACGGCAAAACCCTGATTGAAGGTTCCTGGTATGAAATGCCTCTCCATGGATTTTTAAAGGTTTCTGAGTTCCAGGCTGTTTCTCAAAGCAGCAATCAGATTATTTTCCGACTGTCTGATTCTGAATTTACCAGAACCATGTACCCTTTTGCCTTTTGTTTTGAAGCCTGTTACTCTCTCACCGACGGCATACTGACTATGGAATGTCGGGTAACCAATACCGATTCCAAGGATCTTCCTTATTTCATCGGAACCCATCCGGGCTTTGTCTGCCCCCTGGAGGAAGGTCAGTCCTTTGAAGATTACGTGATTGAGTTTGACAAAGAGGAAACCGGCGGCTACCGGGCCTTTGACGGAGAAAAGATGCAGTTTGACATGACCGGCTACAAACCTTTCCCGGGAAACGGCAGGCAGATCCCCTTAAGCTATGAGCTTTTCAGCCATGATGCTATCTGGTTTGACAAGCCGGTTTCCAGGGCTGTCTCTATTATAAATCCCGGTTCCGGCCACGGTGTAAGGGTGGAATATCCGGATTATGAAACGGTTGCCTTCTGGACTGCTGCAGACAAAAATGCTCCCTATGTGTGTGTGGAGCCGTGGAACGGTTCCGCTGCCTGCTCCGATGAAGATCATGAGTTTCTCCACAAAAACCACCTGCAGGTGTTAAAACCGGGTGAGGAAAAAGGATATCGCTTAATCATACAATATTTATAAAATTTGGCCAGTTGTGACCTTTATCAACGAGGAGGTTGTAAAAGAAAACCGGCGGACATCTGCTGATGAAAGGCCGCCGGTTTCCTTTTGCGGCATCCTCGTTTTTTCCTGCTCTTTTTGCATAACAATAATATAATGTAAAACAGCCTGCCATCAGTGGACAAGGGCACACTGTCCAGTTGCGTGGTCAATCCGTCCAGTCACGTCAACCGGTCTTACCTCCCATGCCATTTGGACGAATAAACAGATAAGAGGACTATGGACATGATAAAAATAGCGATTTGTGATGATGAAGCCCCAACCCGCGCCTATCTTGCGGCTCTGATTCGGGCACAGGACTGTCCCTGCCAGATTGTAGAGTATGCTTCTGCCGGCGACTGCCTTGCAGGCTGCCGGGAAATTGACCTGCTCTTTCTGGACATTGAGCTGGACCGTTCCGGCCCGGACGGGATGGCCCTGGCCGGTCAGATTCGGGAGGTCAGCCAGGCCGTACAGCCGGTTATTATCTTTGTAACCGGCTATGAGCGGTATGTGTTTGATGCCTTCGATGTGGGCGCGTTCCAATATCTGCTGAAACCGGTAAACGAAGAAAAGTTCGCCCGGGTCTTTACCCGCGCCATTGCACAGATTAAGACTGCCAGAGAAAAGCGGGGCCGTGCGCTGACCTTCCAGTCTGCCAATACCAGCAAAACCATACTGCTGGACAGTATTTACTACATCGAAAGCAGTGATCACAAAGTTGTGCTGCATTTAAAGGATGGAGAATTTGCCTACTACGCAAAAATCCGGGATTTGGAGCTGGAGCTGCAAGACCAGTTTTTCCGTATCCACAAGGGGTATCTGGTCAATCTCTCTTATGTGGCCGGGTATAGCAAAACAGAAGTGGCGCTGACAAACGGGGAAAAGCTGCTGCTCTCAAAGTATAAGTACCAGGACTTTGTAAAGGCTTACCTCCACTTTTTGAAAAGGGGGGCCGGCCTATGAGTGAAACAGGATTCCGTATTTTTAACAATACATTTTCTGTTGTGGCAGAGCTGACCTACGCCGGCCTGTTCACCGCCTTTTTCTATCCCTTTATTACTGCCCAGAGCCTGAAGCGGCGGAAGGGGCTCCTTGTTTTTTCTGTTTATATCCTCTTTGGGCTGGCCTGTAACCAGGCTGCGCTCCCGCAAGGTTCCTTCGGGCTGATTTTGACAGGAATGTTGCTGGCAGTATCAAAATGGGCTGGTCTGGAAAAATCCCTGGTATTCCTCCTGACACTGCTCTATTTTAACGCCAGGATTTCCAGCGGCCTGATGGTGGAGAGCCTTTATTTTGTCCTGGAGCGATTGCTGCCCTTCCCCTCAGAGCCGCTGGAAGCGGTCTTTCTCCGCGCCGCCGTCCTGGTGACACTGTTCCTGCTGTCTCACGCCGCCCTGTTTGCCGCTATGCTTTACATCCTCCGGCGCCGGCTTCAAAAACGGCGGATCCCCCTTCACAGGCGGGAATTGTGCTATCTCTCTCTTGTGCCAGCGGCAGGGATCCTGTTCGGGCAGGTGATCTCCCGGCTCCTCATCGAGTTCAAGGACGGAGTTCTGCTTCAGCTCTATGAGCGGCACCCGGGATTTTTAGCTGTGATGCCAGTGCTGGCTCTGTTATTCTATGCAGGGGCCTATCTGACCATCTCTTTTCAGCAAGGAATGGCGGCGTTGCGGGAGGAACAGGCCACCCACTATGCAGAATACCAACAGACCCAGGAAATCCGGGCGCGTATTCGTGAAGCAGAACAGTTCTATACCCGTATCCGCAGGCTGAAGCATGAGATGAGAGGCCACTTGACTAATATCAAGGGTCTGGCGCGAAGCGGCGAGTATTCCAGTCTGGAGGACTATATTGCCCGGATGGATGAAAGTATAAGCGATTTTGAACTGACGCTCCAGACCGGAAATCCGGTTACGGATGTGATCGTCAATGATATCCGGCGGCGAAGCCTTGATTTGAACATCCGTTTCCAGTCGGACTTTCACTACCCGGAGCCGGGAGCCTATGATGCTTTTGATATAGGGATTATCCTCCAAAACCTGCTGCAAAACGCAGTGGAGGCCTGTGAAAAGGTCTGTGAGGGTCAGCGTTTTATTAAGCTGACCGGAAAAAGAAAAGGACGCTTCTTTTTGATAGAAGTTAAAAACACTTTCATGGGTGAGGTATTATTGGGGAAGGAGGGTTTTCCTGTTACAACGAAAAGCGAGGACGTTCCCATGCACGGCATCGGCCTTGCCAATGTGCGCCGGGAGGCGGAGAAGTATATGGGGGAATTGGAACTGAAAACAAATCAGCGGGAATTTTCCGCAACTGTTTTATTGCAGGAAAGGAGCAGTTTATGAGCAGTATTATTCAACCGAGTTATGGGGCAAAGACATATAATCCCCCTACAAAGTCCCACAAAGCAGCGCAGTCCGGGACAAAGGCTGGCAGCTTTATGGATATGGCAATCCAAACCAGCCAGAACAGGGCAGCTGCTTTTACCGCCGGCCTCAGCGGAAACACAGGTATGTCGGGTATGCCCTCCGGCCTGATGGCGGATTTGGCGGTTCGGTCTGGCAGACAGGTTCTTTCCGGAGGCACAGAGGCAGTGGGAGCCGCCTCTCTGGAGACCATGCTGAAAGCAAAATATCCCAACATCCACTACCATGTCTTTGACGCCAGCAGCAGCTATTGGAAAACGAGGAACGACTATCCCCATTACCTGTTGTACCAGGACGGAGACAAAGCAAAGGAAACGCTGGAAAATTGGCAGCCTGTCGGAGCCAATCCCTTCTACGGTTCCATAGACGGCAGGTTCACCGCTCCCAAAGAGATTCACGCCCTGGGCAGCGTCCCTCCCGGAAGCAAGGCCGTGGTCATTCATCCCAGGGTACAGGAGCGTATGGAACAAGATCCGGACTACGCCCAGGAGATTTTTACGAAAATCGACACCTGGTTTGCCTTTGACGTAGCTCGAAACGAGGCCGCCATGCCCGGAAGTACATGGGATATGTCTCAGGCGGTTGCCATCGGTGAGGACGGGAATATCTGTAACGCCTGTTCCTCCAGCGGCGGCGGTGAGATCACCTACTCTAAAAGCGGTTCTGACGATGAAGAAAGCTGGTGGGATTTGCGTATGGCACGCCATGCCGAATTTATGAAGCTGGTGATGGAGAAACAAATCCAGCAGCATATAAAAGTCTCGGATCTTCTTTCTTCCAGCATAGCAAAGTCCCGGCTTGCCAGCATGATAAGCGGCGGAAAGCTGCAGGCGATATTCGGTAACGAGATCGCCGGTATTCCCACTGAAACGGTTCTGACCATCACGCAGGCCCAGATTTGGGGCGGCGGGGCAATTCTGTGATTCTGCGGTGTTATAGTCACTTGGCGTACCCCAGTGCGCCGCCAGTTTGCACAGCAGGACATTGTACCCCCGCCCGCTTTCCAGCAGGTCAATCATTTCATCACCCAAACGCAGGTCTGCAAGATCGGCGTTTGGGTGATATTTTATTCTGGACAGTCCTGGCAGATAGCCTCTGCCTTTATTCAGCGCATTTCACATAAATGCTCTCCTGTTGGTTATACTGAATAAAGATCTAATTAATTATAAACGTTATTTCTTCTGAAAAGCGTTATATTTTTCTAATTACGATATTTTAATACGTCTATCTGCGGGCAATATCAATATTTACAAACGACTCTTTTCGTTTCCCTCTTCTTTATACTTATTTCAGAGCTATATTGTTGCATATTCCGCTACCCTTAGCGGGCAAGGATACACACCGTAATCACTTAACTACAGCGATTGGGATACCTGGGAGTTCTGAGGCAGAAAACGCAAGGGGGAATTTTTATGGATATTGAATTTGTTCGGAAACGTATTACCGATCTTCGACTGGCACGAGATATTTCGGAATACCGGGTGAGTACTGATCTGGGCTTTAGCAAAGGGTATCTGCAAAGCATCACTTCCGGGCGCTCCCTTCCGTCTATTCAGGCTTTTTTAGATATATGCAATTATTTTAACATTACTCCGGAGGATTTTTTTCACGAGGATAAAGAACCAGACTCCCCTGTTCTGGTTCAAATTATGAAAAATTTAAAGGACCTTTCAGAAGATGATTTAAACACGGTTTTGGAAGTTACAGAGCGGTACCGGTACTACAGAAATCAAAAAGGAAAGAATTCAAAACACTGCCTGTACCAAAAACATGTAAAGGACAGTTCCCACACTAATACTTAACAAAGAATTCCTCTTCCAGACATGCAGAGCCGCTACAGCGGTTACGGACAGCAGCTCAGGGATTCCGTGAGAACCGGCAAAGAAATTTATCCCCTTCAGACAATAAACTACTAAAAGTCCCATAGCCGCATAAGGCAGCGTCTTTCCCAGATACTCCAGGCGGCGGGGCTTTTCTTTTTCTGCCGGAAACAGCCAAAAAGGCAGGAAGCGGGTAATAAGAGTGCCTGCAATCAAAGCAAGGATTATAAGAATATGTCTTGTCATAAGTTTATTTTCCTCTTTTCTTCTTGAAAAATGACTGCAAGGATTCCTGCCATGGCCGGGATAATAAAAGAATCCGGGCCAAACAGAATCAAACAGGCTCCAGATACAATGAGTCCGGTGAGAGCAGGCCGGTGATCCTTACAGCTTAACCACTGTTCGGTAAAAATAACCACAAACAAAGCGGTTAAAGCAAAGTCTAATCCGGCGGTGTCAAAGGTGATCATGGTTCCTGCCAGTCCGCCTAAAGCGCTTCCGGCTACCCAGTAAAGCTGGTTCAGAGCGGAGATCCACAGGTAAGCGGCAGTTTTTGATATCCCTTTTGGCGGATTCTCGTTGCAGATTACGGAAAAGGTCTCATCTGTAAGAGCAAAAATCAGATAAAACTTTCCTTTTTTTATATCCCCATATTTCTCCAGCATCGAGAGGCCGTAAAACAAGTGCCGGGCATTGATCATAAGGGCCATAGCCAGGGCGTAAACGGGATGGGCCGAGGCCGCCAGCAGAGACACGCCGGCGTATTGAAGGCTTCCGGCATAAACCAGCGTGCTGGCAGCCACAGACCATAAAGGGCCAAAGCCGTTGATTTTCATTAATATTCCATATGCCGTTCCCAAAAACAGATAGCCTGCCATAACCGGTATGGTTTTAGGAAATGCGTAAGCAAAAGCAGATTTTGGGATGGCGGTGTTTTCTCTTTTCCGGACTTCTCTCTGTAACGTTTCTTTCTTCATGTCTGTTTTCCTTTGCTGCCTTCTTGTCTTTTGACCGGGAAGGCGGTATAATGGTAGCTATTATTTTGTTGCTGTTCATGGGAGGAATTGCCAATGGATTATACCTGCTGTACCCTGTGCCCCCGAATGTGCCGGGCGGATCGAAGGAAATCGCCTGGCTACTGTGGCTGCGGAGCCTATGTGACGGCGGCCCGGGCAGCTCTCCACCTGTGGGAGGAGCCCTGTATCAGCGGAACCGGCGGCTCAGACTCCGGCGGCAGCGGCACGGTATTTTTCTCCGGCTGCACTCTCCGGTGCTGCTTTTGTCAGAATCATACCATCAGCAGCGGACATTTTGGAGTTCCCCTGACAGTCCGTCAATTGGGTGATGTTTTTCTCCGGCTCCAGGATCAGGGCGCTTACAATATTAATCTGGTAACTGCCACCCAATATGCGCCGGATATTATAAAAGCGCTGGACATAGTAAAGCCCCATCTTGTCATTCCTGTGGTTTATAACAGCGGGGGATATGAAAGAGTTGAAACATTAAAGGAATTAGAAGGGTATGTAGATGTTTATCTGCCAGATTTAAAATATCTGGATTCCGGGCTTTCAGCCCGCTATTCCAATGCGCCGGACTATTTTCAATTTGCAGGGCCCGCTATAAAAGAAATGATCCGGCAGACAGGAGAACCGGTTTGGGACGAGGCAGGCATCCTTTTAAAAAAAGGCGTCGTCATCCGTCACATGGTTCTCCCCGGCTGCAGGGAAGATTCCATCCGCCTCCTTCACTGGATAAAGGAGACTCTGCCCTCCGGCCGCTATCTCCTAAGCCTTTTAAGCCAGTATACCCCTCTTTTTAAAGCTTTGGACTATCCGGAAATCAACCGCCCCATCACCACCTTTGAGTATCAAAAGGTAGTAGATGCCGCTGTTGACCTTGGCCTTACCCACGGGTACATGCAGGAAAAAAGCAGCGCCAAAAAGGAATATACCCCGTCTTTTCAGTTGGAAGGGCTGGAGGACTTTTGTTAGAATAACGGTATGAAAACAGGAATGGGGGTGTTGCCGGTTTCATTTTGCAACACCCCCATAAAACGTTAATGTAATTAAGAAAATACTGTGTGACTGCGCCGGTATCCGTCATTGTCCTTTTGCCTCAGTTCCCTTTCAACCTGCGCCAGCTTCCCTTCTAATTCCTTAATTTTAGCTTCATCTGTTTCGGAATTTATCTGCTGCTTCAATTCCTTTTGCTTCCTTTTCAATTTTTCGATTTCCCGGTCAACTTTGTCAGTATTGCCCACACACTTTTCCGTCTTTTTATCAGGTTCTTTTTGATCCGGGCCTTTTGCCTCTCTGTCCTGATCCGGGTCATCAAAATGAATTTTAGGCTTGCCGTCCTCATCTTCTTCCATCCAGTAACGGCCAATAGGCTCCTTCTTTTCCTCCGGAACGTATTGATCTTTGATGGGTTTTGGAAGGCGCTCCTTCTCCTTTTCTTCCGGATCCTGGACTTTAGGCTTCTCCTTCACTTCTTCCACAGCTGTCAAAGGCCTGGCAGCGCCAGTATTTACACTAGAAACATTCATCATAAAGTATTCCTCCTTAAAGTTTTTTTATTAGTTTACTAAACCAAAGATCCGGTTTCAATACTTTAGGATTGAAATGCTTTCTGGATGTAATGAACTGTTACAAGGCGTTCCTCACAGGACTTCTACTTTTCATTGATATAATTTACCAGCCCTCCGGCCTCAATGATCTTCTGCATAAATGGCGGGAATGCCTGCCCCTGATAGCTTTCGTTTCTGGTCTTATTGGTAATGACGCCGGAATCAAAATCAATCTCCACCACGTCTCCTCCTTCAATGGCTCTGGCAGCCTCAGGACATTCAATAATGGGCATTCCAATATTAATGGCATTCCGGTAAAAGATTCTTGCAAAAGTTTCCGCAATCACGCAGCTGACCCCGGCGCACTTAATGGCCAGCGGGGCGTGCTCTCTGGAAGACCCGCAGCCAAAATTTTTGTTGGCCACAATAATATCGCCTTTCTGCACCTTGCTTACGAATTCCTTGTCAATATCCTCCATACAATGTTTCGCCAGCTCTTCCCCTTTAGTGGCGTTTAAATACCGGGCCGGAATGATAACATCGGTATCCACATTGTCTCCATATTTAAAAACATTTCCACATGCTTTCATAATCTCGCCTCCTTATAACCCCAGCTCACAGGGACATGAAATTTTTCCGGTGACAGCGCTGGCTGCGGCAACTGCCGGACTTGCCAGATAGACTTCAGACTCCACATGGCCCATGCGGCCTACAAAGTTGCGGTTGGTGGTGGAAATGCAGCGCTCCCCTGCCGCCAGGATTCCCATATAGCCGCCTAAACAGGGCCCGCAGGTAGGAGTGCTGACAATCGCTCCCGCTTCAATAAAGATTTCCAGCAGTCCCTCTTTTAAGGCCTGGAGATAAATAGCCTGGGTAGCCGGAATTACAATACAGCGCACACCTTTCGCTACCTTGCGCCCCTTCATCACCTGAGCCGCAATACGGATGTCATCAATCCGTCCGTTGGTGCAGGAACCGATAACAGCCTGCTGGATTTCCACCTGTCCCGCTTCATCAATCGTCTTGGTATTTTCCGGAAGATGAGGGAACGCCACCGTAGGCTTTAGCTTGGACAGATCAATGGTAATCACCTGCTCATACTCTGCGTCCTCGTCTGCCTGATATACAGTGAACTCCCGCTTAGAATGTTCCTTTATATATTGTTCAGCCAGGGAGTCTACCGGGAAAATGCCGTTCTTTCCCCCGGCCTCAATGGCCATATTGCAGATGGTAAACCGATCATCCATAGACAAATTGGCAATGCCGTCTCCGGTAAATTCCATGGACTTATAAAGGGCGCCGTCTACGCCGATCATACCGATAATGTGAAGGATCACGTCTTTGCCGCTGACCCATCTGCCGGGCTTTCCGGTAAGGACAAATTTAATTGCGGACGGGACTTTAAACCACGCCTTGCCGGTGACCATACCTGCCGCCATATCCGTACTTCCCACTCCGGTGGAAAATGCGCCCAACGCGCCGTATGTACAGGTGTGGGAATCCGCGCCAATTACCGCGTCCCCTGCCACCACCAGGCCTTTCTCCGGAAGCAGGGCATGCTCGATCCCCATCTGGCCTACGTCAAAATAGTTGGTAATCTCATGCCGGCATGCAAAATCCCTGCAGCACTTGCAGTTCTCTGCGGATTTAATATCCTTATTGGGGATAAAGTGGTCCATAACCAGGGCAATTTTATCCTTGTCAAAAACAGTCTGATTGTTCATCTTCTGCATTTCATTAATGGCAACCGGAGAGGTGATGTCATTTCCCAGCACCAAGTCCAAATCTGCCTCAATAAGCTGGCCGGCCTTTACCTGGGAAAGCCCCGCATGGGCCGCCAATATCTTCTGAGTCATCGTCATTCCCATTGTGATATTCCTCCTAATATATATTAATGAACCGGCACGCAACGTTTGGCGTCACCTGCCATATCGTCGGAAGGGATCCTGAAAATGCTTCGCATTTCCCTTTTTCCTGCTTTACATTCTACCATATGTATTGTTATAATAACAATACATATAAGGTATATATGCCATAAAGTACAGTTATGGAGATTTCACTATGGAACAGCATCTTTCCCAGTACAAAATTTTTTATGAGGTGGCCCGCACCGGCAATATTTCCAAGGCGGCCAAAGAGCTTTACATCAGCCAGCCCGCCATCAGCAAGGCCATTGGCAAGCTGGAAGAAAGTTTGAATACTACCCTGTTTTTAAGAAGCTCCCGGGGCGTTTCCCTTACCGAGGAAGGCGAGCTTCTTTATGAACACGCCCGCACTGCCTTTGAGTCTCTGTCCCGGGGCGAAAATGAGTTAAAGCGCATCCGGGAATTCAACATGGGACATCTCCGCATAGGCGTCAGTAATACTTTGTGCAAATATATTCTTCTCCCCTATCTGAAAGGCTTTGTGGAGAAATACCCCCATGTGCGGATCACCATCGAAAGCCAGGCCAGTATGCATACCCTGGCTATGCTGGAGCAGTCCCGGATTGACATTGGCCTGGTGGCAGAGCCTAAAAGCAAAAAGGGGCTGTCTTTTATCCCTATTTTGGATATCAAGGATGCCTTTGTAGCCACGCCCCAGTATTTGCAAAACCTTCGCCTTCGGGAAGGGGCAGATGCGGATGTGTTCCAAACCGGCACTCTCATGCTTTTAGACAGTCAAAACATGACTCGCCATTATATCGACCAGTATCTCTCTTCCCACGAGATCGAGCCTCACCAGATTTTAGAGGTAACCACCATGGATTTGATCATTGAATTTGCAAAAATCGGCCTGGGTGTGGGCTGTGTCATCCGGGATTTTGTCCAGGACGAGCTGGACTGCGGCGCCCTTATTGAGCTTCCCTTAAAAGCTCCCATTCCCAAGCGGACCATTGGATTTGCCTGCAGCGCTTTAAATCACTCCCGGGCGCTGTCCATGTTTTTACAATTCTTCAAACAGCAGGTGTAGCGCCTTATCCGGCAGCTTCCCTGCTTTTTTCTTGGCAGCACAAAAAGACGAGACTTTCCTCACAAAACAATGCAGTCAGCCCGTTCCGCCACGGAACCGGACTCATTGCCTGGGAGAAAAGTCTCGTCATTTTATTGCGGTATGGATAAGTTTTCGATTAATTGTTGATCAGCTTGTCGTTTTCACTCCAGCTGTACAGCTTGCGAAGCTCTGTTCCAACCTTCTCTAAGGGATGCTCTGCCTCCAGCTTTCTCATTGCGTTAAAGTGGGGAGCGCCTGCCTGATTCTCCAGCATCCAATCCTTTGCAAAAGTACCGTCCTGGATGTCCTTCAGGATCTGCTTCATGGCTTTCTTTGTGTCATCGGTAATGATCTTGGGTCCGGTAATATAATCGCCGTACTCAGCGGTGTTGGAGATAGAATATCTCATGCCTGCAAAACCGCTCTCATAGATTAAGTCTACAATCAGCTTCATCTCGTGGATGCACTCAAAATATGCATTTTCCGGAGCATATCCTGCATCTACCAATGTCTCAAAGCCTGCTTTCATCAGAGCGCAGACACCGCCGCATAAAACAGCCTGCTCACCGAAGAGATCGGTCTCTGCTTCCACCCGGAAGGTGGTCTCCAGAATACCTGCTCTTGCTCCGCCAATGGCTAAGCCGTAAGCCAGCGCTTTCTCCTTTGCTTTGCCGGAAGCATCCTGATAAACCGCAACCAGACAAGGGGTTCCTCTGCCTCTCTGATACTCGCTTCTAACGGTGTGGCCGGGAGCCTTAGGCGCGATCATGGTAACATCTACAAATTTAGGCGGTACAATCTGGCCAAAGTGGATTGCAAAGCCGTGAGCAAACATCAGCATATCGCCTTCCTTTAAGTTAGGCTCAATGGACTCTTTGTAAAGCTTGCCCTGTTTCTCGTCGTTAATTAAGATCATAACGATATCTGCCTTCTTGGTTGCCTCTGCCGCAGTGTACACCTCAAAGCCTGCTGCCTCAGCCTTTTCCCAGGACCTGCTGCCCTCGTAAAGGCCGATAATTACCTTCTGGCCGGACTCTTTTAAGTTTAATGCGTGGGCATGGCCCTGGCTGCCGTAGCCGATAATCGCAATGGTCTTGTCCTCCAAAAGTGCCATATTACAGTCTTCCTGATAGTAAATCGTTGCCATTTTGTTTTCCTCCTTTTTTTGCCCTGATTTGCGGCACATAGAGATGCCCCAGGGTACTTCCTTCTTATGTGTCAGGGATTACCCCCGATATATAAAGCTTGATTCCTTTCCCTGGCTGTAGTCAGGGAAGGTAACGGACATCATCAACCCCTCTGGAAAGACCGGTAAGACCGGTTCTGGCCACCTCTAAAATCTCGTAGTCTTCCAAAAGGTTTAAAAGCGCCTCCAGTTTCGACTGGTCGCCTGTCAGCATAACCGTCAAAGACTCCTTTCCCACATCCACAATCGTTGCGCGGAATATATCGGAGATCGCATTGACTGCCTGACGGTCTGCGGCATTAGCCTTTACCTTAACCATAATCAGTTCCCGGTATACAGAATGTCCCATTCTTAATTCCTTAATGTCCCGGACATCCTCCAGCTTCCGGAGCTGCTTTTCAATCTGCTCCAGAACCTGCTGATCCCCAAAAGAAACCACCGTCATTCTGGAATACCTTTCATCTGCTGTAACACCTACCGTAAGGCTCTCAATATTATATCCGCGGCGGCTGAACAGTGATGCCACCCGCGCCAGAACACCAGCTGTGTTGTCTACCAGCAGTGATAATACGATTCTATCCATAGCGTCCCCCTGTCTTTTTGTATATAACATTAATCATAGCAACCTATGATGCCTTTGTCAATTAAATAAATGGAATGGTTTCTATGAATGTTAGTTATGGACTGGCATCAATCCCCGTTTCTTCTATTATATTAATACTAACCAAAAAAAGGGGGATTTTCCATGAATCTTCTCAAATCCGCCCAGACCGATGATTCTCTTACATCCCGTGGGCTTTTACAGATCAATGTGGTCTCTATCCAGAATAATTTTCCCATTACCGATGCTACCATTTCCATTGCTTCTAAAGACAATCCGGATCGGATTATTGAACAGGTAGGCACCAATTCCTCCGGCCAAAGTGAACAGATCTCCCTGCCGGCGCCTCCCCTGGATTACAGTTTTGATCCCAACGGCCCTGTCCCTTACTCAGAATATGTGGTGTCTGTCCAGGCTCCCGGATTCCGCCCTCTTACCGTAAGCGGCACGGAAGTCCTGCCTGACGCCACCGCCATTCAGCCCATCCGCCTGACTCCGGAAAGCCAGCCGGAAGAGCAGTCCCTTATCACCATCCCGGAGCACACCCTGGTGGGAGACTACCCTCCCAAAATCGCCGAATCGGAAATTAAGCCGGTGAATGAAAGCGGCGAGATCGTCTTAAGCCGGGTGGTTATCCCCCAAACCATAGTGGTTCATGACGGACCTCCCTCTAACCAAAGCGCCACCAATTACTATGTGCCTTACCGGGACTATATTAAAAATGTGGCCTCCAGCGAAATCTACTCCACCTGGCCCAGGTCGACGATTACGGCTAATGTTCTGGCCATTATGTCGTTTACTTTAAATCGGGTGTATACGGAATGGTATCGGAATCAGGGATATGACTTTACCATCACCTCCTCCACTGCCTTTGACCACAAGTGGATTTTTGATCGGAATATTTTTGAGAGCATTTCTGTGGTGGTAGATGAAATTTTTGATAATTACTTATCCCGTCCAGGAGTACGTCAGCCTATTTTAACCCAGTATTGCGACGGAAAGCGAGTTCGCTGCCCTAATTGGATGGCCTTTTGGCGGATGGGTATAAGGAAGGATATAAGGAAAAGTAATTTTATTAAAAAAATGCTTGCTTTTTTTTCTAATCCATGATATTATAACAAAGCTTGAGTAAGGCCTCATGGTCAAGCGGTCAAGACGACGCCCTCTCACGGCGTAAACCCGGGTTCGATTCCCGGTGAGGTCATTTTAAACTGTCGAAAATGGTTCGGCAGTTTTTTTATTTCCTTTTCAGGCATCTGTTTTATCGTCCGCTATTCATTCAATCTGTTTGCAAGTTTTCTCTGTCTTCCTCATAAAATTTCTTGAGATTCTTCAGAAGGTGATTGTTTGAAAAATGCAGCCCTTTATATTCGGGTATCTACTCACGGCCAGGAGGAGCTATCTCCTGACTCACAAAAACGTCTGCTGTTGGATTATGCCGAAAAAAATCTGTTCCGCGTAGAAGATAAATGGATTTTTCAGGAAAACGGCATTTCCGGACGAAAAGCGGATAAACGGCCTCAGTTTCAGCAGATGATTGCCGCGGCCAAATCTGACGCCCATCCTTTTGACGCTATCCTGGTATGGAAATTTTCCCGCTTTGCCAGGAATCAGGAGGAAAGCATTGTCTACAAATCCATGCTCCGGGGGAAATTCGGCGTAGATGTAATCAGCATTTCCGAGCCCATTATGGAAGGGCCTTTCGGCAGCCTTATCGAGAGAATCATTGAGTGGATGGACGAATTTTACTCTATTCGTCTGGCCGGAGACGTAACCAGAGGGATGACCGAAAAGGCTCTGCGGGGCGGTTATCAGGGGCGGCCTCCTCTGGGCTATCGAATCCCCCATCCTGGAGGAGACCTGGAGGAAGTCCCGTCAGAGGCCCGGACGGTGCGCCAAATTTTTAACTGGTATGGAATAAGCGGGCTCAGCTCCTACTCTATTGCCCAAAAGCTGAACCAGGAGGGATACCGGACGGCTTTGGGAAATCCCTTTGAAAAACGCGGGGTGGAATACATTCTGCAAAATCCTCTCTATGCCGGATATGTACGGTGGAACCGGACAGACGGACAGACCGGAGCCATACGTGACAGAGACTGCTGGATCATTGCCAAAGGCGCTCACCCTGCTATTGTATCCCAGGAGCTGTTTGATTTGGCAGCCGCCCGAAGAAGGAAGGAAGGAAAGTCAGACGAAACCAATACCTGCATCTCAAATCCCGGGCAAAAGCCCTGTGAACTGGTTCACCACTGGCTGGGCGGCGTGTTAAAATGTCCGGACTGCGGCCGCAGCCTTTCCTCCTGCCGCCGCAGACGGAAAACTTTGCCGGACACCTTTTCTTTTCAGTGCAGCGGATATTTAAAAGGGATTTGTAACAGGAATTGTTATGTGGCAGAAAATGTGATTGTTCCTATGGTATTGGAAAATCTGCAAAAAACTTTGCCGGAAATCTCCCAGGCAGTCGTATCACCGGACTATACTCCCTCGGAAAAAAATGCGGTTCTTCGCCAAAAAGTACGAGGGATTATCTATGATAAAGACAGAGGGAAAATCCAAATTCAATACACCGGAAAAATTTCCTGTAAACTTTATACGCAGCCGCCTTTTGGATGACCCAATGGGGCTCCATGTCCTTAGGCGAACAGGGCTACAGCCCCATTGAAATCCTGCGTTACTTTTATGGGGACAGCATCTATGTAAATACGGCAGAGCAGATTTCCGGTATTCCGGCATCCTGGCCCGGCTATGATTTAACCATAGGCTCCTCTGGCAGTAAGGTACGGCAGCTTCAGGAGCAGCTGGATGCCATTGCCACCGTTTATTCTGCTATCCCCGGGGTAAAACCGGACGGAATCTATGGGCCTGCCACTGCCAGGTCGGTACGGGAATTCCAGTCTATTTTCGGTATGCCTCAGACCGGAGTAGTAGATTTTGCCACCTGGTATCGGATCTCTCATATTTATGTGGCAGTTACAGGAATTGCAGAGTTAAGTTAAAAGGGTCTTCCCCATGGACGCATATAAAAGGGACGGGGGTGTCGCAAAATGAAACCAGAGCCTTTCTATTAGCGCTGTCCGCCAACTCTCGTTAACACATGTACGTCTATGACGGATTACATCCGTCCTATCCAGTACATGTGTACTCAAGATGCGGACATCTGCTAATAGAAAGTCCCTTTATTTCATTTTGCGACATCCTCGTCCTTTTTATATACTTTTCCTTTTTCAAATATGCTCCAGCAATTCCCGGCTCACTTTCTCCAGGTTTTCCCGGATTGCAATATGCTGCGGGCAGACCTGCTCACATTTGCCGCATTTTATACACTGATCCGCCTTTGCTTTTCCCTTACTTCCCACCAGCCAGCTTTCCTGATGTCTGGCTCTTTCCTTACTGCTATAAAGGGTCAGGTAATTCATAGCGGTAAAGGAACCGGAAATCCCGATGTTTTTCGGGCAAACCTTGGCGCAATAGTTGCAGGAAGTGCAGGGAATCAGCGGCACCGCCGCCAAAGCATTTTGGGCCCTGGACAATGCCGCCCTCTGGTTCTCTGTTAAGCCGGTAAAATCTTTCATAAAGGAAAGGTTATCCTTCATCTGTTCCAGACTGCTCATCCCGGACAGAACCGTAATCACTCCTTCCAAGCCGGCGGCAAATCGGATGGCCCAGGATGCCGGGGACGCATCCGGCTCAGCTTCTTTTAACTCCTTCACCACGGATTCCGGCGGAGTTGCCAGCATACCGCCTTTAACCGGCTCCATAATGATCACCGGCTTGCCGTGCTTTCTGGCCACTTCGTAGCAGGCCCTGGACTGAACAGTAGGCTCCTCCCAATCTGCGTAATTAATCTGAAGCTGGACAAACTCCATCTCCGGGTGGGCTGTCAAAAGCTGCTCCAACTCTTCCGGAGTAGAATGGAAAGAAAATCCTACGTGTTTTAGCTGACCCGACTCTTTTTTCTCCTGAACCCAGTCCCATAAACCATAGTCGTCAAAAAATTTGGTGCGGCCCTCTCCTAAATTATGTAACAGATAATAGTCAAAATATCCTGCTTTTGTTCTTTCCAGGGAAACGTCCAATTGCGCTATGGCCTCTTCCCGGCTCTTGCAGTTGATCCAGGCAGCATTTTTGGTGGCAAGCTGAAAGCTTTCCCGGGGATAGCGCTCCACTAAAGCCTGACAGATGGCTTCTTCGCTGCCATTATAGGCCCAGGCCGTATCAAAATAGGTAAAACCGGCTTCCATAAACCAATCTACCATTTCTTTCGTCTGTTCCATATCAATCTTTCCGTCCTCCGTAACCGGAAGGCGCATCAGTCCAAAGCCCAGTTTCTTAATCTCTTCTCCTAAATATGCCATGTTTCCTCCTTTTTGCCCTGTTCTCCGGGCATACAGAGATACCCGCAGGGTGTTTCCTCCTATAGATGCTTCTTTTTTAAGAACTTAAAGAACCCGGAACACCCCTCTGTAATGTCCCTCCAGGTAGCATCAAAATCGCCGGTATACCAGGGATCCGCCACGTCCGGCGAAGATTTTCCCCCTTCTCCCGGGTGTTCCCAGTCCACGGCAAAATCCATCATTTTATAAATCTTTTTTTCCGGATCTCCTCCGGTAATCCGCAGCATGTTGCGGATGTTCTGCCGGTCCATACCGATGAGATAATCGAACTCCCGATAGTCGGGCTTTTCCAAATGTCTGGCCCTTTTTCCTTCACAGGAAATACCTGCCTCAGCCAGCTTTTTTCTGGCTCCGGGATAAACCGGATTGCCGATTTCCTCGTAGGATGTGGCGGCAGAATCAATGAAAAAACAGTCAGAAAGATGCTGCTTTTCTATGAAATCCTGGAAGTATAGGTGGGCTAGGGGGCTGCGGCAAATGTTGCCGTGGCAGACAAATAATATTTTAACCATATCTTTTATATCCCTTCATAAGCCTTCAAATGCCTGTAATTACTGGCTTTCCGGCGTTTTCTTATTTTTATGGTTTTGCCCCTCTCTACGCATATCTACATAAATCTGCGTAGATTACCGGGCAAATGGTGTAGTAATATTGAATTATTCTACTCTAACGCCATTAATCTGACTGCCCTGTAGGACTTTTCAAAATGCTATTCCATTACAAATTTCTAGCAAATTACTTTCCATCTGTTTTTCAATCTCAATTACGGATTTCCTATAATATACTGCCAAAAATTCCATCACTTCCGTATCCCATGGCATATACAGCATTCCATCCTTTTTAGTAAACGGAGCATCTGTTTCTGGTAAGATTTTACTTAATGGTATCTGCATGATTATGTCTCTTCCCACTTTGGAATAGCACATTTGGGGATTGATACTGAACCAACATCCTAATGATAAAGCCTTCTGAAGCTCGTTTATATTCCCAGTAAACCAATGCATTATAGGCACATTCTTATTTAAACTTTTTTCTATACATTCTAATACATCTTTAACAGCACACCTTGAGTGAATGCTAATGATTCTTCCATGATACTTCTCAGTCTCAGATAAAACATCGTGGAAAAACCTTTTCTGTACGGAATAGGAATACCTATTTCTACTAGTACCATCAATACCTATTTCTCCAATATATCTGCACGTTGAAATATTCTCCATAAACAAATCAATTTCATTCTTTCTATCCGCCACCAATTCGGGATGAAATCCTAATGCAACATTCACACTATTAGTATTATTAAAATACCGTGATGTTTTTAGATAGGCTCGTGGACTCGTGGTAACTGCTAACACTTTTACATTTCTTCGCTTGATTTCATCGAATACTGCTAACGGATTTTTATATAAATCCAAATGGCAATGAAAATCTATCATATAACTTTATACTCCCTTAACAATGCTTCCATCTCTAACAACCCACGTTCAATAACACCCAAATACAGATTTCGTTCTTCTCCTTTTGCAAAGGACAAAATCCCTTTTACAAGACTTTCTATGCCATTCTTTTTATATTGAACAACAGCCAATGCTGCAGCTGCCACATCTTTCGAATACGAGTATTGCAAATTTTCTTTGAAATATCCGCCTTCTGTAGTGTCATATAAATTATTTTTCAAGAAAGCTGCTCTCCTTACTAGGCAAGGAACACAAACTCCACAGTGCTGTAGTTTTCTTTGATATTTTCCACAACTGGTTGAGCCAAAAATAAATTTTTTCATTAAATCCTGATTCTTGCATTCCAGCAAAACTTCACCTTTTGTTTTATATTTATATGGCAATACAAAATCAATATTTATTCCCACATCATTCCAAATTTCCTGCATTGATTTCATGTATACCGGATGGGTCGTTTTTGTACTAAGGCTACCTGCCCTAAGTGGATCTAATGGCATATTTAAACTAATATACCCATTTTCAGGTACAAACAATTCTTTTTTACCCTGAGAATTGCATTCAATTCCACAAGAAGCCAATAATGCAAAAGCAAAAAAAATAATTGATCGTGCTCTAGTCGAAATTTCTGATATTCCTCTTTTCTTTACGTTATTACTCCATTGACACAAATTATTTGTTCCAAACTGCAAAGCATACTCTCTTTGATGGTCAGCATCACCCCTAACTGTTTGAGATACAAATAAAGGATTTCTTCCTTTTTCATGCAAATCAATTGCTCCCACCAGACTATCCATTCCTCCTGACAACAAACATACACAATCCTGTCTCTTTAAATCATATTTTTTCTGAGGAACTAACGATACCGGCAAAGCATTTATATCCAAATCCCAAAAATCTCCACTAAGAAAACGAAGCATATTCTCTAACTTACTTTTTTCTCGTCTCCATTTAGGTGCATCATGCAAATATATGCAAAGCTCTATTTTTCTTGTCCAACCATCAGCACTATTTTTTCTTAATACTGCTTTATCTGCTGCAACCACAGCCATTGCAATAATTGTAAAATCTAAAGCAACTATTGTTGGTGCAATTTCAGACTTTCTCAATTCTTTAAATAATTGTACCCCCACATGTCCTACATTGCTTCTTTTCTGTTCTGGGACTGAAAACATTTCAAAATAATAACAATCATCATTATAGGTTTTGGGAACACAACATCTTGGATAACAAATAACCTTACTCATACTTCTACCTCATACACCTCAAACGTGTTTTTTATAGCTGTTTGAAATAATTTTTGCATATCAATCGTCTGAAGACCAGAATTTCTAAGCCGATTCAGCTGAGCTGATATTTCTGATTGTAAATAATCTTTCATTTCATTCATTCGATCAACACGTTCAACTGCAGACACCTCTTGTCTTTCGAAAGACTGTCCTATGTCCAATTGAATACGACTAAATGCCTCATTTCCAAGAAATGTACTGGTAAGAGACCATATCTGATCATCTGTCAACTTACTAATGTCTGCATCTGGATTTTGATTCATAAACTCACTCAAAGCAAACCTTCCTGAATCTCTACAAGATATTTCATCTAAACTCCCTCCATTTGGACATACATTATCTATTATTGTATCAATAATTTCATTCGCATTAGCACCACGTCTTTGCAGTTCTGACAAAATTTTACTTAAAGCAAAATTATCATTATCCCTTAAAGCCTGAAATGTCTGAAAGAAATTCGCCGCTACTTTTGCGGAAGTTCGCATTCGTTTGGAAAAATTTTTTGCTCCACCCATTCCAGTTTTAGAATAATGCCCAAGCGATCTTTTCAAAGAGTCTTTACTTCCAGAACGTACATACTCACCCATACCTCTCCTGGCATTTGCAAAACGAGATTTTGGTGCTAGCTCAGATTTTTCATTATCAATCCGTTCTTTTTCGTCAGATTGATCGTCCTCTCCACCCTTATCATCACTTTGACCATCTTGTTGAGTATTTTCTTGGTTTGGTAACTCAATGTCATCTAACCATTCCGGATCCAGAGAAACCCCTGCACCTGGTCCCATACTTGAAGTTGATGTTCCCATATATTTTCATCCCTATTTCCTTTGTGTATTTTGTGATATCGCCTTTTTAACACTCTCCGGCGTTTCTGAATCCCCATACCATTGCTTCAACATATCTTTAGCCCATTCTTTGTCAGCAATAACCGGAATAATGGGAGCTTTTCGGGATTTTGCAGGAATTTCATACAAGGCTGAAACTAAATTACGTCCTAATTCAGAAAAAGCTTCTGTAATATGCACTGCTGCAAACAAAATATTTGCATTCCATTGCTCATTACGTCCCAAACTAATTATTCTTTTCAGTAGTTTTTCAGCTTCTTTTATTCCCGCAGACTTAATTGATTCAACAAGGTCTTTCATATATGTACCATTCTTTACTTTCTTTAATGCAGCTAATAATTCTTCACCTTCAGCAGAAAGTTCATCATACGCAGCAAAAGATAGTGCTTTATCTCTGCTAAGATATAGTAATGGGCGCAAATCCATTCCACTCAATTTTGGTTCAATCAACAACCAGTTCCATACAAAATCATTATTCCATGTAGCATCTGGAGCTTCGTATTTTTCACCATTTTTCAAGCTATCTTCTAACTTTTGTAGAAATTCTGGTTTTCCATTTACAGCATTTGCAGTTTCCTTAGCTAAATAATCAAATGCCCCTTCTGATGCACATCTTTCAAACAATAACATCTTTACTAGCACACCTGAGTCTAATGTCATTCCGTTAAAATTTACAACTTTTTTTCTAATTTCAAGTGCATTCAACAATCGTTTTATAAGTCTTGGATTCCCTTTGATATTATCAGCATTTACCAAAATTCCAGCCAACTGATCTGCGATTAAAACAGATTCTTTCATAAGCGTCTTTGTACTATCATCAAAAACTGCTTCAATTTTATTCACAGTTATATCATCTTCCCAAGCTTTGGACAACATACTACTTAGTTTACTTTGTGCAGCAGAAAAAAATTTTTGTTCCAATTTGCCTCTTCTAACTTCCAATTCCATAAATAGAAGAACTATGTACACTTTTACTTCTGCAATTCCCAAATGTGGTATTTTTATTGGCACTTGAATCAGTTTATCAAAATAACTTGTAACTAACCCATCCGATAATTCTACTCCATTAAAATGAGCTCGTACTCCGTTTCTAATCATCTGTTCATCTGCAGCAATAATAAATGCTGTCCTCTTCACAAATAATAACAATCTCATTGCTTCTAATGTCGAAATTGCTGTTTCCGGCAAGCACCGATCTAAATCATCTACTAAAACAACAAGCTTCACTCTTAGTTGTCCAAGTATTTCTTCGAATTCTTCTCGTATCTCTTCAATCTGTTTTGTCACAGGTTCTGTTATCTCTTCGTTTTCCTTCAAAAGATTTTCCAATTCTGGAATCAGTCCTTCAAATGCAGTATTTAATGCTTCTCCATTCTCAGACTTTTTGTCACGATTATTCCAGCTGTTTTTCATCGCATTCGCAAAATTCGCAATAACTCCGACTGGCGCTGCCCCCGGAATAAAGCCTGCCAGTAACGGCAATGCCAATTTTGACACTTGAAACCAGTTAATACGTTTTAAAAATCTTTTAAACTTCTTTCCAAGTTCATCATCTTCGCTAATTTTCTGTTTCTGCATTTCCTCTGTCAATTTTCGTGTCACTGACTGGAGCAATGCAGATTTTGCCTCCTCATAGCCCTGATACAACCATGCATTGAATTCAAGAAATATGTATTTATTGTCCTCACCAGATTGTTCATTTAAATCCTTGCCAATCATTTTTACCATGGACGATTTTCCGGCACCCCAGCTTCCAGATACACCTATAGATATGGGATTATCTCCTGACTCAATAATCAAATTCGCAACAGTCTTTGAAACAACTGAAAAATGCAGATAATCTGTTGTAGTTTCAATATCATTCCACATATATTTTTCTCCTAATATCTATTTCTCTATTCCCCATTCTCCTATAAAAATGGATGCTGCATAGAAAAAATTGCTTTCTGTCTCTCAATCTCTGTTTTTAACTGCTCTTTCGTAGGCAAATAGGTCAAATACTTCGACATAAACAGTCTGTCATTATCATGAAGTACCGAATATCTGGCAATATCCTCATCCGTTTCTGAGCACAATAAAATCCCAATGGTAGGATTATCTCCCTGTCCCCGCTTTAAATCATCATACATCCGCACATACATATCAATCTGGCCCACATCCTGATGGGTAATTCTGCCCATCTTCAAATCGATTAGAACATAACATTTCAGTTCGATATTGTAAAAAACGAGATCTAAATAGTAGTCCGAAGTTTCCGTTACAATATGCTGCTGACGAGCCACAAACGCAAATCCTCTACCCAATTCCATCAAAAAATCTCTAATATGTGAAAGAATGGCAGATTCCAAATCTCCCTCTAAATAGGTATCCTCATTTTTAAAACCAAGAAATTCTGCAATCACCGGACTTTTAATCAATTCAAATTGATTTTTCTGATATTCTGCAGTTTTCTGCTTCATCTCTTCAATTACAGCATCTTTTTTGGGTGATTGAAGAAGTCTATGATAATATTGCGTACTGATATTACGGTCTAAGGTTCTTGAACTCCAACTTTCGTCAACAGCTTCTTTCATATACCAATAGCGTGCATTTTCATCTGAAACACGAAGAAGACTCCTAATATGCGTCCAGTTAAGATTGTGAACGCATGCGTTCACAATCTGCTCATCAGGAAAGCACTGATAAAATTTGATGTAATAATGCAAATTCCTTTTAGAATAATTTTTGCCATACTCCTTTGTCAAATCTTCTGCCAATGCAGAAATTAAACCTTTGCCATACTCTGCCCGTTCACTGCCGCCTAATTCCTGTTCTACAATTCTTTTTCCGATGTTCCAATAAGTGAGCAACATTGCCTTACTAGAAGCACTATAGGCTGCTTCTTGTCCAGAAGAAATAATGCTTTTAATTTCTGTAATAACTGATTGGTATGGCGTCAAATGATTTTCCATCATGCCACCTCGATTTTCCATAATAATTATATCTTAACTTGCTTTTCCTGTCATTTCAAGGCTCTTTCAAAAATGGTGTAGTAGTGGTGTAGTAAGCGCCTATTCAAGCCATGAAACCATTGATTTTGCTGGCCTTTCCGAAACTCTTCAAGCTATTGCCGTGGCAAATAAATAATATTTTTATCATGGTCTATATAACTCCTTATCACTTGGTATAACCTCGTTTTTTCCCTTGTTTTCAAGGTTTTTCCTCTGACCTCAAAAACTCTATACCTCGTATATCTTACCATATCTCGGTATATTTTGTCTCCCAAAAAGAGTAAAAAGAAGTAAAATGACCTCTTTTTTACTCTTTCCAAAGGTAAATCCCTACACGCTTACACTTCCTTTCTAAGCCTTACTTCCATTTCCCTTACTTCCTTTTCCACGTCATCATATCCCAAATGGGTATACACATTTAATGTTGTGGCTATATCCGCATGACCCATAAGATATTGTAAAGTCTTTGCATTTACTCCTGACTTTGCCATGTTACTACAATAGGTATGCCCTTACGGTATAATAAGGACAAATCGGAAAACCCATTATTACCAAGGTTGCTCAGATGTTGTAAAGCGCGCATATGACACTAAATACAGAAATAAAAACGTATATAACACTATATGTTGTTGTTTTCTGAAAACGAAGAAATCCATGAGCAATCTTAATCAGAGAGGATTTTCGGATTTGCCACCATTCTTTTTCCATTACAATACGCCCTTTGGTGGGGGCAGACTGGGAGGTGATAAGGAACCATTTCACATAAAGGACAAACGGGCAGCAACCCGGTAATACCGATTTTAATTCATATCAGCCGC
>CAJTOL010000029.1 GCA_910577645.1 uncultured Lachnospiraceae bacterium
GAGACCGGCATGGGCCTTCAGCTGTGGAAAAATTACGCAGATATTTTTACAATCAATCTCATTACCCCAAATGGGGAGGAAAGCGGCCCCATTGACAGCCGTCTGGGGCCTCAGACCCTGCGTTACCGGGATACCCGGGTTCTTTTGTATTATGGAAAGCCCAGCCCCTTTAGTACGGCCCAGGAGATTTACTTTGACTTTCTTCCACGGAGGGACTATTTAGACAGCGGAATCTGGCGGATCCGTCTGACTCCGGAAAAGGTAGTTACAGGCCGTTACGATCTGTGGCTGCCTTCCCGCAATATTTTAAATCCGGCTACCCGGTTTCTCTATGGAGATCCGGATATTACCCTGACCATTCCCTCCACGGCGGCCAGAGCAATTACGGTAGGGGCCTATGACAGTTCCTATCAGGCCTATGCGGATTTTTCCGGCAGGGGATTTAACCGCAACGGGTTGGTGAAACCGGATTTGGCAGCCCCGGGGGTGGGGATTATGGCCCCAAGCCGCCAGGGCGGTTATGAACCGGTTACCGGCACTTCCTTTGCAGCGCCTTTTGTCTCCGGCAGCGCAGCGCTTTTGGCTCAGTGGGGGGTGGTGGAAGGGGAGGACCCCTTTTTATATGGAGAAAAAATCAAAGCATTTTTTATCCGCGGCGCCAGACAGCTTCCCGGGTATGATTTTTGGCCGAATCCGCAGTTGGGATATGGGGCATTGTGCGTGAGGGATAGTATACCAGTGTGAGTGTAGTAAATTATAGAACCGCTAAAAAATGTTCAATAAAAGCTGTAAAAATTTACGTTGAATTTCACGACTTTTTGTGTATAATAAAAGTGGCAGAAATAATTATGAAGTCAAGGAAGGAGCTAAAAGAATATGGCAAATATTTTACCAGTATCTGATTTGAGAAATTATAATGAAGTCCTGAAAAATTGCCACAGAGGAGAACCGGTATATTTGACTAAGAATGGCAGAGGCCGTTTCGTAGTCATGGATATTGAAGATTATGAGAGCGATCGTGCAGAGAAAAAGCTTCTGATGAAGTTACAGGAAGCAGAAGAAGCAGTGAAAGACGGTGAAGGCTGGCTTGATCTGGATGAATTGAAAGCACTTGTAGGGGAATAAAATGTTAAAACTGCGGATCAATCCGATTGTTGCAAAGGATCTGAAGAAAATCCGAGATTATATTGCCGAGGATAATGAAGAATATGCTGCAAAGACTATAAAGGAAATTTATGGTAAGTTTGAGAATCTTCAGATGTTTCCAGGAATTGGTTCGGATCTTTCTAAGAGAGTCAGCTTTCGGACAGACTATAAATATGCGATATGGGAAGATTATGTGATCATATATAAATTTAAAAATAAGTTTGTAGAGATTTATCGTGTGGTTAACCGGTATCAGGATATTACGCGAATCTTTGAATGAAAATATTGCCGGATTTATGTATAAATGCGGTATTTGTGAAGAACGAGGCAACGGTTACGATAAAATAATTGAAGTTACAGGAAAGAATGAATTGTTAGCTCCGAAAATCCCTGCTTTGTGTCCGCAAAACCTTGCAGATAGCGACTTAATCAGCTTATGCTGCGTAATTTTTCCATGATATTATAGAGGGCGAAAGCACTCGTTGCTTTCGTCCCTTAATGACCCCACAGCAGGGGGCTATTTGACCATAATCTCCCCAATAAACCGGAATTTGACAAGCCTATCAGGTAGGCTCATTTTGTGCAACTAAAGTTTATATCAATATAATCGATATAAGCTTTTTTAGCCACTTGGTCAGAGTGACCCTTGTACCAATCAAAACATTCACATAACCCATCTTCTAATGAAATAGTATCATTTATCAAATTATATTGTTTTGACACATCAAGGCAGTATTCATAATTATAAAAACTAAAATAATTTCTTTGTTCGATATCATCATATATATTTACAAATTCAACCTTTTTTCCGACTATGCGATAGCAAATTTCAACCCATTCACGAATTGAGATAGTTTCTTTATTACCAACATTAAAAATACGTTGTTTTGGGTGAAAGCTTAGTAATGAATCAATAAATTTGCATAAGTCCTTAACGTGGAAAAACTGCAATTGCATTTCTCCGTTTTGAGGCAAATAAAAGGCTCTTCCTTGCATAGCACAATCAAAAACAAAAGCTTCTCTGTACACGTTATTCATTGGGCCATATAAATATGGTGGTCTGATAATGTATGCATTAGGATTTCTTTTCTGCAATGTCTGCTCCGCTTCAATTTTATCTGTTCCGTATTTCCCCCAATACTTATTAGTACCCAATTGGCTGTCTTCTGCAAAAGGTTGTTTGCACCACTCCGGATAAACAGCACTTGAGCTAATGAATATATAATCATCATAACTTCTAAGCGAATGAAGCAGCAAATCAATATCTTTAGAGCAATAGGCAGTATCAATAATAATGTTAAAGTGATAATTTTTAAGAATATCACCTAAATTATGTCTGTCAGCTTCAATGAGTTTTACACCAGCAGATTGCTCACGGCTGTTTCTGTTGAGCACATAAACATCATACCCATTTGCTGCGTAATATTCAGCAATGTATTTACTAACGAATACAGTTCCACCTGTTACAAGCATTTTTTTCATTTTGTATCTCCCAATATAAATACCCTCACGTTCAAACTCCTATTTGTCGCTCTGCTCAGATTATATAAAAATAGCGTCATTGCTTTCTGACTTTTATCATACCACATTTTCCCCTGCCTTTCCATTCCGTTTTGCAAGCCTTACGGTGATAGGCATTTGCAAAAACACAAAGATGGTTTGGGAACATTCCCGACCAGCGATTTTTCAGAAGAATGATGTTGCACGCATATCAGGTTGTAAAATTCCAGTCAGAATTCCAGCCAGAACCCGGCATATTTATTGACAATTCACGGCTCAATATTCTATAATAATATTAAAATTACCTTTGGCGGATAGAGGTGTGGGAGTCCTTATCCGCTTAGGGTGGCAGGTTACAAATAATAAATTGTAAAATGGGAGTGTATTGAGATGAACAGTATCCGAAAAAAAATCACAGTCTGTCTGATTGCGACGGTTTTTGTCGCCTTGCTTGCAGTAGGGCTCTCCAGTATGGCTCTGAATTACAGGAGTACTCTGACCACAGTAGAACAGATGATGGGAGAAACAGCCGTCCTGGCCGGGGAGCGTATTGAACAGGAATTGGGGGCATATCGAAATGTGGCTATGGATACAGGCTGTATCCCCCAGCTGTCAGATGGAGAGGTATCAGTAGAAGAAAAACGGGCGATTATAGACGAGAGGGTGCGTATGCACGGCTTCCAGCGGGGCAATATTGTCGGGGCAGATGGAATCAGTATTTTTGACGGAAATGATTATTCTGACCGGGAATATGTGAAGCAGGCCATGGGAGGGAATGTATACGTATCCGAGCCGCTGGTAAGTAAAGTTACAGGAGAGCTTTCTATTATGGTGGCAGCTCCGCTTTATGCCGGCGGGAATCAGGGCTCTGAGATTGTGGGTGTGATTTATTTTGTACCTCCGGAGACATTTTTGAACGACATTGTGTCTTCTATCAAGATAAGTGAGAGCAGCCACGCCTATATGATCAATAAGTCCGGGGATACCATTGCCGATACTACTTTGGAGACCATTACTACCCAGAATATTGAGCGGGAAGCACAGAGCGATTCCTCTCTGAAGGATCTGGCCGCCATACATAGCGCCATGCGCCAGGGCAGAGAAGGCTTTGACAGTTTCCACGCGTCTGACGGCCCCCGCTTTGCGGCCTATGCCCCGGTAGGCGGTACGGACGGCTGGAGTGTGGCTGTCACTGCTATGAAAAAGGATTACCTGGCCGAGACCTATTTCGGTATGTTTGTTAATATAGCGGTTATGATTGTTTCCGTCCTGGCATCCGTTATTGTGGCGCTGAAGCTGTCCAACAATATCAGCGTGCCTATGCAGGCCTGCGCCAGACGAATGAAGCTTCTGGTAGAGGGAGACTTGACTTCCCCTATTCCTCAGAGCCACGGACAGGACGAAACCGCCGAACTGACCAGATCTACAGCAGAATTGGTAACAGGTCTTAACACCATTATTCACGACATTGGCTATCTGCTTACAGAAATGGCAGGAAAGAATTTTGATATACAATCTGCCCATCGGGAAGCTTATGTGGGAAGCTTTCAGGGAATTTTGGAGTCCGTGCGGACCTTAAAAGTCCAGCTGAGCGCCACCATGAAGCAGATAAATTCGTCTGCCAAAGAGGTTTCTGCCGCCAGTGACCATGTCTCCAGCGGGGCTCAGACTCTGAGTCAGGGAGCTATCATGCAGGCGAGCTCGGTGGAGGAGCTGGCTTCTACCATTAGTGAAATCTCCGCCAGTGCAAAGCAAACCAGCTCTGCCGCAGAAGAGGCAGGTCATTTTGTGGAGCAGGCCGGTGCACAGCTGAATGCCAGTGTGGAGCATGTGGGGGAACTGAACGGCGCTATGGAAAAAATCTTCAGCTCTTCCAAGGAAATATCCGCTATTATCGGCACAATAGAAAGCATTGCATTTCAGACCAACATTTTGGCCTTAAATGCCGCTGTAGAAGCTGCGCGTGCAGGCGCTTCCGGTAAAGGATTTGCTGTTGTTGCCAATGAGGTACGGAACCTGGCGTCTAAATCTGACGAGGCCGCTAAGGCTACCAAAGAATTAATCGAACATTCCATTGAAGCTGCCAACGAGGGCGGCGAGGCGGTATCCAGAGTCACAGCATCTCTGGAACGCACCAGCGTTTTGGCAGGCAATGTATCTGCACAGATGAATATTGTAGTGGAGGCCATAGAGAGGCAGACCTCTGCCATTGAACAGGTAAACGGTGGCGTAGAGCAGATTTCTTCTGTGGTGCAGGCCAACAGCGCCACCTCAGAGGAAAGCGCAGCTGTCAGTGAGGAGCTTTCCGCGGAAGCAGCCAGCCTGAAGAATCTGGTAGATCAATTTACTCTTGCAAAAGAGTAAAGCTTTTTTGAAAAATTAAAACCCCTATTCTCTCAGGGAGGGGATGCTGCAAAATGAAGAGACTTTCTATTAGCAGATGTTAGCGGGAGCTGGCGGACAGTGCTGTTAGAAAGTCTCTGTCTTCATTTTGCAAAACCCCTCTTGTATTTTTATTTTATTAAGAACTTGATGAAAAATGATTTTCCTCAGGGTATTGACAATCGCCAGAAAGTTAGATATAACTAAGTTAGCTTGAACTAATGACGAAAGGGATAACGTATATGACATTAAAGGAACTGCCGATTGGAGAAACTGCCACGATTTTGTCAGTGGGAGGAAAGGGCGCTCTCCGTCAGCATTTATTGGATATGGGGCTGATACAGGGGGCTGAGGTAACGGTTGTAAAATATGCTCCCATGGGAGATCCTATAGAGCTGAAAATACATGGCTATGAGCTGACTATCCGTCTGGATGATGCGGCAAAAATTGAAATCAGCAGCATCCCCGGCAGAGAAGCCCCGGAACAGATAGAGAATGGAAAGGAACAGACAGAAAGCCGGGAAGAAACCGGGAAGGAAGCCGCCCACAGACAGAAGAGGGGCAGCAGAGAAACGGCAGGCAAGAGGAAGCGGGCCGAACATCCCGGCTACGGAGAGAGCGGAAGGTATCATGAGAAAAAGACGGAGAATCCGCTGCCGGAGAAGGAGACCCTGACCTTTGCCCTGGTGGGAAATCAGAACTGTGGAAAAACCACCCTGTTTAACCAGCTTACCGGCGCAAACCAGCATGTGGGAAACTTTCCTGGCGTTACGGTAGATCGGAAGGACGGCGTTATAAAAGGGTATGCCAACACCCTGATTACGGATCTTCCGGGAATCTATTCCATGTCCCCCTACAGCAGTGAAGAAATTGTAACCAGAGAATTTTTACTGGAGGAGCGGCCAAGGGGAATTATTAACATTGTAGACGCCACCAATATTGAGCGGAATCTGTATCTGACAATGCAGCTTTTGGAGCTTCAGATGCCTATGGTGGTGGCGCTCAACATGATGGATGAACTGCGGGAAAATGGAGGGGCTGTTTTGGTAAACGAGATGGAAGCCTATCTGGGAGTTCCGGTAGTTCCCATCTCTGCCGCGAAAGGCGAAGGAATTGACGAGCTGGTAAAGCATGCTGTACATATTGCAAAGTACCAGGAAGCGCCGGAAAAAGCGGATCTCTGCGGAGACACAGAAAGCGGGGTTCACAGAGGCATCCATGCGGTTATGCATTTAATTGAGGATCATGCCCGGAAAGCCGGAATCCCGGTCCGGTTTGCCGCCAGCAAGATTTTAGAGGGGGATCAGAAGATTTTAGAAAAACTGTCCCTTTCTCAAAATGAGTTGGAGATGCTGGAGCACATTGCCTGTCAAACAGAAGAAGAAACCGGCCTGGATAGGGCTTCCGCCATTGCCGGTATGCGGTTTGAGTTTATAGGGAAGGTCTGCAAAAATACGGTGATTAAGCCCAGGGAAAGCAGGGAGCGAACCAGAAGTAAACATCTGGATCAGATCCTTACAGGAAAATATACAGGGATCCCTGCGTTTATCGGCATTATGGGGCTGGTGTTCTGGCTTACTTTTAATGTGGTGGGAGCCGCTTTGCAGGGGATTCTGGAAAACGCTATTACATGGATTACGGGGCAGGCCGATAAAGGACTGACGGCGGCAGGAGTGAATGAGGTGCTCCATTCTCTGCTGATCAACGGTGTGTTTAGCGGAGTAGGAGGAGTATTAAGTTTCCTTCCGATTATTGTGACCCTGTTCTTTTTCCTGTCTATTTTGGAGGACAGCGGCTACATGGCGAGAGTGGCCTTTATTATGGATAAGCTTTTGAGAAAGCTGGGGTTATCAGGGCGCAGTATTGTGCCTATGCTCATTGGCTTTGGCTGTACGGTGCCGGGGGTTATGGCAAGCAGGACACTGCCGTCCCAGAGAGACAGGAAAATGACGATTCTCCTTACTCCCTTTATGAGCTGTACGGCAAAGCTTCCTATCTATGCCTTTTTTACAGAAGTCTTTTTTCCGGAACAGGGGGCATTGGTGATGATTTGCCTGTATGTACTGGGGATTGTAACGGGAATTTTTATGGCCCTTATTTTTAAGAAAACCATGTTTACCGGGGAGGCGGTGCCCTTTGTTATGGAACTTCCCAACTATCGGATGCCTGGAGCCCAAAATGTGGCCCGGCTCCTCTGGGATAAAGCAAAAGATTTCCTGGAACGGGCTTTTACGGTGATTTTCCTTGCCACGATTATTATCTGGTTCCTTCAAAGCTTTGACATGCAGTTTAATATGGTGGAGGATTCTCATAACAGCATTCTGGCCATGGCGGCGGGAATGATCTCTCCTGTATTTAAACCTTTAGGCTTTGGGGACTGGAGGATTTCCACAGCCCTGATCTCTGGATTTATGGCCAAGGAAAGCGTGGTTTCTACCCTGACGGTACTGTTTGGAACCACAGACACCCTGCTGACCGGACTGACAACGGCGGGAGCCGCATCCCTTTTGGTGTTCTGCCTTCTGTATACTCCCTGCGTTGCGGCGGTTGCAGCAGTGAAGCAGGAGCTGGGGGGAAAATGGGCGGCAGCGGTTGCCTTTGGGCAGTGCGCGGTTGCCTGGGCGGTTTCCTTTCTGTTATACCATATCATTATCATTTTTTAAATAGAGTTTCCTTCATAAAAGGTCAGCCGGCAGCTGGATGCAAATCCAGACTTGCCGGCTGTGTGTATTTTAGGATATAATAGAGACAACCCAAATAATAAAGAGGTGCTCTATGTTCAGGCTGTCAAGAAAGCTTTGGTTTTCTATATCCCTCCAGCAGAAATTGCTGCTGTTTGCCGGAATTGTCACGGTAGTGCTGGCAGTTTCCGCTTTTTTTAACGTTAAATTGACACAATTTTCTATAGACGGATTTCGGGCCATTTTATCAGATAATGTAAGATGCGGAGAGTTTTTGGAGGATATGAAGGCGGAGAGGGCGGCTTTTGAAGAGCTGATACGGGAGAACAGTGAGGAGGCCAGAAACACCTACGAGGAAGCGGCGCAGCATACCCAAAGGAGCGTTTCCAGACTTCCTTATTCCTATGGAGCAATGGGGAGCCGTCGTTATGCAAGAACCTGGTCCATTAAAAACGCATATGAAAGCTATACGGATTTGCGGGACGAGGTTTTGTCTATGAACCCTGAGTCTCCGGAGTTTGTGAATAAGCTTTACTGGGTTTATGATATTCAGGAGTATCTGGAGCTGTACGGCAGCCGCCTGATTCAGGAAACTTTAAATCAGGGAAACGAGAGCTATGAAGAAAAAGCGGGGCGTTTTTCTCAACTTATCTATGGGACACTGGCCGGTTCCCTTTTAATGCTTGGGGTGATTTTGTGGCTTACTAAGATGCTGTCCGACACTATGGTGGATCCGATTTTAAAATTGTCTGACAGCTCTGCAAGAATTGGGGCCGGAGACTTTACGGAAAAGGATCTGGAGATTGAGAATCAGGACGAGATGGGACATCTGGTTCAGGATTTTAACAGGATGAAGCATGCTCTGGAAGAGTATATCCATATTCTTCAGGAGAAAAATGAAATGACAGAACGACTCCACCGGGAAGAAGTGGAGCGTATGGAGATGGAGAAACGTTTGGAAGCCGCCAGGATGGAGCTTCTGAAAAGTCAGATTAACCCCCATTTTTTATTTAATACCCTGAGTATGATCACCAGCATGGCCCAGCTTGAGGACGCACATGTTACAGAGAAGATGATTTCCAGTATGAGCAGTTTGTTTCGCTACAATTTAAAAACCTCGGAGCAGATTGTCTTTTTAAAGCAGGAACTGGACGTGGTAGAAAATTATATTTATATCCAGAAGATGCGGTTTGGCAGCCGGGTTCAATATGGTATGAGTCTTGAACTGGATGCCGCCAAAGTGCGGATTCCGGCTTTTACCATGCAGCCGGTGGTGGAAAACGCCATTATCCATGGGATTTCAAAAAAAGAGGCCGGAGGGAAAATTTTTGTCCGGGTTGTAAAGAAAGGCAGCGGCATTTTGATTTCCGTAGCGGACAATGGCGTGGGCATGGAGGAAAGACGCCTTGAGGAGGTGCGGGAAGGGTTGAAAAAGGAACGAACCTCAAAGGTAGGAATCGGTTTCGGGAATATTTACAAGCGTATCGACAGTATCTACCAAAAGGGAAGTTTTCGGATTTACAGCCGGAAAGGCAGCGGAACCGTGGTGCAGATGTTTATTCCTCAGGATGAGGAAGTGGAAGAATACAGAGAGGGGAATGAGAGTGGATAAGATACGGGTTTTAATTGCAGACGACGAGGAGATCGAAAGGGCGGCTTTAAAAAAGACATTGCTGAAGAATTTGGGAGAACGCTGTGAGATCTTCGAGGCGGAAAACGGAAGACAGGCCCTGGAAGCCCATGAGAAACAAAACATTAAAATCGCGGTTTTGGACATTGAGATGCCGGGAGTCAGCGGGATCCAGGCGGCAGAGAGGATTCGGGAAAAGGACAGAGAGTGCTGTATTATCTTCCTTACCGCCTTTGACGAGTTTTCCTATGCCCGAAAGGCCATTACAGTACGGGCTATGGACTACTTGCTAAAGCCCTTTAATGAGGAGGAACTTCTGCTGGTAATGGAGGAAGCGATACGGACGGCAGAGGGTCTAAAAAAAGACTTTGAGGCCGGGAAGGAAGAAGCCGGTCAGGAGGAAAAGCTTCCGGCGGAGCCTAAGGAGGGGCAGGAGGAAGACGGAGAGGAGCTGGGCTTTGGCCGTCAGCAAAAGGTGATGCAGATCCTGGAAGAATATATACAGAGTCATTATATGTATGATATTTCCATGCAGGATGTAGCTCAGACCATGAATTATTCAGAGGCTTATTTCAGTAAATTATTTAAACAATGCTTTCAGAAAAACTTTACTGCATACCTGACGGAATTTCGGGTAAATGAGGCCAAACGCCAACTGAGGCAGCCTACCATAAACGTAAAAGATGTAGGAAAAGCGGTAGGGTACGCTGATTCCAACTATTTTACAAAGGTATTCCGCAGGATTACAGGTATGAGTCCTACGGAGTACCGTTTGTCGGTTTTTCAGGATGACATATAGTCCTGGCAAAGCGTTTTTGCTTTTTTACACAAAAAGCAGGAAGAAAATGGTTAAAAAAATACTAGAATTCACAAATATTTACCATATTAAAAATTTCCTCATCCCTTTATAATTAAGACAGCGTTAAAAAAATAAAATTTTTATTAATAACGCGTAAAAGGAGGAAAAGATATGAAAAAAAGATGGTTATCTGCAACGCTGTGTGCAGCAATGGTAGCTGGTTCTATGGCCGGCTGCGGATTAAAATCCCCGGAGGCTCCGGCGACTACTGCAGCTCCTGCGGCAACTGAGGCTCCGGCAGCAACAGAAGCCCCGGCAGAAAATGCAGGCGGGGAGACAGAAGCTCCTGCAGCAGGCGAAGCAGTAGGTCCCGCAGTTACCTTTGTTATGGCAGAGGTTAACCCTCTGGATACGATTGTAGGCCAGACTGATACCGCATTTAAAGAGAAAGTAGAAGAGCTTTCCGGCGGTTCCATTACCATTGACCTTCAGGCCAGCGGCGTTCTTGGCTCTGAGAACGATGTATTAGACGCTATGTTAGGCGGAGGCGGCGGAATCGACATTTCCCGTATTTCCGCATTTGCATTAACCAGCTACGGCGGTGAGAAATCTAAACTGTTATCCGTTCCCTTTACTTTTGTAAGCCGTGAGCATTTCTGGAACTTTGCAGAAAGCGATTTAGCTGCTGAGTTCTTAATGGAGCCCTATGAGAGCGGTTCCGGCGTTAGAGGCTTATTCTACGGCGAAGAGGGCTTCCGTCATTTCTTTACCGTAAAAGAAATCAGCGGTATTGAGGATTTAAAGGGTATGAAGCTGCGGGTTTCCAACGACCCGATTATGAACGGAATGGTGGAAGGCCTTGGCGCAAGCCCCACTGTTATTTCTTTTGGCGAATTGTATTCCGCCCTGCAGACCGGCGTTGTAGACGGTGCTGAGCAGCCTATTGCAAACTATCAGTCCAACGCATTCCCGGAGGTGGCTCCCACCCTGATTCTGGACGGCCACACTTTAGGCGCTATCCAGGTAGTAATTACCGACGAGGCATGGAACAAGTTAACTCCTGAGCAGCAGGATATTATGGTTGAGGCCGGCAAGTATGCTTCCGAGTTTAACAAGAAGATCTCTGCAGACGCTGAGAACAAGGTTCTGGAAGAGTTAAAGGCCAGCGGTGTTAATGTAGTAGAAGTTTCAGACATCACTCCGTGGCAGGAAGCTTGTAAGGGAATCATTGAGGAGTCTACCAAGGATAACGCAGAGCTGTATCAGCAGATTCTGGATATGCAGTAATACAGAACATTTAAAAGGCGCAGAGGAAATGCAGAGTATAACCTCTGCGCCTTTCTTTTTCTGAAGGGAGAGTAAATATGCCAGCAATTTTTCAAACCATCGATAAGATCAAGCCAGCATATGATATTACATATAAGATTACTCTGACAATCTGCAAGGTTTTGCTGATTGTAGACATTTTGATCACCAGCATGGCGGTTGCGGGAAGATACATTCCGTTTATTCCGGATCCGGCCTGGAGTGAGGAAGTAGTGTTAACCTGCATGTCCTATATGGCAGTTCTTTCCGCCGCTCTGGCAATCCGCAGAGGCGCTCATATCCGCATGACCGCATTTGACCGTTATCTTCCGGCTAAGCTGGTTAAGATTTTGGACATTATCTCTGACATTGCCGTGCTGGCATTGGCAGTGATTATGATTACCGTAGGCTGGAAGTATGCTTCCGGCATCGGCTCTAAGGGTACTTATGTCAGTATGCCAAAAGTTTCCAGATTCTGGATGTATTTCCCGGTTCCTCTGGCAGGCATTGCCATGCTGGTGTTTGAGCTGGAAGCCATTTACAACCATGTTAGAAGCTTTTTTGTAGAGGAGGACAGCAAATGATAATGATTAATGGTATTGCCGTAGACAGTATGGCAATTATGGTCCTTTTAGGCTCCTTCTTTTTAATGGTATTTTTGCGCTTTCCCATCGCTTATGCGGTTGCGCTTTCTTCCGTATTTTCCCTGCTGTACCAGGGACAGGATCTGGCGGCCATCTGCCGTTTGATGGTAAAGGGCATCAGCTCCTTCAGCCTGATGGCAGTTCCTTTCTTTATCACCATGGGGTGTCTCATGGGCTCCGGCGGTATTTCCGAGAAGCTGATTGCTCTGGCAGATGCCTGTGTGGGGTGGATGCGAGGGGGTATGGCCATGGTAAACATTGTGGCCTCCTATTTCTTTGGCGGTATTTCCGGTTCTGCTTCTGCAGATACGGCATCTTTAGGTTCTATCCTGATTCCCATGATGGTGGACCAGGGCTATGACGACGACTTTTCTACCGCAGTAACCATTACCTCCTCCTGCGAGGGCCTTTTGGTTCCTCCCAGCCATAATATGGTTATTTATGCAACCACTGCAGGCGGTATTTCTGTAGGAAGCTTATTCCTGGCAGGTTATATTCCGGGGGCTCTGCTTGCCTTGTCTCTGATGATTGGCTCTTATATAATTTCCGTTAAGAAGAATTATCCCAAGGGCGCAAAGTTCAGCGTTATGAATCTGGTGAAACAGCTAAGCGTCTCCTTCTGGGCTCTGGCGGCAGTGCTGATTGTAGTATTCGGCGTTGTAGGCGGCGTGTTTACCGCTACTGAGTCTGCGGCAATCGCAGTTATCTACAGCTTGTTAGTCAGTGTGTTTATTTACAAGGGATTAGACTGGAAAGGTGTTTGGAGAGTACTGGGGGACTGTGTGGATACTCTGGCAATTGTACTGATTTTGATTGCAACTTCCAGCATTTTCGGCGACTGTTTAACCCGCCTTCATGTTCCGGAGCTGGCCGCCAACGCCATTACCGGCCTGACTACCAATCCTATTCTGCTGGCCCTGCTGTTAAACCTGATTCTGCTGATATTAGGCTGTATTATGGATATGGCTCCCATTATCCTGATTGCAACGCCGATTCTTCTTCCTATTGCGACCTCCATCGGATTAGATCCGGTTCAGTTTGGTATCATGGTAGTATTAAACTGCGGTATCGGACTTCTGACCCCTCCCGTAGGCGCTGTATTGTTTATCGGCTCGGCCATTGCCAAGGTTCCTATGGAGAAAGTAGTAAAGGCTACCCTGCCTTTCTATTTGTGCATGGTCATTACCTTGCTTTTAATTACCTTTATTCCGGGTGTCAGCCTGTGGCTGCCGTCTGTATTGGCCAAATAATTTAAAACAATTATACAGGGGATGTGGCAAAATGAAACCAGCAGTCTTATTTCATTTTGCAGCATCCCTCTTTCTGCCCTCAGGGAACAAATGCCGTGTATCTTTTGTCTGCTGAGGGTATTATGGAGAAATAAGAAATGAGATTTGAGTATACTTATCGAAACACAGGGGTTGACCTTTGGCAGCTTTCCATGTACTATACTTACGGATCTATGGTGGGAGTCTGTAATGTGATCTTTACGGCGGCAGTCTGGATTCTGACAGGGATCCGCTGGGGCGAAGCCGGGGCCTGGATGCGGGCGGCCCTGGTATTTGGGTGCCTGCTGTTTCCTGTGATTCAGCCCTTTATGGTGTATCAAAAGGCCAGACGTCAGGCGTCAGGTATTACAAAAGACACGAAAATCGTTTTTGACGAGAGAGGAATCCATGTGGCAGTGGGAGAAGAGCGTTCTGACTTAGAGTGGAAATCCATTAAACGGGTGTCGAAAAAGCCTACTTTGATTATTATTTTTTCTGATACCACTCACGGTTTTATTCTTCCTAACCGGATTTTGGGAACAGAACGGGAAAAATTTTATGAATTTGTGGCTTTAAAGGTTAAGAAATAAATATAAGGAGGGAGGAAGGGTGATGAAAAAATGGCTGGCCGGTATGGCCTGTCTGTTTCTTCTTATTGGGGTAATGGGGATCGGCTTGTCCAAGAGATATGAAAATACGCCTTCTGTCCCGGTTTTTGTACTGACCTATGCAGAAAACCAGGCCGATGATTATCCGACCAGCCTGGGGGCTTACCGGTTTTCCCGGCTTGTTTGGGAGCGGACGGAAGGGGCCGTGGAGATCCAGGTTAATACCGGAGGCGCATTGGGGGATGAATGGGAGATTATCCGCCAGATGCAGTTTGGCGGGGTGGATTTTGCCAGGGTTTCCCTGTCGCCGCTGTCAGAATTTATCCCTAAGCTTAATGTTTTGCAGATGCCCTACCTCTATAACAGCTCAGAACATATGTGGAGTGTGCTGGAAGGAGATATTGGCCATGAATTTTTAAACTCCTTTGAAGGAAGCAATCTGGTGGCGTTATCCTGGTATGATGCGGGAGCCAGAAGTTTTTACAGCTCTAAGAAACCTATCCGGACTCTGGAGGATGTCCGGGGGATGCGGATCCGGGTCCAGGAGTCAGGGCTGATGCGGGAGATGATAAAGGCTTTGGGGGCAAATGCCGTATCCATCAAATACGGAGAGGTATATTCCGCCTTCCAAACCGGAGAGATTGAGGCGGCGGAAAATAACTGGTCTTCCTATGAATCCACAGGGCACTATGAGGTGGCCCCTTATTATACTGTTGATGAACACAGCCGTGTGCCGGAGGTTCAGATTGTGTCGGAGATTACCTGGGATAAGCTGCCGGAGGAATACCGGAACATTATCCGGGAATGTGCCCAGGAATCCGCCAGATACGAAAGGGAAGAGTGGGAAAAATATCAAAAAGAGGCGGAGAGGAAGATACGAAGCCAGGGAAATAAAGTGGAGGTAGTGAACATGCCGGCAGAGGAACGGCTCCGGTTCCGCCAGGCAGTAGAGCCTTTGTATGAAAAATTCTGCGCCGATTATATGGATATTGTGGAAAGAATTGCAGAAGAAGGAGAAAAAACAGAAAGGTAACCGGGGATGCTGCAAATGGAATGAAGGGCTTTTCTATTGGCAGCGTCCCCGGTTTTTCTTTCATTACAGAGTATTCCGCATTTTACCGGATCTTCTGCTTATCTTTTTCGGCTCTGGCCATGAAGGGATATAAATCTTCATAGGCTTCCAGCTGTTCTTCATTTTCCGGAAGGGCAGGGATAAGTCCGGTACAGTCCATGGCGGAACAAGCCTGAATAAGCCCGTTGTCATCATGCTCGTGATAAGAAAGGGCTTCTTTTTTTTGATTTTTCATAGCAGCGATCCTCCTTCTTCGTTGACAGTCCTTTTTAGTATGTCCAGGTGAAAACGGGAAATAAGTGGAAGAATTTAGGAAATTTTCATACTTTTTAAAGTGGTTTTCCTTGATTTATGGAAAGACTAACATTATAATGGGATAGAATAGGCGGAAAGGGTCGCTTATTCAGAAGGAGAGTAAGTACGTATGGATAATAACAACAATCAGGATAAGAACAACGGCAAAATGTCGCCTAACGGTCAGACCATATTGGTGCTGGTGGTTGCGGCCCTCATTACGCTGATGGTCATTACGCTGATGCGGGATATGGTCACAAAGAATTCCACAGAGGAGCTTTCTTACACAGAGTATGTGGAAATGGTAGAAGCCGGAAAAGTAGAGGCAGTTCTAATCAGCAATTCGGAGATTACGGTTTATCCCAAAAAAGAAGCGGGAGAATATTCCCAGCTTATCCGGTATTATACGGTTCGGGTTCCCTCCGACTATAACAATACGGAGAGGCTTTTGGAAAATGGTGTGGATATCAGGGAGCAGAAGACAGACTCCAGCATTATATTAGAGTCCATTATCAGTTTTGTCATTCCATTTATTATTATTGTAGTTTTTATGAACTTTATGATGCGCCGCATGGGCGGCGGCGGGATCATGGGCGTTGGAAAAAGCAATGCCAAGGTCTATGTGCAGAAGGAAACCGGAATTACCTTTAAAGATGTGGCCGGTGAGGACGAGGCAAAGGAGTCTCTGACGGAGATTGTGGACTTCCTTCACAATCCGGCCAAATACACCCAGATCGGCGCAAAGCTTCCCAAAGGCGCCCTGCTGGTAGGACCGCCAGGTACTGGTAAGACCCTTTTGGCCAAGGCAGTGGCCGGCGAGGCTCAGGTGCCTTTTTACTCCTTATCCGGTTCTGACTTTGTAGAAATGTTTGTAGGCGTGGGAGCATCCCGGGTAAGGGATTTATTTAAGCAGGCTCAGCAGTCAGCGCCATGCATTATTTTTATTGATGAGATTGATGCCATCGGTAAAAGCCGCGACACCCGCTTTGGCGGAGGCAATGACGAGAGGGAGCAGACCTTAAACCAGCTTCTTTCCGAGATGGACGGCTTTGATTCTTCCAAGGGGCTTTTGGTTTTGGGAGCAACCAACCGGCCGGAGATTCTGGATCCCGCTCTCCTTCGGCCCGGCCGTTTCGACAGGCGGATTATTGTAGATAAACCGGATTTAAAGGGAAGAGTAAATATTTTAAAGGTTCACTCCAAGGATGTACTGTTGGATGACAGCGTGGATTTTGAAGAAATTGCCCTGGCAACTTCCGGCGCTGTAGGCGCGGATCTGGCCAATATGATGAATGAGGCGGCCATTAATGCGGTTAAGAGCGGCAGGCAGGCGGTTTCTCAAAAGGATCTGTTTGAGGCCGTGGAGGTGGTTCTGGTAGGCAAGGAGAAGAAGGATCGGATCTTGAGCAAGGAGGAACGCCGGATTGTATCTTACCACGAGGTAGGCCACGCCCTGGTCAGCGCCCTTCAAAAGGATGCGGAGCCGGTTCAGAAGATCACTATTGTACCCAGAACCATGGGGGCTTTGGGCTATGTGATGCAGGTTCCCGAGGAAGAGAAATATTTAAATACCAAAAAGGAAATAAATGCTATGCTGGTGGGATATCTGGCTGGCCGGGCTGCCGAGGAGCTGGTTTTTGATACGGTTACCACCGGCGCTGCCAATGATATTGAGCAGGCTACCAAGCTTGCCAGGGCTATGGTGACCCAGTACGGTATGTCGGAGCGATTTGGCCTTATGGGCCTTGCCAGCAAAGAGGATATGTATTTAAGCGGCCGCACCGTATTAAACTGCGGCGATGCCACTGCTGCCGAGATTGATCAGGAAGTTATGATAATTTTAAAGCAGTCTTATGAAGAATCCAAGCGCCTTCTTTCCGAAAACCGGAAGGCTCTGGATAAGATCGCAGACTTCCTTATTGAAAAAGAGACCATTACGGGGAAGGAATTTATGGAAATTTTCCGTAAGGTTCAGGAGGAAGAAAAGGGAGAAACTGAAGAGAAGGAAGCTGTTGAAGAAAAAGAAGCAGCCCAAGAGAGTGAAGCTACAAAAGAGAAGGAAGAAGCTCAGGGAGATTAAAAATGTTAAAGGATTTAGTAGCAGTAAACCGTTCTTACCGCCGTTTTAACCAGGATGAAAAAGTCAGCAGGGAAACCTTAAAAGAACTGGTGGATTTAGCCAGAATGGCAGGCTGTACCGGTAATCACCAACCTCTTAAATATTATCTGGCGGCAGAGCCAAACCTTTGTGAGAAAATCTATCCGACCCTGCTGTGGGCTAGGGATTTACCTGATTGGGACGGACCGGAGGAAGGGGAACGCCCTTCGGCATATATTATTGTCTTATGCGATCAGACCATTGGCAAAAATAAAATGTGGGATGAGGGGATTGCTGCCCAGACAATTATGCTGGGAGCTGCGGAGAAAGGCTTGGGAGGCTGTATGATAGGAAGCTTTAACCGGCAGGCTTTGGCAGAGGTTCTGGAGCTGGATACAGAGCGTTACGCCATCAGCCTGGTTCTTGCGCTTGGAAAGCCGAAAGAGAAGGTAGTAGTGGTTCCGGCAGGACAGGACGGAAGCGTGAAATATTACCGGGATGAAAACCAGATCCATTATGTTCCCAAAAGAAGCCTGGAAGAAATTTTGGTATAACTTTTTATCTTATAACAAAGGGATGTTGTAAAACGAAATGAAGGGACTTTCTATTAGCAGATGTACCGGGGAGCCGGACAGCGCTGACAGAAAGTCCCTGATTTCATTTTGAAATATCCTCTTTTTGTTAGTGATAAATCTTCTTATGTTCGTAAATAGGCTCAGAGGTTAACTGAACTCCTAATTTCTTAAACATGGTAATATCCACAGCGGACAACATAACCGAAGTATGAACCTGACAGCCCCGAAGCTTGGGAAGCTGGTCCAAAGCAATCTGTGCATTGCAGTCTGTAGCGGCACACATGGACAGGGCAATGAGGACCTCGTCGGTGTGAAGCCGGGGGTTTTTGCTGCCCAGGTAATTGGTCTTTAAGGTTTGAATCGGTTCAATGGCAGAGGGGGCGATAAGGTGGACATCATGGGGAATATTCCCCAAAACCTTTACCGCGTTTAACAAAAGGGCGGCGGAAGCTCCCAGAAGATTGCTGGTTTTGCCTGTGACAATGGTTCCGTCCTCCAATTCCATGGCAGCCGCCGGTGCTTTGATAGATTCTGCCAGTTCCTTACAGGGATTTATCACCGTACGCATGTCCGGATTGGTATGGGCCTGCTTCATCAGAAGCTCGATCTTATAGATTTCCTCCTGAGTAGCTTCCTCATGAACCAGACGGACCAGGGCCTCGTAATACCGGCGGATAATTTCCTGACAGGAAGCCTTGCGGCACACATCATCATCCACAATGCACTTGCCTGCCATATTCACGCCCATATCTGTTGGGGATTTGTAAGGGCTTTCCCCGTAAATCCCTTCAAAAATGGCATTGAGCACCGGGAAAATCTCTACGTCCCGGTTATAATTGACTGCGGTGGTTCCATAGGCTTCCAGATGGAAGGGATCGATCATATTTACGTCATTTAAGTCGGCTGTAGCCGCCTCGTAGGCCAGGTTTATGGGATGTTTTAAAGGCAGATTCCAGATGGGAAAGGTTTCAAATTTAGCGTAGCCGGCTTTAATACCGCGTTTATTCTCATGGTAAAGCTGGGAAAGGCAGGTGGCCATTTTGCCGCTTCCCGGTCCGGGAGCAGTGATAATAACCAAAGGCTTTGACGTTTCGATATAATCATTTTTTCCGTAACCTGCATCGCTGACGATGAGAGGTACATTGCTGGGATAACCCTCAATAATATAGTGGCGGTATACCCGGATTCCCATATGCTCCAGCTTGGTTTTAAACTGATCCGCGCTGGACTGGCCGGAATACTGGGTGATGACAACGCTTCCCACATACAGCCCCTTATCGGTGTACTCCTGAATAAGGCGAAGGACATCCACATCGTAGGTTATTCCCAAATCGCCCCGAACTTTATTTTTTTCAATATCAGAAGCGCTGATGGCGATAAGAATCTCGGCCTGATCTGCCAACTGAAGAAGCATCCGCAGCTTGCTGTCAGGAGCAAAGCCGGGAAGAACCCGGGATGCATGATAGTCGTCAAAAAGCTTGCCGCCAAACTCCAGGTAAAGCTTGTCCCCAAATTGCCCAATCCGCTCTCGGATATGTTGAGACTGCATGGTAAGATACTGGTTGTTGTCAAATCCGGTTTTCATACAAGGTGGCCTCTCCTCTTCTTTAAAGTAAAATTTCAATGTAAAAACAATACAATTTAGAATTATATCATAATAAAATGACAGGGTCAAAAGGTATTTTGCCTCTATGATAGGCTGATTTTTCCTCCTTATGCGCTGCGGGATTCTCAAAATACTTATAATGTGGGGAATCATTAGCCTATAATCGGCCAAAATGCTTGGCTAATCCCAAAAAATGTGGTAAAATAACCATTACCAACAATTGCATGAAAATTATTTGATGATGATTTAGAAAGAAAAAGAGGATGCTTTTATGAAGAGAAAGACAGCGCTCCTGCTTTTCCTTCTGTTCTGCATGTTCAGCCTGACGGGCTGCAAGCGGTATGATCCCATTATGGATTTGACAGAAGAAGGACAGGGGAGAGAGAATGGAGACGGGACAATGGGCCGATCCTCAGAAGCATCTGGCGAAGGTTTGACAGAAGGCGAGGCATTAGAAGCAGGCCAGATAAAAAACAGGCCGGAGTCAGCAAGGGAGGACGGGATTATTCGCATTTCCAGTAAGCCCGGCCGAAACCGGGTTAAGGTAAAGGGGATTTACCTGAGCGCCAATACAGCCGGATCTTCCGCCAGAATGGATGAAATTATCCGTTATATTGATGCTACTGAGCTGAATACAGTGGTAATTGATGTAAAGGACGATTTCGGCAATGTTACGTTTAAGATGGACAGCCCGGTAGTCAATGAGATTGATGCAGTAAAGGCCTATATCGGCGATATGGAGGCTTTGGCAAAAAAGCTAAAGGAGCACAATATTTATATGATTGCCCGGATTCCTGCTTTTCGGGATCCTTATCTGGCAGAAAAAAAGCCGGAGTGGTGCTTAAAGCGTTCAGATGGCAGTATTTACAAGGATAATAAAGGCCAGGCATGGGTAGATCCATATAAGAGAGAGGTTTGGGAGTACCTGGTGGAGATCGGAAAAAAGGCCGGGGAAGTTGGATTTGACGAGATCCAGTTTGATTATGTGCGGTTTTGTACGGAACGGGGCATGGATGACGTGGTGTTTGATGATGCCGACACCAACGGGATGGATAAGCCCCAGATTATTACCGAATTTATTCAATATGCCTATGAGGAGCTGACAGGGGAAGGACTGTTTGTGTCTGCGGATGTATTCGGAACGATTATCAGCAGCCCTACAGATGCCCAGACAGTGGGGCAGGTTTACGGCGAGATGGCGGCCAATCTGGACTTTATCTGCCCTATGATTTATCCCTCTCACTACGGTAACGGGAATTTCGGAGTGGATTACCCGGATACTAAGCCCTACGAGACCATTCTGGGAGCCCTGGAAGGATCCAGGAGAGAACTGAAAAAATTCGAGGCAGAGGGAAAGAAGCTGGCTACAGTCAGGCCCTGGCTTCAGGACTTTACCGCCTCTTATCTGGAACATCATATCGTATACGGGGATGCAGAGGTCAGGGCTCAGATCCAGGCGGTTTATGATGCTGGCTACGATGAGTGGATTTTGTGGAGCGCGGCCAACCGCTATCATTACGGCGCGCTTTTAACGCCTGAGGAAGCAAAGGCTCAGTCTGCCGCCATGGAAGAATCCAGGGCGCCGCTTGAACAGCAGCCTTAATTGCTTTTAGAAGTCCGCCGCTCAAAAGTATATCCGGCTATATCAGCCGGAAAGGACAAGGTGAAAACATGGACAGAATTCCAAGACCAGGTGAATTTTACCGTCATTTTAAAAACCATTTATATCAGGTGATTGCCGTGGCTTCCCATACGGAAACAGGGGAAAAACTGGTGGTTTACCAGGCCCTTTACGGGGAATTTGGGGTGTACGCCAGGCCGCTTTCCTCATTTAACAGCCCGGTAGACCAGGGAAAATATCCGGATACCGGCCAAAAGCTGCGGTTTGTTAAGGTGGAGCCTGTCCGGGAAGAGGACTGCGTCCGACTCTGTGAGGCAGGCATACAGGACGCCTGCCCTGAGGAATGTAATGAATGTGACAACAATGCTGCCGGTGAGCCCCACCCTCTTCTCATGGAGTTTTTGGATGCCGGTGACTTTGGGCAGCAGATTGAGATTTTAAAGACAATGAAGGGGAAAGTTGCCCAGAAGGAGCTGGACAGCATCTATGTGGTGCTGGATATATCTCCATTATCTGGGGATGAGGACAGTCAGCTAAACCAGCTGGTAAAGATCCTGGAGACAAGAAGAAAGTACGATGGAAGCCGGCTGCGTTGATGGAGCCGGCTTTTGCTGTATGTTGATTTAGGAGGATGATATGGTTTTTGATATTGAAGAAGAATTAAAAAAGCTTCCGGCCCAGCCGGGAGTGTATTTGATGCATGACGGGAAGGACGAGATCATATATGTAGGTAAGGCTGTAAGCCTGAAAAACCGGGTGCGCCAGTATTTTCAGAGCAGCAGGAACAAGACAGCCAAAATCCAGCAGATGGTTTCCAAAATTGCCAGATTTGAATATATTATCACAGATTCGGAGATGGAGGCCCTGGTGTTGGAATGTAATCTGATTAAAGAGTACCGGCCCAGGTATAACACCATGTTAAAAGATGACAAGGGATATCCTTATATCAGGGCCACCGTATATGAGGACTATCCCAGACTTCAGTTTGCCCGCGCTATGAAACGGGACAAAAGCCGGTATTTCGGCCCTTATACCAGCGCCGGAGCCGTAAAGGACACCCTGGATCTGGTATGCAAACTTTATCAGCTCCGCACTTGCCAGAGAGTGCTTCCACGGGATGAGGGAAAAGAGCGGCCATGCCTCAATTACCATATTAAGCAGTGCCAGGCCCCATGCCAGGGATATATCAGCAAGGAAGACTACCGGGCGGGGTTTAATCAGGCTCTGGAGTTTTTAAACGGAAATTTCGATCCGGTGGTGAAATCCCTGGAGGCAAAAATGCTGGAAGCTTCCGACAACATGGACTTTGAGAAGGCTATTGAGTTCCGGGAGCTGTTGGCCAGCGTTAAGCACATAGCCCAGAAGCAGAAAATTACCAGCCAAACTATGGAGGACAGGGACATTATTGCCATGGCAAAGGCAGGAGAGGACGCAGTGGTTCAGGTATTTTTTGTCCGTGAGGGGAAACTTATCGGGCGGGATCATTTCCGACTGTCTGTTGCAATAGATGAGGAAAAAGGAGCGGTTTTAACCAGCTTTGTCAAGCAGTTTTATGCAGGAGTCCCCTTTATTCCCAGGGAATTGTGGGTTCAGGCGCCTTTGGAGGACGAGGAGATTATTACCCGGTGGCTAAGTGCAAAAAGGGGACAAAAGGTGCACATTACTGTGCCTCAAAAAGGGGATAAGGAGCGCCTGGTGGAGCTGGCAGCCAAAAACGCATCTATGGTACTGATACAGGATTCGGAAAAGATTAAGAGAGAAGAGCTTCGAACCATTGGGGCCATGAACCAGGTGGGTTCCTGGATTAATCTGCCCAAGGTAAGCCGCATTGAAGCCTTTGATATCTCAAACATCAGCGGCGTGGAGTCGGTTGGCTCTATGATTGTCTACGAGGACGGAAAGCCTAAGCGAAGCGATTACCGTAAATTCCGTATCCGCACCGTCCAGGGTCCCAACGATTACGCTTCCATGGAGGAGGTGTTAAAAAGACGGTTCTCTCATGGCCTTGAGGAAGCCAGGGAGCTGGAGGAAAAGGGCATGGATATCTCTTATGGAAGCTTTACCCGTTTTCCGGATTTGATTATGATGGACGGCGGCAGAGGCCAGGTAAACATTGCCCTTAAGGTACTTTCCCAGCTGGGACTTTCCATTCCGGTTTGTGGAATGGTAAAGGACGACAGCCACCGGACAAGAGGGCTTTATTATGACAATGTGGAGATTCCCATAGACCGCCATTCAGAAGGCTTTCGCCTTATTACCCGAATTCAGGACGAGGCCCACCGGTTTGCTATCGAATATCACAGAAGCTTAAGAAGCAAGACCCAGGTAAAGTCTATTTTAGACGATATCAGCGGTATCGGTCCTTCCAGAAGAAAGGCCCTTATGCGGCATTTTAAAGAAATCGAAAAAATTCAGCAGGCATCAGTAGAGGAACTCTTAAAAGTTCCGGGGATGAACCGGCAGGCAGCGGAAGCAGTATGGGGATTTTTCCGAAAACCTGCTTGTCAAACCCCATAGAAAGCTTGTATACTATAATATAACATCAATGTGAAGCAAAGGAGAGTGCTCTATGTACGGCGTAACTATTACCGAAATTATCAATAAGCTCCACCTGGACAATATGACCCCTGAGATTGATACGGATAAAATCGTGGTATCCCATCCGGATGTCAACCGTCCGGCTCTTCAGCTAACCGGATTTTTTGAGCATTTTGATAATGAGCGGGTTCAGATTATTGGATTTGTGGAGCAGGCATATTTAAATAATTTAACTTCGGAGCGCAAGAGAGAGATTTACGATAAACTGCTGGCCTGCCAGATTCCCTGTCTGATTTACAGCCGAAATATGGGGCCGGATGAGGATATGCTGGATATGGCAAACCACTACGGAGTGCCCTGCCTGGTTTCCAATAAAGCTACCTCAGATTTGATGGCGGAGGTAATCCGCTGGCTTAATGTAAAGCTGGCTCCCTGCATCAGCATCCACGGCGTGTTGGTAGATGTATTTGGCGAGGGCGTGTTGATTATGGGCGAGAGCGGCATTGGGAAGAGTGAGGCAGCTCTGGAGCTGATTAAAAGGGGCCATCGTCTGGTTACCGATGATGTGGTGGAGCTTCGCAAGGTCAGCGATGACACCCTTATCGGAAGCGCACCGGATATTACCAGGCATTTTATTGAGCTGAGAGGAATTGGGATTATTGATGTAAAAACTTTGTTCGGCGTTGAGAGCGTAAAAGATACCCAGTCTATTGATATGGTTATTAAATTAGAAGATTGGAATAAAGATAAAGAGTATGACAGGCTGGGCCTGGAGGATCAATATACGGAGTTTTTGGGAAACCGGGTAGTCTGCCACTCCATTCCCATTCGGCCCGGCAGGAATCTGGCCATTATCGTAGAGTCTGCTGCGGTAAACCACCGGCAGAAAAAGATGGGCTACAATGCGGCCAAGGAGCTTTATAACCGTGTTCAGGCCAACCTGACCAGACAGGGAATCTGATGGAAAGGAGAAACGATGTCTGACTTCTTATTAAAGCTTACAAAAGCGGCAGGAGCCGGGGAACGGATTAAAACCGGAGAACCTATGAAATGGCATACCACATTCCGGACAGGAGGGCCGGCTGCGTATTTCGCCACGCCCTCCTGTACAGAAGAGCTTTCCGCTATTATAAAGCTCTGCCGTCAGGGAAATATGCCCTATTATATACTGGGAAATGGGAGCAATCTTTTGATTAGCGACAAAGGATATGACGGAGTCATGATCTCCATGGGAGAAGGGTTTTCTCAGATTTGGAATGAAGGTTCCCAAATCCGGGCGGGAGCAGGGGCGCTGCTGTCCCGAATTGCCAGGCAGGCTCTTGCCTTGTCCTTAACGGGCTTTGAATTTGCAGCAGGAATCCCGGGAACGCTGGGAGGAGCGGTGGTGATGAATGCCGGAGCTTACGGAGGGGAGATGAAGCAGGTGCTGGTTTCTGCCCAGGTTCTTACAAAGGAAGGGGAGATAAGGACCGTTCCCGCAGAGGAGCTGGAGCTGGGCTACAGAACCAGTTCCATCCAGAAGGAAGAGCAGATTGTCCTTTCCGCCCTTCTTAAACTGGAGTTGGGGGACAAGAGCCGTATCCGGGCCCGAATGGAAGAGCTGGCAGAAAAGAGGAAAGAAAAGCAGCCCTTAGAATATCCCAGCGCCGGAAGTACCTTTAAGCGGCCGGAAGGATGGTTTGCCGGAAAGCTGATTGAGGACGCCGGACTTAAGGGATTTTCCGTAGGGGGAGCGCAGGTATCGGAAAAGCACTGCGGTTTTATCATTAACCGGGAGAATGCCACATCGTCTGACATTATCGAGCTGTGCCGTCAGGTAAGAGATAAGGTAAAGGCCAAATTTGGAGTAGAGCTTGAAATGGAAATAAAACGTTTGGGGGAGTTTTAAAAGCAACATACATTTTGGAGGAGACCTGATATGAAACTGGTAATTGTGACGGGAATGTCCGGAGCCGGGAAGACGATTGCCCTGAAAATGCTGGAGGATTTGGGATTCTACTGTGTGGATAACCTGCCGATCTCATTGACAGACCGTTTTGCAGAGCTGGTGCTGGAAAGTCCGGGAGACATTCAGAACATTGCTTTGGGTATTGATATCCGAAGCGGGGAAGAATTGTCTGCCCTTGGAAATACCTTAAAGAAGTGGCAGGAAAATAAGATGGCCTTTGAGATTCTGTTTTTGGACGCCAAGGACAGCATCTTAATTAAGCGTTACAAAGAAACCCGCAGAAAACATCCCTTAGCAGGCGTGGGACGGATCGATGAGGGAATTGCAAAGGAGAGGGAACGGCTGGCATTTTTAAAGAAGGCCGCCGATTATATTATCGACACCAGCCAATTGCTGACAAAAGAGCTTCGCCAGGAACTGGAGAAGATATTTATCAAGAATCAGGGCTATCAGAATCTGTTTGTTACGGTATTGTCCTTTGGCTTTAAATATGGCATCCCTGCAGACGCGGATCTGGTATTTGACGTCCGATTTCTCCCAAATCCCTATTATGTAGAAGAACTGCGCCAGCATACCGGCGAGGAAACGCCGGTTCAGGAGTATGTAAAAAGAGGCGGCACGGCAGAGGTTTTTTTGACAAAGATTTACGATATGCTGGAATTTTTAATTCCCAACTATGTGGCGGAGGGAAAGAACCAGCTGGTGGTGGCAGTAGGCTGTACCGGAGGCAAGCATCGTTCTGTTACCATTGCCAGAGAGATTTACGCCCGCCTTGTCTCCCATAAGGAATTGGGAGTTAAGCTGGAACACCGGGATATTGAACAGGACAGCAAAAGGAAGGGATAGAAGATGTCATTTTCCTCTACAGTAAAAGACGAGCTGGCAAAGCAGGTAAGCCTTGCCCGTCACTGTCAGATTAGTGAGCTGGCGGCAATCTTAAGCTTCTGCGGCCGGATCCAAATTTCGGAAAATAACCGTTACCGGATTAAAATTCATACAGAAAATGGAGCAGTTGCAAGAAAATACTTTACATTATTGAAAAAAACATTTAATATAGGAGCGGATGTCTTAATTCGGAAAAATGCTTTCTTAAAGAAAGGACTTACTTATACGGTAGCAGTCCAGAGCCATGAGGAAGCCTTGAAAATACTTCAGGCTTCCAAGATTTTACAGGAAAACGGGGAAATTGGGGAACCCCTTTCTCTGGTAAACAGTGTGGTACTTCAGAGATCCTGCTGCCGCAGAAGCTTTATCAGAGGAGCCTTTCTTGCAGCCGGATCGATCAGCGATCCGGAGAAATTTTACCATTTTGAGATTGTCTGTCCAAGCCGGGATAGGGCGGAACAAGTTCAAGGTATTATAAAAACCTTTGGGATAGACGCAAAAATGGTGGTTCGCAAAAAATATTTTGTGGTGTATATCAAAGAAGGCAGCCAGATTGTAGATATTTTAAATGTAATGGAGGCGCCCCTGGCTTTAATGGAGCTGGAAAACATCCGGATAGTCCGGGGGATGAGGGGACAGGTTAACCGTCAGGTAAACTGTGAGACAGCCAACATTAACAAGACGGTGTCCGCTGCAGTGCGGCAGATGGAGGACATCAAGTATATCCGGGATACCATAGGGCTTTGCTGTCTCCCGGAAAATCTGGAGGAGATTGCCCGGCTTCGTCTGGCAATACCCGATGCAAGTTTAAAAGAACTTGGAGAAGCTCTGGAAACTCCCGTAGGAAAATCCGGCGTCAATCACCGGCTGAGAAAGCTGAGTGCTATCGCCAAGGAGCTGAGGGAGAACGCTGGAACGGGGACTTAAGAAGAGCAGGTTCCCAGGAAATGAGGAGGAAGATTATGGTAAGAAAGACAATGACGGTTCAGCTGACTGCCGGTTTGGAGGCCAGGCCAATTGCAATGCTTGTACAGGTAGCAAGCCAGTATGACAGTAAGATCTATGTGGAGACAGGCAGCAAACGGGTAAATGCAAAAAGCATTATGGGAATGATGACTTTGGGAATCTCTGTTGGCGAGGAAGTTACCGTATCTGCAGACGGAGCAGATGAAGAGAAAGCTATTGCCGAAATTGAATCATATTTAAGCGACAACTAACAGCGTTCAGAATTAATTAATTTGGATTCGGGGATGTCGAAAAATGAAATAAAGAGGCTTTCTATTTAGTAGATGTCTGCTGGTTTCATTTTTCCACGTCCCCGATTTTTTATATGAAGGAGAAGAACATGGCTTTTACACATTTGCATGTCCATACGGAATACAGCCTTCTGGACGGATCAAGCAAGATAAAAGAACTGGCGTCCAGAGCAAAGGAGCTGGGCATGGACAGCCTGGCCATTACGGATCACGGGGTTATGTACGGCGTTATTGATTTTTACCGGGCCTGCAGGGAAGCCGGAGTAAAACCTATTATCGGCTGTGAAGTCTATGTGGCCCCTGGCTCCCGGTTTGACAGGGAAACGGTAAGCGGCGAGGATCGCTATTACCACCTTGTTCTTCTGGCGGAGAACAACCAGGGATATCAGAATCTGATGAAAATTGTGTCCAAAGGGTTTGTGGAGGGATTTTACTATAAGCCCAGAGTAGACTATGAAGTGCTGGAAAAATACCATGAGGGGATTATCGCCTTAAGCGCCTGCCTGGCCGGTGAGATTCCCAGATATTTGATGCGGGGAATGTATGAGGAAGCCAAAAAGTCAGCCCTTCATTACCAGAACATTTTTGGAGAAGGCAATTTCTTCTTAGAACTTCAGGATCATGGGATTCCCTCCCAGAAGCAGGTAAACCAGGGAATTCTTCGGTTATCCAAGGAGCTGGGAATTGATATGGTGGCCACCAATGACAGCCATTACACGTTGAAAGAGGACTGGAAAGCCCATGATATCCTTCTGTGCATCCAGACGGGGAAAAAGGTGGCAGATGAGAACCGGATGCGCTATGAGGCGGAAAAGTTTTATTTAAAGTCTGAGGAAGAGATGGCGGGCCTGTTTCCCTATGTGCCGGAAGCTCTGGAGAATACCGGGAAAATTGCAAAGCGGTGCAATGTGGAGATCGAATTCGGTGTCACAAAGCTGCCAAAATATGAGGTGCCGGAGGGGTATGACTCCTGGTCTTATTTAAATCACCTGTGCGAGGAGGGCTTTTTAAAGCACTATCCGGATGACGACGGAACCCTTCATGACAGGATGGCCTATGAGCTTGAGACAATCCATACTATGGGGTATGTGGATTACTTTTTGATTGTGTGGGATTTCATTCATTTTGCCAGGGAAAACGGCATCAGCGTAGGGCCGGGCCGTGGATCTGCGGCAGGAAGTATCGTCTCCTACGCATTAGGGATTACCAATATCGATCCCATCCGCTACAATTTGCTGTTTGAGCGCTTTTTAAACCCGGAGCGTGTTTCCATGCCGGATATTGATATTGACTTTTGCTATGAAAGGCGCCAGGAGGTTATTGACTACGTAGTACGCAAATACGGGAAAGAACAGGTAGTTCAGATTGTCACCTTTGGTACCCTGGCGGCCAAGGGTGTGGTTCGGGATGTAGGAAGAGTTCTGGATCTGCCCTATGCCCAGTGCGATGCCATTGCTAAGATGATTCCCGGAGATTTGGGTATGACTCTGGAGAAAGCGCTGAAATCCAGTCCGGATTTACGGGATGCTTACAACAACGATGATCAGGTTAAATATCTCATAGATATGGCTATGCGATTGGAGGGACTTCCCCGCCATACTTCCATGCATGCTGCAGGAGTCGTAATCAGCCAGACGAATGTGGACGAGTACGTGCCCTTATCCAGAGCGGCAGACGGCACCATTACCACCCAGTTTACTATGACTACTTTAGAGGAACTGGGACTTTTGAAAATGGATTTTTTGGGTCTGAGAACCCTGACGGTTATCCAGAACGCCTGCCATCAGGTGGAGAGAAGCAAAGGGATTCACATTGATATAGATAACATTGACTATGATGATAAACAGGTGCTGGAGTCTATCGGGACCGGGCGTACAGAAGGGGTGTTTCAGGTGGAAAGCTCCGGGATGAAAGGATTCATGAAGGAACTGAAGCCCGGCAGCCTGGAAGATATTATTGCAGGTATTTCTCTGTACCGTCCCGGCCCCATGGACTTTATCCCCAAGTATTTAAAAGGAAAGAACAATCCAAGGGACATTACCTATGACTGTCCTCAGCTGGAACACATATTAAGCCCTACTTACGGCTGTATTGTTTACCAGGAGCAGGTTATGCAGATCGTAAGGGACCTGGCCGGCTATACTCTGGGGCGGAGTGATCTGGTGCGCCGGGCCATGTCCAAGAAAAAGGCCTCTGTTATGGAGAAGGAGCGCCAGAACTTTGTTTACGGAAACCCGGAGGAAGGGGTAAAGGGATGTATTGCAAACGGGATTGACGAAAAGACTGCCAATCAGATTTATGATGAGATGATCGATTTCGCAAAGTATGCATTTAACAAGTCCCATGCCGCCGCCTACGCAATGGTATCCTACCAGACAGCTTATTTAAAATACTATTATCCAGCAGAATTTATGGCGGCCCTTATGACCTCGGTAAAGGATAACCTGACCAAGCTTTCCGAGTACATTGTTACCTGCCGCCAGATGGGGATCCCGATTCTGCCGCCGGATATTAATGTGGGGGAGAGCGGGTTTTCCGTCGATGGATCCGGTATTCGCTACGGCCTGTCTGCCATTAAAAGCATTGGAAAATCAGTGGTGGATTCCATTGTGGAAGACCGGGAAGAAAACGGGCTCTTCCGGTCTTTGGAGGATTTTGTGGAAAGAATGACCAACAAAGAGGTAAACCGGAGGACCGTGGAAAACTTTATACGCTCCGGGGCTCTGGATTGCCTTCCGGGGAGCCGCCGCCAGAAAATCCTGGTGGCTCCGGAGATTCTGGAAAATAAAAATCGGGAAAAGAAAAACTCTATGGCCGGTCAGATGAGCCTTTTCGATTTTGCCGGGGAAGAGGAAAAGTCTGCTTTTCAGGTTCGCTTTCCTGACGTAGAAGAATTTACCAGGGAAGATATTCTGGCAGGGGAAAAGGAGACCCTGGGAATTTACATCAGCGGCCATCCCCTGGAAGCTTACGAAAAGAGCCTTAAAAATAACACTACAGCTTTCGCCGCTGACTTTGCAGTAGATGAAGAGACAAACCTTGCCAAAGTTTCAGACGGCCAGTATGTGGTAATCGGCGGCATGATTACGGATAAAACCGTAAAGACCACAAAGACCAGCAAGATGATGGCATTTCTGACGGTAGAGGATTTAACCGGCTCGGTAGAGGTTCTGGTATTCCCCAAAAATTATGAGGCCCAGAGGGAGCTGTTTACCGAGGATGCCCGTCTGTTTATCCGGGGGAGAGTATCTTTGGGGGAGGAACCGGCAGGGAAGCTGATACTGGAAAAGGCGGCGCCTTTCTCCCAGATCCCCAGAGAGCTGTGGATCAAATTTCCCAATATAGAAGCTTATAAGGAAAGGGAGCAAAGGCTTTTAAGGACCCTAAGCCAGGCGGAGGGCAGTGATTCTGTGGGAATTTATCTGGAGAAGGAGCGGGCTAAAAAGATTCTTCCTCCAAACTGGAAAGTAGAAATTACCCAGGAACTGATAGACGGATTATCGGAAGATTTTGGAAAAGAGAATATCGGGATTTCAGAAAAGAAATTAAAGGGTTTTTGAAAAAAAATTAACGATTTGTCAATTATAGGTATTGATAATCCATGTAAAATGCTTTAAAATATGATCAATTAGTGTTTGGATTTTCAAAAGAACGAATCTCGCAGAGAGGGAGGCATATTTTCTATGGCTAAAAAAGTAAAAACGATTGGCGTATTGACCAGTGGAGGCGATGCGCCGGGAATGAATGCGGCTATCCGTGCAGTTGTGAGAACTGCTATCCACGAGGGCTTAAAAGTAAAAGGAATTATGAGAGGATATGCAGGCCTTCTGCAGGAAGAAATCGTAGATATGGACAGTACCAGTGTTTCCGATATTATTCATCGGGGCGGTACGATTTTATATACAGCAAGATGTCAGGAGTTTACTACCCTGGAGGGACAGGAGCTGGGAGCTGAGATTTGCCGCAGACACGGGATTGACGGCATTGTGGTTATCGGCGGAGACGGTTCCTACAGAGGCGCCGGTAAGCTGGCGGCCCTGGGAATCAATACCATAGGCGTGCCGGGAACCATTGATTTGGATATTTCCAGTTCTGATTATACCATTGGCTTTGACACTGCGGTAAATACCGCTATGATAGCAATTGATAAGGTAAGAGACACCTCTACTTCTCATGAGCGATGCAGCATTATCGAGGTTATGGGCCGCCGGGCCGGTTACATTGCCCTGTGGTGCGGTTATGCCAACGGCGCAGAGGAGATTCTCCTTCCGGAGCGCTATGACGGCGATGAACAGGCTATTATCAACCGGATTATCGACAACCGTAAGAGAGGCAAGAAGCATAACATTGTCATTAATGCAGAAGGCATCGGCCATTCCGCGTCTATGGCCCGCCGGATCGAGGCGGCTACCGGTATTGAGACCCGGGCCACCATCTTAGGACACATGCAGCGGGGAGGCAGCCCTACCTGTAAGGACAGAGTGTATGCCTCTATTATGGGTGCTAAGGCTGCTCTGCTTTTGGCAGAGGGTAAGAGCAACCGGGTTGTGGCCTATCAGAATGGTCAGTATGTAGATGTGGATATCCAGGATGCCCTGAACATGAAGAAGGATATTCCGGAGGATCAGTATGAGATCTGCAAGATGCTGGTGAGGTAATGTTACAGCAGCAAATTTAAAAACAGCAGGGAGTTGTCCCAGAGAGTTTATTCTGTGACAGCCCCCTTTTTCCTTGCCTCTGGCCTGGTTTTTAGGGACAGGGGGGAGGATATAGGAGAAATTGACTCATGGAACAAAAAGAAAACGTTGTGCTCTGCGGAGCCAATTCTTATGAGCAGAAATATTATTTTAACCAGGATTTTTCTTCCCTTCCGGAAGGGATACAAAAAGAGCTGCAGGTGATGTGCGTACTGTTTACTGAGGACGTAGGCGGGGTATTGACTTTGGAGTATGATGCAGCCGGAAGCCTGGAGTTTAAAGTGGCAGTAGAGGATCAGGACTATTTATTTGACGAAATTGGCAGTGAGCTGAAAATCCGCAGATACCAGAAAGAGAAACGGGAGCTTTTAGAGTCCCTGGAACTTTACTATAAGGTGAAATTTTTAGGGCTTCCACTGGAAGAAACTTCAAAGTCCGGGAGGGAAGAGGATGATTAAGGCAGGCCCTGTTATCGGCGGCGTGGCATTGGACAGCCCTCTGATTCTGGCGCCTATGGCAGGAGTCACGGATCTGCCTTTCAGGCTTTTGTGCAAGGAGCAGGGCTGCAGCCTGGTATATACGGAGATGGTAAGCGCTAAGGCCATTTTATATAAAAACAAAAATACCCGGGCTTTGCTGGAGGTAAAGGAAGAAGAACATCCTGTGGCAGTCCAGCTTTTCGGCTCGGATCCGGCTGTTATGGCGGAAATTGCCGCCCAGGTGGAGGAAGGGCCTTTTGAGATCATAGACGTGAATATGGGCTGCCCGGTGCCGAAAATTGTTAAAAACGGAGAAGGGTCAGCCCTGATGCGAAATCCTAAGCTTGCAGAAAAGATCCTGACCGCCATGGTAAAGGCCACAAAAAAGCCGGTGACAGTAAAATTCCGCAAAGGATTTGAAAACGGAGACTCTGCCGCAGCGGAATTTGCCAAAATGGCAGAGGCCAGCGGTGTGGCAGCGGTAGCAGTCCACGGAAGAACCAGGGAGCAGTATTATTCCGGCAAAGCGGATTGGGACATTATCCGCCAGGTAAAGGATGCCGTGTCTGTCCCGGTTATAGGAAACGGGGATATCTTTGAGCCGGAGGACGCGGTGAGGATGATGGAAGAAACCGGCTGCGACGGTGTGATGATTGCCAGAGGCGCCAAGGGAAATCCCTGGATTTTCGGGCGAACCAAAGGGCTTATGGAAACCGGGATTACTCCTCCCAAACCTTCGGGAGGGGAGATACGGGATATGATTTTGCGCCATGGACGGATGCTTTCGGAATGTAAAGGGGAGAAGGCGGGGATCCGGGAGATGCGGAGCCATATGGCCTGGTACACCAGCGGACTTCCTAATTCTGCTTCTTTGCGGAATGACATGAATCAGGCAGAGACCTATGAAGACATGGAAAAGCTGTTGCAGGAACGATTATAGAAAAGAAAAACGGAGAGGGCAGAAGTGGATACATTAGATCGCTATAAAAAGCTGGTAGATTTTTTAGGGGAGATCATGGGGGAAAATACAGAGGTGGTACTGAGAGACTGCCGAAAGCCGGATCATGATATTATCGCCATTGCCAATGGTCATGTCAGCGGACGGACAGTAGGGGCGCCTATTACAGATTTTACGCTTTCCATCCTGGCCAATGAGGAATGGAAAGAGCGGGATTATGTAGTCAATTATGAGGGAAAGGCAGCGGCCAACAAGCGCCTGCGCTCCTCCACCTATTTTATCCGGGAGGAGGGGGAATTAATTGGCCAGCTGTGCATTAACATTGACATGGGCCCTTATGAAAAGCTTTTGGATGAGGTAAAGGTCTTAAGCGGCCTGGATCTGATTCACAGCGTAAAAGCCGGCCAGGTGCCGGGCCCCACTGAAAATTTTTCCGAGGACGTGATGGAAGATATGATCCAAAAGGCCGTGATTCAGACTGTAGGCTCCTGTGATTCTATTGTGCGGGAACGCTTAACTCAGCAGGACCGGCTTCAGATTATCAGCGAGTTAAATGATGCGGGATTGTTTCATTTAAAGGGGGCTGTGGGGGCTGTGGCAGAGTATTTGTACTGCTCAGAAGCCAGCGTGTACCGGTATCAGTCTAAGCTTCAGAAAAAATCAAGTGGAGATGTGGTAAAATAATACAGATAGAGGAAAGGTGCTTTTAGACGGCGGAATATACGGTGTCTGGAGCATCTTTTTTTGTGGGGTTGGAGGAAACGGGTCCGACGATTTTATTCAAAAAGTCCTTTACAGATTCCTTGCCGTCTCAATTGTTAAATATTATTATTGCAATAAAAAATTATTATTGTGATGATTGACAAATCGGATAGCTTATATTACAATTAGATTGGTTTCATTGTTATATTGTAACAGTTGAGGCAGGGCCTTCTTGCCCGTCTGAGCCGGGCAAGAAGCATCGGATATTCATCCGATGAGGAATCTGCTATAAATTTTGGCTTACAAGCCAGCTTGACGCGCAAGGTTTATGTTAGAGTTTCGTAGGTTCTTAGGGAAGCGGGTCCGACGGGGGTCTTCTTGCCCGTCTGAGCCGGGCAAGAAGCATCGGATATTCATCCGATGAGGAATCTGCTATAAATTTTGGCTTACAAGCCAGCTTGACGCGCAAAATTTATAGCAGATTCCCCGCCGTCTCAATTGTTACGTTATATTTTGATAAAAACTGGAGGATACTATGGAGCGGACAGGGACGGTTTACCAGGCTTATGTACAGATTTTAAAGGAAGAACTGGTTCCGGCTATGGGATGTACGGAGCCTATTGCATTGGCCTATTGTGCGGCTAAGGCCAGGGAGGTGCTGGGATGCCTTCCGGACAGATGCCAGGTAAGGGCCAGCGGCAATATTGTGAAGAATGTAAAGAGTGTGATTGTTCCTAATACCGGCGGTTTAAAGGGGATTGAGGCAGCCTGCGCTGCAGGAGCGGCAGCCGGAGATGCCAGCCGTGTTTTGGAAGTAATTGCAGGAGTAACAGAAGAACAAAAGCAGGGGATCCGGGAATTTTTAGACAGGGTTCCCATTGAAGTAGCGCCTCTTGAGACGGAGGAGATTCTGGATATGGTGGTAATCCTTTCCTGTGAGGATTCCTGGGCAAAAGTCCGAATCGCCGGTTACCATACCAACATTGTCCTGATTGAAAAGGACGGAAAAGTTCTCTACGAAAAGGGAGTTACGGCGGATAAGGAGGTTTCCATGGCAGACAGAAGCCTTCTTAGCATTGAGGGGATCTATGATTTTGCAAAAACCGCCTGCTTAGAGGATGTAAAAGAAGTGCTTTCCAGGCAGATTGCCTGCAACAGCGCTATTTCCCGGGAGGGCTTAAACCATGATTGGGGAGCCAATATCGGAAGCACTCTTTTAAAGGCCTGCGGCAACGATGTCCGCACAAGAGCCAGAGCCGCCGCGGCTGCCGGTTCAGACGCCAGGATGAGCGGCTGTGAGATGCCGGTTATTATTAATTCCGGAAGCGGAAATCAGGGAATGACGGCTTCTCTGCCGGTAATCGAATATGCCGGAGAGCTGGGGGCCAGCGAAGAAATGCTGTACCGGGCCCTGATTCTTTCCAATCTGATTACCATCCATCAAAAGACCGGAATCGGCCGTCTGTCCGCTTATTGCGGCGCAGTCAGCGCAGGGTGCGGAGCAGGCTGCGGCATTGCGTTTCTGCTGGGCGGGGATTTTAAAGCCATTGCCCATACCCTGGTTAACGCCCTTGCCATTGTTTCCGGCATTATCTGCGACGGTGCAAAGCCTTCCTGTGCGGGAAAGATTGCGGCAGCGGTAGACGCAGGGATTCTGGGGTATGATATGTACCAAAACGGACAGCAGTTTAAGGGTGGAGACGGGATTATTTCCAAAGGTGTGGAAAACACCATTATCAACATCGGCCGTCTGGGAAAAGAAGGAATGAAGGAGACCGATAAGGAAATCATCCGAATTATGACCGGCTGCTGACAGAAAGGAATTAATTATGAAGATCTTGGAGTTTTTCGGAGTATCCGGCTGGGGTACCCTGGGGGCAGCCGTCTTATTTTTCATTTTGCTTTATGGAATCAGCTGTCTCCCCAAAAAGAAATTTGAATTTGCCGTGAGAGTTATAATAGGCGGGGCAGCCGGGGCAGCCTACGGCCTGGCTGCCTGGTTTTTCTCCGGCGGGGGGGAGAGAAGTTCACCTGCTGCAGAGGAGCTGAAGGCCTGGTTTGAACTGGTAGGGCACGGATACGTTTCTCTGCTTAAGTGCCTGGTTCTTCCCATGATCCTGATTGCCGGTATCCGGCTGGTAATAAAAACCCCCCTGAACAAAACAAAATCCTCTCTGGATCGGTGGAAGAAGTGGGTTAACACCCTGATGCTGGCCGCCAGCGCTTTGGTGTCAATTGTGCTGGGGCTTATATTCCAGGTGGGAGCTGTGCCCGGAAGCGGGCAGGAAGTATTCTCCTGGAGCGGAGGAGAGGGAGCGGGATTTACGGAGGCGGTTTCCTGGCTGATTCCTTCCGGAATCGGGTCGGACATGGTTTTGGGAAATTCGGTGGGAATCTTTGTATTTGCAGCCTTTATCGGTATTGCCGCCCGAAGGATGTCAGTAAAATATATGGATACCATAAAGCCATTTCTGGATGTGACAGAAGCCTGCTTTATGACGGGAACCAGCGTCTGCAAAGCCATTATCGCCTATAAACCGGCAGGAGCCTGCGCCATTATGGCCGGCTTTACCGCCGCCTACGGCCCGGATGCTTTGATTATGCTGGTAAAGCTTCTGGCCGTCCTGTGTTTGGCAGCGGCGGTAATGCTGATAATTCAGCTTTTGCTGTGCGCCTTGTCGGGAGTAGGGCCGGCTGCCTTTTTGAAGAAAGGGAGAAAGGTGATGGCAAAAGCCTTAAAGACCCGTTCCGGCTCTGCATGTCTTAAAGATGCCCAGGAGGTGCTGGCGGAGGGCCTGGGGCTGCAGCGGGAGATTACGGACTCGGTGTCTTCCTACGCTATCCAGTCCGGTATGCAGGGCTGCGGCGCCCTGTTTCCGGCAATGGCCGCCGTTTTTGCCGCAGGGCTTTGGGGAATTTCCATGACTCCTGGTCTGGTACTTTCCCTGGTGGTAGTCATTGTCCTGACCTCCTACGGAATAACCGGAGTCCCCGGCACGGCTACTATGGCGGAGTTTTCCGCAGTGATGGGTTTTGGCCTGGGAGGGGCGGTTTTCGGTCTGGGCCCCATGGTTGCCATTGACCCAATCGGGGATGTTCCAAGAACATTGATTAACGTAACCGGCTGTATGGCCAATGCGATTATTGTAGAAAGAAGGGTGAGAGAGTGAAAACAGTGATTATTGGCGGAGTCGCCGCCGGCATGTCTGCGGCCTCCAAATTAAAGCGCCTGTTAAAGGAAGAAGCAGAGATTGTGGTTTATGAAAAAGGCGGGGAGGTTTCCTATGGAGCCTGTGGGATCCCCTTTTATATCTCCGACCATATTAAGCAGGGGAAGGATTTAATCGCCAGAACGGCGGAGGAATTTGCACAGAGCGGGATTCCGGTTAAGACCTTCCATGAGGTGACGGCTGTGGATACGGACAAAAAGACGGTAACCGTAACAGATCTGCACACAGGCCGGAGCTTTGAGGATACTTACGATAAGCTGGTAATCGGAAGCGGCGCCGGCGTGCGGCATTTTCCGCCTTTTGATAAATCCTATGACAATCTTTTTGAGATCCGGGATGTGGCGGACGGAACCCGGATTAAGCAGGCTCTTCAGGATGAGGGGCAGAAAAATGTAGTGATTACAGGGGCCGGATTCATTGGCCTGGAGGTTTCAGAAAGCTGTAAAAAATATAGAAAGAACGTAACGGTTATCGAGCTGGCGGATCATGTCCTCTCTGCCTTTGACCCGGAGGTAAGCCAGGCATTGGAGGAAGAACTGGAGCGGGGCAAAGTGGCCGTGAGAAGGAAAACCAGGGTGACGGAGCTGATTTCCAGGGACAACCGGATTGAAAAGGTAGTGGTGGAGACAGACGGCGTAAGGGAAGAGCTTCCGGCGGATATTGTGATCAACAGCGCAGGGATTGCCCCGGCTACATCTTTTATCCAGAATATTGAAAAGGCAAAAAACGGAGCCATCTATGTCAACGAGCGGATGGAAACCAGTATCCCGGATGTCTATGCGGCAGGCGACTGCAGCATTATGAGATCTGCTGTAACCGGTGAATATACCTATGCGCCGTTGGGCACCAACGCCAACAAGCAGGGAAGGATTATCGGAGATATTTTAGGAGGAGCAGAGCCCAAACCCTTTAAGCTGATAGGAAGCTCCGCACTCCGCCTCTTTGGTATGGATGCAGCCAAAACCGGGATTTCAGAGAAGGAGGCCAAGACCCTGGGGCTTTCTTACAAGGCCCATACCATTACCGGAAACAGTTACGCTTCCTACTATGGCAGTGAAAAACTGAATATTAAGGTAATTTATGATGCCGAAACCAGAAAACTTTTGGGCGCTCAGGCCTATGGCCAGGGGATTGTGGTGCCCAGAGTCAATTATTATGCCATTGCCATCTATTCCGGTCTTACGGTGGATGAGATGGGATTTATGGATCTGTGCTATTCCCCGCCGTTTTCCGGCGTCTGGGATGCGGCGCTTATCGCTTCCAATACGGCAAAATAAAGAATCAAATAAGAATATGGCAGTTGAAGCGGGGAGGAATCTTCTTGCCCGGCGTCTCAACTGTTACGAAAGTGTAAAGGAGAATGAGTATGAAAGGAAATACGGAAACAAAAAAACGGTCCTGGTTCCTTAAGTTCCTGGACGGAATCGAGACAGCGGGGAATAAGCTCCCCACACCCTTAACCATCTTTTTTTATCTGGCCGTCCTGGTAGTTATTATATCCGGAATCGGCGCAGCTATGGGCTGGAGCGCTACCGGCGAGATGTACAATTCCTCCAGCGGGGCTGTAGAAGAAACTACGATTAAGGTAGTCAGCCTGTTCAGCATTTCCGGGCTTCAGTATATGCTGACTTCTGCGGTAAGCAATTTTACCGGTTATGCACCTTTAGGCTTTACCATTGTAATTATGCTGGGAATCGGTGTTGCAGAAAGCTCCGGATACTTAAACGGCCTGATTAAGAAGGTAGTGAAGATTACCCCTGCCATGCTGGTAACCCCTATGGTAGTATTTATCGGCGTTATGACCAATGTGGCGGAAAATGCCGGATATGTAGTATTTATCCCCCTGGCTGCTATGATTTTCAAGGCATACAATAAGCATCCCCTGGCAGGGATTGCGGCAGGTTTTGCCGGAGTTTCCGGAGGATTTTCCGCAAACCTTCTCATCGGATCCGCTGACGCCACCCTTTCCGGCTTTTCCACTGCGGCGGCTCAGACCATTGATCCAAACTATACGGTAACTCCTCTGTCCAACTGGTTTTTCATGATTGCTTCCACTATCCTGATTACCATTGTGGGAACCCTGATTACAGAGCTGGTGGTGATTCCCCGTTTAGGCCCCTATAAAGAAAACGGAGACGGAACCCTGGTAGAGCCTACCGGCGAGATGACCCAAAAAGAAGAAAAGGCTTTAAGTATATCCAACTGGGTATTTGTGGCAATCGTAGTATTTTTTGTAGCATGCTGTATTCCCCAAAATTCCTTTATGAGAAATGCAGAAACCGGAAGCCTGATTAATAATTCCACTTTAATGAACGCCATTATTCCGCTGTTTACCCTGCTGTTCTTTATCCCGTCTTTTGTTTACGGCAAGCTGTGCGGAACCTTTAAAACCGATAAGGATGTGGTTGCTTCCTTTAATAAGGCCATTGCCTCTGTCTCCGGCTTTGTGGCCATGGCCTTTGTAGCGGCTCAGTTTACCAGCTATTTCGGAAAAACCAACATTGGACGGATCCTGTCCTTTAAGGGGGCAGAGCTTCTTCAGAGTCTGAATGTTAATTCTGTAGGCCTGATGATGTGCTTTATTTTGGTAGCAGGGTTTGTAAACCTGTTTATGGCTTCTGCTTCCGCCAAATATGCGATTTTCGCACCGGTGTTTGTTCCCATGTTTATGAAGCTGGGCTTATCTCCGGAGCTGACCCAGGTGGCTTACCGTATCGGCGACAGCACCACCAATATTATCGCGCCGGTTATTGCCTGGATTCCGTATATTCTGACCATTATGAAAAAATATGACAAGGACACCGGATGGGGAACCCTGGTATCCTCCATGCTTCCTTATTCCCTGGCCTTTATTATCAGCTGGTCTGTGATGTTGGCTCTGTGGATGGTGCTGAATCTTCCCCTAGGCCCCGGCGCCCCGGTATTCTATACAATGGGATAGAGGAGGAAGGGAAATGCGAAGCATTTTCAGGATCCCTTCCGCCGATATGGCAGG
>CAJTOL010000030.1 GCA_910577645.1 uncultured Lachnospiraceae bacterium
ACTCTTATCAGGGAATCCTAAATTCCTATAGACACAGAATTTTTTACACCCTCTCCCGCTCCCGGATTGTCACATGAACCGTATCCCCTGGCTGCTTTTTGATCTGGGCCCGAATGTCTTTTCGGAGCCCGATAATGTGGCCTGGGGTTCCCATCCGGACCAGGCTTCCGTCATAGGGAATACCGTCGAATTCAGCGTGAACCTTCACTCTGCCTTTTCCGAATTCTTTTTTTACATCATAGGGAAATTCTACGTAGGCGCCGTCAATATCCGGGACTTTTTGGATGACGGCGTCAAATTCATATAATGGGAGAAGAGACATCAATACCTCCAGGTTTAATTAGATTGTTTATATTGTGACTATATCAAACATTCTCCGGCAACTCTTCTGATAATATACATATCCTACAACATCCGCCAAAATCCATCCGATTGGAATTGCCATCCAAATTCCGATTACGCCTATAGTTCCGGCAGTGGCATAGGCCAGAACCACCCGGGTTCCCAAAGAAATAACAGTCAGAACCAGAGACATTCCCGGTCTTTTAATGGCCCGGTAAAAGCCGTAAAGGAGGAATAAAAACCCGATTCCGATATAAAAACTTCCCTCTACCCGCAGATACTGGATTCCCACGGCCAGAACCTCTGTCTCATGGGGCTGAACGAAAATCAGCATTAATTCTTTCGCAAATATCCAGACCAAAAGGGAGATGGCCAGACAGAAAATGGTTACAGTAATCAGGGCTTTTTTGATACCTTCCCGAATCCGTCCATACTCCCCGGCGCCGTAATTTTGTGCGGTAAAGGTAGAAAAAGCATTGCCGAAATCCTGAACCGGCATGTAGGCAAAGGAGTCGATTTTCACTGCTGCGGCGAAAGCCGCCATAACGGCAGTGCCAAAGCTGTTGACCAGGCCCTGAACCATCAGGATACCAAAGTTCATCACTGACTGCTGTAAGCAGGTCAGGACAGAAAGCTGGGAAATCTCCTTTAAAATGCCGCTGTCCCACCGCATATGCTCCCGGCTGATCCGGAAAACAGGACATTTCAGCAAAGTATAGAGTGCGACGCCGATTCCGGAAATATACTGGGCAATCACTGTGGCCAGAGCAGCCCCGCCAGCCCCCATTTCAAAGGTAATAACAAAGAGCAGATCCAGACCTATATTGACCAGGGTGGACACGATCAAGAACAACAGGGGAGCCACAGAATTTCCAATGGAACGGAGGAGGGCAGTGAAATAATTATATAAAAAGATAGCGGCCAGGCCCCAGAAGATAATCCAGAGATAGTCCCTCATCATATCCCGGATTTCCTGGGGGATATTTAAAAATACCAGCAGAAAGTCCATCCCGGCAAAAACGAAAATGTTCATAATGGCTGTGATAGCGGCAATAAGAACAAAAGATAAGAAGGTTCCGGTTTTTAAACGCCCTTCTTCTTTTTTGCCGAAACAGATGGAGACAAAGACCCCATTTCCCATGCTGAGTCCCAGGAGGATTGAGGTTAAAAAGGTCATCAGCGTGTAGGCAGATCCTACTGCCGCCAGAGCGTCTTTTCCTAAAAATTTTCCTACAATAAAGGTATCGGTAATGTTGTAAAACTGCTGAAGAAGATTGCCTGCCATCATGGGAAGGGCAAACAGCAATATGGTTTTTGTAATATTTCCACGGGTTAGATCCTGATTCATAGTAACTTGTCCTTATCTGAGAAGGTTATTTGGGGATGAGCCAAGAGTCCACATTATCCCCTTCACTATCATCTCGCTGTTTTATAAGTGTATCATATCTCTTTATTTCGTACAAGTAATACCTCTTATGGCATTCTTGAGAAATTTGAGGTATACTAAAAAGAGCATGAAAAGGAGGACAGGCTATGAAAGAATTTACCGGAAGCGGAAGCAGGGCCGCCTGTGAGGTGGAGGAAAAGAGAGAGATAATTGAGAAATTGGCAAAGGAAATCTGGGAAAATCCGGAGTGTGGATTTCAGGAAAAAATTGCCTGTGAAAAAACAGCAAAGGTTTTAAGAGACGCCGGATTCCAGGTAGAAACCGGAGCAGGCGGAGTACCTACGGCCATCCGGGCCCAGTGGGGATCCGGGCATCCAATAGTGGGGTTTTTAGGAGAATATGACGCGCTCCCGGGGCTTAGTCAGAAGGTTTCCGACCACAAAGAACCGGTGACAGAAGGGGCCTGTGGTCATGGCTGCGGCCATAATCTGCTGGGAGCCGCCGCTGTAGGGGGAGCCCTGGGCATGAAGGCGGAATTGGAGGAAAAAGGCCTTCCCGGAACCGTGGTATTTTACGGATGCCCTGGGGAAGAGGTACTTTGCGGAAAACCGTTTATGGCCAGGGGCGGCTGCTTTTTTGAGTTGGATTTGGCCTTAAGCTGGCATCCCGGGAAGGTAAATCAGGCATCTGTTTCGGTCTTCAGCGCCTGCAGCGGCGTCAAGTTTCACTATACCGGAATTACATCCCACGCTGCAGACGATCCCTGGAACGGAAGAAGCGCTTTGGACGCAGTACAGCTTTTAAACATGGGGGCAGAGTTTATGAGAGAGCACGTAAGCCCTCAGGTTCGGATTCACTATTCTATCACCGATGGGGGAGGCGCTCCCAATATTGTGCCGGGAAAGGCAAGCGTCTGGTATTATGTCCGGGCCTTGGACAGGAATACAGTGAATCAGGTGTATGACCGGCTGGTGAAGGCTGCAGAAGGGGCGGCTATGATGACGGAAACCCAGCTGGAAATCCAGTATATGGGCGGCTGCTATCCCATGGTTGGAAATCAGGTGTTGGCAGAGGTGATGAGCCAGGTTATGGAAGATATGGAACAGGAAGAGTGGACAGCAGAAGAATTACAGTGGGCAAAGGCGATGAATCAGCCGGTAGAGGATCAGAGGAAGGCAGCAGTAAAAACTTTTGGACTGGAGCCGGAGTCCCAGCTTTTTACCGGAGTTGCCCCTATAGGAAAAGGAATTACTTATGCCTCCACAGACGTAGGAGATGTGGCTCACATTGTTCCCACTGGCATGGCTACCGTTGCCACCGCCGGTCTGGGAGCGCCGGGGCATAGTTGGCAGATGGTTTCCTCATCCGGAGGTTCTATCGGATTAAAGGGAATGATCTATGCTGCTAAAATTCTGGCGGCAGCCGGAGTCCGGCTGGCAGAAAATCCGGAACTGGTGAAGAAAGCAAAAGAGGAATTTGACGAAATGATGAACGGGGAAGCTTATGTTTGCCCTATCCCGGAGGGGATGGAAATTCCAAAGAACTAATATTCTGTCTTTTTGTCCAAATTAGTGCCTTTGAAACCATCAGTAGTTTTTAAACAGGATGAACGTTTATTGATTTTCTCAACTTGGATATAATATTGACAATGATTCGGTTAACCGATATATTATAGAAAGGGAGGGAAAGCGGATGATTATAAATGATTTACTTGAAAAAGAAAATATGTCCAGGTATCGCTTAAGCAAAGAAAGCGGAGTCGCAATGACAACTATTACAGATATTTGTAGTGGAAAAGCGGATCTTGGTAAATGTGCAGCCGGAACTTTGTATAAGATTGCTAAGGTTCTTGGTGTAACGGTTGATTCAATATTGGAGAATAATGGTTCAGACAGAGCAGATTACAGATGTTCTTTTGAGACGTTTAAGAGCAATATATGCCATCATGTAAAGGATATGGGTGACATAGATTTTATTATCGAAACGCTTGAGGGAGATGAGATACGGAAGCTTTATGATCGTAGATGGTATAGAGAAGCATTATATCTGTTGGCAATGATTGACTATTTGTCCAGGATGAACAGCTTACCTCTTTGCACAAATTATAATGATATTCGTTCTCAGAAGCTTGAAAAACCATATTTTCCCGCAAGTGTTATCGTATCATATGCTGCGACCGGAGATGAAAGTATAAAAGAAAAGGCGCTTGCAAACGCAATACCTGAATTTCTACGATTTAATATCGTAGAAAGCGAGGTGCGAAATGTCTGTTGATAAGCCTTTTACAAAAGAAAATCTGGATAGTTATTTGAAGGAACTGGCAAAGGAGTTCCGTAAAAAGAATGGCGCCAGGATGCCAGCGGAGATCATTCTGATTGGCGGGGCATCGCTCCTTATTAATTATGGCTTTAGAGAAATGACCTATGACATGGATGCAATCATTAAGTCTTCAGGAGCAATGAAGGATGCAATCAACACAGTAGGAGACAGACTTGGACTTCCAGTTGGATGGCTAAACACAGACTTTGTTAATACAAATTCATATACACCAAGATTGGCGGAATATTCAAAGTATTATAAGACTTTTGCAAATATCCTTCAGATTAGAACAGTATCAGCTGAATACCTGGTGGCTATGAAACTTATGGCAGGCCGTCAATACAAAAATGACTTATCTGATATAGTTGGCGTGCTGATTGAGCAGGAAGAACGGAATAAGCCGTTGACATTTGATACAGTTCAAAATGCAATAATTGATTTATATGATTCTTATGACCGAATACCAGAAGATTCCAGAATCTTTATCGAAGCTGTTTACAAGAAAGAAGATTTGCATGAATTTTATAAGCAATGCAGAGAACTTGAACAGGAAAATAAAGATGTATTAGTTGGATTCCAGGAAGACTATCCGGGTGTGCTTAATGGTGATAATCTTGTTGATATTTTGAAATCTGCAAGAGCTAAAAAACAACGTTATGTTTGCCCTGTCCCGGAGGGAATGGAAATTCCAAAGAACTAATACGCTTTGCCAGAGAAAGATTTTCAGTCAGATAAAAGCTTCTTTACGAAATAATCCCTCTGATTTATAAACATCTCTGTCACCTGATAGCTTTCTGTTTCTTCATAAGAACAGGGCGTAATGACGCCGTTATCAAAGGACAGAATAGAGGCGCCGGGAATTCCCAAAAGGATAGGGGAGTGGCTGGCAATTAAAAACTGGGCCCCCAGTCCGGCAAGCCGGTGAAGCTGAATAAAAAGGGTAAGCTGACGCTGAGGAGAAAGGGCAGCCTCCGGCTCATCCAGAATATAAAATCCCTGCCCTGTAAAGGTTCCCTGCATCAGCGCCAAAAAGCTTTCCCCATGGGATTGCTGATGAAAAGATTTGCTTCCGAACCGGCGGTAATACGTTTCAATATCATCGCCGTCCCGGTATTCTTCCGCCTTGGTAGCCACATTATAAAAACTTTCTGCCCGGAGAAAATAGCTGTTTTTAGGTTTTCTGGGCCCCTTTACCAGGCGCAGGATCTGATGGAGATCCGAGTGAGAATCGTAGGAAGAAAACCGGTAATTCGGTGTTCCTCCCTCTGGATTAAAACCGTAGGAAACAGCAATAGCTTCCAGAAGGGTGGACTTTCCGCTGCCGTTTTCCCCGGCAAAAAAAGTAATATTGTTATCAAATGTTAAGGAATCCCGGCCCGTGAGAGCCGGGATTTGTCGTACATAGCTGTTCGGATCCAGCCGGTCCCATAGAAAGTGGATTTCTTGAAGAAAAAGGTGATTCATTGGTGTAATTTGCCTCCAGTAATTGCTCTATTTCATTTAGAAAGATCAACTCTATCTAATTATGTATGAGCCTCAATAATTTGTTTCAGTTTGTCTGCTGTACATTCTGGTAGTCTATTTTTTAAATAAATAATTTGATTACAAAAATATTGAAATGCAAAATAGTGTTCGTTTGGATTGTTAGTAAGTCTAATAGACAATCGTTTATCATATGACACTTTCTCAGAAAAAAGGTTAACTTGTATATTTAGCGGCAATTTATCTTTATATATAGCAAACAGTCCTAATGAAGGCATATTATCATTAAGACGTACAACTATTTGATGCGGGTACTTAAGCTTTAAATTATACAAATAAGAAAGAGTTTGGATTATATTATTATTGAAGGAGTCTATAGAAGGAACTTCTTTAATTACATTATTGTATAAAGTTGCTGAAGCCGAGGAATAGGGTTTTACAGGTATTGCCTCTATTATACATCCTTTACTAAGTAAAGTTTCTATTTCTCCAGACTTTTCGATGATAAAATGTAAGGAACCACCGGAAATAAAAATGGATTTAGCCACATTTTGAGCATCGTGCCAAAATTCAGATGTACGGCAATTTAAAAATATACTTGATTGATTAAATTTGCTTTCTAAGACTTTTAGCCGCTTTTCAATAGAAGCGAGGGTTACCAATTTTTCCACTAACAAAGTTGCTGCAATTAGAACTAGAAAAGAAACTATAAAGTTCAGCAATTCATTTGTTTCATATTTTTTATAGGTAAAGAAGACCCAAACTCCGCCTGCAATAGCAAATATAGTTGTAATATTTTCAACAAAAAATCTTAGCACCTTTTTTATAAAACTCATATTGCCTGCTCCTAAATTTATCTTCGTTCTAACAATAAATGACAAAATTGCACAGTAAAAAATATATTATTATCCATAACTTTAATATGCATTTTTTCTGTAATGTTTTCATTCAAGGAGTTTTTAACTGATTTATAAAAATTATTGTATTCCAATTCTTCGTTTGTTCGTCTCGTATAAAAATCCTTGATGTTTTCTTCATAATCTTCAGTACAACATTCAATTATTCTAAATCCGTTAGACTCGAAGGCTTTTTGAAAGCCATCAAACGTAAAGGAACGTTTCCTGTTTTTTGATATTTTTTGAATCAAATTTTTATGCCATTTATCAGAATCATTATCACAAACAACGAATTGTCCAACATAAAATAATCCGTTGCTGCTTAATTTTTCCCTTAATAAATTTAATACAACTTCAATATCATTGACATAGTGGAAAATTTGCCTGGCAAGTATCGTGTCAAATTTAAGATCATTTTCTAAACAAAACGATTCGATAGATGTATTAATTAAATTAGCACCAGGTATTCTGCTCTTTGCTATTGCCAGCATATTTTCGCTGGCATCAACAATAGTGAGTGAAGATGCTGGAATCTTTTTTAAGAGAAATGAAGATAAATATCCTGTTCCGCCTCCAGCATCAAGGGTTTCTCCTATGGTTGGTCTTCGAGACAAGTAATGATATGGAATTATGTTAATTGAATCACTGGTAATCCAACGTGACTGGGCTTCATAAGAGCATGCTCTTTTTTGAAAATCTTCAGATACACTAGCTGTTTGAGGTAAATAAGAATTCATAGATTATATTCTCCTAGCTATTACTACTTAAGTTTCCAGATCTTGCTTTATATTATATATTACGACATATTTTGATATATAATAAGCATACTTTTAGTGTTTCTGTGCATAGCAAAGAAGAGATAAGGGCCAACTATAATTCTAGATTTTTGTGTATCCCCCAATACTTTTCAATTATGTATAATGCTTACCGGCACAACTGCCGCTGCTCCCTTACAACAAGAATAACCGAAAGGATTAAAGCCAACGCGTCGCTGACAGGCTGAGCGGCAAAAATGCCGTTTATGCCCCACAGGACAGGGAAGATATAAATAAATGGTATGAGGAACAGAATCTGTCTTAAAAAAGTAATGACAATAGACGGAACCGGCTTTGCAATAGACTGAAAAAAGGTAGTGGCCAGCATTACGAAGCCTAATACAGGGGTGATGCAAAAATTGATTCTTAACCCAACCGTTCCAAGCTCCATCATTTTTTCAGAAGCTCCAAATGAGGATAAGATTGCTTCCGGAAAAGCCATGACAATCAGCCAGATAATGCAGGTAACGCCTACGGAAAGAGCAGAGGCCTGATATAAGGCGGACATGACTCTTTTATAATTTTTGGCTCCGAAATTGTTGCCCACAATGGGTTGGATACCCTGGCTGATACCGCTGGCAGGCATTATCACAAAGGTCATAATACTGGCCACAACCGCATACACGCTGATAGCCATATCTCCGCCGTATCTGCCCAGTTGGCTGTTGTAAACAAGGCTGATGAATCCCATAGCCATCTGTGCAATCCAGAAGGCAAAGCCGCAGGAGACAATTTTTTTGGCAAGCTCAAAATCAAAAGAAAAGGTTTCTCTCTCAATTTCTACTTTTGTATAGCCTTTTAAAATCAGATATGCGCCCAATAAAGCAGAAAGGATTTGTCCTATGACAGTAGCCCAGGCCGCTCCTTCCACGCCCCAGCCCAAAACAGCTACAAAAACGGCATCTAAAATCATATTTGTCACAGCTCCAATGCCGGTGACGCACATCCCCAGGACAGGTCTTCCGGAGACACGGACAAAATCGCAAAAGACCATGGTAAGTCCCTGGAAGAGACAGCCTAAGGTGACAATTTTATAATAGGGCAAGGCGTAAGAATATGCGGTTTCTGTCACTCCGAATATGGTGAGGACAGGATCTACAAAAATCAGCAAGAGCAGAGATAAGGGGATTTCAAAAATGATAACCAGCAGAAAGGCATTTCCGAAAGAACGGTTCATATTTTTCTGCTGGCCTTTTCCTGCAAACAGACTGAACAGAGAGGAACCGCCTGCGCTGCAGGTAAGCCCAAAGGCTATCATCATAAAAGAAAGAGGAAAGCAGATGGACAGCCCGGCCAATGCGGAAGTACCATTAAAATTCCCTACAAATATGCGGTCAACAATATTATAAATGGCTGTAATTAGAAGGGAAATGGATGCAGGAATAGAATACTTTAAAATCATGGGGAATAGTTTCCCTGTGGAAAAATCGTTGGTTTCATTCATAATGATTGCCTCACTTTCTAAAATGTTAGTTTCCTAAGTATTTGGGTAAAAATTTTGGATAGCTTATGATAAGTTATCCATCATTTTCTCAATTACCTGAAAGAAAATTTCCAAATCTGCTTCAGAAATATCCTTAACAAGTTTTTTTTCTAATTCAGTTAAATCCTCTATGACTTGCTGCCGGTAGATTAAAGCTTTATCGGTCAGGACAATTTTTTTCAGCCGGTTGTCATAAGCAACAGGTTCCCGGACAACCAGCCCGTTTTTTTCCATTTGCTTTAAAAGCTCTGTTGCAGTGGACGGGCGTATGCCGTATTCTTCCTCAATATCTTTTTGAAATACATCCTGTGTCTGTGCAAGTAAGAAGTGGAGAGTCCTTCCCTGGGAACCGCTGAACTCCTTCCTGGAAGAAAGCATATCTAATTTCCTGCGTAACTGGTTGGACAATTTGCTGACATACCTTGCGGCGCTTCGGGTTAGGGAAATCATAGACTCATCCTTTTTTTACTTTGTTAGTTTCCTAAGTAATTTTAGATCTGTTCCTTTTATTTGTCAAGTAATTTGCTTGACTTTTTCTCTTGAGGCGGCTAAGATAAACATATAGTGAAAGCTTTCGGCTCCAAACCTCAGGCCATTCCTGACGTAAGGCGTCCGAAGTGATAAAGAACAAAAATAAAAACCATAGAGCAAAACTAACCGAAAGAATTTCTGACGGAAAGGCCAAATGGAGGGGCGCGCCCTTATAGGGGAACGTCCATTGTGATACAGCATGATACAAAAATCCGGCAAAGCGCGTTACAGGCGTATTTTGCGGGGGTATTTTGTAATATATGCAGGCCTTTTTGCAGGGCCTGCTTTTTTGTTGCGTAATATCCGGCAAAAGGCGTCCGTAACACATTCTGCCGGATTTTGCTCTACATGCAGGAGGATTTTTTTATGGAAAATCAGGAGACCAGAATCGCGGTCATCGGCATTATTATTGACGACAGGAATCAGGCGGAGGCGGTTAACACCCTTTTATCTCAGTACGGCCAGTATGTCATTGGCCGGATGGGCCTTCCTTATGAGAAAAAGCAGGTAAACATCATCAGTATTGTAGTGGACGCTCCCATGGATGCCATCAGCGCCCTGTCCGGCAAGCTGGGCCGCCTTCTCGGGGTCAGCTCCAAAGCTCTTTACTCCAAAGCATAAGCGGGGAAATGCAGCAATGAAAGAATACATAGATCGTTTAGCATCCCGGCAGTTTCTAAACCGGGAGGAGTGGAGGAATCTGCTGGCGCCCTGGGCGGACAGACAGGGCAGAGTGACAGGCCAGTCTTTTTCGGTTTCGGAATCTGCCGGAGATGCCGCCAGATATGCCGCCGCTTTGGCCTGCCGGATCCGGGATCAGATTTACGGGAAAAACGTCTATATCCGAGGGCTTATTGAGTTTACTAACTACTGTAAAAACGATTGTTATTACTGCGGGATCCGGCGGAGCAATAAGGAAGCGGCCCGTTACCGGCTGACCCGGGAAGAGATCTTAGGATGCTGTGAAAATGGTTATAAGCTGGGATTTCGGACTTTTGTTCTGCAGGGAGGGGAAGACGGATATTTTACAGATGATCGTCTGGAGGAACTGATCCGAAGTATTAAACAAAGCTGGCCGGATTGTGCAGTTACCCTGTCAGTGGGAGAGCGGGACAGGGAGAGCTACGCCCGGTTAAAAGAGGCGGGGGCAGATCGGTATCTGCTTCGCCACGAGACGGCCAACCACTGCCATTACCGACGGCTTCACCCTCCTGAACTAAGCGCTTCAAACCGGAAAAACTGTCTTTTCCAGTTAAAACAGCTGGGGTATCAGACCGGAGCCGGATTAATGGTGGGATCCCCGGGACAGACAGTGGAAACCCTGACAGACGACATGGAATTTTTGCAGGAATTACAGCCGGAGATGGTGGGAATAGGCCCCTTTCTTCCCCACAGCCATACGCCTTTTGGAGGGGAACCGGCGGGAAGCACGGCCCTTACCTTATATCTGTTAAGTTTAGTCCGAATCATGCTTCCATCTGTGCTTCTCCCGGCCACCACCGCCCTGGCCACCGCTTCTGCGGGAGGAAGGGAAGCCGGAATTCTGGCCGGAGCCAATGTGGTAATGCCTAATTTGTCACCGGAAAATGTCAGGGAAAAATATCTGCTCTACAACAACAAAATCTGTACGGGAAAGGAAGCTGCCCAGAACCTGGAAGAGCTGAAAGCTGCCATGGACGCCATAGGATACAGGGTGGTTTCCTGCCGGGGAGATCATAAAAGAAGGTAGGCTTGCAATCGCCTTACCGGAAAGGAAAATATATGTATAGCTATAATCCAAAATCAAAATGTGCAGACGAATTTATCAACCATGAAGAGATCCAGGAGACTCTTCAATACGCCCGGGAAAACAGGCATAACCGGGAACTGATCCAGGAGATTTTAGAAAAAGCAAAACAGAGAAAAGGCCTGAGCCACCGGGAGGCGGCAGTGCTTCTGGACTGTGATCTGGAGGATAAAAACCAGGAGATTTTTGCTCTGGCAGAGCAGATAAAAAAGGATTTTTACGGCAGCCGGATTGTTATGTTTGCTCCTCTTTATCTGTCTAATTATTGCGTAAACGGATGCGTTTACTGCCCTTACCATGCAAAAAATAGACACATTGCCAGAAAAAAACTGACCCAGGAAGAAATACGCAGAGAGGTGATTGCCCTTCAGGATATGGGTCACAAAAGGCTGGCTCTGGAGACCGGCGAGGACCCGGTAAACTGTCCCATTGATTATGTATTAGAAAGCATTAAAACCATCTACAGCATTAAGCACAAAAACGGCGCCATCCGCCGGGTGAATGTGAATATTGCGGCTACCACAGTGGAGAATTACCGGAAGCTGAAAGAGGCCGGAATCGGCACCTATATCCTGTTTCAGGAGACCTATCACAAGGAAAGCTACTTAAAGCTTCACCCCACAGGGCCCAAGCATGATTACAACTACCATACCGAGGCCATGGATCGGGCTATGGAAGGGGGAATTGACGACGTAGGATGCGGCGTATTATTTGGGCTGGAGCTGTACCGGTATGAATTTGCCGGGCTTTTAATGCACGCCGAACATTTGGAGGCAGTATACGGAGTGGGGCCCCATACCATCAGCGTCCCCAGAATCAAACGGGCGGATGACATTGATCCGGGTGTATTTGACAATGGGATAGACGATGATACTTTTGCAAAAATCGTGGCCTGTATCCGCATTGCGGTTCCCTATACCGGCATGATTATTTCCACCAGAGAGAGCAAAGAATGCAGGGAACGGGTGCTGCATCTGGGAATTTCCCAGATCTCCGGCGGGTCCAGAACCAGCGTGGGAGGATACGCAGAAGAAGAGCCGGAGGAAGAGTGCTCGGAGCAGTTTGACGTCAGCGACAAGCGGACTCTGGATCAGGTGGTAAATTGGCTTATGGGCATGGGGTATATCCCCAGCTTCTGCACAGCCTGTTACCGGGAAGGACGCACCGGAGACCGTTTTATGTCCCTGTGCAAGTCCGGACAGATTGAAAACTGCTGCCTGCCGAATGCCCTGATGACCTTAAAGGAATATCTGATGGACTACGCTTCAGAAGATACCAGGAAAAAGGGGGAAGAGCTGATAGAGAAGGAGATCGGCAGTATTCCCAAAGAAAAGGTAAGAGAAATTGTAAAGGACCGGCTTTTACAAATCCAACAAGGAAACCGGGATTTCCGGTTTTAAAATGCCGGTTACGGGAAAGGAGAGGCTTATGGGACTGAATCAAACTCCTGCTGCAGAGCGGATCCACATCGGTTTTTTCGGCAGGCGCAACGCCGGAAAATCCAGCGTTTTAAATGCGGTTACCGGACAGGAGATGGCCGTGGTTTCCCATGTAAAGGGAACCACCACGGATCCGGTGTATAAATCAATGGAGCTTCTCCCCTTAGGCCCGGTGGTGATGATGGATACCCCGGGAATGGACGATGAGGGGGAGTTGGGAAGCCTGCGGGTAAAGAAAAGCCGCCAGGTTTTAAACAGGACGGATATGGCTGTTCTGGTAATCGACGGGACTATCGGAATGGGGGAAGAAGAAAGGGAGATTTTAGAGGAGATAGAGGGAAAGAAGATCCCCTTTATTGCAGTTTTAAATAAAATAGATCTAGATCCGGATCCCTGCTGTAAAACCAACGGCCCCCTTGGAAAGCTGGAGGAATCCGGGCTTCTGATTCGGATCAGCGCCAGAGATGGAACCGGCATAAAAGAGCTGAAGGAAAAGCTGGGGGAATTGGCAAAGGAGGAGGGGAACCAAAAGACTCTTACAGAGGGCCTAATCGGGCCGGGGGATCTGGCGGTTTTGGTGGTTCCCATTGATAAAGCCGCCCCCAAGGGCCGCCTGATCCTTCCCCAGCAGCAGACCATAAGGGATATATTAGACCACGGGGGATCCGCTCTGGTGGTTCCGGATGACGGGCTGAAGCAGGCTTTAAGAGAAATAGGGAAGAAACCGAAAATCGTCATTACAGACAGCCAGATATTTGACAAAGCGGCGGCAGCCACCCGGGATGATATTTTACTTACCTCGTTTTCCATTTTGTTTGCCAGATATAAGGGGAACCTGGCCCAGGCGGTCCAAGGGGTCCGGGCTTTGGAAAGAATCGAGGACGGAGACAAAATATTAATCAGCGAAGGCTGTACCCACCACCGTCAATGCGGGGATATCGGAACCGTCAAGCTTCCGGCCTGGATCCGCCGGAATACCGGAAAAGAGCCGGTATTCCGGTTTACCTCCGGACAGGAATTCCCGGAGGACTTAAAAGAATATAAGCTGATTGTCCACTGCGGCGGCTGTATGCTCAATGAGCGGGAGATGAGATACCGATTGGGCTGCGCCCGGGATCAGGGAATTCCCATGACCAATTACGGAATTTTGATTGCCCATCTGAAGGGAATCCTGGAGCGGAGCTTAGAACCCTTTCCGGAAATTATTTCATAGTCTGCTCCACAATGCTGTCCATGATTTCCCGGGTGATTGCCCCGGATACATAGCCGTATACCTTGCCTTCCTCTGTAATCATAAAGGTGGTGGGGAAGGCGGTAATGCCAAACTGGTAAAACAGGGTTCCGGTTTCATCCATCAATACAGGGAAGGTATAGCCGTTGTCCTCTAAAAACCCGGTAATATGGGCAACATCTCCTTCCCGGCCGGAACCGGGGGCGGCTACGCCCAAAACCACAAGGTCGCCGGTATTTTCTTCCCAGTCTTCATAGAGGGACTGGATTTCCGGCATCTCCATCTTACAGGGACCGCACCAGGTGGCCCAGAAATTTAAAAAGATAGTCTTTCCCTTATAGTCTGAAAGGGTGTGGACATTGCCAAACTGGTCAGTGAGGGTAAATTCGGGGGCATCGGGAAGCTCTCTCTCATCAGAAGCAGCCTGGCTGGCGTCCGGTTCTTTTTCGGTCTCACCGGGCGCTTCCTCACTGGATGGCTCAGAAGCGTCCTGAGCTTCCCACGAGGACTCTTCCTTTTGGGGAGCAGGGGCGGCCGGGGATCCGGCCAGATTTGAGCTTAGGCCGTTCATCCAGCCGGTAAGCATCATGATACCCATGAAAAGCATGAGAGCGCCGCCCAGTTTGGTAGTATAAAAAACCACCTTCCGGTTCTTTTTAAAGAAATCCAAAAGCCTGGCAGTAAACAGGCCTACCAGGAGAAAGGGAATACAAAAACCTGCTGTGTATATTCCAATAAGGAAAAACGCAGTGGCCGGACTGCCGGATCCGGCGGCCATCAAAAGTACGGAAGCCAGGGCCGGGCCCACACAGGGAGTCCAGGAAAAGCTAAAGGTAAATCCCAGAATTAATGCGGATAGGGGGCCGCTTCCCAGCTTTTCAAAGCGGGGTGAAAGGCGCTTTTCCGAGGACAAAAAGCCTGGCCGGAGCAGCCCCAGCTGAAACAGCCCAAACAGGATAATCAGCAGGCCGCCGATTCTGGAAATCCATATCTGATAATCTGCAAAAAATTGTCCCAGGGCACTGGCTCCCATGCCTAATAAAAAGAAGGCAAAGCTGATCCCCCCTACAAAAAACAAGGTATTAAAAAGCACCCTGCCCTGGCGGTAATGAACTTCTCCGGTTTCGTCCGTGCTTTTTGCCCCTGTGGAAAGGTAACCCAGATAAAGGGGAAGCAGGGGAAGAACGCAGGGAGATAAAAAACTGATAAGTCCCTGAAGGAATACCGTCAGGGCAGAAATGTTTGTCTCAATTTCAAATCCCATAATATCAAATCCTTTCATAAAACGTTATCGATATTCTACCTCAAATCCAGCCATTATGCAATCTTGTATCCGTCTGAACTGCTGCATAATTTCAGACAGAATGGTTTACGGAACTGTCCTCCACCACCTGCCGGTTGGCCTTTAAGGCTGACTGGTATTTTTCACCCATCTGTTCCGAGATGGTGTAATAGAGGGTCTCAATAATACACAAAATAGGGATACGGAAGGAAAAATTATTGTCATGGGTAGTGGACAGCATGGTCAGGGGGGCCAGCAGAATGTCGGTATACTTGGCAAAAGGAGTGCCCATGTAATTGGAAATTCCGATAATCGCCTGTCCGCTTCCTTTTCCGGCAGGGGAACCGGAAACATGCGGGGGCCAGTTTTGCCGGATTTTTTCCGCAATGTTAATAATGTCCTTGTTAATGCCGGTTTGAGAGATTAAAAGGGCGACATCTCCCTCCTTAAGACGGGCGGCAGCCAAAAGCTGGTAGTGGAGATCCTCGGAAAAGGTACTGTTAAGCCCCAGGCGAAAGAAGAAATCATGAGCCTCCCTGGCCAGGACCCCTGAGGTGCCTACGCCGAAAATGCAGATGTGACGGGCATTTAAAAGCAGGGATGCCGCATCCTGAATGAGGGAGTATTCCATGGTTTCTAAAGATTCTTTGAGAGAGGCAATGTTGGAGAGAACCACTTGCCGGTAGGTGTCGGTTCCTTCCGGCTCTTTCGGGCCTGGGGTATGCTTCCAGGCGCCTGCGGGATTTAAAAGCTCGGAAGCCAGGGCAAGTTTAAATTCCCGAAATCCTGTATATCCCAGCTTTTTCACTGCCGCAATAATGGTGGAGGAGGCGATGCCGATCTCTTCGCTTACCTCTGCAATGGCCATGTGGATGATTTGATCCCGATGAGCCAGGACATAATCGGCGAACAGGGCTTCGCTGTAGCTTAAGCTGGCGTATTGATTGGAAATCCGGGTAAGGGCACTTTTCATAAATCTGTATCCTTTCAATAATTTGGTATCCGAATTTTATTCGGAAAAGTCGCAATAACGTTTCTATTGAAGATACAATTATTCTAACATATAATGTATTTAAAATAAATATACAAAAAAGAAATGAAATCCGGCCGGGATTCGTGACTTTTGCCACAAATTTATTTAGGAGAAATGGATATGGCTGATAAAAAAAACGTACTTTTGATAACAGTGGATCAATGGGCAGGGGCATATTTAGGCTGCGCCGGAAATCGTGAGATTCTGACTCCCAGCCTGGACGAGCTGGCCCGTTATGGGATCCGCTATACCAACGCTGTCAGTACCACGCCGGTGTGCATTCCGGCAAGGCGGGAGATGATGTTGGGCGTTACCAGCAGGACCCACGGGGATCGGGTCTTTTGTGAAACCCTTACCATGCCTGAGGATATCCCTTCTATGGCTCAGATTTTCCGGGATAATGGCTATCAGGCCTATGGGGTGGGAAAGCTTCATGTTTTCCCCCAGAGAGACCGGATTGGTTTTGATGATGTGATCCTTCACGAGGAGGGACGTCACAAAGCAGGTATGGTTCAGGACGACTATGAAAGGTTTTTAGCGAGAAACGGACATGCCGGGGAGGAAATGGCTCATGGCATGTGCAACAACAACTACTTTTACCGCCCTTTCCATCTGGATGAGACCATGACGCCTACCAATTGGGCTACCAGGGAAATGTGTGAGACTATTTTGAGGAAAGACCCCAGCCGTCCGGCTTTCTGGTATTTGTCCTATGCGGCTCCCCACCCGCCTCTGGCCCCGCCTAAGGAGTATCTGGAATTCTATGACAACGTGGAATTTACGGATCCGCCAGTGGGAGAGTGGACCAATAAAGAACCCTCAGAGCTTCCTTTTGGCTTCCAGTATTATAAAAATCTTTACAGCTGGTTTGACAGCAAGGAGCGCCGGGATATTGCAAAGAAGGCTTACTATGCTGCCTGCACCTATATTGACCATCAGATCCGCCTGGTGGTGGGAACATTAAGGGAACAGGGACTTTTGGAAGATACCATTATTCTTTTTACTGCGGATCACGGCGAGATGTTGGGAACCCACGGGCTTTTCGGGAAATTCCTGATGTATGAAAACTCGGTAAAGATTCCCTTTATTTTATCTCCGCCTGCAGACTGCAACATGGTGTGCAACCGGGAGGATGACCGGATTGTGGAGTTAAGGGATGTAATGCCTACCCTTCTTACTCTGGCAGGGATTCCGGTTCCGGATTATGTGGAGGGAACTTCTCTCACAGAGGATTATGAGAGAGAATATTCTTATGGAGAGCTTTGGGAAGATGACAGGGCAACCAGAATGATCCGCACTAAGACCCGGAAACTGATTTACTACCCGGTAGGCAATCTGAGCCAGCTTTTTGATTTGGAAAAGGATCCTATGGAGCTGACAGATGTGGCGGGGGATCCGGCTTATACCAAGGATTTGGAAGAACTAACGGAAAAATTGATTTCCCATCTGTACGGCTCTGATGAGAAACTTCTGGAAAATGGAAAATTAAAAGGGCTGCCTCAGAAAAAGTATGATTTTTCAGCCAGCCTTCAGGACGGAAATAAACTGTTTCAGGGAAGAGACATGCTGCTGCAGAGAGGGATACGATAGGATTCATTTTTAAGAAAGGGGATTACATTGATGAAAAAGAATATGAGAAACATAACGGCGTTACTACTGACAGTTAGTATGATAGGAGCGGCTCTTTCAGGCTGTGAAGCCAAAGAAGAAGCTTATCCCGACGGGAATATTAATGTGATTGTATCTGCTTCCGCCGGAGGCGATACCGACACTTACGCAAGGATTTTGTCTACCTACCTGGAGGATGAGTTGGGAGTTACCCTTTCCATTGTCAATAAGGGAAGCGCCATTGAGGGAACCAGAGAGGTCTATAACGCAGAGCCGGACGGCTATACAGTAGAATTTTTCCATGCATCGTCTCTTCTTACTAAAATCGTGGGAACCACAGACATTGGAGGACTGGATCAGACCGTCTGCAGTATTCCTGTGGTAGATACCACCCAGACTCTGGTAATTCCGGCGGCAAAGTATCAGGATGTAGACGATTTTGTGCAGCGGGCATTATCCGGGGAAGAAATTATCGCAAGTGTAAATCAGGGTTCCTATGCCCACCTGGCCTGTGCGCTGTTTGAGGACGAGATCGGGGCGGACTTTAAATATGTGGATTCCCAGAACGCAGCAGAGCGGATTACTGATATGCTGGCTGGCCGCATTGATATTTTCTTTGCTCCGTATGGGACGATCCAGCAGTATGTGGAATCCGGCGACTTTATTTCCCTGGGGATTATGTCAGATGAGCGCAATGAATTCCTGCCGGATGTGCCCACTTTAAAAGAGCAGGGCTACGACATTACCATGGATAAGTATTTCTACTTTGCATTTCCGCCAAAGACGGATCCCGAGATTGTCAACACATTTGCAGCGGCAGTGGAAAAAGCAGTAGCCAACCCGGAGTGCAAGGAAAAGTTTGCAACTTATAGTATTGTGCCGGAGTACAATTCCCCGGAGAAATCCACAGAAATTTTGAAAGCAGCTGAGAGCTCTTACGGACAGTATAAGGACGTGCTTTCCGGACAATAAAAGAGGAAAGGATAAACATGAATAAGGATAAGTTGAGAAAAGCCCTTCCATCAATGATATATTTAATCATTGCCGCCATTTTTTACTGGCAGACCTTTTCCATCCGCCAGTCTACCAGCGGCAGTATCGGCGCAGTCACACCCCGCACAGTGCCCAGATTTATCATCCTGTGTTTCGCATTCTGTGCAGCGCTGAACTTGCACCATGACTTAAAAAAGGATGGGGAAGAACCCCCTTATATCCAGGTTCCCATAAAGTATCTGGCAGCCGGTCTGGCATTTTTATTTATTGCTCTGTCTGTTAAAACCCTGGGATTTGTCTTTTGCGGCACAGTATTTCTGTTTGTGCTGTTTATGGTGCTGGATGATCAGCCGCCTGCTAAAAAGAGGGTGGTTTTAAACCTTTTGATGGCCGCCGGATTTTCTCTTGTTTTATGTTACGGATTCCGATACGGTTTAAACGTAAGGATTCCGCTGTATCCCAGACTGTAGGAGGAAGGTAAATGCGAAGCATTTTCAGGATACCTTCCGACGATATGGCAGGTGGCGCAGGGCGTCGCGTGCCGATACATTACTAGGAGGAAAGGCATATGTTAGAGAACTTTATGACAGCAATTCTGACCCTGTCGCCGCAAAATATTTTGTTGATTTGCGGAGGGGTTATCATCGGTTTGGTTTTCGGCGCTATTCCGGGACTTTCCACCACCATGGCAGTGGCCCTGTTTTTGCCCATTACCTTTGCCATGAAGATGGAACCCAGTATTTCTATTTTGATGGGGCTGTATATCGGGGGATTTTCCGGGGGCCTTATCTCTGCAATTCTTTTAAATATTCCCGGTACTGCAGCGTCTCTTATGACCTGCATGGACGGGCATCCCATGGCGCGTAAGGGGGAAGCCGGGAAAGCGCTGGGACTTGGGATATTCTCGTCCTTTTTAGGCGGTGCCATCAGCATTGTGGCTTTGATTTTAATTGCGCCTATGTTAGCGAATATTGCTCTTAAATTTGGGTCTTTTGAGTATTTTTCCCTGACATTTTTTGCGCTCAGCATTATTGTTACCATGTCGTCTAAGGACATGGTAAAGGGGACTATGTCAGGACTGCTGGGGATCCTGGTAGCCATGATCGGCCCGGCTCCTGTAGATACTTACCCCAGATTTACCTTCGGGCTCCCTGCCCTGGAAAGCGGAATTGACAGTACGGTAGCCCTTATCGGGATTTTTGCTATCTCTGAGATTTTTATCATGGCGGATAAAAAGGGGCGGGAGACCGTTAATACGGTAGCTGTCCAGAACTATAAGGTGAAAGGATTAGGTTTTACCTTTGCTGAATACTGGAAAGAAAAATTTAATGTGATCCGTTCCGCCGTCATTGGGATTTTGATTGGAATCCTGCCAGGCATAGGCGGAACCCTTGCCAGCATTATCAGCTACAATACGGCGAAAAAGGCTTCCAGTCACCCGGAAGAGTTTGGAAAAGGGGCCGCCTCCGGGCTGGTGGCTTCCGAAACCGCCAATAATGCGGCTATTGGCGGGGCCATGATTCCGCTTTTGGCTTTGGGAATCCCGGGGGATGCGGTAACCGGCCTGCTTTTGGGGGCATTTACCATGAAGGGAGTCCAGCCGGGGCCTCTGATGTTTACCAATGATGGAAAGACTATTTATTATATTTTTATAGCAATGATAATTGCCAATACGGTGATGCTGATTGCCAATTATTTTTCCATCCCGGCTTTTGTACGGCTTTTGCGGATCCCCAAACGGATCCTGTTCCCGGTAGTGGGATTCCTGTGTGTGCTGGGCGTTTACGGCCTTAACAGCAGCACTTCTGATTTAGTCCTTATGCTGGTATTTGGGATTATCGGTTTTTTTATGAAGAAATGGGGATTAAAGGAACAGCCCTTTATCATCGGGATTCTGGTGGGATTCATGGCAGAGCAGAACTTCCGCCGGGCCATTATGTACAGCAGCGGTTCTTTCCTCCCCTTTATTACCAGCCCTATTTCCCTTCTGTTTTTAGCAGCGGCTTTTGGAAGCATTGGCTTTACGGTTTACCGGTCAGTGAAAAAGATGAGTTTGGCAGTGGAGGAGTAGGAGCGTGGGAGTATGAAATGCGGCAAATGGCCGGACAAAGACAAATAGGCAGCAACAGCCTAAACGGAATGGCTCACCGTAAATGAGCAAGAAAACCCTTAGAGCTGCCGCTCTGAGGGTTTTCAATTTGTTCTGTGGAACTTACCGCATTCTTTAGCTGCTATTATGTTTTCTGTCAGCATATGGTAGAGCCATCTGCCGGACTCGCTTAAATCACTTTCCGTAAAACCGCTGGTCTTGGCGCAGGAACTGTTAAGGATAGCGGATGTTTCGTTTTTGTTGGAGAGATTCCACGCCACATAGCTGATATGGTTCTGATCCATCAGGTCTATCCACTGCCGGGCCTGGGCAGCGTCGATTCTTCCGTTTCCGCTGGCATCACAGATGCCGTATTCGGTCACAAAGACGGGAAGTCCGGCCTGAATCGCAGACATCATTCTGCTTCGCAGATCCTCCTTGTGAGTGGCGGCGTAGAAGTGAAGAGAGTACATGATATTGTCAAACCCGGTAATGGGATCCCTGGCAGCTTCATCCACATATTGAGACCAGTTCGGCGTTCCCACGATGATCACCCCATCCTTGTCATTTTTCCGGATGATATCAATAATTGTGCCAGCATATGTCTTAATGTCGTCCCAGCTTGTGCCTCCGTTTGGCTCGTTGCAGATCTCGTAAAGGACATTATTGTGGCCGGCATATGTACGTGACATCTCATCAAAAAATGCGCTGGCATCGGCGATGTGCTGATTAGGGTTTGAATCGGAGAGAATGTGCCAGTCGATGATGACATACATATCCTGGCTGGTGGCATACCGGACTCCGTTATGAACCAGGGTTTTCAACTGCTCCTGGTCACCGCCGCTGCAGTATCCGTTGTACTCTGCAGTGTACAGGGCGAGACGTATCACATTTACATTCCACTGAGTCTTTAACTGGGAGAAACATTCCTCATTGACATAATCCGGAAACCATGCCAGGCCGTGAGTGCTGATTCCCTTTAGCTGTACAGGAGATCCGTCGCTGCCGCACAGCTTTGCCCCTTCCACATGGAGAGGGCCTGTGACAGAGGGGCAGGGGACAGGAGACTGTGTATCTGATAGGGGGGCGGTCGCTAAGGTTCTTTCTGCAGGCGTCTTGGCGGCTGTGGGTTCCGGCATTGCTTTTGCAGGCTGTGTCACGGCTTTGGACTCTGCCGCTGTGCCTGCAGGAGCCGCCGGACTTTCACATCCCTGGATCCATATGGCCAGCGACAGAAGAACAAAAGCTTTACAAATAGATTTGAACCTCATACAGGCATCTTCCTTTCTGAATTACAACCCTTTTGGGTCTTTTAGGGGAATTACCATGTTCCATGTTTCTGTTGCATCCATAAAATTATTGCACCCGTTAGAAGTTGCAAAAAAGGCATGAGTAGCAATACCTCCTTCAAAAAGCAGGAAGGGACGCTCCAGACTTCCCATCTCTTCTACAATTCCGTCATCCCATAAAATGTTTCTGGAATAAGCCAGTTCTCCCATATGTAAAGACCAGTCAGTGCCGTTAAGAGAAGAGGCATGGATTCCGCCGAAACGCTCCCCGCATACATTCCCGTTCATATCCTTTGCAATCATCTCATAGCCATCTGCGCCTCTCCAGATAAACGGATCCTCCAGAATAACTTTCTGGCCGGTAAACAGCGGGATATCGGATACAGAGCAGAAAGGCCGGCTGAAATGAGAGCTTTTTGCGGTTCCAAAAACCATATCTGTGTGCAGCTGTCCGGTGTATGGCGGCTGCTTATATCCCCTGGCTTTATAAAGAAGCAGCACTGAGCCGTCCGGGTTATAGCAGGGAGCCGGATTTGAGACCAGATAATTGTCAAAACAGGCGGGCCGGGTGCTCAAAATAGGTGTATCCTTTCGCTCCCAGGGGCCAAAGATACTTCTGGAAACAGCCATTCCGATACGTTTATTACTTCTGGCAGTCTGTACCCGGACATCCTCTGGAGGAAGCGGCTCTTTCGGCCCGGGCGATTCAAAAGGATAGGTGGTTCCCATATAGTAAAGAACATAGGTATCGTCCCATTTGGTAATAATTGGATTATGGGTAGAACAACCGTCCCAGTATGCGGGTCCTCTGGCAGGAAGAACAACTTCTTCAAACTGATAGGGGCCGCAGGGATCCGGGGCGGTAGCCCGTACAATTTCAGATTGGAACATCCATCCGGGATGCATGGGAAGGGTTTTGGGCCATCTGGAAGCAAAAAGATGGTAACGATTATCTTCCCCCTTTATGGCAGAACCACACCAGACCCAGTAACCTTCCATTCGAAATCCCCCATTGCGGGGGGCAGGGAGCATACGCTCCTTTAAATGTAAATGATTTGTTGACATAATGAAAACCTCTTTTACTTATTATTCCCACCTATATAAGTAGGCAGTGCAACACGATTGTTCCTCTCTGAATATTCTACCATATTCTTTCTTTTGTGACAATTTCCTATTAGCCTGAGTTTCCCCAGTTCTGTACACAGAACTGCTATTCGATACCTTTCAAAAAATTGGCGGATTGGTTCTTTTTAAAAGCTTAATTAAAAATTCGAAGTATATTCTTATTGCTTTTTGATACATAATTATGCTATAATTATGTCAAAGAGAGGAGTGAAGCATTATGCCGATTATTATGCCAATTAAGGATTTACGCAATACAACCGAAATTTCAAACATCGCACACAAGGAACAAGAGCCTATTTTTATTACCAAAAACGGATACAGCGACTTGGTTGTAATGAGTAGTGAATTGTATGATAAATTTGTAAGAATGAACCGCATTGACCAAGCTATTTTCGAGTCCGAGCAGGAAGTTGCCAACGGAGCAGATGCAGTTGACGCAGAGAGCGTTTTTGCAAAATTGGAGAAAAAACATTTTGGATAAATACAAGGTAAAGGTTAACCCCAGAGCAATCCGTGAATTAGACCACATTTATGAATATATCGCAAATGAAAAATTAGCTTCTGAAAATGCCAAAGGACAGATTGACCGGATTAAGAAAGCTGTTCTAAGCCTAGACACTTTTCCGCAATCACATCAAAAACGTAACGAGGGCAGATATGCCGGAAAGGGCTATAGGCAGTTATTGATCGATAATTATATCGCTATTTTCCGCATTGATGAACCACACAAAACAGTTTATGTGGTAACAATACAATATCAGGGACGGAATCTATAAGATGGGAGCCGCAAAATGAAAGCAAGGCCCGGTTGACTGGGAATGTGGAAAGAACTATAATATAGATATCACAATTGGGGAAAATAAGGAGGTTGCACTATGGGAGAAATGATCACTTCATTTGACGGCACGAAACTGTATTTCAACAAAGAAATTCCGGATAACCGGAGGGCAGCGGCTGTGATTGTCCACGGCCTTTGCGAGCATCAGGGGCGTTATGATTACCTGGCCGGCTTATTCCATCAGGCAGGGATTGCCACTTACCGTTTTGACCACCGGGGGCATGGACGGTCAGAGGGGGAGAGAACCTATTATTCTGATTTTAATGAGCTTTTGGATGACACCAATGTGGTAGTTGACATAGCCATTGAGGAAAACCCGGATGTCCCCGTATTTTTGCTGGGACACAGTATGGGCGGATTTACCGTATCTCTTTACGGCGCAAAATATCCGGACAAAAAGCTTAGAGGGATCATCACCAGCGGGGCTTTGACCCACGATACCATTTCCCTGATTAAGGGAGTAGAAAAAGGATTGGATCCCCACATGAAGCTGCCTAACCAGCTGGGCGGGGGTGTGTGCTCTGTAGCGGAAGTGGTAGACTGGTACGGAAAAGATCCCTATAATACCCAGACCTTTACCACAGGCCTATGCTATGCCATCTGCCAGGGGCTGGAGTGGTTTGAAGAGAAGGAAGCAGGATTTGCCTATCCTGTGCTGATGCTTCACGGCGAGAAAGACGGACTGGTGGGAGTGGAAGATACCTATCAGTTCTTTAAGGCAGCGGCTTCCAAAGATAAACAGATGAAGATTTACGGAAATCTGTTCCACGAAATTTTTAATGAGTACTGCCGGGATGAGGTAATCGGGGATGCAGTCCGGTGGATGGAGCAGAGAATCGGATAACAGAGATATAAAAAGCAGGAGGAAACAGTAACGGAGCCGGTTAAAATCCCACAGAAACCGGAAAGAAGGGATAAAAATTTTGCTGTTTCCGGATTACTGCCGGGTTTGCAGTTTATCTTTTGACAGACCGTCACTGATAAAATGCAAATCCGGCAATACCGCTTAGGAGCATAACCACAATGGGATTGAGTTTCCATTTCCGCAGCATAAAAAGCATGGTTAAAAACAGAAAGAGCGCAGCCCGGTTAAGGGATAAAAAATTCGGTTCAGACGTATTGTCGCCGTATAATGCCAACAGTATAATGGTAAACGCAGCTGAAATAATCAGGCCTGATGAAGCGGATTTCAGGCCGTTTAATATTTCCGGCACATAAACAGATTTCTGGTGAGCCTGAAAAAAGTTATATAAAGTCAATGAAATCATAACCCCGCACAATACGCAGCCAATGGTTGCAGCCAATGCCCCTGTTATCCCGCCAACTTGAAGCCCCACAAATGTGGATGTATTAACAGCCAATGGCCCCGGCGTCATTTGGGAAATAGTAATAATGTCTGTAAACATTTTTTCACTTATCCAACCGTTTTTTTCTACCACCTGTTCTTGGATTAAAGGAATAATTGCGTAACCGCCGCCGATACTCAATAAGCCTATTTTGAGGAATGTACTCAATAATTTCCACACAACATTCATTTTGGATTCCCCCTTTTACAAAACACCTGCAGGATACATAAAAAGCAGCAAAATAAGAGTATGAAAGCCACATTTATCCCCAATATGAAATGGGCCGTAAAGGACAACGGGATCATGGCAGACAGAAAGAATGACTTTTTCTTTAAAATCAAAGAACACATATCTGTGATTAAATCAACCATTAAAGCGGCAACCCCGGCTTCCATTCCTTTTAAAATTGCTGCGATAACCGCATTGGAAATAAACATCTTATAAAATGCCGAAATAAAGGTGAGGATAACAAGGGGAGGAATGACGGCGGCAGAACAGCTGATGAAAGCTCCCCCAATACCGGCTGCTTTATACCCGGCCAGGGCAGAAAGATTGATTGCAATAGCTCCGGGGGTTGATTGTGCAATAGCCGCCATGTCTATTAATTCTTCTTCTGTAAAATACTGTTTTTTCTCAACAAAAAAGCGGCGGACCATGGGAACAACTACATAGCCGCCGCCAAAAGTAAAAGCGCTTATAAACAGATTAACTGCCAAAAGCCATACATATGTTTTTATACTTGGTTTCAAAATAATCGCCCTCCTGTCTGCCTATTATAGCTCTTGTTCTGCAATCTGTAAAATGTTATAATTTCATACAATCAATCTATTCTATTCATGCCTGAAAGGAGAGAACATGGTTATACGGTATTTGGAGATTCTGGAGGCAATAGCAGAAACCGGAACATTTACAAAGGCTGCAAAAAAACTGTATATCACACAATCCGCAGTTTCCCATGCAGTTGCAGAGCTTGAAAAACAGGCAGGGACGGCCCTTTTTCAGCGTTTGCCCAAAGGCGTTGTTCTGACCCCCTGCGGCGCTTCGCTTTTAGAGGAATCCCGCAGTATTTTAACGGCTTGCAGAAATTTAGACAGAAGAATAAAACATCTGGAAGAAAATACTCCTGTCAATATTGTGTCAAGCATTACCATTGCTTCCTTCCTGCTTCCTGAAATACTTAGCCAGTTAAAGGCGTCTTGTCCCAAAATTCAACTTTCCGTCAGGGTTGCAAGCGCAAATGCTGCCATCGATATTTTGCAGCGGGGAAACGCCGATATCGCTTTTTGGGAAGGCGTTGCCCCGAAAGGTGATTTTCATACAATCCTTTTAGGAACGTATAAACTGTGCGCTGCCTGCGCGCCGGAGTTTGGTTTGCCTGCAGAAGCAATATCGCCGGAACAATTATGCAGCTATCCGCTATTGCTTCGGGAACAGGGAAGCGCAATCCGGGATACTTTAGACAACACCCTTGCCCTTGCCGGCTTAAAAGCAGATCCTGTTTGGGAGAGCGTGAATTCCTTTGCCCTTATTAAAGCCACTGAAGCGGGGCTGGGGATTACCATACTGCCGGAAAAATTATTGTCGGATTCTCTGGCTTTAAAGAAACTGCGTGTAATCCGTTTAGACAAAATAAAAATGGAAAATCAAATGCTGGCATTATTTCACAAGGACAAATATATTACAGAGCCCTTTCAAATCCTGATAGACCGGCTTAAAAATAAAAATGAATTATACTCTTTATAACAGGTATATCATTTCAGCTTTGGAAGCCAGGAACCGTGGGCTTCTATTAAGTCATCACACAGCGTTTGATTTCATCAATAGTAAGCTCTGAGGAGGCATGAGGATCTAACATGGCGGCATGGTAAAGGGCCTCTTTTTTCAGGGTAATGGCGGCTTCAATGGCCAGAAGCACTTACGATAAGCCGGGGATGTGAATGTGTCAAAAGCCGCCGCAAACAAACTTAGTCAGGCTGCTGACCATTATGAGCTTTCCATTGACATTCAGTAAACTTCATGTCAGTAAAAACAGCTTTGAATGAAGACTCTTCCGGTGAACAGGCATAGATGCCGAACTTGATTTTACCGCCGCCTTTATCCATATGGCAAATACGCATTTGATTAAACTTGACGCCATCTTCAGAACATTCAATACAATAATCGTCTTCACGACGGCTAAAACGATACCACATGGATTTAACAGAGGCAGAAATGGCAGTAGTTGCCCAGTCAGAATATCCGCCGTTTGTTACGACGCTGCCTAAATGCTGGAAATCTTCGTTTTCATATTCAACGGAGCCTTTAAGCCAGTTTTCGCTGTCTAAATACATAACAATACCGCATTGATCGAATCGATGATGGCTTTGGGAAAAGTCAGTTTTCACAACAAAGCTGAAAAACTTTTCATCAGTTTCCATTTGGAATACTGGCGCAGTGTCATTTTGAAAATGGTAATAGGTTCTCTGCCACAAGTCGGTGTGAGGTGCTGTGAGAATCTCCACTTTTGTATTGTCAATGTGATACTGCTCTGGTTCTCGTGTCCACTTAAATTTTGTTATGTCCATAGTAGCTGCCTCCTAATAATAATGAATCGATTATTTATTTCAATAGTGGCCTTTGCAGTGAGCCATGTAGAGCCGTCCGTTTTCCATGTGGTAGATTGCATTATTCCTCCGGCAAATTTTGCTCTCCCCACTTTTTCATGTAGTCAATTACATCTATGAAGCTCTTACCTAAATCAGACAGGGTATACTGAACCCGCGGCGGGATTTCCTTAAAATCATGCCGGATTAAAAAGCCGTCGGCCTCCAATTCCCGAAGCTGCTTTGTCAGGGAGGACTCTGTAATCTCACCGATCTGGCGGTGCAGTTCTCCAAATCTATGTATGTCATGGAAAGCGATATAATAGAGAATTTCAAGTTTCCATTTACCGCCTAAAATTTTTTGAAGGGTCGACATGGTTTTACAGCGCTTGATGGCTGTTTCGGTTTTTTTCATCTTGCATAACCTCCTTATGAGATTATATCGCGGTTATAGCAGAAATACAAGGTACTGCAAAAAAGTACAGTACTTTTTATTTTTCTGTACCATGGTATAATGTCAACACTTGACGACGATATGGCAGGTGCCACTTTGCGTCACGTGCCGATTGATCATTATAGTTAGGAGGTTTTGCTATGCATTACACAGGAACAATATGGAGACCGCCATATGAGGCTTCTTCCCTGCTGCTTGAGGTAACGGCAGGCTGTACCCATCACAGGTGCAAATTTTGCACGCTTTATCATCAGCTGCCGTTTGAGTTTAGGATGTCTCCTCTTGAAGATGTAGAGAGGGATTTACAGGAAGTGCAGCTTTGGAGTACAGACCCTTTTGCCATGCTGACGGCCCGCATGCAGGGGAAGCCCAGGCCGGAACGCATCCGGCGGGCTTTTTTGGTCGGGGCGAATCCGTTTGTGTTGAAGTATGAGCGGCTTATGACCATCGCCGGCCTGATCCGTCAATATATTCCGTCGGTCAAAACCATTGGATGTTTTGCGCGGATCACAGATATTACGCTAAAGTCGGATGAAGAATTAGTAGCTCTTCATCAGGCCGGATACGACAGCTTGACAATAGGAATGGAAACCGGCGATGATGAAGCCCTGAGTTTTATGAATAAGGGATATACTGCTGCTGATATTGTGAAACAATGCCGCCGGTTGGATCATGCCGGTATCCATTATAACTTCTTCTACCTGGCGGGGATTTCCGGAACCGGACGAGGTGAAATTGGCGCCAGGGCTACCGCCGATGTCTGCAATCAGCTCCATCCCGGGCTCATTGGCGTCAATATGCTGACCATTTATCCTGAATCAGAACTTTATCAGGAAATTCAGAGGGGAAATTGGAAAGAAGAGGGGGAAGTGGAAAAATACAGGGAAATTTGTACTCTGATTAAAAACTTACAGATACCGGTTAAATTTGCAGCTTTAGGCGCGTCAAATGCTTTCCAGTTTCAAGGGACTTTGCCGGAGGATAAAAATGCCCTTATTGAGGCCATTGGCAAAATCATTGAAACTGCCGGGGAAGGCGATCTGAGAGAATACCGCAGAAACCTTCCCCATTTATGAGCAGGCTGTTTTAATGCTCTGTTAATTTACTGACTGTCTTTTTAAAGTCTCATTGGCTTCCTCCACTTTAAGCCGGGACAGCAGGAGCATGATTACAAAGTTGATGATAGCGGGGATCCACAGGTACATAAAGTAAAGCATACTGATGCAGGAGGAAGGCTGGACGGAAGCTCCGCCTATATAACCGCTGGCCTCCAAAAGCCATCCTGCCAGGGCAGTCCCGATACCGCCGCCGATTTTTACTCCCAGGGAGGTACAGGAGTACATGGTACCGTCAATGCGCTTTTTGTCTTTTAAGAAGGTATACTCAGAACAGGAGGCGATAAGGGCGTTTAAATCTCCCTGGAGAGGGCTCATGCCCAGGGAAGCGATGGCGGAGAAAATCAGCATCAGAGGCAGGTTTCCCATATATCCGGCTGCAATTACCATAGCCCGGCCTCCTACTGACAGGGCATAGCCCCACAGGTTTAACCTGTACATGCCGCCTAACTTTTTTACCAGCATGGGGGTAAACAGAAGGCCGATGATTAAGGGGATGTTGATTGCCACGGAGAATGCGCCTAAGAGAGAGGGATCTCCTAAAATATAAGTGGTAAAGAATACGCCCATATTCAGGGTGGCGGTAAAAATCTGGGTCAGGATATAGACGGCGCAGATAATCAGGTAATACTTGTTGGAAAGCAGCAGTTTTGCGGCGTCTTTCAGGGTGTATTTCGGGGAAGGAGCCGGGGCGGCCGAAACATTTTCCTCTGGTTTTTCCGAAACCTCATCCGGCAGCTCTTTGACGGACAGGGTGGAAATAGTATTGATAAGCAGACCGATTATGGCATAAATAATTGCCACGGTCCGCCACCCGGCAGCGCCGCCGCCAAACATCTGAACCGCGTCTACGGTAATGGCCTGGATGAGCATGCTGGTGCCGAAGGCAAACATAAAGCGGATGGAGCCTAACTGTACCCGCTCGCTGCCGTTTCTGGTAATAAGAGCGGTAAGAGCGGAGTAGGCGATATTGTTGGCAGTGTAGAATACTGCATTTAAAGCAGTGTAGGCCACAAAGAACCAGGCATATTGGGCGGTAGCTTCCATGTCCGCCGGAATGGAAAAGATAGCCCCAATGAGGAAGGCGCAGCCAATATAGGCCCACAGCATCCAGGGACGGGCTTTGCCCATTTTGGAATGGGTCTTATCGATCATGGAACCAAAGAAGATATCCGTAAATCCGTCGAACATTTTGGATACCATCATAAGAGTGCCGATGATACCGGCTTTTAATCCTACTGTGTCAGTGAGGTAAATCATCACAAAAGAGGATAAAAAGGCGTATACCACATTTCCGGCAATGTCGCCGGAGCCGTAACCGATTTTGTTATACCACTTTAAATATGTTTTCTCATTCATGTCTTCCTCCTTCCTGACGCTTTTTTGCGTCATCTGGCATGTTCGCGTTATCCAGGTAAATTTGAGCTTGCTGCAGGGGCGTGGGCCAGCAGCCGGGAATCAGTTTCATGGAAAATTGGAAAGCATCTTCTTTGAAACGGTATTTGTCCGACAGCTCCGGCCCGCAGCTGCCTGAGCCAATACCGTTTAACCGGTAGTCCAGGCACAGCACGGTGCTGTGAGAAGGCTCCAGTTCATAATTGTGCATTTTGGCAGTCAGTTCTTCCTGAGTATAGCAGGAAGCGTTAAAGGAAAAGGGGCTGCTGCTTACTGCGCTTAAGCACCGGCCTCCTCCGCCTATGGTAAGGAAATCGCAGCCGCCGCGGCTTCCGTTTTCCTGAGGGCGGATATAGTCTTCATGAAGGGCGGCTACCGGCTGCAGATACAGCCCGTGGCTGGCGGCCCGGCATTTATCCGGATAATTTTCCATGGGACCCAGGCCGTAATAGGCGGTTTGATCCATCTCTTCCGGGAGAAAGAGGCGCAGGCCGAAACGGGGCAGATCCGGAAATTCCCGATCCTTTTTTACCGTCATGGAGAAGGAGATTTCTCCGGCATTGCTGATATGCCAGACAGTATCTAAATCCAGGATTTTCTGGATAGAATCAGCTGCCACGGACATGGCGGAGTGAATAGAAGCTTCCCGGCCAGTTTGGGTAAAAGCAGTTTCATAGGCTCTGGTATATGCCTGATGGTAACAGGCTGCCAGCCATTTGAGCTTAAGCTTTCTGTCATTGTCCGTAGGGGCCCGCCAGAGATTCAGCTCTAAGGGACGGTTAAGAAGCGGTCTGCCTTTAAACTCCATAGAAGTAAATAATCCGGTAAGCTTGCTGTATTCATAGCGGAAAAAGGTGTTTTCCAGAATAAGGGAACGCCCGGTTTCCGTTACCCTTATGGCCTGATCGGTTTCCACATTGTAATTTAAAAGTACGGCGGCGTAGCGGTGTCTGCTGTCGCTGTTTTTAAGGGGAATTTCATCAAATCCCAGAAAGTCCCCTGGTTTTCCAAAAACAGTCTCCTGCTTCAGGCAGTAAATTACCTTTAGAAAACACTTTCCCGCAGGGGGGACGGAAACAGGCAGAGACAGGATCCCATCTTTTCCAGGGGGGATGGAGGGAAGCGTCTCCTGCCTGCCGGACTCTGTAATCTGGCCGTCACAGCTGATTTCCCAGGAAATGGAGAGACAGTCTGCTGCGTCTGAAAAGTTTAAATAGTTATGAAGCAGCATTTCTCCGGAATCCTGACAGTAATGGCTTACCCGGACAGGCCGGTATACATTTTGGTATTCCAGCAGGCCGGTGTGAGGGCGCCGGTCAGGGTATACCAGGCCGTCCATGCAGAAATTGCCGTCATGGATGATTTCGCCGTGATCGCCGCCGTAGTAATAGACAGTTCGCCCGTCCCTGGCAGTCCCTTTATAAACAGCGTGATCACACCACTCCCACACAAAGCCGCCGCACATTAGAGGATGTTCCTCAATAAGGTGAAAATAATCTTCCAAATCTCCGGGGCCGTTTCCCATAGCATGACAGTATTCTACCATTAAAAAGGGCTTGTCCGGCCAGCCGGTTAAATATTCCTGAATTTCTTCAAAGGAGGGGTACATGCGGCTGTATATATCGATATTGGAATAATCATAACGGCGGCGGCCGCTTTTATAGTAGGCGCTTTCATAGTGAGTCAGACGGGTGGGATCAAAGTCTTTAGTCCATTTTAAGGCAGTCTCAAAGGTACAGCCGTAGCCACATTCGTTTCCCATAGACCAGATAACAATACAGGGCCGGTTTTTCTCCCGATGAACGCACAGGGATACCCGATCCAGGGTGGCTTCCAGAAAGGCCGGATTGTCTGCAATCCGCTCATTCCAGCGGCGGCTTTGATTTTCCCAGGCAGAGTCCTGTAAATATTGGTTCTGGGTGCCGTGGCTCTCATTGTCTGCTTCGGCAATGACAAAGAGCCCATATCGGTCGCAAAGCTGATAAAAATAAGGGGCATTGGGATAATGGCTGCTTCGGACAGCGTTAAAGTTGTGCTGCTTTATCATTTGCAAATCCTGCTCCACCTGGGCGCGGCCCAGAGTAAAGCCGGTAACCGGATCGGAATCGTGGCGGTTGACGCCATGAAATTTCACAGGACAATGGTTGACATATATAACACAGTCCCGGATTTGGATTTCCCGGATACCTACCTGATCGGTTATGACCTCGTGCCGGGCCTGAAAGATCAGGGTGTAGAGGTAAGGCGATTCCGGGTTCCACAGATGGGCGTCTGAGACATTGAGAACTGCCCGGTGGGTGTAGCCATAAAGAGGCGGAATGGCCTGAAAATCCCCGGAAGCCACTACAGATCCGGTCTCATCCCGCAAGGTGATACAGATGTCGGTTTCGCCTGAAAAGATTCCTAAAATTTCCACCGAAGCTCCATCCCCCTGGATTCTGGTGGTAGTAAAGTAATCATAAAGGATCTGCTCCGGGCGGTTTATGAGATATACGTCCCGGAAAATACCGCTCATGCGGAACTTATCCTGATCCTCCAGATAGCTGCCGTCGCACCATTTTAAAACCAGCACTGCCAGGCAGTTGGAACCTTCCCGGAGAAAATCGGTGACATCGAATTCACTGGATGCATGGGAAACCTGGCTGTAACCTACATAATTCCCGTTTAGCCAGACATAAAAACAGGAATCTACGCCTTCAAAGGTCAAATAAGCTTTGGGGGCATCCGGATTTTTTATGTAGGAAAATTGACGGATGTAAGCGCCGCAGGGATTTTCCTGGGGCACATAGGGAGGATCAAGGGGGAATGGGTAACGGATGTTGGTGTATTGATGAGTGTCATAGCCGTAGTTTTGCCACACGCCGGGGACAAGAACGGGGGCAAAGCCTTTTGGTGAAAAATCAGTTTTGTAGAAATGTTCGGTCAGATCATAAATGCTTTTGTAATACCGGAATTGCCAGGAGCCGTTTAAGAGAAGCAGGCGGTCGGAGGCGCTTCTTGCTTCTATAGGGTCGGGTTCCGGTTTTGAGGACGGGACATAGTACGCTCGGGGAGGCAGCGTATTTTCATGCATTATTTTTAAGTCCTCATAATAGCGCGGTACAATCATAATGCCTTCTCCTTTTCTTTTATTTGCTTAGATTGTAAGCTAAATTTGCACAACTGTCCATAAACAGCATTGGACAAAACATGCATAAAATAGTACAATTGTATCAAAAGGGGGAGCACATATGTACACAAATTGCGGATATTTGAATCATTCTTTGGTAGATTTTATGGACAAAACCAGGCCTCTGGTGGTGGGAAGCTGCGGGACTTATCATTTATTTACCAGGCCCAGGCTTCCCACCTACCGGCCAAAAGGAAGGATCGACTTTCAGATTTTATATATTGCCTCCGGAAAAGGCTATTTTTTCATTGACGGGAAGGAAGAGGAGGTGACGGCGGGGCATATGGTATTGTATAAACCCAGAGAACTTCAGCGGTATGTTTATTATGGAAAAGATCAGACAGAGGTATACTGGGTGCATTTTACAGGGCGGGATGTGAAAAAGATTTTGCGGGAGCATAATATTCCCTTAAACCAGCAGATATTTTATACGGGAAATTCCCCAAAGTTTCATAGCCTGTTCCGCCAGATGATTCTGGAACTCCAGTCTGTCAGGCCTCATTATGAGGAACTTCTTGCCCTTCTTTTAAGGGAACTGTTAATTCGGATTAGCCGCAGGCTGGCAGACGGCAAAAAGCAGAATGTCCGTATCCAGGAGGAAATGGAAGAAGCAACCCGATACTTTAACCGTTCTTACAACCAGAATATCAGCATTGAGGATTATGCAGTATCGAAACATATGAGCGCATGCTGGTTTATAAGGAATTTTAAACAGTACCACAACATTACTCCAATGCAGTACATTTTAAATCTGAGGATTGCCAACGCCGAGAATCTTTTAATTACCACTTCCTGCAATGTAACAGAGATTGCGGCCATTGTGGGATATGAAAATCCATTATATTTTAGCCGCCTCTTTAAAAAGCACACAGGAATGTCACCGTCAGAGTACCGAAAAGCCGGAGGATAAGACTGTATGTAAAATTTTCAATACATCTTTTGCGGTCCTTTTTTAATGTATCAAGAAAAATCCTTGACAGAAAAGAAGAAATACAATAGTATTGGATTAAATAAGTGTTATTATAGATTGGATTTAAACTATTATAATAAAAAAATAAACAAGTAATTAGAATGAATTTATATTTTGAATTATTAAAGCAGCCAGTGTTTACGATAGAAAATGTAAACCGATATTATGAGAAAATTGAAAGTGCTCGTTCCGCAGTAAAGCGGTTAATGGCAAAAGGCCTTGCAGTAAAAATACGGAATAATCTCTACACATGCATCAGTGGAGAAACGGATTCACCGCTTGCAAATCGTTATCAAATCGCAAGTGCTATAACGCCAACTTCTTATGTTTCCCACCATTCAGCAATGGAGTATTATGGAATAAGTGACCAGATTTTTTATGAAGTGTATGTATCCTCTGAGGAGAAGTTTCGTGATTTTGAATTTGACGGATATACGTATCATTGCATAGTTTCTAAATGTGATAAAGGGGTTCAAAGTGTAGAGTATAGTGGTGGAGTGCGGGTGACGGATAAGGAACGAACCGTAGTAGACAGTATTAAAGATATGGATAAAATAGCAGGACTGGAAGAAGTGATAGTGAATATTCAAAACATATCCCGATTGGATGAAAAAAGGCTGCTTGTATATTTAGAGTGTTATGACAATCAATTTTTATACCAAAAGACAGGATTTCTATTAAAACCTTATCGGCAACAGCTTTCTCTATCAGATCAATTTTTTGAAATATGTAAAGAAAAAATAGGATTGAGTAAACGTTATTTAACAAAAGATTGCCATGAAGGAAAGTATGATGGCGCTTGGCGTTTAATCATTCCTCTCGGAATAAATACTTTGAAAAATGGAGTATAGGATATGGTAATTTACGATAGAGGACAACTAGGACAGGCGGCAACTAGGACAGGCGGCAAAGAAAAGTGGCTTTGTACGCGATACGTTTGAAAAGGTTTTGCGGTTAAAAGAAATACTGGTATATTTAAATACGGATGAGTACCTGCATGAGCATCTTGCTTTAAAGGGCGGGACGGCAATTAATATGACAATTTTTGACTTACCGCGTTTGTCTGTGGATCTGGATCTTGATTTTACTCTGAATCTGTCTTTGGAAGAGATGAAAACGGCAAGAGAGATGATTTCGGAGGCTCTCAAAAAATATATGCTGGAAGAAGGATATACATTGTCAGCTTCTTCAAGATATTGCCATAGTTTGGATTCTATGCTGTTCCAGTACCAAAATGCCGGCGGTAATAGAGACAGCATCAAATTGGAAGTAAATTATTCTTTGCGTTCTCATATTTTTGCACCTACAGAGCGAAAGATAGTGACAAATATTTTTAAAGAGAGCGTGTTGGTACGTACTCTGGAGCCAATGGAGATAATTGCTTCGTAAATGTATTATTTTCTATGCTTCCATATCGGCAGAGCAGATAAACAAAACGTTTGATACTTTGGCGATTGACCGGTTGGATTTTTCTAAAATAAGACGCGATTTGTTTCCGGTGCTTCGGAAAAAGGATAACTTTCATTTAGAAGAACGCAAAATGGAGGCGAAGAAATATATTAGGGAACTTATGGTTCTGATGCCAGAGGAAATGGAATATTTGGATACTTTTGAGAAGGGGGAATACAGACCAGAGCTACTCTTTTCAGATAGTCAAATTTTAAGGAATATTGCGGAACATCCAATGGCTGCCTGGAAAATGAGCCAATTCTGTTCTGAAGCAGTACATTATTCAGGCATATTCTGTGAATAATAACCGTATCAATCATATTCTTACATACGAGGAATGTAAGGCTGCAATAGGAAATCATAGATAATAATAAGGAGGGCTAAATATGCCGTTTATTAATTCAAAAGTATCCATTAAACTTACCGATGAACAGAAAAGTGCAGTAAAAACCCGTTTGGGAAAAGCCATTGCCGCTATTCCGGGAAAAACGGAAAACTGGCTGATGGTTGGATTTGAAGATGAATACAGCCTGTATTTTCAGGGGAATCAAGATGGGCCTACGGCCTTTATCGAGGTAAAAATTTTCGGAAAGGCGTCGGCCAGCGACTATGACAGGTTCACCGGTCTGTTAAGCATGATTTTTGAAGAGGAACTTCAAATCAGCCAGGAGCGGATCTACATTACCTATCAGGAAGCGGAAAACTGGGGCTGGAACGGGGCCAATTTGTAGGTCCGTTTCAGAGGGGAGTCTGCGGCCGCTTTATAAGGGATGCAGGCCTTCCCCGTTATGTTTAAACCGCCTCCGGTATTCCCGGGGAGAGATGCTGACAAGCTGGGTGAAAACGCGGGTGTAGTAATTGGAATCATTAAAGCCTACGTGAAAGGCAATATCCCCAATGGAAATATCCGTTTCCACCAGGAAATTTTTGGAGGCCTCAATGCGTACCTTATTAATATAGGTATTGACGTTTACCTGGATCCTCCGCTTAAAAATATGGCTTAAATGGGACTGGCTGCAATGGCAGAAATCTGCCAGCTCCTCCATGGTAATCCGCTGGGTAAAGTTTTGACGAATGTACTTTGCGGCGTGGGAGAGGATGGTATCCTCATTGGAATTATAGTGGCGTCTTCCGGAAGAATTGCGGGTGGATTCCATGGTGTCATAGGTAAAGGATAAATATTCTGCAATCAGTTCCATAAGGGGAATCAGGGCTTCCGGCCGGATAGAGGGAGTGAAGATGCTCTGGCGGTAGAGGGCGATAGCCGTTTCTTCTTTTAAGGTGGCGGAAGCCTGGCACACATGGCGGATTCGATTGAAGGACAGGGCTTCATGCCCGGGGAAAAATCCGATATTAATGGTGCCGATAACCAGATTCCGATTGATAATAGGGGTTACATATTCACATAAGCCTCCGTGGCACATGCCGAAAAAGGTCTTTCCTTCCTTTTGACAGCGGTGGTTCATTTTCCGGATCATAGACAGGCAGCGATGGTATACTGCTTTTTCGGATTTTATATACATACAGAATGGGTTGGTGTGGGCCAGATAGGGCTGAAGGGCCTCATCCAGATCCTTGTTTACCGGGACAAATCCGGAATAGTCTTTAATACAAATCTGAATCTGATATTCTTTTTCTGCAAAAGCAAAAAAATCTGCGATTTTGCTGTATCTTTTATCCATTTCTTCCTCTTTCTGCCGCATTTAATGGGCGCTAAACTTTTTCCTCAGATAGCTTTTGAAAATTTTCCGAAAGAAAACCGGGATCAGCCACAAAAATATTATAATACAATATTGCAGAATAATCTAGAAACATAGCAGAAAATTTAATGAAAATCCTCCTACATAGTGGTAATATATAGAATATAATTTAGAAAAAAGCACAAAAACCGGAAGGAATATGAGAGAATCTATACTAAAAACGGGATTATTGTGTAAAATTTTGCAAAGGGAGGATTGAGCCGTGATTTATCGGGCAGAAGCAGTGGTAATAGGCGGCGGGCCTGCTGGAATCTGCGGGGCCTTGGCTCTGGCAAGACAGGGGAAAAAGACCGTATTGATAACAAACCGTCCTGTGCTGGGCGGCAATTCCAGCAGCGAGATCCGGGTATGGACAAGGGGAGCCGCCGGCGGGGGCAGCCTGTACGCGGAGGAGATGGGGATCTGGGGAGAATTAAAGCTTAGAAACCTGTATTTAAATCCGGAAGCCAACCCGGTTTTTTGGGATGATGTTCTGCTGGAGCAGACGCTTCTGGAAGAAAATATTACATTATTTTTAAATACCCATGTGGCAGAGGTAAAAATGAAAGAGGACGGAACCATCCAATCTGTTGTGGGGAGTCAGATGGGAACGGAAAAAATCATTGAATTTGAAGGCCGTATATTTATGGATGCCACAGGGGATGGAACCATCGGCCAATTGGCCGGAGCGCCCAGCGCCATGGGAAAGGAGGAACGGCAGAAATACGGCGAAAGCCTTGCGCCGTTAAAGCCGGAGAAAACTACATTTGGAAATACCATTTTCTTTTTTACCCAAAATGCAGGTAAGCCGGTAGCATATAAGGCTCCGGATTTCGCCTACCCTATGGAACAAATAGAAGTTGAGATGGGAGGGATGCAGAATACCATTGACGATGCCCAGGAAATCGGCCTGGAGTTAAAACGTCTGGTAACCGGGGTATGGAATTATATAAAAAACAGCGGCAGGTTTCAGGCGGATCAGCTGACTCTCTCCTGGGAAGGAAATCTTCCCGGCAAAAGAGAGAGCCGCCGGATGATTACAGAGAAGGTGCTTTGCCAAAAGGATGTTTTGGAACCGGAAGGATTTTCTGACAGCGCATTTTACGGAGGCTGGTATCTGGATTTTCATCCTTCAGACGGAGTCAATACAGGGGAGGAAAACTGCACTCAGATTCCGGTGCAGATTTATCCCATACCTTTAAGGTGCCTGTATAACAAAAGAGTCGGAAACCTGGTTTTTGCCGGAAGGAATATTGGAGTCAGCCATGTAGCCTTTGCTTCCACCCGGATTATGAATACCTGCGCCCTTTCCGGCCAGGCGGCGGGAACTCTGGCAGCGAAATGCCTGGAGCTGGAGTGCAGGCCGGGGGATTTGGACAAGGAAGAGGTAAAGGACATTCAGCAGCGCCTTTTAGACGGGGATATGCTGATTCCGGGAGTGGACTTTGATGAGACAAGGAATTTGGCGGGAAATGCCGCCGTAAGGGTTTCTTCTGAGGAGGAGAAAGGAAGCGCAGAAGAGGACGGCAGCTGGGATCTGGAAGAAGGAGGATTCCTGGTGTGGCCTAAGGCGGCGGGAAAAGCTGAAGCGCTTTTCCAGGCAGCAGCCAAGACAGAACTTTTCTATGAGATTTATGAATCCTTCCTGCCCTCCAGGGCGGCTTACGGGAAAAAAACAGGAGAGGGCAGCTTAAAGCTGGAACCCGGAAGGCAATGGATATCTCTGGAAAAAATGGACGGGCCGGGAGAGGGATTTTCAACTGCAGTATTTAGAAAGGCTTCCGGAGTGAGAATCATTGCAGGAAAAGAAGAGCTTCCGGGATTTCTTATGGGGCATAAGGATTGGGCAGATTATAAAAATCCCTATATTCGTCTGGTTTCTTCTTTATATAATGGGGAAAATCTGATAAACAATCAGGCCAGGCTGTGGAAAAAACCAAATTTGTGGATTTCCCAAAAAGAAAAAAGCCCCTGGGCGGAGCTTTCTTTTAAAGAAAAGATAGAGATTCAGGAAATTCTGGTATTTTTTATTGATTTTATAGACGAAAATCGTCTTATAACTTCTTACAAGCCTTTATAGAAAACGGCAAAAACCATTGATTTTTCAAGGTTCTTGCCGTTTCTGCTTATATCACGCCGTATCTCTTTACAAGCCCACTTTTGGAGCAAGGGCGGCAAAATAGCGTCAAAAATTTAGACGCATGAACAGGAGGACGACATGAAAAACGAGCTTTTAGACAAGGGTATTATACGTCCGGCGAAATCGGCAAGGATAAGATAAACCTTGTAGCCGGGGCAATCACGCAGCCATTCGCAGAAATGGTATGGGTAACGACGGGCGGCGATATGGAAACCATAAACCGCTTGACAGATATTCTTGTTACCATGAACACTCCCGCCGACCGGGGGAAGCTGTTCAAAATCATCAAAATGCTCTACGGGCTTATGGGCTTGCCCTTTTCCGGGGAAGCCGAGCCTATGGACGCAGACC